>CATQHX010000083.1 GCA_958296065.1 Vicinamibacterales bacterium | reverse complement strand
TGCGGTCGGCGAAGCGGCCCGTGCCGTCGTTGACGTACAGGTTGTTCCCCTCCCGCATCAGATGCGTCATGAAGAGGTCCTCGTCGCCGTCGTTGTCGAAGTCCCCGGCGTCGACTCCCATGCTCGCTTCCGGCACGCCGAGATCGCTCACCGCGGCCCCGGACGCAAGCGCCGTGTCGCGGAACGTGCCGTCGCCGCGGTTCATCCAGAGGATGTTCTCGGTCCCGTCGTTGGCCACGTAGATGTCGAGCCAGCCGTCGCCGTCGAAGTCGGCCGCCACGACGCCGAGCGCCGGGCCGAAGCGGCCACCCGCGAGCGCCGTGTCGCTCACGTCCGTGAAACGGCCGCGCCCCTGGTTGCGATAGAGGCGATCCGGCATCCCCCCGTACACCTGCGGCGGACAGTAGTCGCGCACCCCCGCCTGGTTCGGGCACTCGGCGGCGGCGTCCAGGCCGTAGTCGACGTTGTGGCCGACGTACAGGTCCAGCCAGCCGTCCCGGTCGTAGTCGACGAACGCGGCGGAGACGCCAAACCCCGCCGCCCGCGCCAGACCGCTCTCCGCAGTCGCGTCGGCAAACGTTCTGTCGCCGTTGTTCCGATATAGGCGGGCTGGACCGAAATTGGTCAGATAGAGATCGACAAGACCGTCGTTGTCGTAGTCCCCCGCCGCCACGCCCAGGCCGTAGCCGTCGGCGTCGATGCCGCTGGCGGCGGTCACGTCCGTAAAACGGAGCACCGCGTGGCCGTCGGGCCCCGTCACCAAATCGTTCCGGAACAGGCGTCCGCCGGAAGGCGTGCGGCCGACCGGCTGCGGCCCATCCGACGTCGCCGCCGCGCCGAGCGTGCCGCTCTGGACCAGGTAGGCGTCGAGGTCGCCGTCGTTGTCGTAATCGAGGAGCGCCACCCCGGGAGGCAGGATCTCCGGGTAGTAGAAGCGGCCGGACGCTCCGTTGAAGTGCATGAAGTCGAGACCGGCCTCCGCCGCCCGGTCGACGAACAGCTCACCGCCTTCCTCGGCCGCGGAGCGGTCGACCGCCCGGCTCCCCGAGGACTCCCCGGGCGACGAGCCCGCGCCCGCCCCGCACGTCATGGCGGCGCCGGCCAGGAACAGCAGCGCCACGAGACCGGAAACGCCGCGAAGCGGGGGAATCGGTCTGGTGCCCGTCCTGCGAGTACGACGGGACGCCATGCGAGCACACGATTCGGCTGCGGCTGATGCTACGCCTTCCACTGCTGACTGCCGGCTGCACGCAACCGGGGGCCGCGCGCGGGCGGGGTCGCTCCGCCGGACGGCCGCATCGCACGGCCGCCCGGCGGGAGTCCGTATCAGGAACAGAACAGCGTGCAGCCGTCCCGGCGCTCGCGGCGCGTCGACGGCGTCGAATCCTCGACCGCGAGGTCGACCTTCATCATGATCAGGCTGAGCGCCACGCCGACGCCGATCAGCGCCCACATTCTGCCCGCTCCCCGACCACCGTCGCCCTGCCCCTCCGGGGCCTGCGCGACCGCGGCCCGGGCCTTGCCCGAACGCCCGAGCGCCCCTGCAATCGCCGCCTCATCGTCCGAGGGCACCTGTCGAGCGGTCACCTCCGCCGCGGCCTCCATGGCCGAGTCCAGCAGACGTCCCGCGAACGCCGACGGCGCATGCGCAATCAGCAACGCCAGCACCAGCGCCGTCACCCGCTTCCAGCTCGTCTTCGCAATCATGGTCTTCCTCCTCTCGGCAGCATGCGAACGCTGGGAGCCTGGCGCCCCGAAACGCCTCGCCGGCTCGGCGTTTCGGCCCATCCCCCCCGCTCCATGCCCCTGCGCCTCAGCACTTCGCTTCGCTGCGTTCCGCGGCGCAAGCTCCTAGAAGCGCAGGTTCGCGTACACCTGCAACACCCGCGCGTCGAGCACGGTGATCGGCCGGCCAAACGCTATGCCGATGGTGTTCTCGATGGACTGCACCGAGTTGGAGTTCATCGCGTTGTAGAGGTCGATGCTGGTGTCGAGTCGCACGTCACCCAGGTTGAACGTCCGCAGGAACCGCAGGTCGAGCTGCGTGAACCGCTTGGTGAAGTACTGGTTCGGCGCGGTGATCGCCAGCGTCCGGGTGGAGCTGCCGGAGAAACCGGTCCGCGCGCTGGTCGGATCGCAGTTGCCGTTGCCGTCCGCCCAGCAGTGGATATCGGCGTTGGTGAAGTCGCCGAGGGCGTTGATCGGCGTCCCCGGCGTGTTCTTGTAGATCCAGCTCAACGTGAAGTCGGACGGCAGCGGGATGTCGCCGTGCATGCGGAAGTCCGCCAGGTTGCCCCACGAGTGCGTGTGGGTGCAGTTCGGACCGCCCGCCGGCAGGGCGTTGAACAGGTCGCGCGGCTGGTTCGGCTCGTCCACGGTGAAGCAGTTGTTGATCGTCTGCGTCCCGAGGTCGAGACCGCCGGTCACGCGAATGCCGTTCGGCAGGCGGCCATCCACCGAGAAGACGAAGCCGTTCCAGACGCGCGTCTGGTTGCCGTACTTGTCGGCGAGCGTCACCAGCCGCTTGCTCTGACCGAACAAATCCGGCCGGACGTCGTAGTAGCCGCAGAGCGTCTGGCCCGGCGAAAGGTCGCCGACCACGTCGAACAGCCGCCCGCCCGACGGGGCCGAGATGCAGTACTCGTCGTAGTCCGAAGGGCTGGTGAGCAGGTTGTCCGACACCCAGTAGCCACCGGACCAGTTGCGGTTGTAGCCGGCGCTGACCGACAGCCCGGTCAGCAGCTCGCGCTGCATCTCGGCCAGGAAGTCCCAGGTGTAGGGCCGGTTGTCGTACAGGACGTCCGGGTCAAACGTCGTGGCGGGACAGGCTTCCGGACTCGCTTCCGAGCACCCCTCCAGGTTGCCGAAGACGTAGTCCTCCGGACCCAGATCCGGGAACTGGCCGTAGTTGACGTTGTCGATGGCGCCGCACTCGCCGTTCGGCGTGAAGTCCCGCGTGTCGCAGTCCGGAATCCAGTTCTGGTTGACGTCCTGCCAGGCCCGCCACGCCGACGAGACCGACGAGGTGAACGGGTGGAACTCGCGGGTCAGCCGGCTTCGCGTCAACTCGTTGAAGCGGCCCATCGATACCTTCAACGCCGTCCGGCCGTCGCCTGTCAGGTCGTAGCTGATGCCGCCGCGCGGGTTGACGTCGGTCCAGTCCGGCACGCCGGACAGCGCCGGCACCGTCCGCGACGGCACGAAGGGTCCGGCATCCAACTCGGACGCCGGGAAGCCCATCGAGACGTAGTCGGTCCGTATGCCGCCGGTCAACGTGAGGTTCCCGACCGTCCACGAATCCTGAACGTAGAGGCCCAGCTCCGAGTGCATCCGTTCCTGCTGGAAGTACGGTTGCGCGTAGTAGTAGAGGCGCAGCGGATCGCCGTTGAACAGTAGCCACCACAGCGTGTCCTGGTGGGCGGTGGTGCGTTCCTCGTCGTTGAACGCCTGCTCCAGCGTCAGGCCGACCCGGAAGTTGTGCGAGCCGGTGACGTACGACATCCGGAAGTACTCCATGCTCCGGCCGGTCCGCGCGCGCGGCGCGATGTTCAGGATCGGCGCCCCCCAGCGGTAGCCGGTGGCCGCGTCGCGGATGTGACGGTCCTGGCCGTCGACGACGCCGGTGGCCGGGAAGTTGACCCAGTTGGCCGTCTGCCAGCCGCCGCCCGCCTCGAGCAGCAGGCGCGTGGTGACGGGCGACGTCCAGGAGCCCTGGACGACGCCGTTGGGCCACATGTCCCACCCGTTCTCGTTCTCGATGGCGAACTGGCCGGTGTAGCCGGTGGTGCAGCGGCAGTCCTTCTGGATGTCGAGGAAGCTCGCGAAGCGGTGCCGCTCGGCCGCCTGCCAGGTCAGGCGGACGGCGTGCGTCCGGTTCCAGTCGTAGTCGAAAGCCGGACGGCTGGGGTCACGCTCGTGGAAGATGGTCCGCGTGTTGTAGAAGCCGGCTGCGCCGGGTCCGCCGCGGAGACCGAACGGGTCCTCGATCTCGTGCGGACCGGCCATGCGGGGGTCGGGGAACGCGGCCCCCGCCAGCCCGAACTCGTTGTGGCCCTGCAGGGCGTTGAAGAAGCCGCCCGGCGGCTGGATGCGACGGCCCCAGCGCGCGATGGAGCCGTAATACCAAGCCTTGTCCCGCACGATCGGGCCGCCGATGGTCCCGGCGGCGCGCCAGATGTTGACCATCTGCGGCGGCTCGATGCCGAACTCCCTCAGCTCGGGCGTCAGGTTCTCCGACTGCATGCCGCCGCCGGAATACTTCGTGTTGATGGAGGAGGTAAAGGTATTGCTCCCCTCGCGCGGGATCGCGTTGATCGTGGTGCTGCCCGAGCCGTTCTCGGCCCCCATGCCGGCAATCTCGACCTGCATCTCCCCGATGGTGTCGGAGTTGGTGATGTAGCCGGAGCCGGACGCGGTGCCGATGTAGTACTGGTTCCGGAAGCCGTTGAACGACGCCCGGGTGCCCGGCTTGCCGTGATAGAAACGGTAGGCCCCCTGTGCCGACCACGTATCGCGGGTGCCGCCGACGTCCGCCCGGTCCTCGGTGAACCCGGGAGTCACCTGGGCGATGGTCTGCAGCCCGTAGTTGCCCACCGGCAGGACATCGAGCTCCTCGGTGTCGAGCACCGCCTGCTGGCGGACGGTCTGCACGTCGACCACCGGCGCCTCGCCGGTGACGGTAATCGTCTCCTCGACCGACCCGACGGCCATCTGGGCGTCGATCGTCGCCGTGAATCCGGCGCCGATCGTGATTCCGTCGCGGACGACCGTGGAGAAGCCGGGCAGCGTGAACGTGACGGTGTAGTCCCCGAGCGGGAGCTGCACCACGCTGTAGAGCCCGGAGCCGTCGGTGAACGACACCTGCGGCGCGCCGAGCGCGGGAGAGGTCACCTCCACGGTGACGCCGGGCAGCACGCCCCCGGTATTGTCGGTCACTTGACCGGAGATGCCGCCGAGCTGCTGCGCGGACGCACCGCCGGTACACAACAGAGCCGCGCAGAGCGCGGCTGAAGTGCGGAGCGCGAAACGAGATCGTTGCCTGAACGCGTGCGACATGAGTACCTCGCGATCGAACGGAAACGAATCGCCGTGGTTCTACGTCTAACCGTTCAGGCTTTCGGCCTGTACGGCCGACGCTACCTACTGCCCGCGATTGTAGTGCCCGCACCGATCCCGCGCAAGAGGGTCGAAACCACGCGCCGGGAGCCTTCAGGATCCGATCCAACTGAACGCCGGGAGCCGAGGGGCTCCGCACGCGCGCCGGGCGGCTGCGCGGCACGCGCAGGACAGACGGGCAGACTCGGTCGAGGCCAAACCGGAGCCGCGGGCGCCGGTTGCCGGGCTATACTGCGGGACATGTCACTGAGAACCGGATGGAAGGCCGCACTCGCCGTCGCGCTGCTCGCTGTCGGGGCGGCCGAAGCGCAACCGCCGCCTGTGTTCCGGTCGGGCGTCACCCTGGTGACCACCGACGTCATAGTCCGCGACGGTGACGGCCAGTTCATTCCCGACCTGACCCGCGGCGACTTCACCATCTACGAGGACGGCGTGCCGCAGCGGCTCGCGTCGCTCGTCCTGGTGCACGGCGGACGGGTCTTCAACCAGTTGCTTCCGCCGCCGCCGGTGCAGGAGGGGATCATCCTGCCCGGGCGGACCATGCAGCCGGGGTTGGCGACGCCGGGCCGGATCTTCGTCATCTTCATCGACGACCTGCACATCCGTCCGCCGGACACGCCGTTGATCCATCGCGTGATGGATCTGCTGCCGGAGACGCTGCTCCACGAGGGTGACGAGTTCGGCATCATCTCGAGCGGCAAGTCGGCCATCCGCGTGCAGATGACGAGCGACCGGAACCGGCTGCGCGCCATCGACCGGGCCGTGGGCGAGGCGTTCGACCCGCGCCAGCTCATCGAGCGCGCGACGCAGCTCTCGTCGCTCGGCGAGTCGCGCTGGCGGGCGCACGTCGCGTTCAAGACGGCGCGGGAGACCGTGCGCGGGCTCGAGCAGATCCGGCACCGCCGCAAGGTCTTCCTGTACGTCAGCGCCGGCTACAACTTCAATCCGTTCGACGACAGCCGCGTCAACGCGCGCATCGAGTCGATGCAGGAGGTGGGCTTCTTCGACGGTGTCGACCTGCCGGAGTTCGACGAGCCGGCCCTCGATCAGTTCGCGACGGTCGACGCGTTCGGCGAGGTGTTCAGCGACTCCGAGCTGCACAACGAGCTGCTGCTGCTGATCGACGAAGCCAACCGCGCCAACGTCTCGTTCTACACCATCGACGTTCGCGGGCTCACCACCATCCCCGATCTCGACTTCGACCTGCGGACCACCGAGTGGAACGAGCACATCCGGAAGCAGCACTCGTCGCTGCGGACGCTGGCGGAGCTGACCGGCGGGATCGCGGTGGTCAACCGCAACACCTTCCGCGAGGCGTTCACCGAGATCGACGCCCAGACGAGCGACTACTACGTGCTCGGCTTCTACTCGTCGAACCCCGACGAGACGCGGCGGACCCGCCGGCTGCGGGTGGAGGTGGCGCGCGAGGGAGCGGAGGTCCGGTCCCGGACCCACTACATGCTGCCGTTTCCCGACAGCACTCCCCCGTCGCCTCCGGGCGCGGCCCCCGTCGCCCCGACGGAGGCGCCGGGGTCGGCACGGCGGTAGCCGCTCAGTACCGGAACAGGTACGCGATCTTCATGAAGATCGCGCGGTTGGTCCGGCGGTAGCGTGGGGTGAGGAACCGCATCGGGTCCAGCGGATTCAGCCGGTCGTCCTGCCGGTAGTGACCGTCGTAGCCCAGGTAGAACACCGTCCCGGAGTTGACGCGGTAGGTCATCAGCAGGTTGCCGTCGAGCGTCCGGTCGAACGAGTTGTGCTCCATGATGTTGCGGAGCAGGAGGCGTTCTGTGAACTGGAACGTCGTCAGCGCGCGCAACACCTGAATGTCGAACACGAGCGTCCTCGTCCGGGGATCCTCCAGGCGGCTCAACTCGACGTTCAACTGCGACTGCAGCCGCGAGACCGGCCGGAAGATCGCGGTCAGGCTGCCGAGACGGCCGCGCCCGAGGAACGGCATCCCGCCGTAGCGGATCGACTCGCCCCAGGAGAAGCTGCCCACCAGCGCGACGCGCCGGTTGGCGTTGACGTCGAAGTCGACGCCGTGGTTCCACTTCCAGAAGTCTATGCCCCCGTAGCGTTCGAGTGCCCGCTCCGCGCTCAGGCCCAGCCTCACGTTCCGCGCAAAGGTGAAGTCGAGCCCGGTGCCGACCGTCTCGTCCATCAGCACATCGTCGTACGAGTAGTTCCGCCCGTACCTCACGCGCGGCCCCCAGTTGACCAGCCAGTGCTCCGGCCACCAGCGGTAGGCCAGGTTCGTGAACATGCGCTTGTCGTCGACCCGTCGCACGAAGCCGGTGTCGATGCGGAAGTCGGGGCTGGTGCCGCCGTAGAAGGCGGAGAAGTTCACGTTCCGCCCCACGTGATTGAAGAACGTCCCCATCGTCTCGCCCTGGCGCTCGATTCCCTGCTCGTCGCGGTGCCACGACCGCGACAGGAAGACGTTCCAGCGGTTGGTGGCGCCCAGGCGCATGTTGGAATCGAACGCGAGCATCCGGCTGTAACTGTCCATGAAGTCGCGGTTCGTCATCGTTGCGCCGACGAACGACTCCGGGTACAGGTCGAAGCGCGCCCGGCCGATGGCGACGTTGGCGGTCCGGCCGAACGCCGGGTCCGCCGGATCGTCCCGCTTCCCCGGGGCCTCGTCGTCGGCGAAGAGGACGCCGACCGAGCTGCGGCCCACCTTGCCGCTCACCTTGCCGCCGTAGCGCGGATCGACGATGGTCCGGGTATGGATGGGCGTGATCGGGGCGAAGACGTTGAAGATCTCCTGGCCCTCCAGGAAGAACGGCCGCAGCTCGGGGTAGAAGAGCGGAAAACGCTGGTTGACGTCGATCTGCGGCAGGTCCGACTCGATCTGCGAGAAGTCGGGGTTGACCGTGAAGTCGGCGGTCAGGTCGGACGAGATGCCGTACTTCAGGTTCAGCCCCGCCTCAGCGACGTCGTCTTCCACGAACGCGCCGGCGGCATCGAGCGCACCGAGGCGAAAGGCGGTGACCGTCGGCAGGATCTCCAGGTTGCGGCTGGTCGACAGATCGGCCAGCCCCTCGAGCACCCCCATCTGGGCCAGGAACTGCGGGATGTTCCGTGAGACCGGGGACCAGACGACCGTCTCGTCCTTCCCCTGGATCGCCCGCGAGATCTGGAACCCCCAGCGGTGCGTCTCCCCCTCGTCGATCGGCGGGTAGCGGAGGCTCTTGAACGGAATCGCCAGCTCCGCGGTCCAGCCGTCCTCCGACGGCCCCCCGGCCGAGACGAAGAGCGCGTCCCAGGAGATGTCCCCTTCCGGAATGCCGTTGGGAGGCGTGTCCGACGAGCCTCTGCCCTGCGAGCCGAGGGCCCGCCGCTGCGTCCGGTTGCGCAGGCCGGTCGAATTCAGGATGGCGTCCCCCTGCACGCCGAAGCCGTTGACGGTGAACTGGTACGCCCGCTGCCGGTCGCGGAACGGATCGAAGAACAGCGAGACGGTGTCGTCCTCCGCGATCTGGTCCCGGTCGGCACGGTTGGCGCGCATCAGGCCCGTGTCGGCATAGCGCGCGCGGATGCCGACGTAGAGGTTCTCGCCGTCGTAGGCCAGGTAAACGTCCGTCGACTCGGTGGGGTCGGCCCCCTCCACCGGGGCGGTCTGCACGAAGGTGGAGAGCCGCGCGGCTCGACGCCAGACGTCGTCGGCGAGCTGTCCGTCGATGCTCGGCGGCTCGTCGACCCGCACGGCGGACACCACCGGCTGCCCGGAGGCGTCGGCCGCAGCCCCGGCCAGCAGCAGGGCCAGCACGCGGACGGTCAGACTGCGGATCCACGGCGGGCCTGGCGGCAGGGGCCTGCGACGAAAGAAGACCTGGACCAACGCGTCGGTACCTGCAATCATCGCTCGATGGGACCCGCGTCGACGATCCCGGCTCCTTCCTCGATGGTGATTCGCCGATTGGCCTCCAGCGGACCCGCCTCGTCGACGCCTCCCCCGGGCCACACCACGCGCACCGCGTCGACGCGCGCCGCGCCGCCGAGCCCGAAGGACACCGGCAGCTCGCTCTGCGAGGCGTAGCTCGAGCCGGTCCGCACGCGCCGCCAGCGAGTCTCGCCCGCCGCCGTCACCTCGACGCGCGCTCCGATCCCGTCGCGGTTGGCGGCGGTTCCGACCAGCTCGACCCGCAGCACGCCCTGCCCCGCCGTATCGTTGCGCAGCAACCTCGGCGCCCCGCCGTTGGCGGTGACGACCACGTCGAGGTCGCCATCGCCGTCCGCGTCCGCGTATGCCGCACCACGCCCCACCAGCGGGGTCGCCAGCCCCCCGCCGGAACCAGTCACCTCCTCGAAGCGCCCCCCGCCGAGGTTGCGGAACAGTTGCGGGCGCTGGGCGTGACTGACGCGCGTCTGGACCCGCCCCACGTCGTCGGCGACGTGTCCGTTCGCGGCGAAGATGTCAAGCTGCCCATCGAGGTCGGCGTCGAAGAAGAAGCAGCCGAACGTCAGCGTCAGCAGCGTCGCCCGGCCGAGCGGCGAACGCGGCGCCTCGTCGATGAACAGCCCGTTTCCCTCGTTGTGGTACAGGGCCAGCATCTCGTTCGAGAAGTTGCCGATCACGAGGCCCGGGAGCCCGGAGTCGTCGTAGTCGGCGGCATCGGCCCCCATGCCGGCGCGCGCCACCCCGGTCTCGCTGAAGGCCACGGCCGCGGTGACCGCGATGTCCTCGAAGGTGCCGTCCCCCCGGTTGCGGAACAACTGGTTCGGCTGGGTGTCGTTGGCCACGAACAGATCCATCCAGCCGTCCGCGTCGGTGTCGAGCATCACCACTCCGAGCGCCTTCGCCGAGGGGGTCCCCACCCCGGACGCCGCCGTCACGTCCTCGAACGTGCCGTCGCCGCGGTTGCGGTAGAGCGTGGCGCTCTGCCCGGAGTAGGACTCAGGCGTGCAGTACGACTTGGTCTCGCCATCGAGCGTGCAGAACAGGTCCGTCTCCGCCGTCCACTCGACGTAGTTCGCGACGAACAGATCCAGATGCCCGTCGCGGTCGTGGTCGAACCAGAGGGCGCTCGTGGAGAACCCGGGATCGCCGACGCCGGCGACGGAGGTCACATCGTCGAAAGTGCCGTCTCCCGCCCCCTTGTACAGGCGGTTCGGCCCCAGCGCGGTGAGGTAGAGATCGACGTGCCCGTCGTTGTCGTAGTCGGCCGCCGCGCCGCCGATGCCGTATATCGGATCATCCAGGCCGGACCCGCGGGTGACGTCGGTGAAGGACCAGCCGCCGTCGTTGCGGTACAACGCGGGCGGGGTGCCGGCTCCCCGCCCCGGCCAGTCGGTCGAGTTGACCAGCAGCAGGTCCTGCCTCCCGTCTCCGTTCGCGTCCAGCCAGATCGCGCCGGCGCCGAGCGTCTCCGGAAGGTACTTCTCGCCGAACGCCCCGGTGTTGTGGGTGAACCGGATCCCTGCCTCCGCCGTGACGTCGGTCAGCACGATCGGAACGGCCGGATCGGCAGCCACACCCGTGGCGTCCGTCGTACCCGCGGAGAGCGCCCCACCGGGAGACTCGTCCCCGGCCGTGCCGCAGCCGGCCGCGATGGCCAGCAGGCACAGGAGTCCGTAGCCAACGCTACGGGTGCATGACCTGTTTCCGTGCAATGGCTTGCAGGGTTGGCCCGGCAGGCGTACACAGCGCCGCACAACTAGTCGGCGGGTGGCGGCGGGGCGGGCAAGATGGCACGTTCGAAAGTCTCGAGCCGCTGATCGACCTTCCCGAACGCGATTTCGACGGCGCGGAAACCGTCGATTCATGGGGCCGATCCCATCGGGGGGCCATGCTCGTGGATTGCCTGCCGCTCGTTGTTGTCCTCCGGGGAGGCCCGACGGAAGGGGCCGGTGATCGCCTGGGCCGCCTCGTCCGCCTTGAAGCGCTCGTAAAGCGCACGCTCGCGGGCGGCCTCCTCCGGGCGGCCGGCGCCCTGGTGGCTCAGCATCAGGTTGTAGTGCGCCTGCAGGTCCTCCGGGTCGATGCGCAGCACCTCCTCCAGGACGGCGACGGCCTCGTCGAAGCGCCGCTCCAGGAAGTGGATGCGGCCGATCTGGTTCAGCACGACGCGATCGCGGGGGTACTGCGCCCGCGCGGCCTCGAAATGCGCGAGGGCTTCGTCGTAGCGCCCGAGCGCGCGTACCGCGGTGCCCAGGAAATAGTGTGCGCGCGCCAGTCCCGGAGACAGCTCCAGCGCCTGCTCCAGCAGCGGAATGGCGGTCTCGACGTCTCCCTCCTGCAGCCGCGCGCGCGCCACGTTGACCGGCCCGTCGGCGTACTCCGGCTCGATCTCCATGACCGTCCGGAAGGCCGCCTCCGCACCGCGCAGATCGCCCTGCAGCAGCAGGCCGATGCCGTAGTCGTTCCAGCGCTCGCGGAGCGTCGGCGCCGCGCCCCGCGGGACCTCCGGCAGCGGCGACTCCGCGTCGACCACCTCCAGCGTCGCCTCCGCCTCCGCCATCACCGTGGTCGGAATGTCCGGGATGGCCTTGATCCCGCCCGCTACGTCACTCGTGTCGCCGGTGAACCGCCACTCGGCGTCGTCGTGGTCGGCCGCCGGCGGCGGCGCCTTGTCGTCGCGCACCCCGGCGAACGCCCATTGCGTGTTCCACCAGGCGAACTTCCGGTAGTTGACCTTCGCCCGCAGGAAGATGCGGTCGCCCGCATCCTCCGGTATCCGCAGGCGGTAGTGAACGGTGTCGGCGGCGCCCGGCGGAATCAGCCGGACGTAGGCGACCGAGCGGGTCATCCAGGCGTTGCGCTTGTTGATCGGGTTGCCGCGTGCGTCGAGCTGCAGGCTGCGGTAGAAGTGCGCTCCCGGATCCACCGGCCCGCTGCCGCCGTCGGCCGCCGCGCCGCTGTGCAGCAGCACGCGCCCCCGGTCGTCGACCGCCTCGAACTCCACCCACACGTCGAACGCGTCGACCGTGCCGCCCGGGAAGAAGTGCCCCACCTTACGTGTCCGGACCACCACCTCGACCCGCACCGACTCGCCGCGGCGGACGGCGACCGGGGCCAGGTCGAGCGGGGCGATCACCTCGGCGGGCGTCGTCACCACGCCCCCCGTCCCGAACCGCGCCGACTCCTCCCCCACGGCGAAGGTGCTCGCCAGCCGCGGCTCCGCGGCCCGCTCGTCCGGCGCCCGCGGCGGCGCGGCCTGCTCCGCCCGGGTGATGCCGAACACGTCGACCGAGATCTGCCCGGCCCGCAGGAAGTCCTGGACGATCCGCAACTGCTCGTCGTCGCCGTTGACGAACGGCAGCGCGGTGTTCGCGCCCGGGAAACGGTGCGATCGGACGAAGCCATCGTCCGCCGCCGGATCGTCCGACCGTACGAGCGGCATGTGGCAGTCGTTGCAGGTGAGCGGCGTCTCCGGGTAGTAGAACGACCGGGCGCCCTGCCCGGACACGCCCGACGCCTGCCAGTTGTCGTACTCGTTGAAGCCGCGGATCCAGCGGTAGCCGTTCACCGGCACGTCCAGGTGCACCTTGTGGCAGCTCGAGCAGAACTCGGCGCTGTCGTCGCGGTGGAACGGCTTGAGGAACGTGCGCCGGTGCGGCTCCGGGGCCAGCTCGGTCACCAGGTCGTGCGCCCAGCGCAGCAGCGGGGCCTCGCTCGCGGCCAGATCGTGCAGTGGCGGATACTCGACGACGAAGTCCCCCTGCCCCATCGTGCCGCCGACGTGCACGATCGAATGGCAGGAAGTACAGCCGAGGCCGGCCTGGGCCTCCGGCGTGTCGATCTGCTCCCGGATCGGACGGTCGAAGCGCCCGTTGAAGAAGACGGCGTGATCGTGGCAGCCGGCGCACCACTTCGACGGACGGGTGCCCACCACGTCCTGCATGTACTCGATGGAGCGGCGGTACCACTGGTTGTTGAACGACGAGAAATGGTGCGCGGACGAGTTCCACTGCTCGTAGATGTCCCGGTGGCACCGTCCGCAAGTCTCGCTGGTCAGGAAGAAATCGGCGGGAATCACGTCGCCGGTGTTCGTCCGCGCGGACGAGGGAAAGAACGGGCTGTCCGGGCCGTCTCCCTCGTTCTCCATGGTCGCCGGCGGCCGCACCGGATTCACGATGCGGTGCGCGTCGCGCCAGCCGGCGTCCCACGCGGCGCGCAAGGCAGGCGTCATCAGCGCCGCCAACGCCAGCGCCGCGAGCCCGCCCCGAATCGCCCACAATGGCGCGGGCATCACCGCCGCCGTGCGCCACGCGTGCGCGCCGACGAGTACCGCGCCGGCCGCCGACGCCGCCACATGCAGGTCGAGCAGCCACTCCCAGGGCCGCGTGGCCCCCGCCACGAGCACGCCGCCGCCGAGCAACAGACCCACGCCAAGGAGACCGAGGCCCGCCGACAGGAGTCTCCCGCAGGACCGGGGACGGCCCATGGCCCACACGAGGGTCGACGCCGCCAGCCCCAGACCGAGCAGAGGATGCGCCACGACGTTGGCGACGTATGCCAGCGAGGCGCTCGGCGCCGCCAAGAGCCACAGCGAGTTCAGGAACAGCAGGACGCCGCCGGCGAGAAGCAGGATCGACAGGCGGCGCGGGGCCGGACACGAATGCACGGCCCGCGTCTCGCCCGCAGTTCCAGTCTCTCCCGTCAACAGGTAGTCTCCCGTCCCCTATTGTAGCCGCCGGACCCGGTCGCCCCGACCCGGGCTCGCCCGCGGTTCCCGCAGCGCTTGGACAGGAGTCCCGGCTGCTAATATCAAGAGAGGGATACTGCCATGGCAACGAGCACGGTCCACGAACGTTCGGTACACCGGGTCGAGAACCTGATTCCCGACGAAGACCAGCACATCTTCAACATGACGGTCGACGAGGCGCGCCGGCGCCTGCTTGCGGACGGCCCGGCCGCGGTGCTCGACATCCGCGGCTCGTTCGCGCTGGTCGCGCGCGAGGGCGAGCGCGTCCGCCTGGCTCGGAGCCTGAGCCGGCCCCTGCGGTACTTCCTGGCCAAGGAAACCGTCGGCCCGCTCCTCGTGGTCGCCGACCGCATCGACGCCATCGCCCGCTTCCTGGAATCCGAGGGCTATGCGAACCAGTTCCACCCGACCTACACCCGGATGTCCCCCGCACACCACGTGACGGAGCTGGCACTGGTCGGCTGCCCCGATCCGAACCCGCGCCACACGCGGTTCTTCGCCCCCGCGCTGGCCACGCTGCCGGCGGATCTCGACCTCGTCGGACGGCGCTACGTCGAGGCCGCGCTGGCGGAGATTCACGCCTGGCTCGACGCCATCCCGCCCGCGGAACCGCTGGGGGTGCTGTTCTCCGGCGGTCTGGACAGCGGCGCCCTGCTGCTGTGCCTGCACGATGCG
This sequence comes from Vicinamibacterales bacterium, assembly GCA_958296065.1. Taxonomy (GTDB): domain Bacteria; phylum Acidobacteriota; class Vicinamibacteria; order Vicinamibacterales; family UBA8438; genus WTFV01. The sequence goes on along the minus strand of CATQHX010000083.1, from coordinate 2,847 downwards.
TTGCTGCAGCGGCAGGAATCGCCGGCGCGGCTCAAGGCATTCACCCTGGCCATCGCGGGCGGCGGCGAGGACGCGGTGCAGGCCCGCCGCTTCCTGCGCGAGACCGGCCTCGAGTTCCTGCTGGAGGAGATCGACGGGCCGGCGGAGACGCTGGACCCGCAAGACGCGGTGGCGGCCATCGAGGACTACAAGCCGCGAGACGTCGAGTGCGCCACTGTCGGGCTGGCGTTGCTGGCCGGCATCCGCGAGCGGTATCCGCGCTGGAGCTGGCTCTTCGACGGAGACGGCGGCGACGAGAACCTGAAGGACTACCCGATCGAGGAGAACACCGAGCTCACCATTCGCAGCGTGGTCTCCAACCGCATGCTGTACCAGGAGGGCTGGGGCGTCGACGCCATCAAGCACTCGCTGACCTACAGCGGCGGCCTCAGCCGCGGCTGCGTCCGCGGTCACGCACCCGCCCGGCGGTACGGCTTCCGCCTGATCAGCCCCTACACGGCGCCCAACGTGATCGCCGTGGCCGAGAGCATTCCGTTCGACGAGCTGAGCGCGGGATCGCACGAGCGCCTGTACGCCCTGAAGGGCGAGGTCCTGCGCCGCGGCATCCGGCAGGTGCTGGGCCGGGAGCTGCCGGTCTTCGCGAAGCGCCGCTTCCAGCACGGTGCGATGGCAGACGAGGCGTTCGATGCACTGTTCTCCGGCGACACCGAGCGTTACCGCAGCTATTTCCTTGCGCAGTATGCGCCGCGTGCCTGATCCGGCGCCGCACCCGGACGCCGGGCGCGCAGCGGGACCGGGTGGCCATGCGGCGTCGGCGTCCGTGTTTACGGCCGGCGGCAACACGGCCGCCCGGATACGCTCGCGGCGGGGTCCGAAGATCGCACCCGACCCGGCCCGGCCGATAGCCCATTTCCGGGAGGAGGAACGCAGGCTCGACGGCTCCCGCGCAGTCGTGTTGCACGTGCTGCTCGCAGGCGCCGAGTGCCCCTTTACCTGCATCTACTGCGACCTCTGGCGCCGGACCCTCGACGGACCGACGCCGGCCGGGGCGATTCCCCGGCAGTTGGCGGTCGCGCTCCGCGAGACGGGGCCGCTGCCGGCGACGTGCGGCGTCAAGCTGTACAACGCGAGCAACTTCTTCGACCCGCGCGCCGTGCCGCCGGGCGACGACGCATCGATCGCGGCCCTCCTGCAGCCGTTCGATCGCGTCACCGTCGAGTGCCACCCGCGGCTGGTCGGGCGACGCTGCCTGGCGTTCGCGGACCGCATCCCCGGGCGGCTCGAGGTGGCGATGGGCCTGGAGACCGCCGATGCGGCGACGCTGGCGCGGCTCAACAAGGGGATGACGCTCGAGGACTTCGATCGCGCCGCGGCCCGCCTGACTCGCGCCGGCATCGCCCTGCGCGCGTTCGTGCTGCTGCCGGCGCCGTTCGTGCCGGCGGCGCGAGCAGTCGAATCGGCGCTGGATGCAGTGCGCTACGCGGTCGACCGGGGCGCCGGCCACGTCACCCTGATCCCGAGCCGGGACGGCAACGGCGCCATGGAGAGACTCCGCGAGCAGGGGCAGTGGACGCCGCCGGTGTGGAATCTGATCGAGGAAGCGACGGACCGCTGCGCCCCGATCTCGAACGCCGTGGTCACGGTGGACCTCTGGGACACGGACCGCTTTCTGACCTGCCGGCACTGCCGGACAGCCAGAATCGCCCGGCTGCGCCGCTTCAACGATACGGGTAGTCCGGGTCCGCCCGTCCGCTGTTCGGCATGCCCATCGTCATCGTAGGCTCCTGAACGAGGCGGTGATTGCGGGTGCGATACCCGGCGTTCCGTAATCCGGCATGCACGTCGTCATCGTAGGCTCCGGGTTCGCCGGATCGATCCTGGCGCGAGTCGCCCGCGCCGCCGGTCACGACGTCACACTCGTGGAGCGGGGCCGGCACCCCCGGTTCGCGCTCGGGGAGTCGTCGACGCCGCTGGCCGCCATCGCCCTCGAGCGCCTGGCCGATCGGTACGGCCTCGCCGACCTGCGCGACCTCGCCGCCTACGGCCGCTGGCAGGCACGCCTTCCCACGGTCCGATGCGGGCTCAAGCGCGGCTTCACGTTCTATCGGCACCGCCGGGGGCACCCGTTCCGCAACGGCGAGGCGAACGACAACCGCCTGCTCGTGGCGGCCAGCCCCGACGACGCGATCGCCGACGCGCACTGGCTGCGCGAGGACGTCGACGCCTTCCTCTTCCGGCAGGCCGCCGCCGAGGGCGTGCACTGCCTCGATGGGACCGAGCTCGACTCGCTGGAGCGCCGCGGCGGCCGGTGGCTCATGAGCGGCACGCGCCCGCATGGACCCGTGCGGCTGGCGGCCGATCTCGTCGTGGATGCGTCGGGACCCGAGGGCTTCCTGGCACGGCGCCTGGGGCTGGATGCGACGCTCCCGGCCGGCGCGCTGGACACCCGGCTCGTCTATGGGCACTTCCGGGGCGTGCAGCCGCTGCGCGGGGCCGCCGGCGCCACCGCGGTGTTCGCCGACGGCCCCTATCCCGACGAGAAGGCCGCGGTCCATCATCTTCTCGACGACGGGTGGATGTACGAGCTGGCCTTCGACCACGGCGTGGTCAGCGCCGGCTTCGTCGTCGAAGGGACGGAGGCAGCCCGCGTAATCGCGAAACGCGCTCCCGGCGAGGCATTCGCGGCGCTCGCCCGACGCTATCCCTCGCTCGCCGCCCGCTACGACGCGGCGGAGCCGGTCCGTCCGGTCGCGGCGACCCCGCGGCTGCAGCGCAGTCTGTCGGGTGCCGCCGGCGACGGATGGGCGCTGCTGCCGCACGTTTTCGGGTTCTGGAGCCCGCTTTTCT
>CATQHX010000082.1 GCA_958296065.1 Vicinamibacterales bacterium | reverse complement strand
CCGCCGGCGGCGGCAAGCTCGCGCAGCATGAACGCGACGGTATCCGTGCGCGATCCGCCTCGAAGGCGGGCTCGCCGAGCACGTCGGCGGCGTCGAGGTAGAGCTCGGCGAGCAGCGCGTTGTCGTAGAGCATCTTCTCGAAGTGGGGCACCTGCCAGCCGGGGTCGGTCACGTAGCGGAAGAAGCCGCCGCCGAGCTGGTCGCGGAGCCCGAGCGAGGCCATCGCCCCGAAGGTGAGGCGCAGGAACTCCGTCGAGCGCCTCGACCGGCTCGCGTTGCGCTGCGATGTCGAGCAGCAGCGCGAGCTGCGGCGCGGAGGGGAACTTCTGCGTGCTGGCCGAAGCCGCCGGCGAGCCCGTCGGCCGTCTCCGACGCCTGCTGCGTGAACGCGTCGGCGCAGCGCGCGCACGCCGGCGGCGTCCATGGCTTCGCGGCCGCCGGCGGGCGCCTCGGCGTCCTTCGAGCATGTCGGAGACGCCCCGCGCCGCGGCCGTCAGCGAGTCCCGGTCGGCCGCCCATCGGCTCACGACCTGCTCGAGCAGCCGCGTGAAGTCGCCGACGGGCAGGTAGGTGAACCCGAACAGGGGCACTCCGTCGGGGGTGAGTATGACGTTGAGCGGCCAGCCGGCGCGGCCGAGCGTGGTCTGCACGAACCGGATGAGCTGGGCGTCGAGCGCGGGGTCGAGCTCGCGATCCACCTTGGCGGCGACGAAGTGCTCGTTGAGCAGCGCCGCGGCGGCGGCGTCGGAGAAGCTCTCGCGCTGCATCACGTGGCACCAGTGACACGCGAAGTAGCCGACGGAGACGAAGATCAGCCGATCCTCGGTCCCGGCGCGGGCGACGAGCTCCGGGCTCCACTCGCGCCAGTGCACGGGGTCGTACGCGTGCAGCCGCAGGTAGGGCGATGCGGAGTGCGCAAGGGCGTTGGCCGCCTCGTGTGCGCCGCACGACACGCGCGGGGCGATGCCCGCGGCACCCAGCAGGCAGATGGCGACGGTGATCGCGGCGCGCCGGGCCATGTTGCGTCCTATTCGGAGCGCAACGCTTCCCGCGCAAGGAAGTCGTCAATCGCCTCGCCGGTCACCGGCCCGACGTGACTCGCGACCAGCTCGCCGAGCGGATCGACGAAGAACGTCGACGGCAGTCCCTTGAGCGGTTCGAACGGAAGGATCGGCTTGTCGCCGGCACGCACCACCAGATAGTTGATGTCCATCTCGGCGATGAACTTCACGAGGTCGGGGGTATCGATCTCCTCGAAGTTCACGCCGATGACGATGGCGTCGTCGTCCTTGTGGCGCTCGTGGAAATCCATGAGCTCGGGAATCTCGATCATGCACGGCCCGCACCAGGTGGCCCAGAAGTTGATGACCACCCACTTGCCGCGGTGGTCGGACAGCCGGTGGATTCGGCCGTCCGCGTCGGGGAGCGAGAAATCGACGAGGTGCGATTCGGCGCGCGCCGTGGCGGTCGCGACGGCGAGGATGAGGAGGAGCATCGACGCGGACAGGATTGTGGCAATACGCATGGGCATGGGTGTGCTCACTTCATGTCAAGTGCGAGAACACGAAGACGGGATGCTACATGCAAGCACCTCTACGGCGTGCTCGGAGTCCGCCGCTGGGAGCGCGGGCGTCGCGCCCGCTTGAACCATGGTGGGCCTTTGGCGCGTCGTCATTTGCGGGCCTCCGGCCCGGGCGGGCGGGACGCCCGCGCTCCCGGGAAACGGCCCACGACTCGACGGGGTTGTGCGAGGCGCCGCCTCATCGCCGTCACCGGCGACCGTGCCTCGCCGGCGTGCCGCGTCACGACTCGAGCTCCGGCGCCTGCCGGGATGCGGTGACCGAAGCGGCCGGCGAGATTGCCCGCTCGACGACTCGGCGGAAATCACCCGCATTCATGTATCCGACAACCCGCAGGTTGCGGCGCTCGCGCCCGTCCGGCCCGAAGAACAGGATCGCGGGCGGGCCGAACAGTCCGAACTCGGCAAGCAACGCCCGGTCGGCGTCGTCGTTGGCGGTCACATCGGTCTGGAGCAGCAGCACGTTCGCAAGTGCCGCCTGCACCTGCGGATCGCTGAAGGTGAACCGCTCCATCTCCTTGCAGCTCACGCACCAGTCGGCGTAGTAGTCGAACATGACGACCTCACCGCGGGCCGCGGCGGGTCCGAGCTCGGCATTCAGACCGTCGAGGCCCTTGACCTGCGTGAACGCGAGCTCGTGCTCCGAGCTTGCTCCCGCCACCAGCGCGACGCCCCTCAGCGGCCGGAACAGATCCCCGCCGCCCCCGGCGACCCCGACCATGATGAGGACCCCGTAGACGAGCATGACCAGCCCGGCCCCCTTCCACAGCCGGCGCCACCCGCCGGCGCCCGCCGCGAGCGAGTCGAGCGCGCCCATGTAGATCGCGCACACGATGAACAGCGCCGCCCACAGCAGCAGCGCCACGGACTCGGGAACCACGCGCTCGAGCAGGTAGATGCCGACGCCGAGCAGCATCACGCCGAACACCGCCTTCACCGTGCTCATCCATGCGCCGGCCCTCGGCAGCAACTTGCCGGCCGACACCCCGGCCACGATCAGCGGCACCCCCATGCCCATCCCGAGCGCGAACAGTGCGACCCCGCCGAGCACCGGATCGCCGGTCCGCCCGATGTAGATCAGCACGCCGGCGAGCGGCGCGGCGACGCACGGGCCGACGATCAGCGCCGACAGGGCCCCCATCGCCGCGACCCCGGCCCAGGTCCCGCCCCGCTGGCGGTGGCTGAGCGCAGCGAGGCCCGCCTGCCACGATGTCGGCATCTGGAGGTCGTAGAACCCGAACATCGAGAGCGCGAGCAGCACGAACACCAGCACGAAGGCGGACACGATCCAGGGATCCTGGAACGCAGCGGCGAGATTCGCGCCGAACAGGCCCGCCAGCACCCCTGCCACGGTGTAGGTGAGCGCCATCGCCAGCACGTAGACGAGGGACAGCGTGAAGGCGCGCCGAGGGCTGACGACGCGGCCCGGCTCCGCCCCCTGGCCCACGATGATGCTGGTCAGGATAGGCACCATCGGCAGCACGCAGGGAGTAAAGGTGAGGAGCAGCCCGGCCCCGAACAGCGAGAGGATGACGAGCCAGCGATTGCCCGACACCAGAGCGGCGGCGATTCGGTCCTGCTCCGGCAGCTCGACGCCGAGAGCACCGGCCGCGCCGGAGTCGGGAAGTCCCGGTACGCCGGAAGCGGTGCCCGCACCCGCGCCGGTGTCCGCCAGCGCCGCGGGCAGCAGCAGCGAGACGGTCTTCGTGATCGGGGGGTAGCACAGCCCCGCGTCCGCACAGCCCTGGTAGGTGACGTCGACATCGATGAGGTTGGAGCCCGCGGCGCGGACGACCGGCACGAGCGCGGCGACGGAGCCGTAGTACACCTCCATCGGTCCGAAGTACTCGTCATCCTTCATCCGGCCGGCCGGGAATCCGGCCTCACCGAGAGACCCGCCCGTCGTGTCCGCGACCCGGAACCTGAACTTGTCGCGATAGAGGTAGTAGCCGTCCTCGATTTCCCAGCGCGCCGCGATGGCGTCGGGACCGGCCGCCGCCGCGCTCAGCACGAAGGCCGCGTCGGGGTCGAGGAACTCGTCCTCCCCGGATGTGCCGATGCCGATACCGCTGCCGAGCTCCAGCAGCCTGGAGATCGCCGGCGCGGTCTCCGCAAGCCCGCCGGAGCCCGCGTGGCCGGCCTCATGCTCCGCCGGCGCCGTCCGGACCGTGCCGAGCGATATCAGCGCCGCCACGCAGAGAAGCCGGAATGCACGGCGAGACGGACGCCCGGCGCCGTTCGCGGCGGTCCCACGCGCCAAACCCGGGTCGGATTCGTTCATCTACGCCTCATGCGGCACATCCGGTCGCCTGCGCGATCGGGATCCGTGCATTAGAGCAGGTGCCGCGGGAAAAATTCCGCTTGCCGGAACGAGGCGGCATCGCGGTGCGGTGCGATACAGAGTCATCACCCCGGAAAACGTCGACATCGGCCCTGTTGCGTATCATCCGAGTTCGCTCCTCGCGTCGGAATCGAGGCCGCCCCATGTCGTCCGCGTTCTATCGGCCGCCGCTCGAAGCCGACGGCGACGGGCGGTGCACGTGGTGCATCCGGCACGCGATCGAACGCACGCCGGCGCTGGCGACGATCGAGTCGCCGAACCCCGCCCGGAACTCGACGGGGCATCGCCACCTGCGCCCGCTTGCGAGAGCGCAAGCGCCGCAGCGTGGGATCCGGACAAGCCCCATGGGACAACGTGGCGCCGGGTCGTTCATGTCGCGGATGCCGAGCGGACGGGGGCCATCCGGCATGGGCCGGAACCTACTTCTGCTTCTGGCTCGCGTAGTAGGCGGCGACGTCGTCGATGTCGTCTTCTTTCAACAAGTTCACCATCGGCGCCATCGTCGCATCCTTGCGCTCACCCGAGCGGAATGCCCTTATCTGCTTGGCAAGGTAAGCCGCGTGCTGGCCCGCGAGCTTGGGCCAGATCGGATTCGTGCTGTTTCCATCCACACCGTGGCACGCCGAGCACACCACGGCCTTCGCTTTGCCGGCGGCGGCGTCGCCGGCGAAGACCGGCGCCGCGGCCGCGCAGCCGAGGACGATGACCGTCATACAGACTCGAACCATGATCGAATGCTCCCCCTGATTGTCGATTTCACCGGTGCGGCGATTGCACCGCGGCCGGAAGACGAGAACTCCGATCCGAAACTTTAGCGCATCGCTTCCGGCGACGCATATCCACCCTCACCGCACGCGGAGGGCACGGCGACATCCGGGCTCCTGCGCCACCGCCGTGAATTTGTCATTTGTCCGAACCGCATCTATGTGTCGACAAACATCAGCGTTGCATATACCTTGGTGGTACGCGTGAAACCCGAAAAAACGACCTGCTCATTCCCGGATTCACATACCGCCCACTTCGACGGGCACAAGCCGTAAACTCGACTCGAAAGCTCGCCCCGGCGCCGCGCACCGGCGAATCGACCCGTGCGCATCGGAGAATATCCTGAAAGACGACACCAACATCCTGTTCATCATGTGCGATCAGCTCCGGTGGGACTACCTGTCCTGCTACGGGCATCCGCACCTGGAGACACCGAGCATCGACCGGCTCGCGGCGCGCGGAGTCCGGTTCACCCGTGCCTATTGCCAGGCGCCGTTGTGCGGACCATCCCGGGCGAGCATCCACACCGGCCGCTACATGTCCTCTCACGGCGTGATGGCGAACGAGGACCCCCTCAAGCTGGGCGAGCTGACCCTCGGCGACTACATGAGGGAAATGGACATCGCGCCGGTGCTCGTCGGCAAGGCGGAGGTGAGCGGCTCCGAAGCCGGGCTTGCCCGCCTGGGAGTGGATCCCGCGAGCGATGTCGGACGAGCACTCATGAACGGCGGCCTGGAACCGCTGGAGAAGCTGGAAGGACTCTACCCCGATCCCATCGTGCCGCCGCGTCTGGGCTACAACGACTACCTTCGGAGCCGGGGCTACGCCGGGGGCAACCCGTGGGAGCTGTACGCGAACAGCGCCATCGACGAGGACGGACGCCGCGTGAGCGGCTGGAGCATGCGCCACGCCGGCCTGCCGGCGAGAGTCGCCGAGGCGCACTCGGAGACCGCGTTCACCACCGACCGGGCCATCGAGTTCCTCGAGCGGACGCCCCGCGACCGGCGCTGGTGCCTGCACCTGAGCTACATCAAGCCGCACTGGCCCTACATCGCCGCCGATCCCTACCACGCCATGTACACCCGCGATCACGTCGTGCCCGCGACGCGGTCCGGCACCGAACGCGAGGACCCGCACCCGGTCTATCGGGCGTTCATGGACCAGGATTACAGCGGGAACTTCGCCCGCGACGAGGTCCGCGAGCGCGTGATTCCGACCTACATGGGGCTCGTCAGGCAGGTCGACGACCATCTCGGGCGGCTGCTGCGCTACCTCGACGAGCGCGGCCTGACCGAGCGGACGATGATCGCCTTCACCAGCGACCACGGCGACTACCTCGGGGATCACTGGCTGGGAGAGAAGGATCTGTTTCACGAGTGCTCGGCGCGAATTCCGATGATCGTCTGCGACCCCTCCCCCCGGGCCGATGCCACCCGCGGCACGACCGACGGCCGTTTCGTGGAGGCGGTGGATCTGCTGCCGACCTTCGTGGAGTTCGCCGGCGGCGAGGTCCGGACCGAACGCGTCGAGGGGCGGTCGCTGCTCGGGGTGCTGCGGGGCGAGGACGATTCCCGGTGGCGGGACTTCGCGATCAGCGAGATCGATTTCAGCGACCGCGGGCCGCGCACCCTGCTCGGCGTGCATCCCTGGGAGTGCCGGGCCCACATGCTGCGCACCGATCGCTGGAAGTACATCCTGCACGAACGGTTCCGCCCCCAGCTCTTCGACCTGGAGAGCGATCCGGAGGAGCTCGTGGACCTGGGCGCGGAGCCCGGCTACGAGGGAGCCCGACGGGAGCTCCACGACCGGCTGTTCACCTGGTTCCGGCGACGCCGTAACCGCACCGAGATGCCGGAAAGGAACCTGTTCGAGATGGGGCCGGAGCGCGACGAGCAGCTCGGAATCATGATCGGGCACTGGTAGCGCCGAAGCGTCGGAGAATCGAGCGCCGGCGGATGACCGCCGGGGTGTGATTCTGCACCGGATCGCATCGCACCGCGGTCCGGACGACGACGATCTCCCTGAGAGCGCGGGTGTCCCGCCCGCCCGGACCGGAGGCCCCGCAAAGGACGAGCCGCCGCAGGCCCACGACAGTCGATGCGGGCGGGACGCCTGCGCTCCCGGGAAGGCCGCGCCCGACTACGGCAGTGCCGTGCCCGCAGCCCTCGCCTTGTGCAGGCGATGTTCGCGAACGACGGCGATCCCGTGGGCGAGGAGGCTCACGACGATGATCGCGAAGATCGTCCCGGAGACGGGGCGGTCGATGAAGTCGAGCGGTGTCTCCACCCGCGCGAGGCTCGCGCGGAACTTCTCGTCCATGATCCGGCCGAGCACCATCCCGAGCACAATCGGAACGAGCGGCAGCTCCAGCCGCCGCAGGATGAAGCCCAGCATCCCGAAGGCGGCGGCCACCGCGCAGTCGACGAGGCTCGCGCGCAGCGAGTAGACCCCCACCAGCGACAAGGTGAGCACCGCGATGCCGAGGTGCCGGGGCGGAGTCCTCACGACCTGCACCAGCCATCGGGTGGAGATCCGCAGGAACCCGAGCACCAGCACGTTGATGACGAGCAGGACGACGAACAGGCTCTGCAGGAAGTGGGGCTGGGTCTCGAACAACTTCGGCCCCGGAATCACGCCGTGCACATGAAAGACCGACAGCATCATCGCGGTCAGCGCCTCACCGGGGATTCCCAGGGCGAGCAGCGGAATCATGGCCGCGGCGGGCACCGCGTTGTTGGCCGCCTCGGATGCGATCAGCCCTTCCGGCGAGCCGCGGCCGATGCGCTCCGGGTTGCGCGATGTCTTCTGGGCGAAGGTGTAGGAGAAGAACTGGGCCAGGAACTCCCCGACGCCGGGGATGATGCCCATGACGACGCCGAACGCGGACGAGACACCGGCAAGCCGCGGATGGCGGGCGAGCGCACGCAGGCCGGCGCCGCCTCCTCTTCCCATGGCGGGCAGCGGCGGCGGGCGTTCCCGATCCACCAGCAGCTTGAACGCCTGCGAGATCGCGAACAGCCCCAGGATCACCGTGATCAGGTCGAAGCCGGAGTTCAGCCAGCTCTGACCGAAGGTGAACCGGTGACTGAAGCGCACCCCTTCGAGCCCGACGGTGTTCAGGAACATCCCGAACGAGACCAGCATCGCGGCGGCGACGGTCTGCCCGCGGTGCGCGAGGATGACCATGACCACCCCGAGCAGCGCCGCCATGAAGATGTCGCGCGAGCCGAAGTACGGCGCGACCTTCGCGAGATACGGGGACAGCGCCAGCAGGCACGCCACCGAGAACACCCCGCCGCAGAACGAAGCACTGTAGGCGATGGAGAGCGCCTGTCTCGCCTCCCCTCGCCGTGTCATCGCGTAGCCGTCGTAGGTGGTCAGGGCGTTGACCGGCGTGCCGGGGGTGTTGATGAGGATGGCGGGCACCGCGCCGCCGAACATCGAGGCGCCGTAGATGCCGAGCAGCAGGGTGATGCCGACCAGCGGCTCGAACTGGAAGGTTGCGGGCAGGAGGATGGCGATGGCCACGGCCGGTCCCACCCCCGGTATGGCTCCGATGACGACCCCGCCGATCGCTCCGATCGCCACCGCGAGCGCGACGTCGAGTCGCATGAGCTCGGCAAGAACCTCCATCGCTCCGGCTAGAAGTTCCGGATCAGGAAGTTGCGCACGACCGGAGAAAACAGCTCGTAGAACGCGCCCGGCGGCATGCGCACCTCCAGTCCGGTCTTGAACGCGAGCACGATCCCGACCCCGAGCGCCGCAAGCATCCCCAGGCCCGACAAGGACCGGATGCCGGTCCGCAACCCGAGCAGCGGCATGAAGGCCACTGTCGACAGCAGGTACCCGAGCCACGGAATGGAGGCCGCGTACACGACGAAGTACAGGGCGAATTCCAGCGGGCGCACCCAGCGCAGCAGCTCGCCGATCGGCACCATCGAAGGGTCGAGATGCTCCGGACCCTTGCGGGCTCGCCAGCTCTGAATCAGGTAGAGGCCGGAGAACAGCGTGAAGGTCCCCAGAACCACCGAGGGCCAGAAGCGCGGCTGCAGCAGGAGGTCGACCCGGTTGAACCACCGGGTCTGATCGGGGAGCCGCATCAGCAGGAACAGGGCGAGACCGAAGGATGCGGCAGCGAACAGAAAGTCGCCGGGGCGGCGCCGTACGTCGAACAGGCTCGGCTTCGCCTCGGCGGCGATGCCGGAATTGGCCGACGGGGGATTCATGACTGGGATCGCCGTTCCTGGTCGCTTCGTCTCGCAGGATATCGCCTGCCGCACCGCGACACAGGCCCGCCGGGCGATGGAATCCAAGAATGGCGAGCCGTGCGCGCCGCCTCGTCGGGTCGGCTTCTTGCCGCCGCACGCGCCGAGCAGTCACGGTCCCGGGGCACCGAATGCCCCGGGACCGAGGTTCGCAACGTTACAAGTCACCCATGCGCTTGAACATTTCTTCGATCGTGGCGTAGTCGGCGTCGATGCGGGCCGCGGACTGCTCCGCGTTCTGCCAGTACACGAGCGCCCCGGTCTCCTGCGAGAGCTTCTGGGCCCGTTCGCTCATGACCACGCGCTCGGCAACCGCCGCGAGCTTGTCCTTGACCGCTTGCGGCGTGCCCTTGGGGACGAACAGCCCGTTCCAGAGCGAGATGTCGAGCCCCGGCACCTGCTCGGCCATGGTGGGCGTATCGGGCAGCACCGGGATGCGCTCCCCGGTGATCGACGCCAGCGGCTTGATGCCGTCGAGGCAGGGAAGCACGAGCTGAACGGTGGTGTTGATGACGTCGGCGTCGCCCGATGCGAGCGAGTTGCAGTCCAGCATGTCGAATGCGGCTTCGCTGCCGAATTCGAATCCGAGATCCATCCCGGCGATGATCGAGACACGGGTCGGCACCAGCCCGTAGCCGAAGTGCCCCAGCGCGACCTTGCTGTCCTTCGCATGGGCGGCGAGCTCGGCCATGTCGGAGCACGGCGCGTCCCCGGCCGCGGCCAGCACGAACGGATAGGTGAGGAAGATTCCGATCGGCTCGAACGTGTCGCGCGCGATGCCCTCGATCCCCAACAGGGCGCCGACGGTGGGCACGCCGATGACGAACGAGCCCACCGTATAGCCGTCGGCCGGTGCGCGGGCCACCTCGGCCGCACCAGGGAACGGACCCCCTCCCCCGCCGGGCTTGTTCACCACCGCGGCGGCGACGCCGGTCTCGTTCTGAAGCTCCTCGGCGATCATGCGGGTCAGCACGTCCTCGAGATCTCCGGGCGGCCAGGGGACAACGAACTGCACCGGCTTCTCCGGATACTCGGCCCGTGCGGTACCGGTCAAGGTCATGGCAAGGACGGCGGCGAGGGTCATCGCGGCGGCGAACGCCGGCGTGCCCGGGTTGACGAAACGCTTCATTGTTCTCCTCCCGTGGTTGAAGTGACTTCAGTCGTCCAGCGGCCTCCGTCGAAGCGAAGGTTCCCGAACCTCATGCGGCCCGGCGCCAACCGCCCGCCGGGCGGTCGAACCAGACGTGAACCTGTCCGGTGCCGGCGGCGTTCTCGTAGTCGCTGAACTGTCGCCCTGCCGCGACGCAGTCGCGTCCGCCGAGCGCGGACACCATCATCAGGTAGTGGCCGAACATGCCCTCGGGCTTGTGGGCGCGGTACTCCTCCATCGCGTCGATGACGGACGCGTGGTCGCCGCATGCCCACCACGCGAGGCGCTGCTCGTCGGCGGCCCTCGCCTCCGGGGTACGGACGTGAATCGGATCCGACGCCTCGTGGCGTTCGAGCTCGGCGAGCGGCCAGAACCGGTGACTCAACCCGCCGCTGGCGAGCAGCACCACGCGTTCGCCGGACTCGCGGACCGCATGACCGAGGGCGGCGCCGACAGCCAGGAAATCGGCATCGCGCGCGGTCTGGCAGATGCTCACCGAGATCCAGCGCTCGCCTCGGTCGAGGTAGTGCGCGAGGTTGACGGTCGGATAGTGGATCGGCAGCCAGGCGTCGTCGATCGCCGTGCAGCGCACGCCGCCGTGCTCGTTCACGCTTGCCGCGATGCGGTTTGCGAGCGCCGGGTTGCCGGCGAGGTCGAAGGGAACCTGGCGGATGCCGCGCGGGAGCTCGTCCGAGGTGTAGAGACCGCTGCGCCGCTCGTGGGAGGTCACCACGAACTCCACCGTCGTGGCCCAATGGGTATCGAAGACCACGAACGTGTCGGGCCGGAGCGCGTCGAGCACCTCGCGGCGGAGCCGTTCCAGCCCCGGCACGAGACTGATCTCGTTGCCCTCGTTCAACCGGTGCCGCACATCCTTCGGCAGCATGATGGTCGGAACGTGCGACAGAAGGCCCGCGCCCGCAATACTCCCCATGGCCTACCTCGGATGTCGGCGGCGAATGCCGCACCCCGTGCAACGGCTTGCGCCGGTTCGTGTCCGCCAATTGACAGGTCGTTCGGGACCAAACTACCATGCCTCGAAATCGCTCGCAACACGCCTCTGCGCATCCGGTCCGCCCACAAAAGGATCGGCATGCCGGCAACCACAGGGAGACGGCGCCATGTCCAGAGAGAGTCGCCATGACATCCTGTTCGAGCCGATTCGGCTGGGACCCAAGACGCTCGGGAACCGCTTCTGGCAGGTGCCGCACTGCAACGGCGCCGGATCGGATCGCCCCGGCATGCAGGCGGCGTTCCGCGGCATGAAGGCGCAAGGCGGCTGGGGGGCCGTGTTCACCGAGGTCTGTTTCTTCACCCACGACAGCGACATCACGCCCTGGGTGGGCAGCCGGCTCATCGACAGCGGGGACATCAGGAACCTGTCGGTCATGTGCGACAGCGTCCACGAGCACGGCGCGCTCGCCGGGGTCGAGCTGACCCACGGCAGCAGCTTCTGCCTGAACGCGGAGAGCAGGATGCCGGGCCGCGCGCCGTCGCAGATCCCCAACGAGATCGAGGGCATGGCCAGCGCCCGCTGCATGACGAAGAAGGAGATCCGCGTCATGCAGCGCGACCATGTCGAGGGCGCGCTGAAGGCGCGCGAAGCCGGGTTCGACCTGCTGACCATATTCTGCGGACTCGCCACCCTGCCCAACTACTTCCTGTATCCGTTCCACAACAAGCGCACCGACGAGTACGGCGGATCGTTCGAGAACCGCTGCCGCTTCACGGTGGAGCTGATGGAGATGCTGCGCGAGGCCATCGACGACTGCGCCATCGGCATGCGCTTTCCCATCGACACCCTGGACGAGCCCTACGGCTACGGCGACCAGGGCGTGCGCGCGGCCGAAGAGGGTGCGCAGTTCATCGAGCTCATGGACGACATGGTCGACTACTGGGACATCAACATCGGCACCCTGAACTGGGGCGAGGACGCCGGCTCGTCGCGGTTCTTCGAGAGCAACCACCAGGCGCCGTACGCCGCGCACGCCAAGCGCGTCTCGAAGAAGCCCGTCGTCAACGTCGGCCGGTTCACCGATCCGGACGTGATGGTGAAAGCCATCAACACGGGGCAGTGCGACATCATCGGGGCCGCGCGCCCCTCCATCGCGGACCCGTTCCTTCCGAAGAAGATCGAGGAGGGACGCTACGAGGACATCCGCGAGTGCATCGGCTGCAATGTCTGCGTTTCCCGGTGGGAGAAGGGAGGGCCGCCGATCTGGTGCACGCAGAACCCCACCTCGGGCGAGGAGTACCGCCGCGGCTGGCATCCCGAGACATACGTTCCGACGACCGATCCGAACCCTTCCATCCTGATCGTCGGCGCCGGCCCCGCCGGTCTCGAATGCGCGATGACGCTCGGTCGTCGCGGCTACGAGACCGTCCATCTCGTCGACGCCGCGCCGGCGGTGGGCGGTCACCTGAACTGGGTGTCGACACTGCCGGGCTTCGGCGCCTGGAGGCGCGTGGTCGACTGGCGCAAGACCCAGATCGACACCCGAACCTACGTCGGCGTTCAGTTGAACACCATGCTGTCGTACGAGGATGTGCTGGCGTCGGGGGCCGAGCGCGTCATCTTCGCCACCGGCTCGCGCTGGGACACGAGCGGCATGTCGGCTCCGCTGCACGCTCCGATCGAGGGCGTGAACGCCGAATCGCCCGAAGTCTGCACGCCCGAGCAGTACGTCATCGACCGGAAACCGATTGGAGGGAACGTTCTGGTCATCGACAACGACGCCTACTACATGGGCTCGGCGATGGCGCAGCTTCTCGCCGAGCGCGGCCACAAGGTCACCTACGCCACCTACGGCGACACGGTGGGTCCCTACCTGCGCTTCACGCTGGAAGAGCAGCGGATGTACGAGAAGCTGACGCATCTCGGGGTCGACATGATCGCCCATCATTTCACCGTCGCCGCGGCAGACGGGGAAGCGACCCTGGTGCACATGTGGTCGGGACGCGAGCGCACGGTGCGCTACGATTCGATCATGCTGGTCACCCACCGCGTCTCCGAGTGCGAGTTGCACGATCGCCTCCAGGCCTCGCCGGACGACATGCGTGCGAGCGGAATCAAGTCGATTCACCTGATCGGCGATGCGCACACCCCCGCGATGATCGCCCAGTCGGTGTTCTCGGGCGCCCGTCTCGCCAGGGAGTTCGATTCGGACAATCCCGACGAGCACAAGCCGTTCATTCGGGAACGCCGGCTCGTGGATTCGACCGAGGCGGACTACCGCCTCGACGCGGCGTCGTTGCGCTGGAACTGAGTCACTCGGGAGGGACGCGGCATGCGCGGGGTACAGGGTCTGAAGCGAACTCCATTCACCGGCGCCTACCCGGACGGAGTGGCCGAGTGGATCGACGTGTTCGGCTATGCGACACCGGTCACCTGGGGCGACCCCGGCGCGGAGCACGGCGCGGTCCGCAACAGGGCGGCGGCCATGGACTTCTCCATGCTGCTGAAGTGGGACATTCGCGGTCCGTCGGCGGTGGACGTCGTCAATCGCGTGTTCTCCCGCGACGTCGCGAGGCAGAAACCCGGAAGAATCAGCTATGGGGTGGTGACGAGCGAAGCGGGGATGATGGTCGACGACTGCACCGTGTTCCTGCACGACCCGGAGCACGTGCGCATGTTCGGAGCCAATCCCCGGGTCGGCGAGTTTCTCGCCGCGCAGGCGCCCGGCGACGTCGCCGTGACGCAACGGCGTGACGACCTGGCCGATCTGTCCGTCCAGGGTCCGAAGAGCCGGGAGATTCTGCAACGGCTGACCGGCACGGACCTGTCCAGCGCCGCGCTTCCCTACTACAGCTTCGTCGCCGGCGTCGAGATGGCCGGCATCCCGGCGCAGATCAGCCGAATCGGGTATACCGGGGAGCTCGGATTCGAGGTACTGGTGCCCGCGGACAGGGCGGTGCCGTTCTGGGACGCGCTCTTCGAGGCGGGAAGCGGCGATGGACTGCTGCCCGCCGGCGCCGCCACGGTCATGATGTGCAGAATCGAGGCGGGCATGATCATGGGGGAGATCGAGTACGACGAGACCATGACGCCGTACGAGTGCCGGATGGGCTGGGCGGTGGATCTCCGCAAGGGGGAGTTCCAGGGGAAGTCGGCGCTGGCCCGCGCGAAGGACAGCCCGCGCGTGGACGTGGTGAGCGTCGTCCTCACCGGCGAGGGAGAATGCGACGGTGCCCCGTTGACGGTCGATGGAGAGCGGATCGGACACGTCACGATGGCGATTCCGTCGCCGCATCTCGGCGGACGCATGCTCGGCCTCGCGCGGGTCGACGTGGAGCATGCCGCTCCGGGAACCGTTCTCGATGTCGGCGCCGATGGCGGCCCGGATGGCGACCGCGGGGGCGACCGCACGGCAACGATCGTGCGCATGCCGGTCTACGATCCGCAACGGACGCGAGTCCGCCGGTAGTCGAGCTTCCGCCGAATCACCCGCAACGCGCCAGGCGACACGCACATGCCCTCCCCCCGCTCCGCCGAGGCCCCGGCTCTCGCGGATCTCTCCTCCCACGACGCCTTCGTCGACGGCGTCCCGCACCGCACCTTCGAGCGCCTGCGGCGCGAAGACCCGATCGCCTGGTTCGACGAGACGGACGCCTCCGGCTTCTGGGCGGTCACCCGCCACGCGGACATCGTGGCGATCAACCGCGACTTCAGGCGGTTCAGCTCGCGCCAGGGCATCCGGATGGAGGAGATGTCGGAGGAGGAACGGGCGGCGCGCCTGACCATGATGGAGCACGACCCGCCCGAGCACACCAGGCTGCGCCGGTTCGCGAACCGCGGCTTCGCCCGCCCCTTGATCGAGACCTGCGAGCAGCGGGTGCGGAACATCGTGGTCGACGTGCTCGACCGGTCCCTGGTCCGGAGCGAGTTCGACTGCGTCGCGGAGATCGCGAAGCCGCTGCCGCTGAAGATGCTGGCGGACGTGCTCGGCGTCTCCGAGGAGGACGGCGCGTGGCTCGCCGGCAAGGGCGACGAGATGATCGCGAACAGCGATCCCGACTTCACCGACCACGTGGTGGACCGGGTCGACACCGATGCGTATCGGCTCATGCCCTTTCGCTCGCCCGCCGCGGCGGAGGTGTTCGCCTACGCGGAGCGGCAGGCGGAAGCGC
>CATQHX010000081.1 GCA_958296065.1 Vicinamibacterales bacterium | reverse complement strand
TACAGGGTGTCGTCCCGCTTCAGGAGGGCCGCGTGGCGCATGCTCGGGTTGAACAGCAACGGCCCTTCCTCGAAACCGCCGAGGGGGTCGCGCGAGCGGTAGAACCGGCCCGGCATCGACATGGCGTAGGTGTAGCCGCCGTGCTCGAATACACGCATGTAGGACCGCCCCAACCGCTCCGGCCGGGCCTCGAAGCGGATGCCGTCGGGAGAGGTCGCCACGCGCGTCACCTGCGTGCTCACCCCGTCGAGACCGTGGAAGTACATGACGATACGACGGTTCGCGTCGTCCACGTGCACATCGGGCGAGGCGATGTGCGGCGTCGTCGCCTCGAACAGCCCGTCGTGCGACATCGGCACCCCGCGCCGTTCCTGCGAGGCGCGTAGTCGCGCCGCGACATCCGGGGCGACTTGCGGGGGCTGGGTCAGGAAATGCGAGTCGGCAATCTGCAGGCTGCCCGGCGGATGAATTGTCCAGGGTCCGAGCAGGTCGTCGGCGTACGCCAGGCGGATGTACAGCCCCTTGTGGTCGGCGAAGTAGAGGTAGTAGGCCCCGAGCGGATCCTGAACCCACTCGGGAACCCGAATCACGGACGGCCCCTGGATGTTCACACCGATGCTCGAATGCAGATCCGGCGTGATGATCGGCGCGTCCAGCAGCCGCTCGACGCGCACGCCGGTATCCGCCGTCTGAGCGCCGGCGACAGCGGCTCCGAAAACCATGGCCGCAGCAGCAGTTGTGCCGGCAAGGGCTCGCTTCGTCGTCACGTCAGTCCTCCGCAATCCCACCTGCCGCCGGAACTCCCGGATCTCCCGAAACCCGGCGCGCAAGGTGCTCGTCAACCTCGCAATACCGCGAAACCACCGGTCACGGCCGCAGCTCGCGGCCCTGGGCTTCGAGCCGGCGCGCCCCGGCGAGAATGCCGGTGAGCCCGTAGTTCCCTTCGTGGCACGCGTACTCGAAGAGCGTCTGGTCGGTCCGGCGGAACGGCATCATCACCGTGTACGGCGCCGTATAGACGCTCGGGTCCGTCACCGTGAACTCGTAGGCGACGGTGTCCGGATCCAGACGGGTCAGGCGCTCGACGAGGTGCATGTTCGGCCCGGTGCCGCCGCTCTGGCCGCCTCGGAACTGCGTGGTCTCGATGACCAGCGTCTCCCCCTCCCAGTGCGCGCGGGACACGCCGGCGAACTGCGGAAACGGCGGCTTCGCCGTGTCGCTGTCGATCGGGATGATGCGGGCGTTGTGCACCATCTCGTTGAAGATGGTCACGTAGCCCGGCGTCTGGAAGATCATCACGTTGTTGTTGTAGGCGCTCGAGCGCATCGGCGGACCGGAGTTGAAGCCCATGATGCAGCGGTCGGCCAGGCTGCGGTTCTCGTAGGAGTCGTAGCGATGCACTTCCCGGTGGGCGCGGCGCTCCGCCGCGGCCTGGACCGCCGCCTCGGTCATCCGGGGCAGCCGGCCGTCCGGCGGGTCGACGATCAGCGACGTCCGCTTGTCGGACGTTAGCTCGATGCCCCGTTCGTACCAGAACTCGTTGTACGACAGCACGCCTCCCTCCGAACGCGGCCGGTAGCCGGCCGCGCCCCTCTCCGGGTCGAAGAGATCGCGGTTCAGGCGCACGCGCTCCGCCGCCTCGAACGCGGCCGCTTCCTCCGCGTCCAGCCGCTCGCGCCCTTCGAACTGGGTGGGTCGCTGGAACGGCGTCAAGGTGCGGAACGTGAAGGTGCCGGACACGTCCGGCTGGCCGTCCGGGGTCCGCATCGGCATCGTGCGCTCTCCCGACTGCGCGGCGGTCGGTTGCGGCGCGAGCGTGAGTGCGACGGTCAGCACGACGAACGCGGCAAGGTACTTCCTGAGCATTCTCCAGCCTCCCCGCGCCGGCGCCGGCCGGCGCGTTCTCGATGGATCAGAGTATACGACCCGGCGGCCCCGCGTCAGGCCGCACCGGACTGCGTTCGCAAGGCCGTCCCGCCGTTGCCGGGACCCGCTTCGCGCAGTCGGATGTCCGGCCGATGGGCCGTGGCCCGAGCTACCGCGGCAGCCGGTACGCGACCAGCGCCGGCGTCTCGCCACCCACTGTGACCGCGATGTACTGACGGCCGTCGAGCAGATAGGTCATCGGGCTCCCGATGGCTCCACCCGGCAGATCGATCGCGGCCAGCGCCTCGCCGGACGCCTTGTCGTAGGCGACGAGCTGCGGTCCGTCGCCGGTGCCGCCGGCAGTCAACGACTGCACCAGCAGCGTCTCGGTCACCAGCGGTCCGTTGCGCCCGCTGTCTCCGCCGAGCGGGGGCAGATCGAGGTGGCGCAGCAGCGGGTGGTTGCGCACGCGGTCGCCGTTGCCGAGCGGCGTCATCCAGGTGTGCTCTCCGGTGTTCATGTCGATGGCCGTCATCCGCGAGTACGGCGGCTTCCACAGGGGCAGTCCCCGCGGCATGACCGGTGTGCGCCGCGGATTGCCGCCGGCGATGAACGGCGCCCCGCCGCGGCTGAGGACGTACCGCAGGGTCGACTCCTCTCCCGGTTCCGGCTCGCGGAACCGCATGACGGAATGGGCGTTGCGCGAAGGGATGTACAGCATGCCGGTCTCCGGATCGACGGCGCCGCCACCCCAGCTCGCGCCGCCCCCCGCGCTCGGCCGAAACACCGTGCCGTTGAGCGAGAGCGGCGTGTACAGCGGGCCGAGCCGGAATCCCTCGACCGCCTCGACCGCCATCTGGCGGACCTCCGGCGTGAAGTCGATGAGGTCGTCGAGGGTGGCGCCCTGGTACTCGAACGGCGCCGGCCGGGTCGGGAACGGCTGGCTGGGCGCTAGAAGCTCCCCTTCCAGATCCGTGTCCGTCGCGACCGGCCGTTCCTCGATCGGCCACAGCGGCTCGCCGGTCACCCGGTCGAACGCGTAGACGTAGCCCTGCTTCGTGACCTGGGCCAGCGCCTTCACCCGGCGTCCGTCGACGGTGATGTCCAGCAGGTTGGGGCCGGTCGGGTTGTCGTAGTCCCAGACCCCGTGGTGCACCATCTGGAAGTGCCAAACGCGCTGGCCGGTCTCCAGGTCGACGCAGATGAGGCTCTCGGCGAACAGGTTGTCGCCGATCCGGTGTCCGCCGTAGTAGTCGGACGTGGGCGTGCTGGTCGGCAGGTAGACGTAGCCCAGCTCCGGGTCCGCCGCGATGTTGCCCCAGACGTTGGTGTTTCCCGAGTAGCGCCACGCCTCGTCGAGCCAGGTGTCGGAGCCGAACTCGTCGGCGCTCTGCGGCACGGTGTGAAAGTCCCACTTGTGCCGGCCCGTGCGCGCGTCGTAGGCGCGGGCGAACCCCGGGGCGTTCTCCTTCTTGAGCAGGTAGTCGTGCACCGACGAGCCGACGACGATGGTGTCCCCCACCACCAGCGGCGGCGATCGGGACGGGGGCGGCAACCGGTTGGGGTTGTCGCGCGCCCGCGGAATGCCCTCCTCCAGACTCACGCGTCCGTTGTCGCCGAACCCGCTGGCAAGCAGCCCGGTCCGGGCATCGACCGCGGTCAGGTATCCGTCGCCGGTGCCCCAGATGATTCGCGCCTCTTCGCCATCCTCCCAGTAGGCCACGCCGCGGTGGTTCCAGGGTGACGGCAGCGGCGGGCTGCCGGACTCGTAGACGCGCGGATTATGGATCCAGAGCGTCTCCCCGGTGCGGGCGTCGATCGCGGCTGCCTGGTACAGCGGCGTGGCCAAGTACAGCACGCCGTCGACCATCAGCGGCGTCGCCGACAGGCGGGCGATGCCGGGCCGCCTCACCCAGAGCTTCGGGTTCTGCGCTTCCAGACGCTCGAAGACCGTCTCCGCCGCGACGAACGAAACGCCGTGCTCGTCTTCGACCGGCAGATGGGAGTCCGCCGTGCGCCAGCGCCACGCCGCCTCGAGGTCGCCGAAGTTTTCACCGTCGATCTGGTCGAGCGGCGAGTACTTCGTGCCCCAGGCGTCCGCGGCGTAGGAGCGCCACTCGCCGCCGGCAGCACCCTGCTGAGCGGCGGCGGGAACCGTTCCCAGCCAAATGACCAGAAGAGCTCGGCCCAGGTTCGGCATGCGTGGACTCATCCGGCGCGCGCTCCTTTCCGTTGATCGACCAAGGCAGTTGCCATGGCCGACGGGGAGATCGTCCGGCCCCCGAACGGTGAACGATCTCGCCGTTGAGGCTCACTTGAGATCGGCGAACTCCACGTCGCGAGCTCTGAGAGCCGCAGTCAGCAGGCGGCCGGCGTTCACGGCGGCCGGCCAGCCGGCGTAGAACGTGACGTGCAGCACGACCTCGGACAGCTCCTGCGGCGTCACGCCGTTCTGGTCCAGGGCGCGATCGATGTGCAGCCGCAGCTCGTTGGTGACGTAGAGCGCCTGGTTCACCGCCACCGTGACGAGACTGCGGTCGCGCTTCGACAGCGTGGGCCGCTCCCAGATATCGCCGTACAGCAGGCTGTTTCGCAACGCCCCAAGCCGCGGCACTGCCGCGTACGCGTCGCTCAGCCCGCCCGGCGTCGTGACGGCTTGTTCTAGCTCGGGGGCACGCGGCAGGTCGCCCAGGGTCAAGCCCCGCGCCTCGAACGCTTCGGCCGCGGTCAGCGACGCCTGCACCCCGGTCGGCCACCCCGCGTAGAAGGTGACGTGCAGGATGATCTCGGAGATCTCCTCTGGAGTCAGCCCGTTGTCGAGGCCGCGCGGGATGTGGATCGCCAGCTCCTCGCGGGCGAGGGCCTGCAAGACGGCGATCGTGATGAGGCTGCGATCCCGCTTCGACAGGTAGGGCCGCTCCCAGACCTCGCCGTAGACCAGTGTGTTTCGCAGTTCGCGCAGGTAGGGCGAACCGGCGTACAGGTCGGGCGCCGGAAGCGCCGGCACGTCGGCCTGTTGCGCCGCCGCGGGAACCGCGCCGACGGACGGGAATCCGCCGGTCGCCGCAACCGCCGCGACCAGTGCTACCACGCTGACCAGCCGTGATCTCTTCATGGTTCGTGCTCCTCAACGGTGTGCGGCTTCGTTCATGCCGTCGAGCGGTGCCGCCCGCAACCGCTCGCCCCGGCCGCAATGGTACCCCGGTCGAAGCGGATCGCACGGAGTCGAAGGGACTGCGCCGCTACGGCAGAATCCGGAGCAGGGCCACGGTCAAGGTCACGATGCCAAGGCCCTGAAGCCACAATGCACGATAGATGTCGGCCTTGAACTCGGCTATTTCGCGACGCACACCTTCGATGTCGCTTCGGGTGGCCACGTCACGCGCGAGCGGGATTGCACCCGCTGCCGCCTTGGCCGTGGAGTCGTCGACTCCTGCCGCGCGGAACGCTTCGTAGACTTCGGTCACGAGATGACTCACGGGTGCCCTGCCCTTTTGATGGGGGTTCGGAAGCAGAGACCATTCGAGTATACGGGATCGCCGCGAAGGGTTGAGCCTCAGTATCCCGGCCGCCAGTGCGTGTTGCAGACGTGGTCCCATGCGCCCAGCCAGTCCAGGGCCGGAGCGCCGATGGGGCTGCCCGGGGGTGCGACAGGCATGGGCACGGCCGTACTCGGGACGGGACCGCCCGGTCGCTCCAGGAAGCGTTCGATATCGCGCCGCAGCAAGCGATTGTAGGCTTCGGATGGCAATCGTCGTGAGTCGAGAGTCAGGATGCGCTCCAGCGTCGCCGTCGCGTGGGCGCGCACCTCGGGCATGGCAGCGCGCTCGGCGAGTCCCATCAACCGTTCGACGACGACGCGCCGCACGGCCCGCTGTACCGCGCGCTCGTAAGCGGAGTCGGCCCGACTGTCGAAGACGCCATCCACCAGCGCTTCCAGTATCTCTTCCAGGTCCGGCAAAGTGTCGTCGAGCAGCGCCTGTTCGACCAGGCGGGCCGCCCGCGACGGGACGAGCATCTGCGAGACGGTCAGGTCCGCGGCGACGATGGCCGGCGTCAGGGCATCGAACACAGGACCGGTTCGGCGAGGAAACAGCTCCCGGTGCGGGCCATGTCCGGGCGGCCGCGGCGGAATCCGCTGCAGCACGCTTTCCGGCAGGGTCAGCTCGGCCGGATCGAGCGTCCGCAGCAGCGCCGCCAACGCCGCGCGCTGGCGGTCACCCGGAACCGGCCTCACCGGCACGCGGCCATCGCCCCGCATCGCGTACACGTAGTCCACGCCCCCGAGGGCGGATGCCGTCGCGTCCACCTGGTAGCGGTGGTGAAGGTAGAGCGGCACGAGCGCTTCCTCCAGCGTCGCCAAGGGACGCCCGGCGGGAATCGCGCTCTCGCCGAAGCGGTCGAGCGCGACGCGGCGCACCTGCAGCATTCGCTCCAGCTCGCGCGCGGGATCGGTCCCGTTGGCCCATTGATGGACTCGCGGGTGCACGGTCGTGTCCTGGCTCGTAAGATAGCGCAGGTCCTCTTCCCACGCGTCGTCGAGCACCCTCTGCAGCGCCGGATCCGGGTCCGTTCCCGACGGGTAGTCCTCGTACCCGTAAGCGATAGCCACCTTGTCCCATTCCCCGATGCCGACGTCGTAGGCGTCGGACAGGTCGATCTGCGCGTCGGGGCCCAGCGTCACCAGCGGGTGCGGGTAGTCCATGACCGAGATCCGCCCCCGACTGCTCGCGTAGTAGTTGTGGCCGAGTCCGAGGGTGTGTCCGACCTCGTGGGCCGACAATTGCCGGATTCGCGCCAGCGCCAGCTCGGCCAGCTCGGGCACCTCTTCGTCGCCTGCGAGATAAGGCGACAGCAGCCCCTCGGCGATCAGGTAGTCCTGCCGGACGCGCAGCGAGCCGAGCGTGACGTGTCCCTTGATGATCTCGCCGGTCCGGGGGTCGGTCACGGAGCTGCCGTAGCTCCAGCCCCGCGTGGAGCGGTGCACCCACTGGATGACGTTGTAGCGCACGTCGAGCGGGTCCGCGCCCTCCGGCATCAGCTCGACCCGGAACGCGTCGCGGTAGCCCGCGGCCTCGAACGCCTGGTTCCACCAGCGCGCGCCGTCGAGCAGCGCGGAACGGATCGGTTCCGGCGTGCCCCGGTCCAGGAAATAGACAATCGGCTCCACGGCTTCGCTGACCGCGGCCGACGGATCCTGCTTCTCCAGGCGGTGCCGGCGCAGATAGCGGCGGGTCATCGGCTCGCCGAGGGGCGCCGCGTAGTCTTCGTAGGAGACGGCGCCGTACCCGGCGCGCGGATCGTAGGAGCGTGGCGTGTAGCCATCGTCCGGCAATGCGATGAGCGACTGGCGCTGGCGCACGGTGACCGCTGCCGTACTGGGGGCGACCGCCTCGATCGAGCCGCGGCCGAAGCCGGGCCCGTCCCCGCGGCTGTCGCGCACGAACGTCAGCGTGGCCTCCATCTCCGTGTTCTCGGGAAACGCCCGGGTACGGGGCAGGAACACCGCGCTGCGCTGCTCGTCGAGTCGGTACGTGCCGGGCAGCCTGTCGGCGACGCCGTGGACGTCGCGGAGCAGAAACGGCGTGCCGTCGACGAGAAAACGATCATCGGTGCGCGCCGCCACCGTGAATCCGAACAGGACCGAGGTGGCGAAGGCGTCGTCCACCGCGCGCCGCTCGTCGGGGTTCGAGGTCGTGGCGCGGTAGGCGTGGTTCGGCTGAATCATCAGGATCTTGCGGCCGACCCGTTCGAAGCGCACGATGCGGGAGCCGCCGAGCTGGCCGCGATCGAGGCCGATGTCGTTCGAGCCCACCCCGGCGGCGAGCGCGTTGACGTACAGCACCTCCACGCCCAGACGGTCGATTTCCAGCCAGAGCGTCCCGGCGTCATCGTTCCAGTAGAGCGGGAAGAACCCGTCCAGGCGTTCGGTGCCGGCCGTGTGCGACTCGATCGTCGGAAGGCCGTCGTCTCCCTGCGCGCCGGCCCGCGCCGGGAGGCCGAGCATGCTCGCCATTACCAGTGCCGAGATCGTCGGCAACGCGATCTGCGCCTTCGTCATCCGTCTCTCCTTGCACGAAGTCGTTCCTGCGCGGCAGCGCGGCCCGAAATCGTCGCCGGCGCTCCGGGAACGATGCACGCACACCGGGCGCAGGGGCTGCTCAGTCGCGGAACGGCTCGGTCTCTTCCACAACCACGCGAAAGCGGCGGAAGCGGCTGTAGGTTGCGGTGCCTTCGACGCGCGAGCCGCTCAGGTGGTTGTTGTACAGCTCGCGCATCTCGACGGGCACGGGATGGTCCAGCTCCGCGGGCTCCTCGTAGCGGACGGTAATGATCGCGTCGACGTTCTCGTCCTCGATGACGAGCTCGGTGATCAGAACGCGGCCGGTTGCCGCCTCGATCCAGTAGCGGCCCCGCGCCGGCAGGTTGACGCCGCTGCGCCGGCGGATCACCGTGTCCGTCGCCATTTCCGTGTACGCGATCACCCAGACGTCGAGCTCGGGATCCGGCTCCTGCACCTCCAGGCTCGGGGCGCGATCCGGGACCCGCTCGAAATCGAACCGGGCCTTGTACGAACGGCGCAGGAACAGCAGCGGCAGCGTCGGTGTGTTCATGTTGCGCTGGACGTCGCCGACGTTGTAGCGCGCGCTGTCGGCCAGGATGCCCTGCACCTGCCGGTCCACCGAGGTCGCGCCATCGAGAAAGAGTTCGGCCAGCCGTTCCTCGCGGTCCCGCACCCGGCTGCCGTTCGCCTCGAAGACGTCCCGGAAGCCGAAGTGACGCTCCGCTCCTTCCGGTCGGACCAGCAGATAGTCCGAGCGGAGCGTTGCGCGATGGAAGGCGGCGCTGTCGTTCCGGCGGAATGCGGCGGGCATCGTGGCGCGCTGCTGGTACCGTTCCTCCATGACGACGCCCGAGAGCTGTGCGTGGAGCTCCTCCACGTACAGAGTCGCGTGGACGAGGACGCTCCAGAGGGTCGGTTCCTGCGCCAGCACGGGGAACGAGAGTGCCAGAGCCAGAGCCAGAGCCGCGCCGATCGCCGGACGTACGGCAGGAAGCGTGCGCTCCCGGGCGCCGATGTTCTCCGTGGTCGAGTGTTTCACCGGCATCTGGCGCTCCCCTTCGCGCCGAGACGGTCAATTGCGGAAGGGTGTCGACTCTTCGACGACCACCCGGAAGCGGCGAAAGCCGCTGTAGGTGGCGTTACCCTCGACGCGCGAGCCGCTCCGGCGGTTGTTGTAGCGCTCCCGCATCTCGATCGGCACGAGGTGGTTCACCCCATCCGCCACGTCGTAACGAACGGTGACGAGTGAATCCACTGTATCGTCTTCCAGAACCAGCTCGGTGACCAGCACGCGACCGGTGGCAGGCTCGATCCAGTAGCGGCCCCGGGCGAAGAGACTCCCTCCCCTGCGCCGGCGGATCACGGAGGTCGGCCACGTTTCCCGGTAGCCAATCACCCAGACACCCGAGCGACGGTCGGGTTCGTCGATGCCCAGGTCCGGGGAGCGATCTCGCACCCGCTCGAAGTCGAATCGCGGTTTGTACGACTGGCGCAGAAACAGCAGCGCCAGGGTCGGCGTGTTCGTGTTGCGTTGAATGTCGCCGACGTTGTAGCGCGCACTGTCGGTCAGGATGCCCTGCACCTGTTCGTCCACGGTCGTCGCGCCGTCGAGAAAGAGCTGGACCAACCGTTCCTCGCGGTCGCGCACCGGGCTGCCGTTCGCTTCGAAGACGTCGCGGAAGCCGAAGTACCGTTCCGAGCCTTCCGGCCGTACGAGCAGGTAGTCCGAGCGGAGTGTGACGCGTTCGTAGGAGTCGGTCCCGAACCTGCCAAAGCCCGAAGACGACGCTCGCTGCCGGTAGCGCTCCTCCATCACCACGCCGGAGAGCTGAGCATGCAGCTCCTCGACGTACTCCGTGGCACGGGCGAGCACCTGCGGCAGCGATGGCTCCTGGGCCCGGCCGGGGAGCGCCGACACGACGACCAGAGCCGCTGCCGCGCCCGCCGCCGTTGCCATGCGCACCGCCGGCGTGAGGCGCCGGCGCACCTTGCGGGAGACGATGCTCACCCCGGTCGAACGTCGGCTCATGAACTCCAGTCGACTATACCGCCGTCGGGCCGGGCGAGCCAGCATCGGAGGCCGGCCGGCAGTACGCTCGAACGGGCGCTGCCGCCGGCCGCGCCGCGCGCCTCCACACGACGGACTCAGTTGCGGAACGGCGCAGACTCCTCGACGAGCACCTGGAACCGGCGAGAGCGCGTATACGTGGCCGTGCCCTCGATGAGAGACCCCGACAGAAGATTGCGGTAGCGCTCACGCATCTCGACCGGTACGAAGTGCCCGAGCGTGTCGTTCGCCTCGTAGCGGACGGCGATGAGCGCCTCGAGGCTGTCGGTGTCCAGCACGAGCTCGCTGAGGAACACGCGGCCGGTCGCCGGTTCGATCCAGTAGCGCCCCCGGACAGGCAGACGCTGATCGTCGCGCCCGCGAATCACCGTGGGCGATCCGCTTTCCTCGTAGTCGACGACCCACAGGCCGAGGCCGCGTCCGGGTTCGTCGATTCGCAGGCTGGTCGCAGTGTCCGTTCCGCGGCGGAAGTCGAATCGGTGCTTGTACGCGGAGCTGAGAAAGAGCAACGCCATCGTGGGCGTGTTGATGTTGCGCTCGACATCGCCGACGTTGTAGCGGGCGCTGTCGGCTACGATTCCCTCGATCCGCCGGTCCACCGAGGCGGACCGGTTGAGGAAGAGCTCCGTCAGGCGGTCCTCGCGGTCGCGGACGGCTCGGCCGTTGACCGCGAAGACGTCCCGGAAGCCGAAGTGACGCTCGGATCCCCGGGGCTGTACGAGGAGGTAGTCCGAAAGAAGCGTCACGCGACCAATTTGCGGAATCTGCCCGGCGTACTGGGGCGGCACCCGCGAGCGCTGCTCGTACCGTTCTTCCATCACCACACCGGCGAGTTCCCGGTGCAGCCGGTCCACGTAGTGGGTCGCCTGCGTCAGCACGGTAGCCAACGGGAGCTCCTGCGTCCCGCCTGCCGCCGGCGTCTGTGTCAGGGCGAGTGCGACGAGCGCTGCCGACCGCAAACGGGTCGCGGAAATCTTCATCGTTCCCTCCCGTTGCTCCCGCTGGTTGCCGGCCGCCCGCCCGGCGACCGCGCGCCGGCGGCGGCGCATGCCCGGCGGGAAGTCCAGCATAGTCCTATCGCCGCCGGATCAGACGCTCGGCTCGTGTGGTACCGTGCGCAACGAAGGAGTCCCGACATGCACCATTCGTTTCCGGTCTGCCGATGCACTTCGCTCCTGGCCGCCACGCTCCTGTTGGCGACCGCTGGTCCCGTGGCGGCGCAGAGCTCGGCGGACACCGAATTCGTTCCCGTCACCGACGCCATGCTCCAGGACCCGGACGACGGCGACTGGCTGATGTGGCGCCGTACGCTGGATGGCTGGGGCTACAGCCCGCTCGACCAGATCGACCGCGACAACGTCGGCGACCTGCGCATGGTCTGGACGCGAGCCCTGGCCTCGGGCGCGCAGCAGGGCACGCCGATCGCCTACGGCGGGACGCTCTACATGCCGAACCCGAACGACATCATCCAGGCCATCGACGCGGTCACCGGCGACCTGAAGTGGGAGTACCGGCGCGATATCCCCGACGACGTCAACGACTACCTGGGCGGGCTGATCAGCGTCAACCGCAACATCGCGATCTGGGGCGACCTGATCATCGACACCGCCAACGACGACTACGCTTTCGCGGTGGATGCGGCCACCGGCGAGCTGGTCTGGGAGACGCAGCTCTTCGACTACACGCAGGAGCCCGCCCGGCACTCCGCGGGTCCGATCGTCGCCGACGGCAAGGTGATCTCCGGGCGGAGCTGCCGGCCGGGGCGTGGCCCGGAGGCGTGCGTCATCATGGCCCACGACGCCGAGACGGGCGAGGAGATCTGGCGCCGGCGCCTGATTCCGGCCCCCGGCGAGCCGGGCGACGAGTCGTGGGGCGGCGTGCCCTACGAGGAGCGGGCCCACGTCGGATCGTGGATGGTGCCGAGCTTCGACCCCGAGCTGAACCTGGTCTACGTCGGCACGTCGGTCACTTCCCCGGCGCCCAAGTTCATGCTGGGCGGGGTCGACAACAAGCACCTGTACCACAACTCCACCCTGGCCCTCGACGCAGACACGGGAGAGATCGTCTGGTTCTACCAGCATCTGAACGACAGTTGGGACCTGGACCATCCGTTCGAGCGGCTGCTGGTCGATACCGCCGTCGCGCCGGATGCGAGCGAGGTGCCCTGGATCAACCCGGGAATTGAACCCGGCGAGACGCGCAGGGTGGTGACCGGGGTGCCCGGCAAGACCGGCGTCGTCTACACGCTCGACCGGGAGACCGGCGAGTTCCTCTGGGCCAGGAACACCGTCACCCAGAACGTGATCAGCGATATCGACGGGGCCACCGGCGCGGTTACCGAGAACGCCGAGCTCGTCTTCAGCGCGTTGGGACAGGAAGTGCTGGCCTGCCCCACCTGGAACGGCGGCAAGGACTGGGAGGCCGGTGCCTACAGCCCGCTGACCAACACCATGTACATGCCGTTGCGCAATGCCTGCGCGCGCATGCTGGCGACCACCGCGGCCGGCACCTCGCACTACGCGCTCGCGGTCCGGAACCAGATCGCGCCCGGCACGGACCAGGTCGGGACCGTCCACGCCATCTCCGCCGAGACCGGCGAGACGGTCTGGCTGCACGAACAGCGGGCGGCCACGATGTCGCTGGTCACCACCGGCGGCGGGCTGGTCTTCGGCGGCGACAACAGCGGCCGCTTCAAGGCGTGGGATCAGGAGACCGGCGAGGTGCTCTGGGAGATCAACCTCGGCTCGGCGGTGACCAGCTTCCCGATCAGCTACGCGGTGGACGGCCGGCAGTACGTCGCCGTCGGCACCGGCACCGCGAGCACCGCGTCGCTGTTCGGCCGGCTGACGCCGGAAATCCGGCCGAGCGCCGGCAACAACCTGTTCGTCTTCGCGCTACCAGAACGATAAACCGGAACACAGCGGAACGGTTCAGCACGAATAGGCCAGTTTCACAGCGTATGTATTGCTAGTTCGTTCCGGGCTGTTCCGGTTCCGGTGTTCCCGTTCCGTCTCCCAATGTGGTATAGATGATGGATACGCGACAGGGGGGCATCAATGGAGCGGATGACGGCGAAGCGGTTGGAGTCGTTGCGGAAACCGGGCAGGTACCGGGCGGACCAAACCCTGTTCCTGGTGATCGAACCGGGCGGCCGATCCCGACACTGGGTGCAGCGGTTGGTCGTGAACGGCAAGCGGCGCGATCTCGGACTCGGCGCGTTCCCGTTGACGTCCCTGGCGGAAGCGCGGGAGCGAGCGTACCAGAATCGCCGGCAAGCGCGGGCAGGCGGCGACCCGCTGCCGCGGGTGTCGAGGACACCGACGTTCCGGGCGGCGGCGGCGAAGGTCGACCAGGCCGGGCAGTGGCGCGGCCAGACGCGTGCGAATCGGCGAGCTGCGCTCGACAGCTACGCCGGGCATCTGATGGATCGGCGCGTCGACCAAATCGGCCGCGAAGACGTGATCGGCATCCTGGCGCCCGTCTACGCCGAGAAGCCGGCGACCGGGCGCCGGCTACGCGGCTGGATCCGCGGCGTGCTGGCGTGGGCGCAGGCTCACGGGCATGTCGAGGTCAACGTCTCCGGCGAGATGATCGACGCGGCCCTGCCGTCCGCGCCGAAAGTGTCCGAGCATCGTGCAGCCCTGCCGTACCAGGAGTTAGGCGCGGCCCTGGCGAAGGTCGACGGGTCGACCGCGGGCGAGACGGTCAAGGCGGCGATCAAGTTTTTGCTGTTGACCGCGACGCGGAGCGGAGAGGTCCGGGGCGCGACGTGGGAAGAGATAGACGCGCGGGAATGGCGCATACCGGCCGCCCGGACGAAGACGGGTCAACCGCACCGGGTGCCGCTCTCCGACGCGTGTATGGCCATCCTGCGCGCTATGGAGCCGCATCGTGGACGGTCCGGGCTGGTGTTCCCGTCCAGCCGCGGCCGGGTGATCCCGCCGTCCACGCTGCTCAAGGCTTGGCAGGCGGCGACAGGCACGGACACGACCTTGCACGGTTCCGGAAGGGCGGGGTTCAGGACGTGGGCGGGCGAGTGCACCGACTCGACGCGCGACATTGCAGAGATGTGCTTGGGGCACATCGTCGGCTCCGATATCGAGCGGAGCTACGCGAGGTCGACGCTGTTCGAGCGGCGGCGCGCCCTGATGGACCAGTGGGCGGCCTACGCGGCGTCTTGACGCGCGCGCTCTGAAACTGCACGGTCGCCATGTGACCGCGACCGGGCAGCGAGCCACCCCGTAACTTCCCGCTCCGGCCAGCGCACGGCTTTCAGGCCGACCCTGATCGGTGCCGGGAATCGGCCGGCTCGCATCATCGTGTAGAGTGTCGACCGCGACAGGCCGATCCGTGCTTCTACCTGCCGGCGTGTGAGGAGTTTTTCCGGTGCGTTCTCATGCATGCCCGTATGGTCGCATACTTTCCGACGTAGTAGCAACGTAGATAGTATTACCATATGCACATAAGGGACAGTTATGTGATTGCGTTATACCAGCACATAGGCTGTTATTGACCGCGGGTGAGGGCCGGCGCTATGCTGACTATGCCCGGTCGGCGTTGGGCTGGCGGTCTCGGTGGGATCGTTCGCGCGGCGCTGAGGCGTCCCGGTGGGGCGCTCTACCCGGTGGGAAACCGGGCGTTTTCCAAGAAAGGATAGGGAAGCAAGGAAAACCCGCTCGTACAGACGAGCGGCCCGCGGTCGTCCCTTACCGCGGGCCGTCGAAGTTTGGCCGGGCGTGGCCGGTGAGGTCGGCCACCAATGGATTCTGACACGACGAGCACGGCAGCGGCAAGCGTCACCACCACCACTATCGAGCGACCCGAGCGGGAGACGAGCACGGCCATCCGGCGCGTGCTGGCGCGGGGCGTTCCCGACTGCACCATCGCGACTCTCTACGCGTTCGCGCAGAACGCGAACGTTGCCACGGCGCGCGACGTACATCGCTTCCCCGGCAAGCTGCGGCGCGGCGAGCTCTTCACGTTCGTGAAGTGGTCGACCGTGGCTGACCGGACCGGGCTGGGATACTCCACGGTCAAGCGCCATGTCCGGCCCTGGAAGGACAGCGGGGCTGTCGAGGTCCGGCAGGTGTCGCGCACGATGCGGCTCATGATCTTCCGGCCTGAGCCCGCTGGTGAGCCCGCGAGTGAGCCCGCTGTCCGAACCACGATCGAACCACGACAGGAACCACGACAAGAGAACGAGATCCCCCCTTCCCCCCTTCCGGCTGCGCCGCAAGGGGGAGCGACGTGCTCGATCTGCGGCGGGCTGTTCACGCGAGCTGAAACGCGGTCGGCGCTCAAGGGGCATCACCGTCGCTGCCATGAGGCCATGGTCGCCAGTGCTCTCCGCAGAGAGCCGGACCCGTTCGCGCTACCGCGGCAGGTGGCGCTCGATTTCGCTGGTAGATTGCGGCAAACTGACGGGGGGAGGGACACCATGAAGCTGACGCGGAAGCGCAAAATCCCACAGGTAGG
Source organism: Vicinamibacterales bacterium (assembly GCA_958296065.1). Taxonomy (GTDB): domain Bacteria; phylum Acidobacteriota; class Vicinamibacteria; order Vicinamibacterales; family UBA8438; genus WTFV01. Next base: position 63,627 of record CATQHX010000081.1, on the reverse strand, counting down.
AGCAGGCACTGTACCGCCGCCGAAGTACGAAGACCAGGAGGTCGTCGTCAATCCGGCGGCGGTCACGTTCGCGGTGACGGCGAAGGCGCCGCCGGGGTGCGTGGAAGTCAAGCTGTCGTGCGGCGAGACGCTGCTCATCGTCGGCACGCTCGACACCATTGACGGACTGCTGAAGGGGCAGGCGAATGGCGAAACCGACGTGGATTGACGCAAATGGCATCCGCACGTGTGAGACGTGCGGGCAACCGGTCGGCGTGGTCCAGCTACGGGAGGCGCTGGTCGATCCTGAGCAGGTAGAGTGCGTGCAACTGGTGGACGGGACCATCATCCCGGTGTCAGAGCATGCGCTGGATATCGTGAGTCGACGCGCCAACCTGGAGGCGGAAGCGCGTGAGGCGGCCGACGACGATGACTGAACGCGTTTTGGATCCTGTCGCCGGCCGCGGATCGACCGTAGTGCCGGCGGCGACCCCTTCGTGCTCCTAGTTTTCCGATGGATTTGATTCTCCGACCGTTTCAGCGCCGCGCCGTCCGGGCGCTGGAATCCGGGCGGTTCGACGTGGCCGTGCTGTGCCTGCCGCGGGCGCAGGGCAAGTCGACGCTGGCCGCTCACTTGTGCCATCGGGCGTTGACGCTGGGCGACAGCCTGTATCGGCCCGGCACCGAATCGCACCTTGTCGCCGCCACGATCGATTCCAGCCGCAAGACGTGTTTCAAGCTTCTGCGCCGGATGATCGAGGACGTCGATCCCGCGGGCGACGTCTACAAGGTGGCGGAGAGTGCTCATGCGTGCCACGTGCGCCGCCGGGACTGCAACACCAGGGTGAGCGTTGTCGCGCCCACCAGCAAGGCGACGCTCGGCCTGGTGGGCGTTCCGCTGGTGGTGGTCGATGAGCCCGGCGCGTACGACCTGACCGCGGGCGCGGAAGTCTGGGACTCACTCCGGACCGCGGTCGGGAAACCGGAGAGCCCGCTACGCGTCTTCGTGATCGGCCATCTGGCCCCGCGGGCGCGTTCGGCCGGTCACTGGTACTTCGACCTGGTGGCGCGTGGATCCTACCGCCGGACGTGGGTACACGCCATACAGGCCGATCCGGCGAAGTGGGATCACGCATCGGAGATCCGGCGCTGCTCGCCTCTGTCGTGGTCGTATCCGGAGTCGCGGGCGGAGCTATTCGAGGAGCGGGACGAAGCGCGGGTGTCGGCTGCGGCGAAAGCCCGTTTCCTGTCGTATCGTCTGAACGTACCGACCGACTCAGAGGCGGAAGTCGTCTTCACGCCGGATGACTGGGAGGCCATCCTGGCCCGCCCTGTACCGCCTCCAGTCGGGCGGCCTATCGTGGGGCTCGACGCGGGCAGCAATCGGTCGTGGTCTATGGCGTCCATCGCGTGGCGCAACGGTCGTCTCGACGCTGTGGGCGTGCTACCTGGCGTGCCGGATGTCTCCGCACAAGAGCGTCGCGACGGTAAGAGCCCTGGCGTCTATCAAGCGCTGGTGGACGGCGACCGGCTGACGGTAGAGACCGGCCGGCAAGTGGTCGAAATGGAGACGCTGATCGACCGCGTGCTGGACTTCGGCCCGGCCGCCATCGTCTGTGACAATCATCGGCTGGCGGCCGTGGAGGATGCCGTGGGCGGGCGGGTTCCTGTCGTCGCGCGCCGGCGACGGTGGAGCGAGAGCACCGACGATATCGTTTCCACGCGCAAGCTCGGAAAGGATGGGTCTCTGGCCGTCGTGCCGGAGGCCCGCGCTCTCTACTGGGCGAGCCTGGGCGATAGCCTGGTGGTCGATGATGACTTCGCCAGCGTGGCCCTGGTGAAGCGCGACGGAAAGAACCAGCGCTGCCGCGACGACCTGGCTAATGCGATGGTGTTGGCGCTCGGCCACGTATCGCGACTGCCGCCGGAGCGACCATTCCGCGTCAGGATCGTCGGCCAGTGAGTCGCCGGCATCCGTCGCGCACTTCGTCGGCGCGGTGGGCGCGGGTAAGAGCGGCCGTGCTGGAACGCGACGACTACACGTGTCAGATAGACGCGTGCAATCGGACCGCTGTCGAGGTCCACCATGTTCGACCCGTCTACAGCGGCGGGGCGGAGTTTGACGGCGACAACCTTGTGAGCCTGTGCGTGGATCACCATCGCGAAGAGCACGACAAGCGGCCGGCCGGCGTGCGAGAATGGGACGACTACGCGAGGGAGCGACTACGATGATTGACGCGAAGCTGGAAATAGACGGGCTCGACGGCGTGCTCGACGCGCTCGACGACGCATCGGGAGCGGAGCTGCTCGACGACGTAGCGGATGCGCTCGGCCGCGCCGCCAACACCGTAGCGGCCGACACGGCCGCGGATACGCCGGTCGCTACTGGGCGCGCGCGCCGCGGCGTCACGGCGGAACCTGGCCGCGTCGAGGGCAATACCGCGACCGCGGCGATCACGTCCACCGGCGTCCCGTCCGCGCACTTCGCCGCAAACGAAGAGGCCATCCTATCGCACGATGCCGAGCACGAAGCCGTGAAGGAAACCGGCGACGCCATACAGCGTGCGTTCCGTAAGCACTTTCGTTCTTAGTGCTAGTTTTATACTAGCGAGTAAGAACGGAGTTTGACCCGCTGGCGTTGTCGGCTCATACTCTACGTATGACCGAGAGCCAGCGTATTACCGTACGCCTGTCCGAGTGCAGGCAGCGTTTGAACGACCTGCTGCAAGTAGAGACCCGCTCCGAAGACGAACAGTCGGAGTTGGAGCGGCTGACCGGCGACGTCCAGAAACTTGAGCCGGAGCTACGCGCCGCCATCGCGGCGGAGCCGGACCCGGAGACGATCCCGGCCGGCGCGCCGGCCGACCCGGAGACCCGCGAGCGGCTGGAACTGCGGAGTCGGGCGACGCTCGGCGGGTTCCTGCTGTCGGCGCTGCAGGGCCGGCTGCCGGGCGGCGTCGAGGCCGAGTACGCGGCGGCGTGCGGCGTCACGGACGGCATCCCGGTCGACCTGTTCGAACAGGATCGGCCCGTGGAGACCCGCGCGGACGCGGTGTCGCCGGCCCCGGCGACCGGGCAGGGCGCGACCCTGGCCCCGGTACAGCCGTTCGTCTTCGCTGACAGCATCGCGCCGCGGCTCGGGATCCAGATGCCGCAGGTTGGGAGCGGCTCGTACTCGGAAGCGACGATCGGCACGGCGTTGACCGCGGCGGCGAAGAACAAGGGCGACGCGCAGGAAAGCACGGCCGCGAACCTGACGACGGTAACCGCCTCGCCGCGGCGGATCTCGGCGCGGCTGTCGGTCGCCATGGAAGACGTGGCGCAGATCGGCGTGTCCAATTTCGAGACGGCGCTGCGGGAGAACGCGCGGGCGGTGCTGAGCGACGCCTACGATTCCCAGTGCATCAACGGCAACGGCGCGGCCCCGAACGTCAGCGGGCTCATCAAGCAGTTGACGGACCCGACCGACCCGACCGCGGTCGCCGCGTTCGATGCGTTCCTGGCAGCCTTCGCCGATCAGATTGATGGTCTCTGGGCGTCGACCATGCGCGACGTGTCGATCGTGGCGAACGTCGACGCCTACAAGCTCAGTGCCAAGGCGTTTCGGGACGTCGGGACCAACAACGGCCACCGGGGCGATATCTCGGCAGCCGACTACCTGGCGGCGCATACCGCCGGCTGGTGGACGAACAAGCGCATGCCGGCGACGGCGAGCAACGTCGCGCGGGGCATCGTCTATCGCCGCGGCCGGCCGGGACTGCGGACCGCGACGCATCCGGTTTGGGCGAACGTCGCCATCGACGATATCTACAGCGACTCGGGATCCGGGACGCGTCACTTCTCACTCCATGTGCTGGCGGGCGACAAGTTGCTGCTCGTGCAGCCGGACGCGTACGACTTGGTCGAATTCAAGGTGGCGTAGCGCCGTGGCCGTGAGCGTGCTACGCGCGGCGGACCGGGCGGCGGTGGATGGTTACGTCCAGTCCGAGCGGCCCGGCATCGTGGTCGACCTGGTGGCGCGGCCCTGGTCCCGACGACAGCCGGCGGGCACGGCGCTGGAATGCACGACGCGCCGCGTACGGACTGGCGCGCGCATCGCATCGGACCCGCTCCGAGTCGTGAGGTCGTCGACCTGCGGACGAGCACGTGCTCCGACCTGGCGGCGGCGGCCGGAGTGCCGCCGGCCCTGCTCCGGCCGGATGCTGACGCGACGTCGACACGTGAGGGATTGCGCGCGTTCGCGGTCGCGGCGGTGGAACCCGTGCTGATGCAGATCGCTGAGCTTGCAAGCGTGCTCCTGGAAACCGACGTCTCGCTCACACTGCCGCCGGGATATCTCGACGTGCAAGCGCGTGCGCGAGCTTTCCGCGCCCTGGCCGGCCGGGACGGGAACATCGCCGTAGACGACGCGCGACGGGTGGTCGGGATATGAGTCCAGCGCGCGCCATCGCAAACTGGATCCGGGAGCACAGTCCGGCCCTGGTCGACGCTACCGAGGTCGCGGTCGTCACCCATCGTCGGCCCGCAAAGCTCCGCCGCCGGGACGCTCTGATCGTCGCCGTCGAGCGGCAGGACGACGGCTATCTGTTCGGTGGTGGACTCGGCCCGCGGGACGACGGACGGGCGAGTATCCGCCTTGGGCTCTGGCTGGTGGTCAACACGCGTCGTCCGACGCGCGATCCCGAGGCGGCGATCACGGCGCTGCAACCCGTCTACGACGCACTGGTCCGCACCCGTCGGACTCAGATCGGCCCGCTCTTCGTGCGGCACGTAGAAGCGGGACTTGGCGCGATGCTGCGCGACGCAGACGCGGCCGATGAGGTTGCCGCCTATGCTCGGGTGTCGCTCGACGTGGAGGCCAGCCCGTGAAGTGCTCACGGTGCGGCGCGTCGTCGACCGCGGCGGATGATCTCTGCGCGCGGTGTCGCTTCTGGCGGCTGGCGCTGGAAGCGCGCGACCGGCGAGACGCGGCCGTCCCGGACTTCAAGATGCGCGCGGCCGGAGACGACTGACCGCATCCCGGCCTTGCAGAAACCCGGCCCCGAACGATGCGTGTGGTACCCTGCGGAATGCGATTCACAGCGGACGTGGTTCGTGCCGTTCTTGTCCGGAAGGTCGTGCTGCCGGATATCGAGGCGCGTAGTGCTTTCTTCACGATCAAGGAAGCGCGGGCGTGGTTCCCGCAGGTGATACAACAGCAACAGATTCTGTCCGGCGCAACGGTCAAGAAGCCGCTTCTCAGGCTCGGAATCACTGCGACGCAGCAGGGTGGTTTCCACGCGAATCAGGATCAAGAGATTCACTGGGAATGGGACGCCGCACGTGTCAAGCGATGCTTGGAGCGGTTGGATCCCAGCGTCCGCGCCGCCATCGAAGCGGTTCCGGGTCCGTGACCATGCGCACAGGCGGTGGCGTGCGTGCGACGCGTTCCGGGCGCTGTGGGTTGTGCTGTGGGATAGCGTCTCGCGGTGTCCCAATAAACCCATGTGCTTGCAAACACTTAGCGTGTCCGTTCGCACTGTCGCTACCGGAATGATGCGGACGCGGGCCGCCGGGAGAGACGGCGGGGGGGCGCCTCAGGCTGGCCCGCACGTGCGAGGGAGCCGCGGCGATGGTGAAGTCGCGGCGGCTCTTTCACCTCTCGTCTACGCCAGTCGGAGGCCGGGTACGTCGCTGAAGTCCTTTGGATTCAGTGTCCAGAGCGCCGCCTCGTCGACCAGGGCGCAGGCGGCAATGGCGAGGTCCAGGTCGCGACCGCGAGGACGAGGCAATCGCGTGTACAGGGCGGCGGCCTGGGCCGCGGCCTCGGTGTCGAACGGAACGGTCTGGTCGCGTGGAAAGAGCTCTTCCTGCGCTCGGAGCTCGCTCACCGTCCGTGGCCCTCGCAACCATTCGTAGAGCACGATCGACGAGAGCCGCACCCGGCGGCCAGCGTATATGAACGCGTGCAGCCGCTCGATCGAGTCGCGTGGGTCGGTGAGCGCTCCCACGAGGGCCGACGTGTCAAGATGGACCGTCATGGGTCGAACGACGCAACGAAGACTCCCGGCGGGACCGACGTATCTCGCGGATCTCGGCCTCGGCGCTCTCCCGAGAGCGCTTGACCGGTTCCTTCCGCCAACGGTCGAGCACCTCGAGCATACGCAGCCGCTCTGATTCGCTCAACCGGTCGGTGCGCGCGTCGTACTCGGCGACCGCTTCGCGTACGACGTGGCTCTGAGGCTTGCCGAGACGCTCCGCCGCCCGCCGGATCCGTCGCACCGTGGCGTCGTCGAGGGAATAGGTCACCTTGACCATACTGCTGCAATACTACCATACCCTGACCACGCGGCCTCCCGGCGGACTCGCGTACCTGCGCGACCCATCGGGTGACCACGGCGCAGAGTGCGGCGACATCATAGAGCGTCACGTCATATGATCGGCGGCACGCGCAAAGGCGGTCGCGACTGCCCCGCGCGAACCGAATCCACCGGGAGGACTCCTATGGCCACGGGCCGATCTCTTCGCTTCCGCTCGACCGGCGCGGTGGCGGTTGCCGCCGCACTCGCGCTCACGGCTCCGCAGTTCGCGACGGCGCAGTCGAACGCCGATACCGAGTGGCACCACTTCGGCCACGACGCCGCCAACACCAAGTACTCCCCGCTCGATCAGATCACGCCGGAGAACTTCACCGATCTGGAGATCGCCTGGCGCTGGCGGTCCATCGAGTCCGAGGTCACCCGCGAGCGGGAAGCGATCCGTCCCGGCCCGTTCAAGTCCGTGTCGCTCATGATCGACGGGTTCGTCTACCTGAGCACGTCCCTGGGGCAGGTGGCGCCGGCACCGGCGAGCTGGTCTGGTCGTACGACCCGCAGACCTACGACCGCCTCGACCGCCCCGCCAACATGGGCTGGCAGCATCGGGGCGTCTCCTACTGGAAGGACGACGCGAGCGACGACGCCCGCATCTTCATCGCGACGCACGACCTGCTGCTGGTGGCCCTCGATGCAAGAACCGGCCAGCAGTACGCCGACTTCGGCGCGGACGGCGCCACCGACCTGAGCACCTCACTGGGCCGCGACATCGACCGTTCCCGTTTCACGCATTCGCAGCCGCTCGCGATCGCCGGCGACACGGTCATCGTCGGCAGCATCGTGCAGGACACCTCGTTGACCCGTCGCGAGGCCGATCCGGGCCACGTGCGCGGCTTCGACGCGCGCACCGGCGAGATGAAGTGGATTTTCCACACCATCGCGCAAGGCGAGGAGTTCGGCGCCGACACCTGGCACGACGAGTCGTGGCGCTACAGCGGCCACTCCAACGTCTGGGGCACGATGGCGGTCGACGAAGAGCTCGGCTACGTCTACCTGCCCACCGGCACGCCGACCAACGACTGGTATGGCGGCATGCGTCCCGGCGACAACCTGTTCGCCGAGAGCATCGTCGCGGTCGATGCCGAGACCGGAGAGCGGGTCTGGCACTTCCAGGCCGTGCACCATGGCCTGTGGGACTACGACTTCCCCACCGCCGGCAACCTGCTCGACATCACCGTGGACGGTCGTGAGATCAAGGCGATCGCCCAGTCGAGCAAGCAGGCGTTCACCTACGTGTTGGACCGGATCACCGGCGAGCCGGTCTGGCCGATCGAGGAGCGGCCGGTGCCCCAGGGCAACGTGCCCGGCGAGTGGTACTCCCCGACGCAGCCGTTCCCGACGAAGCCGGCGGCGTTCGATCTGCAGGGGATCACCATCGACGACCTGGTGGACTTCACGCCGGAGCTGCGCGAAGAAGCGATTCGCATCGCGGAACGAGCCCAGCTCGGTCCCATCTTCACGCCGCCCCCGGTGCGCGGCGAGGGCAGGCCGATCATCCAGTCGCCCGGCCCCGGCGGGGGCGTCAACTGGCCCGGCACCGCCGTCGACCCGGAGACCGGCCGGCTGTTCGTCCCGTCCCAGACGCGCCTGCGCGCGGTGGAGCTGGTCGAGTACCCGCCGCCCGCCACCGTCGGCTACTTCACCGATCCCTGGGCGGTGCCGGTGCCCGGCCCGCAGGGCCTGCCGCTCGTCAAGCCGCCCTACAAGCGCGTCACCGCCATCGATCTGAACACCGGCGAGCACGTCTGGATGGCGCCGCATGGCGACGGCCCGCGCAACCACCCGGCGATCCGGCACCTCAATCTGCCGGCCCTCGGCGGCCACGGCGGCATGCACGGCGGCGGCCCGCTGGTGACGAAGACGCTGCTGGTCGTGAACTCGGGAGCGCGCTACGTCGAGGACCAGATCGCCTCGGCGAGCGCCGTCACGGCGTACCACAAGGACAACGGCGAGTACCTCGGTTCGGTGGAGCTGCCTGCCATCCCCTACGGCAACCCGATCACCTACCTGCACGAGGGCAAGCAGTACATCGTGGTAGCCGTAGGCACCGGCAGCAGCGAGTCGGCGCCGCCGGAGCTCATCGCGCTGGCGTTGCCGTAGTCCCGACTCGTAGACGGCGACATCGAACGTCGCTCCGGCATACAGGACCGGAATGCGGCGGCCGTTCTCGTCCGCGAGCGGAGCGAATCGAGATCTGCGCGAACTGGCGTTGAACGCTTCGCCCGCCATCGAACGCTGTGGATGCGGTGGAGCCGGGAATGTGCGGGCAGTCGCTCCAGCGGAGGAACATGCACAAGCCCGTCCGGCGGATCCGGGACCACGCGGCAGGCCTCAACTATCCGATCTCGTTCGCCAATTCTCGATGCGGAGTTCGGGGATACGGCCCATGTGGGCCACGTTGTCGCTAACCAGCGTTGCATCCAGCGCCAACGCATGGGCGGCAATCGCCACATCCATGTCCTCGAGCCGCACGCCTGCCCGTTCCAGTTCGGCCTTGATCGAGCCGAACGCCCTGCTCACGTCATCGGTCCAGGCAGCCCGCGCCAATTCCCCGAGGAACACCTGGAAACGCCGGGTCAGACGTTCGCGGCTCTGCGATTTCCGCAGTCGCGCCAAGCCGTACCGGACTTCGGCAACGACCGGTTGCGGGAGGAGCACGTCCGTACGGCTCCGCGACAGGATGCTTTCACAGACCGCGGGGTCGCCGGCCATCGCAAACGACAACGTGTTCGTGTCCAGTACGTACTTCACAACGCCGGCGGCCCCTTCCGCGTCCGGCCGGACGCCACGACGGTCCGCAATTGTTCAAGTGCTCGTCGCCCTTCGACGTCGGCGCGCGCCGACGCGAGCTCTTCGACGAACTCCGCGCTCCACCCGGTCTCGGTTGCCAAGGCCCGCTCGAGCGCACGCACGATGTAGCGGTTGCGGCTCATGGCGAGGGACCGCGCCTGTCGGTCGACCGACGCAAGCAGATCCGCCGGCAGGTGCACGGTAGTACTCACATGAATAGAATATGAATATAGTCATGTGTGGTCAACTCATCTGCCGCGGCCATTGTCGAGGGGAGTCGTCGATATTCTCTGCAGTGCACTCCAAGCATCGTGATACAGCCGCTGGGCCCAGCACGTCCCTTGCCCTGCGCCCGGCGATCCTGTAGAAACTGCACGCGTAACCTGCCGCGACACCCTTCGACCTACCTGCGGCAGCGGAGGAATCCAGAACGATGAGTGATGCATTGACCGGAGCCGAGTTCAAGCAGCAATTGCGCGAGGGAACGCCCAAGCTGGGCCTGTTCCTGAATGCGCACAGCCCCACCGTGGCCGAGCAGCTCGCCCACAGCGGTTACGACTGGCTGCTCGTGGATTCCCAGCACGGCCCGATGGGCTTCGAGACACTGTCGGCGATGATCGCCGGGATCTCCGGTGGCGGAGCCAAGTCGCTGGTGCGGGTCGCCGGCTGCCACGACCGCGGCGGCATCCAGCAGTCCCTCGACGTGGGCGCGGACGGGGTGCTGGTGCCGTACATCAACACCGCCGAGGAAGCCCGGCAGGCGGTGAGCTGCTGCCGCTACCCGACGGCCGGCACCCGCTCGGTCTACTTCCCGCAGCGCAGCATGAACAAGGGGGGCCTGCTCGGCTACGCCGGAGCCGCAAACGACAACGTAATCGTGGCGCTGCAGGTGGAGACCGCCGACTGCATCCGGAACATCGACGAGATCGCCGCGGTGCCCGGGGTCGACCTGCTGTTCCTCGGGCAGAACGACCTGTGCATGTCGCTCGGGCTCTACGAGAAGTACCAGTTCCCCGACATGTACTTCTCGGACGAGCTGCGCGACGCGACCGACCGCCTGCGTGCGGCCGCCGCGAAGAACAACATCATACTCGGGCTCTTCCTGTTCGGAACCGACCGGGTCGGGGAGTTCCTGGAAAAGGGGTTTCCGTTCATCAGCGTGGGCAACGACCTGCACCACGTCCTGACCCAGGCCGGGACGTACGTCGGCAACGTGGAGTCGATTTCACAGGACAAGGGCAGACAGCCCTGGCAGCGGCGCGCGACGGCGCTGTTCTAGACGCGACCGGCAGAGAACGGGAAGACGGGAGTCCGTCTTCCCGTTCCGCCACCAGAATTGCGCGGACGGTACGTCCCGCACGTCCCCGGGCAGCGTCTCGAGCGGACCGATCGGATCGTGCGGCGTGACGCAGCCGACCCACGCTACGGTACCAGTCGGCGAACGATCCCGTCGTGCTTGTTCAGGAGGAAGAGCTGCCCTTCCGGTCCGGCGTCCAGGCGTACGTCCGCGCGGGTGACCGGCGTTCGCCCCTGACTGACGTTCTTCTCCCGGATCATCTGCAGCAGCGTTTTCGTCTCGCCGCCGTGATCGAACAGGACGCGGCGCATGGCGTCCTGCCCTCCCGCGGGCAGGTCGTCGGCTGAGAAGCAGAAGACCTCGCCGCTGGGACCGTCGCCGAAGAGAACCAGATTCGCGAGCTGCGGCACGTGATCGTCCCGGTAGACGACGAGGCCGGTGGACGCGGAGCTGCGCTGGAACAGCGGATCGAGCTGGCCGTACTCCACCACGGGGTACGACAGGCCGGCCTCGCCGCGCGGATCGACCAGGCTGACGGCCTGACGGCTGATGAACCGGAAGCTGCCTTCCCAGTCGTTCCAGCCGAGGTTCCCGCCCCGCGGCACGAGGCTTATCTCCTCGACGATGTTCTGGCCGATATCGGCGACGAACAGGTTGCCGTTCGCCTCGTCCCAGGCGATGCGTTGCGGATTGCGGACACCGTAGGCGTAGATCTCGCCCAGGGTGTCGGGGTCCCCGTCCCCCGCGAAGGGATTGTCGGCGGGGATGCCGTACTGCCCGTTGGCGCTGTTCGAGCCGAGCGGGTCGATGCGCAGGATCTTGCCCAGGATCGAGCCGAGGTTCTGGGCGAGGTCGAGCGGGTCGCCGCCGCTGCCGCCGTCGGCCGATCCGACATAGAGCAGACCGAAGTCGGGGTCGCCCTGCGCCGCGAGCGGATTGAAGCCGAGCTGTCCCCCGTTGTGGTTGCGGAACGGCTGCTCCACGCGCAGCAGCTCGCGCGGCGGGCCGCCGTCGTAGACCGCGGCGTTCGGATCGGCCGCGGTCCACTCCAGCAGGATGGTGTCCTGCGCGTCGGAGCCGCCGTCCGGCGTGAAGTCGGCCTGCGGCCGGGTGTTGCTCGTATCGGTGTAGGTGTAGAGCTTGCCGAAGCCCGGCGTGCCGGGCTGGCCGAACTGCGGGTGCACGGCGAAGCTCTGGAATCCCCGCTCGCGGCGGGACGCCTCGACATCGAGCTCCCAGCGTGAATCCCGAAGGTCGAGGTATTGCGTTACCGTCTCCCCGTCGTAGCTGACGGTGTAGACGAGCCCCCACATGTCGTTGACGAACAGGCGTCCCGTGCCCGGCTCGTCGACCAGCCGCATCATCCGCGGCGACTGGTCGTCGACGAACGGCAGCGACGCGAACTCGACGACGCCGACCGTGATGACGCCGTCGGCCGCCGGGATGGGATCCGGGAAAGGGTCGTTGGTGGTCTGGCCGGCGGCCGCCGGGGCCGCCAGCACCATCGCCACCGCGCCGAGGTGCGCGCACGTGCCGCGTAATGTCTCCATGCTGCCTCCTGACGTCACACAGCCCGGCACCCTTTACTCCGGCAGCGCGCAGGGCGGCGCTCGTCACCCCGCGAAGAGGCCTTCTTCGGTTCGGGGTCGCGACGAGGCGTTCCGCTCTGCCTACCGCCCTTCGTAGACGTACTGCATCGTCGTCCGCACGCTTTGCTCCGGTGCCGCGAAGTCGCTGTACTCGTCCGGTACGCTGTAGGCGGCGACCACGTCGTCCACCGACCGGCCGGCGGCCTTGCCGTTCTGCGCCTTGCTCACCACGTCGTTGTAGAACCCGCTGAAGTCGACGAACTCGGGCCAGGTGACCGGCGTCGGGTTGTGGCCCGGGATCACCGTGTCGACGCCGGAGATGCCGGCAACCGCCTTCCGCAGCGTGGAGCCGAACTCGGTCGCGCTGCCGTTGCCGTTGGTTACGTCGATGAACGGCAGGCCCTTGCGCTGGAACATGTCGCCCGTGTGCATGGTGCGCGCGGCCTTGAAGACGATGAAGGTGTCGCCGTCGGTGTGACCGCGGCCGAAGTGGTAGAGATCGATCTGGTCGGGGCCGCTGAACAGCGACATCCGGTCCGAGTAGGTGGTCTGCGGCAGGTACCCGGCGTTTGCGCCCTTGAACGCGTCGCAGTTGGTCACCGGCTCGCACGTGTCCCGGGCCATTTGCGCGCGCGTGTTCTCGTGCACCACGAAGTCGACCGTGTCGGGAAGCTCGATGTTGCCGCCGCTGTGGTCGTAGTGCGTGTGGGTGTTGATGACGGTCGTGATCGGCTTGTCGGTGAGCTCCGCCACGTGGGCGATGATGTCCTGGCCGTAGCCGTTGATCTTGGTGTCGACCAGCGCCACGCCGTCGGCCATGACCCAGATCGCGGTGTTTCCGCCGCCGCCCATCCCCTGCACCGTCGACGCGTTGGCCAGCATGTAGAGGTTGTCGGTAAGGGTCTGGACCTCGAGGTCCACTCGCTCCTGCCGCGCCTCGTAGGTCGCCGCCGTCAGCAGGACGCCGACCAGAGTCAGAATTCCCAGGCACACGCTGCGTTTCATCTCTGCGTCTCCTCTTCCGGCCGGATGCGGCGCGTTCCGGCGCCGGATGCGGCGCCCCTCGAAACTATAACGTGCGCCGCTCTGCGGGATCGCTCCGTCGTCATTTGCGACAGGGGGCCCAACGGGTGGGAGGACACCGGGTCTGCCGGCCACACCCGGCGACCCTGCGTGGTCGATCCGCCCGTGTCTCGATCCTGCTAGCGCCCCGAAACGCCTCGCTGACTCAGCGTTCGGCCCATCCCCCCCGCTCCCCATGACCTTGCGCCGCAGCACTTCGCTTCGCTGCGTCCTGCGGCGCAAGCTCCTAGCCGCCGTCTTCCCGTTCCAGGACGAGCATGGCGAAGGGTACCTCCCGCACGTCGGCGGGGAGCGCCTCGATCGGGCCGATCGGCTCGTGGGGGCTGACGTCGGCGTCTCGAGCCGTGAACGTCGCGCCGCTGTCGGTACCGGCGTCGTAACCCATGAGGTTTCTCTCGACTCGCGACGCCCAGCACTGTCCCTCCCGGAGCGCGATGCCATCGACGCCCACGAACCAGTCCGGGCTGGGCGCGATCATCGACACCAGGGTCAGGAACGGGTAATCCTCGTCGACGTCGAACGACAGGGTGGCCGTGCCCGGGGAACGAAACGAGGCTTCCAGCCCCCTGACGCAGCCGCCCGCTCGGCCACGATCCGCCTCGGCCTGCACTTCGTTGCAGAGCGTGGTGACGGCACCGGTCTCGGCCATGCTCTCGATGCCGTCGCTGGCGATGCCGCCGCTGCTCCAGAACGAGACCTCGTCGACGTGTGTAGTGCGTTCGGGATCATTTCAATGAGTCGCACGATCACTCGCGCCGGAGCCACGGCGGATTCCACGCGGCGTTCAGATCGACCACGACGCCGGGCAGCCCGTCGAACGCAATCCGACGCTCCTTGTCCGGGCAAACATCCTGCCAGGACTTCACCGATGCCGTACTACTCTACTCCTCCGGATCGCGTGCCCTCCTTACTCGCGCGGTTTAGAATCGCACCGTCGGTCGTGTCCGCGCTACGCCGCACGAGGGGAGTTCCGCCATGCACCGAGAGAACCTGACGACGAACGTGCACGTGTTCGTGTTCTTCTTCGCCCTGGTCCTGTTCGCCGGGTCTCTCGCCGCGCAGGACGAAGAGCCTTTCGATCTGCTCATCCGTGGCGGCCGCGTGGTCGACGGCGCCGGAAACCCCTGGGTGCGCGCCGACGTCGCTGTGCGCGGCGACCGAATCGAGCGCATCGGCCATCTGCCGGACGCTTCCGCCGACCGCGTGATCGACGCCGAGGGGCTTGTGGTGGCGCCCGGGTTCATCGATCCGCACACCCACGCGGTGCGCGGCATCTTCGACGTACCGACGGCCGACAACTACCTGCTGCAGGGCGTCACGACCCTCACCGAGGGCAACGACGGCAGCTCGCCGTGGCCCGTCGCGGAGCACTTGGCGCGAATCGCGGAGCTCGGCATCAGTCCGAACTGGGGGATCTTCGCCGGCCAGGGCACCATCCGCCGCACCGTCATGGGCAGCGACGACCGCGACCCGACGCGTGACGAGCTCGACCGCATGCGCACGCTCGTCGCCGAGGCGATGCAGCAGGGCGCCTTCGGATTGTCCACCGGCCTGTTCTACGTTCCCGGCAGCTTCACCTCGACCGAGGAGGTGATCGAGCTCTCGCGGGTGGCGGCGGAGCACGGCGGCATCTACATCTCGCACATGCGTGACGAGGCGCTACGGCTGCTCGACTCGGTGCGCGAGACCATCCGCATCGGCGAGGAGGCGGGCATCCCGGTGCAGATGACCCATCACAAGGCGATCAGCCGTGACATGTGGGGCCGCAGCGCGGACAGTCTCGCGCTGGTGGACGCCGCCCGTGCGCGCGGGGTCGACATCACCATCGACCAGTATCCCTACACGGCCTCGCAGACGGGGATCACCGCGGTGGTGCCGCAGTGGGCGCAGGCCGGGGGCACGCAGGAGCTGATCGCGCGACTGCGGGACCCCGAGACGCGCCGGCGTATCCGCGAGGAGATCGTCTACCGCATCGAGCACGACCGGGGCGGCGGCGACCCGGCGAACATCGTCATCGGCCTGTGCGAGTGGGACCGGTCACTGGAGGGCAAGAGCCTCGCCGACATCCTCGCAGAGCGGGAAATCGAGGTGACGGTGGCCGACGCCGCCGACCTGGTCATGGAGATCGTCGAGAACGGCGGCGCCCGCGCGATCTACCACGCGATGGACGAGGCGGATGTCGAGCGCATCATGCGGCACCCGGCCACCGCCATCGGTTCCGACGGCGGGGTGTCGGTCTTCGGCGCGAGCGTACCGCACCCGCGCGAGTACGGCACGTTCGCCCGCGTGCTGGGTCGCTACGTGCGCGAGCGCGGCGTGCTGACGCTCGAGCAGGCGGTACGCAAGATGAGCGGCGCCACCGCCCAGCGGCTCGGTCTGCAGGACCGCGGCCTGCTCCGCGAAGGGTTCTTCGCCGACATCGCCGTCTTCGATCCCGACCGCGTCATCGACCGCGCGACCTTTCCGGAGCCGCACCAATACGCCGTGGGCGTCGAGTACGTGCTGGTCAACGGCACGCTGGTCGTGGACGGCGGCGAGCATTCCGGGGAGCGGCCGGGCAGAGTGCTATTCGGCTCGGGGCGCCGGTAGCCTCCTCATCCGCATCCCGCCCGCCTGGGCCGGCGGAGCGTGTCGCAAGGCTGGACGGAGGAGCTCGTCAGGCCGCCGTGGGCCGGTCCGGGATGTCGACGATGATGAGCGTCAGGTCGTCGTCGAGGGCGAGTGCCGATTGCTGCCGCCATCTGGCGAGCTGTTCGAGGGTATTCTCGGCACACCGCTCGCTGCTCACCAGACGGTCGTTCTGGAGCATCTGCCGAAACCGTCGCAGAGCGAACATCTCGCCGTCCGGGGCAGTCGCCTCGGTCAGTCCGTCGCTGTACAAGACCACCCGGTCTCCCGCCGTGATCCGGTGTCGGCTCGACGGGTAGACCTCGTCGTGGAGCACTCCGATGGCGGCCCCGGCGGTGCCTATCTCCTCGGCGCCCGGACGATGTCGCGAGGTGAGGATCGGGTACGGGTGGCCGGCGCTCGATACGTGCAGTTCGCCGGCTTCGAGATCGAAGTACGCGCAAGCCGCCGTCACGAAGTGATCGTTGAGCTGATCGATGAGGTCCGCGTTCATTCCCGCCAGGAACCTCGACGGATTCGCGACAGAGGAGGCGTTGGCCACGGAAGCCATCTTCACCAGATTGGCGATCAGCGCCGCCGGAATGCCGTGCCCCGTCACGTCGGCCACCAGGACGCCGAACCGCCGCTTGTCGACAGGTATGACGTCGTAGAAGTCGCCGCCGACCAGGTCCGCCGGAATGTGCCGCACGCTGAATCCCCCGGACTCGATACCCGGCTGCCGGCGCGGCAGCAGGGACTTCTGTATTTTCAGCGCCGTGGCCAGCTCGGTCTCGAGGGCGGTGACGCGCGTCTCGTTGTCGATCGCCCTTTTCAGCAGGTTGTACGAGATCGCAACGGCGAGCGTGGCCATGCCGATGGGTCCGAACAACTGCGTCCATGGCAACAGACCGAGTCTGGCCAGAACGTCATGAAGGATGATTGTCGCTGCTATGACCGTCGCGACGTATGAAGTGCGCGTTCCCACCTCGTAGCGGATGTGGCCGGTGAAAAAGTGGACGATAGTCGTCGTGATGTACACCAGCAGCAGGGCTACGTGCTGTTGGAGCATCGATCCGCCGGCGCCCTGGTAGACGTCGCTGCCGATCGCTACCATCGTGAAAGCGATGTGGAACTGCCAGAAGCGCCGGAAGATCTTGAGCACGCCGCTCGTGCGCCAGAAGGCCTCGATGAATATCCACGATCCGATACCCTGAGCGTAGTAGGCGCCGTAGGTTATCCGGTCCCAAAGCACGGGGTCGATCGGGGCGGCGGCCTTCAGGGCCTCGACCTGTCCGAGACTGCGAAGGCCGTACAGCAGCCAGCAGGCGCCGAAAGCCGGCATCTCGATGCTGGTCCTGGATCCTGTCGACCACCAGATCACCATCAGGACGATCCCGTTGAAAGCGAGGACGCTCCCGATGGCGATGTTCAGGGCCTCGACTTCCGTGGTCATGTGAACCGTCTGGACGACTACGGTGAGTCGATCCGCAACAACGGAGCGCTGAGTGCACGTGGTCTACACTGGTATCGCAGTTGCGGCATCGGAGGGCCGACCATGGCGAAGAAACCGCTGGCTTTCAGTTGCGAGATCGGACGGGACGCAGGCGTTCTCGTCGTCACGCTGCAGGGACACCTCAACTCCCCTGCCGCGAAGGGATTCGAGGAGTCGATACAGGGACTGCTCGACGACGGGGCCGAGCGTGTCGTCCTCGACTGCCGCAAGCTGAGCTACATCGGCAGCGCCGGCCTGCGGATCGTCCTCACGACGGCCCGCGAGTTGCAGCGGCGCGAAGGGCGCCTGGCCCTGTGCAACCTGGTTTCTCACCTGGCGGATATCTTCCGGCTCTCCGGCATGCACCGGATCATTCCGATGCTCGACTCCCTGGACTCGGCCCTCGCCGCGGCCCGCGGGTAACCGGCCGCCCTCGCGAGCTGCGAGGGCTCAGTCGTTCGGCCTCTCGATCTGCGGATACTCGATGCCGAGCTGCTCCAGGTACGTGTCGTAGCGCGTCTCGTCGTAATAGAGCTCCTCGAGCTGCGGCTTGAAGCGCTCCATGATTTCCCGGTTCAGCCAGATCGCCGGCTCGTCCTCCGGCCGCAGAAACGTCGTGTACTGCCGGTCCTCCGTCTGCTTCTCGAAGTAGTCCCGCGCCTGCTGCACGAGCCGGGGCTGGAGCAGGAAGTCGAGCAGGGTCAGTGCCTGGACCTTGGCGCCGGCGGTCGCCCCCCTGTGGGCGATCGGCGTGGCCATGGCGATGGACTTGTTCCAGTTGTGGCCCGCGCCGCCGGGAATGTTGGACGGGAACCGCAACGTGGCGGTCGGCACCACCCACGAGATATCGCCGATGTCGTCGGAGCCGCCGCCGCGCCGCTGGTTGTCGGGAATCCGCTCGGTGCCGTCGAGTTCTTCCTGCACCTCCGTCAACAGGCCCTGCTCCTCCACGTCGAGCATCTTCTGCACGGCGCGGGCGAAGCGCTGATCGTCCTCCGACCAGTCGGGCATCCCGACCCGCCGGATGGCGGCAAACATCGTCTCGGCAATCACCCGGTTGTGGTGCTGCGGCCAGGCCGCGCCGAGGACCCGCGAGGTGACCGTGGTGTCGGTCATCTTCGCCGCGCCCTCGGCCATGGCGTCTCCGATCCGCCACATCCGCATGATGTTGTCGTAGTCGCTCTCGCGGAAGAAGTACCAGACGCTGGCGCTCGACGGCACGACGTTCGGCTGGTCGCCGCCGTCGCTGATGACGTAGTGCGACCGCTGCTGGATGCGGAGGTGCTCGCGTCGGAAGTTCCAGCCGATGTTCATCAGCTCGACCGCGTCGAGCGCGCTGCGGCCGTTCCACGGGTCGCCGGCACCGTGCGCCGATTCCCCTTCGAAGGTGTACTCCACCGAGACCATTCCGTTCCCGCGGCTGTCGCCCCAGGCGGTCGTCATCGCGCTGCTGACGTGACTGTAGAGCACGATGTCGACGTCGTCGAACACCCCCGCCCGTACGAAGTGCGCCTTGCCGCCGAGTTGCTCCTCGGCGATGCCGGGCCAGATCAGGAGCGTGCCGGGGATCCCCTCCCGCTCCATGATCTCCTTGACCGCGAGCGCCGCCGCGATGTTGACCGCCTGTCCGGAGTTGTGTCCCTCGCCGTGGCTGGGGGCGCCCTCGATCTGCGGCTGGCGGTACGCGACCCCCGGCACCTGCGACGACTTCGGGATGCCGTCGACGTCGCTGCCGAGCGCGATCACCGGTCGCCCCGAACCCCATCGCGCCAGCCAGGCGCTGGGCATTCCCGCCGTCCCGAGCTCGATTTCGAAGCCCTCCCGCTCGAGGATCCCGGTGAGGTAGCGCTGCGTCTCGAACTCCTGGAAGCCGAGCTCGCCGAAACTGAACTGGTTGTCGATCATCCGCTGGATGAAGGCGCGGCGGTCGTCGACGTCCGCGAGAACCTCCTGCTTGAGCTGCTCCAGCCGGTCCTCGCCGGCGGACTGCGACTCGGCAGCGGAACGGGGTTCCCCGGCAGCGGTCCCGTCCGTGAGGGCCAGAACGAACAGCGCGGCAACGACGGCGACGGTCGACTTCGGCATCATGGAACGCACGGTGGTCCTCCTGGGCATTCTCACCGGTCGAAGATTCTTTTCGACCGGAAGTGGAATCGGCAATGGCGGTCGCGAAACTGCGTCGCGGAACGGTGGCGCCGGAACGCAACCGGCAGAGGAAACGAGTCGACGGCCGGTCCCTGCTCGCCGACTCCGGCCGGCCGCGGCGCACCTCGCTACGGCGCGCCGGGCCGACCCGTTCGCGCGACGGGATCCACCGCCTATCCCTCGCTGAGCTCGTCGTACGCCACGCCGAGCACGCCGCTCAGGCTGAGCAGCGCAAACGGCGACACGTGGTCCTCGAACCTCGGCAGCGACTCGGTACCGGTGATCTCTTCCCTCGACCGGCCGGCCGCCATTTCGCGGCGGGTCAGGTCCAGCGCCGCCGTGAAGTAGTCGCGCAGGTGCGCGAGCTCGCCTTGGTCGCCCGTCACGCCCGCACCGGGGGTCCCGTGCCCGAAGATGTAGATCGTGTCGGCGGCGTGTGCCTCGGACACCTGCTCCAACACCTCGATCCAGCCCGAAATCCGCGCCCCGGAGCCACGGTCGACGAACGGGTGCAGGCGATTGAACATCAGGTCGCCCATGTGCACGACGTTGGCCTGCTCGAAGGTCACCACGCAGTCGCCGCTCGTATGACCGGCGCCGTGATACCGGGCCACGACCGTCTCGTCCCCGATCGTCGTCCGCCATTCATCGGTGAAGGTCTCGTCCGGATAGGCCTGCGTGTCCTCGTTCCCCGCCTGCTCGGCGGCGCTCCGTTGCCACATGGCGCTGTTCTCGTGGGCGACGATGGAGCCGACCACGGGACGGAACGTCTGGTTGCCGCCGACGTGATCGCCGTGGTGATGCGTGTTGACCAGGATGTCGATGGCATTCGACGACCGCTCCCCGATGCCCTCGATGCAGGCGGCCGCCGCCGCGGCGTTCTGGCTGTCGATGATCAGGATGCCGTCCGCGTTCACGAGCCACCCGATCGTGCCCCCCTGGCCGTTGAAGATGCCCACGCCGCGGCGCAGGTCCTCGAACGAGGTGGTGAGCCCCTGCCAGCCGGCGAGCGGCAGATCCCGGAGCGCCGCCGCCATCACCGTCATTCCCGAGGTCGCGAGAAACTGTCGTCTGTCCATGTGTCGAGTCTCCTTGCCGTCGCTGTTTGTGATGACGTTCCCGGGCGCTGTCGCCGTTCACTTGCCGAAGACGTCGTCGACCGGGAATCCGAGCTCCGGCACGCTGGTCGCGGCCAACCTGTCGCCGCGCTCCCGCACCTGCTGCCGCGCGTAGCCGTCGGCGCCGGGTCCCGTGCAGACGGTGACGGTGCGCGCCTCGACGTCCACCAGCCACGTCTCGGGGATGCCGGCCCTGCCGTATCGAGGCAGCTTCTCCAACCGGTCGTAGCGCAGGGACGAGTCGGCCACCTCGATGACGAGAAGGACGTCGCCCGGCTCGGGATGGCGATTGGCGTAGGCGTCGCTCCTGCGCGCAACCACCAGGTCGGGTTGCGGCTCGGTATGGCTACCCAGGCGAACCGGATTCTGAATGCGTACGTGCACCTTGCCGGCCAGACGCCCCATGATCAGCTCGTTGAGGCGATCCACGATCCACGCGTGCAGCGGGCCGATGGGAGTCATTTCCAGGATCTCTCCATCGATCAGCTCCACCCGGTCGTCCTCGGTGAAGATTCCGGCTTCGCCCATCCGGAGGAACTCGTCGACGTTGAAACGGTACGGGTGGACATCCGCGACGCGTTCCCGCTCTACTGCTACGGCCATGGTGCGCCCCTCATCGACTGCCGGCCGGGTCACGCACCATCATAGACAATCACGTCGCCGACGGGCCTGCGAGCGCCGACGACTACGTGTTCGCCCTCGACGCTGAAACCGGCCGCCCATGTCTTGTCTCCCGGCTCGCCCGGACCCGGTCGTCGTGAACAGTTGATTCGGCGTCGGCGTCAGTCCGCGCGCTCGAACTCGCTCCACTGCGTCGTGGTGTTCCGCCGGATGGTCCGGAACAGCACCCGCACGTGGAAGTACACCTCGAATTCGGTGTCCAGCCAGACGTCGCCGGCGACGGGCCGGCGTTCGAGGCGCCCGGTGGCGTCGGAGATGGAGCCGATGATGCCCCACCAGAGGCGCACGCGTTCCATCAACTGGAAGCTGACCCGGGCGATCTCGTAGGTCTGGGTGTCGATCCAGGCCTCGCCCCGCGACCTGTTCAGGGCGTGGTCCATCCGCCTGCGCACCGGGAGCTTCCCCGGTCGGGGCTCGAACGCGATGACGTAGCTGGGGCGGCCCCGCAGATCCCGCACCCCGTCCAGCCTGGCCGTGAACCGGTCGACCAGCTCTTCGTCGAACTGGATCTCGTTCTCCTCCGCTTCCCGCTCGCGCTCCGCCCGCTTCCCCGGGTCGTCGATCTCGGCCTGGAATTCCTCCCAGCGTCGCTCCTGCTCGCGCCGGCCGCGCGCGTCGATCGGTTCGCCGTCCCTGGCCGTCAGCCGGCTGAACAGGGCGCCCCGGTAAGGTTCCACCTGGTAGAGCAGCGTCTCGTCGTCGGCAACCTCGCCGTCCCCGTCGAACCGCTGGACCCTCCGGGTCATCGCGCGCCGGTAGCGCGTCTCGAAGCCCTCCTCCTCGGCCCAGGCCGCGCGCTCGATGGCCCGCTCGATGATCTGGCCCAGCGTGGGGTCCACGGAGTCCGGCGGGGCGAGCTGGCTGCCGGCGACGCCGAGGACCGCGATGCCTGCGAGTAGCGGGACCGCGAGAAAGCGAAAAACCGGCTTGCAACTGTGCTGCATGGGTATCTCCGTGTGTCTAGACCCGGGATCGGTTGTCGCACGACCGGCCGGCACTCAGTCGGTCCGAAGCGCCACGACGGGACTGACCCGGCTGGCGCGGCGGGCCGGCAGCCAGGCTGCGAGCAGCGCTGCGGCGCCGAGGACCAGCGGCACCCCGACGAAAGTCAGCGGGTCGAGCGCGTCGACCTCGAACAGCAGCCCGCCCAGCAGGCGGGTCGCGACGAGGGCGAGCGCCAGCCCGAGCGCGCCGCCGATGAGCACCAGCTTGAGGCCGCCCGCGACGAGCAGCCGCACGACGCGGGGGCCGTCGGCGCCGAGCGCCTTGCGGATGCCGATCTCGCGCGTCCGCCGGGCGACGCCGTAGCCGACCACCCCGTAGAGGCCGACCGCGGCGAGCGCCAGCGCCAGCACCCCGAACGCCGACAGGACGAAGGCGGAGAGCTGCTGGGGCAACCGCATCAGCGCCAGGTGGCGGTCCATCGTCTTCGTCTCGAGAACCCGCAGGTCGGGATCCAGCTCGCGACCGGCGGCCAGGAGTGCGAGCGCGGTCCGCTCCGGGTCGAGGGACGTCCTCGCCACAACCGTCAGCGACGGCGTGAACCGTTGCGAGTACGGGAGATAGATCATGTCGCGGGGAGACTCGCCGAGCTGCCTCACCTTCGCGTCGCTCGCCACGCCGACGACGAGCCACGGGGAATCCTCGTCGCGCCGCCGGACGAGCCGGCCGACCGCGTCGCCGTCCGTCCAGAAGCGCCGGGCCATGGCTTCGCTCACGATGACCACCGGCCGGGTATCCGGCCGGTCCGCGTCGTTGAAGTTGCGCCCGCGGACGATCCCGATGCCGGCCGCCGCGAAGAATCCCGGCTCGACCTCGACCCGATCCGCGATAAAGGCGCCGTGGTCGGTCGGCGGCTCGAACCCGTCGACGTTGAAGTCGCTCGAGCTCTGGCTGAGCGGGTTCAGGTGCAGGTTGCTGATGGCGCCGACCGCTTCGACGCCGGGGAGCGTCCGGAAGCGATCCAGGAGGCGCCGCGTGTGGACGCGCGCCTCGTCGGGCGTGAACCGGGTGGCCGGCGTCAGGAAGGTCATCAGCGCGGTCGGCTCGCGGCCGAAGCCCGGGTCGACCGACTGCACCCGCTGAAAGCTGCGGAGGAACAGGCCGGCGCCGACCAGCAATACCAGCGAGATCGTCAGTTGCGTGACGACCAGGGCGTTGCGCCACCGGAGCTGACCGGGTTGGCCGCCCCCGGCATTCTCGCTTCTGAGGGCGCCGGCCACGTCCGGCCGGGTGCTCTGCAGCGCCGGCACCAGACCGAGCAGGGCGCCGGCCGCCACCGAGACGCCGAACGTGAACCCGAGGACGTTCCCGTCGAGACCCAGATCGAGCGTGACCGGCGTCGGCAGCGGGAGGTCCGCGGTCGCCAGCAGGTGGAGCAGCCAGACCGCCAGCCCGACGCCGGCGCCCCCGGCCAGCAGGCTCAGCAGCGTCGTCTCGGTCAGCAGACGCCGCACGAGCGACCCGCGCGACGCGCCCAGCGCCAAGTGCACCGCGACCTCCTTGCACCGGTCGAGGGCGCGCGCGAGCAGGAAGCTGGCGAGGTTGGTGCACGCCAGCAACAGCACCAGCCCGACGACCACCATCAACAGCCATGCCGCCGCCCGGATGAAGACGTCCATCGGCGGGAAGAGCAGCACGTCGGTGAGCGGCAGGAGCGCGAACTGCCCGGCCGGATCCCAGTTCGCAATGCGGTCCCGGGTGAGCTGCGCGGCTACCGCCCCGACGGACGCCTCGGCCTGGGGCAGGGTGACGCCCGGCCGGAGACGCGCCTTGACGAAGAGCGCGGTGTGGCCCCGAACGTCGAACAGAGGGAATCCGTTCAGCTCCTCGGCCATCATGAACGGGACGTAGAACGTCGGCGCAAGGCCGCGGACGGTGCCCGCGAAGTCGGGTGGCCCCACTCCGATCACCGTGTACGCGCGGCCGCCGACGCGCATCTCGCGGCCGACGACGTCCGGGTCGCCGGCAAACGCGCTCCGCCAGTATCGATGGTCGAGCATCACGACCGGATGCCCGCCGCGCGCGACGTCGTCGCTCGGCAGCAGGGTGCGTCCGACCGCCGCCTCGATTCCCAGCATCGGAAAGTAGCTGCCGGTGACCGCCTCGGCGGGCGCCAGGCCGACGCCTCGACCCTCCCCGCGGTCGATCGTCAACGGCACGAAGTGGGAGGCCGCGATGTCGCTGAACACCTCGGCGGTGCCGTCGCGGACATCCTCGAAATCGGGGTAGGACAACGTGCCGAACTCGAACGACGCCTGGTGCAGGTAGAGGTTGACCACCTCTTCCGGCCGCTCGACCGGCGAACCGCGAAGGATCACCGCGTTGACGAGGCTGAAGATGGCCGTGTTGGCCCCGATGCCGAGCGCCAGCGAGAGAACGGCAACCGTCGTGAACGCCGGGCGCCTGGCCAGGGACCGAAGGCCGTCGCGGACGTCGCGCCGGAGTCCCGACAGCCAGACCCAGCCGCCGCGGCCGTCACGCACCGCGTCCTTGTGCGCTTCGACGCCGCCGAACGCGGCGCGCGCCCGTCGACGCGCTTCCCGCCGGTCGACTCCCGCCTCGCGCACCAGGCGCTCCGTTTCCATGTCGAGATGGAAGCGGAACTCTTCGTCCATCCGCTGCTCGACCTCTTCGCGGAACAGCAGAAGGCGGAGACGGGCGCGGGCGGCGTCCACCCACCGCATCACGTGCTCCGCAACACCGCGCCGAGCCCCTCGGCGAAGCGCTGCCAACTGTCGATTTCCTCGCCGAGCGCCCGCCGGCCCGACGGGGTCAGCCGGTAGTAGCGCGCCCGCCGGTTGTTGCCGGTCGTGCCCCAGTCGCTGCCGATCAGTCCCTGCTTCTCCAGGCGCTGGAGGGCCGGATACAGGGACCCCTGGTTGATGTCCAGCACTCCCGAGGACATCTGCCGGATCCGTTGGCCGATGCCCCAGCCGTGCATCGGCGCGAGCGAGAGCGTCTTCAGGATCACCAGGTCGAGCGAGCCTCGAAGGTCTTCCAGTCGTCTAGCCATCTAGAGGAACAATAGCTCATGGCTCCTCTAGATGACAAGGAGGACGTGCCGGATGTGCTTGCATTGACGACCGCGGGCCATCAGGATGCCGCCATGAGCTCAAACAACTCCCGTCCGTGGGCCGTGCGTTTCGTCGGGCTGGCAGCCTCCATCGCACTTTGCGGCTTCCTGGGCGTCGGAGCGACCGCCCAGGAAGCGCCCGGCGCTCCGCCGGTGGTCTGGGTGCTGGCGACCGGCGGCACCATCTCGGGCGGGGGCGTCTCGCCTACCAGCCTGACCGAGTACCGGGCCGGCACGTTTTCGGGCGAAGAGCTCGTCGCCGCGGTGCCGGACCTGGCGCGTCATGCGACCATCCGGGTCGAGCAGGTCGCCAACGTCGGCAGCCCCAACATCACCTTCGACGACTGGCGCTCGCTCGCCCGCCGCATCGACGAGATCTTCAGCAACGAGCCGGATACCGCGGGCGTGGTGATCACCCACGGCACCAACACGCTGGAAGAGACGGCGTATTTCCTCAACCTGACCGTCCGCCACGATCGGCCGGTGGTGCTGGTGGGAGCCCAGCGGCCGGCGACCGCCATCAGCGCCGATGGTCCGCTGAACCTGCTGAACGCGGTCCGCACAGCGGCGTCGCCGGAGGCGCGCGGCAAGGGAGTGCTGGTCGTCCTGAACGACCAGATCAACGCCGCCCGCGACGTCACCAAGACCAGCACGTACCGGCTGGAGACGTTCGGCTCCCGCGATCTCGGGTTGCTCGGGTACGTCGACGGCGACCGCGTCGCCTTCTACCGGGCGCCGGTCAGACGCCATACCGCCGCCTCCGAGTTCCACCTGGCGGGAGTGACGGAGTTTCCTCGCGTGGACATCGTCTACTCCTACGTCGAGGCGAACCCGGTGATGATTCGGGCGCTGATCGAGGACGGTGTCGACGGCATCGTGCTGGCCGGCACCGGCGCCGGCGGCATGTCGCGCCGGGAGCGCGAGGCGTTGGAGCGGGTGGCCGAGCTGCCGGCCGACGCCAGGCCGGTCATCGTGCGATCGAACCGGGTCGGGAGCGGCCGTGTCCTGCCGCGCGCGGCGGACGGCGAGCCGGTGATGATTGCGGGTGACACGCTCAACCCGCAGAAAGCGCGCATTCTGCTGATGCTGGCGCTCACCCGGACGCGCGAAATGGACGAGATCCGGCGCATGTTTCGCGAGTATTGAGCTTCCCGCGCCACCCGGCGATCCTCAACGCGCAATCACGATTTTCCTTGACCGGTAGGCAGGAACGCGAAACACTGGTTCCCCTTCGTCCACGGCAAGTAGGGTTTCGGCCTGCAGGTCCCACGGGGCGTGCAGGTGGCAGATCGGGAACGTGAGCGCGCAATGTCGCCGCTGCAACGTCTCGTTCACCCTGTCTCTCCGGTGACCGGTACACCGACCGTGCACCGGGGCGCGTCGCCTCGCCAACCTGCCAATAGCCGCGATCGAACCAGAGCACAGGCGTACGGGCATGCACCCGCGCAGGCCCCTCTCGACCGCAACGGGGGACCTGCCGGGAAGCGCCGGACGCGTGGGTGCGAGGTCTGTCCTGGACTCCATGCAAGGAGGAGAGAATGGCAACCAGAGTCATCATCGGCTTGATCCTGCTGGCGGCAATCGTGCTGGCCGTGGCGCCCGATGCGATCCCGGGCAACGCCCTGACGATTCTGCTGGTCGTTCTGGGCCTCGCCTGGGCCTACGTGGCGATTGACCCGGAGGATGCGACCGCCTACCTGGTCGTTGTCCTGGCGGTGGGCGCCTCGGCCGGATCGGACGTGCTCAACGCGATCCCGGCGGTCGGCATGTATCTGGACGGCATACTCGGCGGCCTGTCCACGGCGCTGTACGCCAGCGTGGCGATGATCGCGGCGCTGCGGATCGCCAATCGAATCAAGGGCTGAAGAACAGAAGCCGGGTCTCCTTCTGCCGTGAACCGGGGGTTCGTCGCAATACTCCCTGAAAGGATGAAGAGAATGGCACCCAGAGTAACCGTTGGTCTAACGCTGCTGACGTCCATCGTGCTGGCCGTGGCGCCCGATGCGGTTCCGGGCAACGGCCTGACGATTCTGCTGGTCCTTCTGGGCCTCGCCTACCCCGTCCTGGCGAAGCTCGACGCCGAGGACGTGACGTCGCACTTCATCGTGGTTCTGGCGTTCGGCGCCGCCGCCGGGTCGGACGTGCTCAACGCGATCCCGGCGGTCGGCATGTATCTGGACGGCATACTCGGAGGCGTGTCGACCAGCCTGTATGCCAGCGTGGCGACGATTGCCGCCATCAGAATCACGAACCGGATAAAGGGCTGACGGAAGGCAAGGCCCGAGGCTGTCCCCTCAGGGAGACCGCCTCGGGCGATGGCTTGCGGCCCCGCGTCGCGCCTTGCCACGCGGGCGCCGCGACGCTGTCGGTGCTACGCGGCGTTGCGCCACGCGCTCCCGGGCGTCACCGGCGATCCGCCGGCAGGGCGAAGACCCAGATGACACCGCCCTGCGGGACCAGCTTCTCGGCCTCGAAGTGCGTGTTCACGGCCCGCTGCATGCCTGCCGCGTCCACTCCCCAGCCGGACTGCACCGCGATGTACTGCACGCCGTCGATCTCGTAGGACGACGGTACGCCGATGACGCCCGAGTTGGTGCGCTGCTCCCACAGCAGCTCGCCCGTCTCGGCGTCGAAGGCTCGGAAGTAGCGGTCGTTGGTGCCGCCGGCGAAGATCAGCCCGCCGCCGGTGGCGAGAATCGGCCCCCAGTTTTGGGAACTGCCGAACTCGTGCGTCCAGACCTGCTCGCCGGTGGCGAGATTCCAGGCCTGGATCTCGCCGATGTGGTCGGCCTGGTCCACCACGAACACCGTCTGCGACGCGCCGGTGAAGCCGCGGCCGGGTACGTAGTCCACCTCCACCCCGACCATCGTGGAGCAGAGATTCTCGTTCGCCGGGATGTAGAGGTATCCGGTCTGCGGGCTGTAGGCAGCCGGCGGCCAGTCCTTCCCTCCCCACAAGGAGGGGCAAAAGGTGGCCGGCTTGTTCGTGCCCGGCTTCCGTTCGAGGTCGTACTCGGGACGTCCGGTCACCGGATCGATGGACGTGAACACGTTCTGGTCCACGTACGGCTGCGCGTCGACGAAGTCGATGGAGTTCGCCTTCCGCTCCAGCATCCACAGGTATCCGTTGCGGGCCGGGTGGACGAGCGTGGGGATCGTGCGCCCCTCGCGGGGTACGTCGATCAGGATCGGCGCGGACACCTCGTCCCAGTCCCACGAGCCGTTGTGGTGGTACTGGTGATAGCCCTTCAGCTCGCCCGTATCGGCATCGAACGCGACGACCGAGTTCGTGTAGAGGTTGTCGCCGGGCCGCTGATCGCCGATCCACGGGCCCGGGTTCCCGGTGCCCCAGTAGGTCAGGTTGAGCTCCGGGTCGTACGACCCGGTGATCCAGATCGAGGCGCCGCCGGTGCGCCATGTCTCGCCCGGCCAGGTCTCGCTTCCCGGCTCGCCGGGATCCGGAATCGTGTGCGAGCGCCACACCTCCTCGCCGGAATCCGGATCCAATGCCGCCACGAAACCGCGGATGCCGCGCTCGCCCCCCGAGGGCCCGACCAGCACCTTGCCGTTTGCCACGAGCGGGGCGATGGTCATGTAGTACCCGGTCCTGTAGTCGGCGACCGCCGTCTCCCAGACCACCTCGCCCGACACCGCGTCGAGCGCCACCACGAACGCGTCGTGCGTCGTGTAGAAGACCTTGTCGCCGTACAGGGCCACGCCGCGGTTCGTGCGGTGCGGGTGCGCCATGTCCTCCGGGAACTGCCGGTTGTAGATCCAGAGCTGCTCGCCGGTGCGCGCATCGATGGCGATGACGCGGTCCTCCGGCGTCGTCACGAACATCACGCCGTCGTTGACGACCGGCGGTGCCTCGTGGCCGGACGTCACGCCGGTGGACATCGTCCACACCGGCACGAGGTCCGTGACGTTCTCCCTCGTGATCTGGTCGAGCGGGCTGTAGCCCTGGCTGTCGTAGGTCCGGCGGTACATCAGCCAGTCGCTCGGGTCACCCTCCCGCAGCCGCTCGTCGGTGACCGGCGTATACGACACTTCCTGTGCCGACGTCACTTCCGCTGCCAGCGTCGTGGCCAGCGCAGCGGCCACCGCGATCGCGACCTGTCTTCCGAACGGCACTGTCGTCATCTCGTCCTCCACCTGTGCGTGTGTATTGCACGCCATCAACATACACTCACGGCCACCGGGCCCTCTCGCGGAACCCGGCGGTCCACCGTTCCCAAGGTGCACATCCTAGCGCCCCGAAACGCCTCGCAGGCTCGGCGTTTCGGCCCATCCCCCCCGCTCCATGACCTTGCGCCTCAGCACTTCGCTTCGCTGCCGTTCCGCGGCGCAAGCTCCTAGCGCCCCGAAACGCCTCGCAGGCTCGGCGTTTCGGCCCATCCCCCCCGCTCCATGACCTTGCGCCTCAGCACTTCGCTTCGCTGCGTTCTGCGGCGCAAGCTCCTAGCCGTCCAACGTGGTCATCAGGACCCACATCGGGTTGTTGCCCACCTCGTAGGTTTCGAGCGGAGTGAGGTCGCCGCTCTCGTGGTCCACGGCATAAGACGCGAGCCGGCCCGACTGCTGGCCGGCCGCGAACAGGAAACGCCCGTCCGGGTCGAGGCCGAACGCGCGCGGAACCGGCTCCGTCCCGACACGGCCCGCCGCCGTCAGCCGGCCCGTGGTGGCGTCGACCCGGAAGCTCGCGACGCTGTTGTGCCCGCGATTCGGCGCGAACAGGAACTCGCCGGTGGACGAGATCCGGATCTGCGAGCAGGTGTTGTTCCCGGTGTAGCCCGCGGGCAGCGTGGAAATGGTCTGCAGCGGCGACAGCGTGCCCTTGTCGGGATCGATGTTGTACGCGGTGACGCTGCTCCCCTGCTCGTCCGAGAAGTAGACGACGTCGAGGAACGGGTGGAACGCCAGCGCCCGCGGTCCGAGATACTCCTCAGGTCCATGAAAGGGCGGATCGTTGGGCGTCAGCCGGCCGGTCTGCCCGTCGAAGCGGAACTGGTAGATCCGGTTGGGTCCCCGGTTGGCGATATGCGGAACGTAGGCGAACCGGTTGGACCGGTCCGTCAGGATCGCGTGCGCCCCGTGCGCGGTGAACTGCCACTCGGCGGGCGGGAACGTGGCCACCCCTTCGTCGTTAACCGGGTGCACCGCCGCCGTGCTCTGGTAGTAGTAGGCCGAAAGCACGAAGCGCCCTGTCCGGTCTGTCGAGACGTAGACCGGCTCGCCCTGCAGCGGGGTCGTGCCGAGGTACGACAGGCTCCCGGTCCGCGGATCGACCCGGTAGCTGGAGATCTCCTGGCTGACCCGCCGGCCGACGTAGAGCACGCGCTTGTCGGGCGAAAGCGCCAGCGGCGCCGGCCCGCCCTCGATGGCCACGTCCTCCTGCCAGCTCAGCGCGCCGGTGGAGGGGTGCATCGTGAAGATCGAGATCTTGTTGTCATCCTGAAGCGCGACGTACATGTGATGCCGCGTCTGCCGCCTGGTCATCGTTCACCTTCCTGATGCCGAAACATCGGTTCCCGGCGAGATCACGCTCCGCACGAGCCAGTCCCGAGTGTCCTGCCGACCGCCCCGATCTGCTGTGGATGGCGTCCCGCCGACGGTTTCCGCGGGCGTCGAGCGCAGTGAGACAGGCGGCAGGCGGGACGCACCGACGGCCGCCCGACCGCCGCTGTGTCCCGCCGCCGAACGACGAACTACAGCCCCCGGACCCGCACGTTGCGGAACTTCACAACGCCGAGGCCGTACTGCAGCGCGATCGGCCCGTCGGCGAACTGCGTGTCCTCGACGTCGACCATGTGCAGTCCGTTCAGCGTTACCTGGATCCGCGAGCCCTCCACGCGGATGTCGTAGCTGTTCCACCGACCGCCGGTCATGACCACGCTGTTCGGCGCCGCGATGTGGACGATGCCGCCGGTGCGATAGGTCTGGTCGGCGCGCGTGTCGTAGATGTTGACCTCGTACGAGTTGCGGTCGTTGACGCTCATCGCGTCCGCGCAGCGGACGAAGATGCCGCTGTTGGCCGGCTCGTCCACCCAGAAGTCGAGGGTCAGGTGGAAGTCGGCGTAGGATTCCTTCGTCACCAGGAAGCCGCTGCCGCTGTCGGCCTGCACGACCCCGTCGACGATCTCCCAGTTGGCGTCGCCGATCGGGTTGAAGGCCTCCAGGTCGGAACCGTCGAACAGGACCGTGAAGTCCTCCTGGGCGGATACGCCCGCCGAGTGGAAGCCGGCGATTACGATGGCAAGCAGACCGAGGACGATGGATGCGCGCTTCATGTGGAGCCTCCTTGAGGATTTCGTTTCCGGCGGCGAGTATAGCCCGACCCGGTGACGCAGCCGTACCGCCTGGAGCCGGCATCCGCGCCGGTAACGGCCCGTCCCGGGTGGTGCGGCCGGTCCGCCGTCGGGACCCGGCTCCGCCCCCGTCGCGGAGCGTCGACAGCCTCGCACTGGTGGACGCCGCCCGGGGGCGCGGGGTGGGAGTACCACTCCGCACCCGGCCGACCGACGCCGCGGCCGTCGCGGTCTTCGCCTCGCGGCGGTGGCTGACTACGCGAGCAGTTCCAGCAGCGCCGACGACACGGCGTCCGGCCGTTGCGGCGCCAGGTCGTGTCCGGCGCCTTCGACGATGCGGCGCGCGACGAGACTCGTGAACCGGCTCCGGTCCGCCGTCGGGTCGGTCGACGGTCGGCCGAAACCGCTGTCGTTCCCGCGCAGGACGATGGCCGGCACGGTGATCGGCGGCCGCTCGGCCAGCCTGCGCTCGACGTCGAGAAAGCGCTCCTCGCCCGGCACGTAGCCGTGACGGTGCCGGTAGGAGTGGATGACGACGTCGACGAAGTCCGGGTTGTCGAACGCCGGGGCGGAGCGGTTGTACGCCTCGTCGGTGTACTCCCAGGTCGGCGACCAGGTCTCCCACAGATAGCGGACAATCGCGTGGCGGTTGGCTTCCAGGCCGGCCCTGCCCCGCTCGGTGTTGAAGTACCACTGGTACCAGAGGCGGGCCTCGGCCGCCGCCGACGGCGAAGGGGCCGACGGCGAGATGGTGTCCTGCACGGAGTAGCCGCCGATGGCGACCTGCGCGCGCACCCGCTCGGGGTGCAGGATGGAGGTGATGCACGCGGCGCGGTTGCCCCAATCGAAGCCGGCCAGCGCCACCCGCTCCAGGCCGAGCGCGGCGGCGAAATCGGAGACGTCCTGGGCGATGGCAGCCTGCTCCGCCATCCGCGGCGCCTCGGGATCCCGGAAGCGCGTCGTGCCGTAGCCGCGCAGGTAGGGCACCAGCACCCGGTAGCCGGCAGCCGCCAGCGGCGGAACCACGCCGTCCCACGCCCGGATGTCATAAGGAAAACCGTGCAGGAGGATGATCGGGAACCCGGCCGGGTCGCCACTCTCCTCGTATCCGATATCGAGCACCTCGGTCTCGACCGACCGCAGCACGGCGGCGCCCGATTGCGTCCGCGCGCCGGCGCCGGCGCCGGCGGACCGTGCCGACCCGCCGGCCACCGCCATCGCGCCTGCGACCCCCGCACTCTTCAGGAACTCTCTCCGGTTGGGATCCATGTCCGTTGCTCCTCGGCGATCGTGTAACCTGATCGTTGCAGAAAGGTGGTAGGAATTCCTACGCGATCGGTATGGTATCAAGACTCACGGTCAAGGGGCAGGTGACGATTCCCAAGCCGCTCCGCGAGAGCCTGGGCCTCGAGCCCGGCCAGGAGCTCGAGTTCGAAGAGCGTGAGGGTGCGCTGATCGTCAGGCGCCGGGCGCCGCTGGACCCGCTGCGGCAGCTCGTCGGTCTGGTCAGGAGCAGGTTCGATGTCGACGCCTATCTCGAAGAGACGCGGGGCCCCCGCTGGAAGGCCGACCTGGACGGCGGAGAGGGTTGACGGACCGTGGTCACGGCCATCGACAGCTCGGTGCTCCTCGACGTGGTGACCGACGATCCGTCCTACGGCGCAGGGTCACTGGAATCGCTCGACAGGGCCCGCGGCCTTGGACGCCTGGTGATCTGCCCGGTCGTCTGGGCGGAAGTCGGCGCTTTCTTTCACGACTCGGATCGAATGCGGCTGGCCATGAACTCGGCTGGCATCCTCTTCGATCCCTTTGACGAGACGGCGGCCAGCCTGGCCGCCGGTCAATGGCGCGAGTACCGGCGACGAGGCGGGCGGCGCACCCGCCTGTTGGCCGACTTTCTCGTCGCAGCCCATGCCCAGACAAGGGCTGAGGCTCTCCTCACCCGCGACCGGGGATTCTACCGGCGATGCTTCGCGAACCTCAGAGTCGTGACGCCCGAACCGGCGAACTGATTCGCCCTTCGCTCACCCCGCTGTGAAGCCCGGACGCCGCCGGTCGGCGCGACCCGGTGGAGCAATCGTTCCCCTATTGCTTCCGGATGCTGTACAGCTTCGAGCTGGTGCGGATCAGCAGCCGATCCCCCGCGACGGCCGGCGACGCCATCGCCATCTCGTCCAGGCTGTTGACGCCGATCACCTCGTACTCGCGGCCGGCGCGGATGACGTAGGTGTCGCCCTGCTCGCTGAGCGCGAAGATCTTGCCGTTGTAGGCCCATGGGGACGACGTGAAGCTGGCTCCCACCCGAATCCGCTGGCGCCCGTAGACCGGCTCGCCGGTGACCGCGTCGTAGGCCTCGAAGAACCCGCGGTCGAGGAGGCTGTAGTAGATGTCGCCGTAGATCAGCGGCGAGGTGTTGTAGTTGCCGGCCCGCGGCTGGTACCACGCGACGAACTCGTTCGACCGCTCGCCCTCGGCGAGGGTGATATCGCCGCTCGCGCCGGGGCGAATGGCGTAGGCCGGACGGTGCTCGTCACGGAAGTAGCCGGAGTTGACGTAGACCAGGCCGTGGCTGGAGAACGGCGTCGCGATGGCCGCCCACGACATCCGTCCGTCCATCGACCACAGCAGTTGCCCGTCGAGATCGTACGAGCGGATGCGGTTGACGCCGGACGTCACGATCTCGGTGCGCAGCTCGTTCTCCCACACGTAGGGTGTCGCCCAGGTCGACACCTCGTCGCGGGGCGTCCGCCACAGCTCCTCGCCGGTGCGCTTGTTCAGCGCGGCGAGCCACGACTCCTCCTCGTTGTCGTAGAGGATGATCAGCTTGTCGCCGTATACCAGCGGAGAGGAGGCGGAGCCCCACGCCGAACGCGTGCGCCGATCGGGGATCAGGATCTGCCAGACTTCGTTGCCCTCCATGTCGAAGGCGTACAGGCCCAGGTCGCCGAAGCGGACGTAGACGTGCTCGCCGTCGGTGGTCGGCGTCTCCGACGCGTAGGTGTTCTTCATGTGGCGCGGGAAATCGGGCGTGCCGTGCCTGACCGAGCGCTCCCACAGCACAGCGCCTGTCTCGAGGTCCAGGCAATAGACACGCCAGTCGTGCTCCAGCGGCACCGGGTCGGGACGGCCGTTCGGCGCATAGAGCCCCGGCTTGGGCAGCTCGAACTCCCCCACCGCGGTCACCGTGGTCAGGAAGACCCGGTTGCCCCAGACCACCGGACTCGACCAGCCGAGGCCCGGTATGTCGGTCACCCACTCGACGTTCTCGGTCCGGCTCCACGTCTCGGGCAGATCCGGATTGTCGGCCACCGCCGCGTTCATCGTCGGCCCGCGAAAGTGCGGCCAGTTGTCGTTCGCGGCGGCGGGGTGCGCCAACGCGAGAGTCGAGACCAGCGCCGGGACGAACAGGGTGAGCACCATCCGCTTCATCGGTCGACCTCCATTCCACCGCCGGGGCTGCCTGGCTCGAGAATCGTCGCTGTGGTTCCGATCGCCGTCCGGCGAAGCCTGCCCCGGGCCACCCGGTACGGCGCGAACCGACTACATCATCGCACGGCGGCGGGAGGCGCGTGGCCGCCGGCGGCCGGAGGCGGGATGAACCAGTGGATGAAACGCCGTCCGCGAAGCGTTCGCGCCGGTGCGGGGCATCTGTCCGTACAAGAAGAAAGGGCCCCGACCCGTGCGGATCGGAGCCCCTTCAAGGGTGGTCTGCGATGGTGGCGTTGGGTTTACCCCGCTGTTGGGGCGCCCCGCCACCCGTTTGAGCGCGGGAGGTCCCTACGAGGACGCCACCTCCGCAGAGCCCGTACTATGGTCGTCCACTGGATCACCTCCTTGCTTGGGCACACCCGTCAACGGCGGGTCCCAACCCGCCCGGCATCCGGCGTCGCCCAGACCCGCCGGCTGCAGCCGCGCCGGGGCGCGGAGTAACTTTCCTCATAGTCGGCCACCGCGCGCCCGTTGTCAAATCTGCGGCCCGGCAACGCCAAGCGACCGGACCCCGCGCGGGCAACGCGAACACGCCAGTCCGGCGCGCCTCAGCGGCCCGGAATCATGATGTGCGCCGAGGAAGTGCCCACTTCCATGACCCAGGAGCCGGCCCGAGTGTAGCTGCCCGCTTCCGGGAGGCCCGTCGACTCGCCGTTGGCGAACGGGACGGCGATGGTGATGTGCATGTTCGCCGACTCGGCATCGGCGCCGTTCAGCGTGTCCACCCTCCACGGCTCCGACCCGCTCCGGCGACCGAAGTCGTGCGGCGAGTGACGCCTTCCGATGCAGGTCGGGTACCATCGGATGGACGGTGCACCGCCGTCGTCGCCGGACCGACATGAGGAGGCTCGCCAATGATCCCCCGCTCCGCGCAACTCGCCGCCCTGCTCGTCGTCCTCACCGCGTCGGCCGCCGCCGGCCAGCCCGCCGCGGGTGATACGAAGGCCGAACCGGGCGGCGCGACCGCGCTCCCCGCGGACGCGGGGCTCCCCTCGGCCAGGCCCGAGAACGCGGGGATGTCCTCCGCAGGACTCGCCCGCCTCGGTTCCGCCATGCAGGCCTACGTCGACGATGAACGACTGGCCGGCGTCGTGACCATGGTCGCCAGGAGCGGGCAGGTCGTCCACTGGGACGCCGTCGGCATGCGCGACGTCGCCGCCGGCGATTCCCTCGAGCCGGACGACATCTTCCGCATCTACTCGATGACGAAGCCGCTCACCAGCGTCGCCGTGATGATCCTGGTCGAGGAAGGCGCGGTCGCGCTCGACGACCCGGTCTCGAAGTTCATTCCGGCGTTCGGCGGCGTGACCGTGCTGAACGAGGCGGGCGAGCGCGTGACGCCGGCCCGGACGATGACCGTCGAGCACCTGCTGACCCACACCTCCGGCCTGACCTACGGGTTCTTCGGCGACTCGCCGGTCGATCGGATCTACAACCAGTCGGGCTTCTTCACGGAGGCGGAGGGCCTCGACGACTTCGCCCAGCGGGTGGCGGAGCTGCCGCTGCTGGCGAGCCCGGGCGACCGCTGGAACTACAGCGTCTCCACGGACATCCTCGGCCGGGTGGTGGAGGTCGCCTCCGGACAGGCGTTCGACGCGTTCCTGAAGGCGCGCATCTTCGATCCGCTCGAGATGTCCGACACCGCCTTCGTCGTTCCGCCGGAGAAGCGCGACCGCTTCACCGCCCAGTACGCCCGCCCCGACGGGGCCCTGCAGATGATCGACTCGCCGGTGGACGGTCAGTACACGCAGCCGCCGCGGTGGCTGTCGGGCGGCGGCGGGCTCGCCTCGACCGCGTCCGACTACATCCGCTTCGCGCAGATGCTCCTGCAGGACGGGGAGCTCGGCGGCGTGCGCATCCTCGAGACGGCGACGGTGCAGACGATGCGTTCGAATCGCCTGCCGGACTCGCTGGTGCCGATCCAGCTCGGAACCTTCCTGAGCCCCGGCTACGGTTTCGGCCTCGGCTTCGCCGTCGTCGTCGACGCGGACTCCTCGCCCGAGCCTGACAACAGCGGCGTGTTCCGCTGGGCCGGCGCTGCGAACACCTTCTTCTGGATCGACCCGACCGCCGAGCTGATCGGCATGGTCTGGACCCAGTTCAACCCGTTCGCGGCGTACGACATCGAGCGCGAGTTCCAGACGCTCGTCTATGACGCACTGGAGAAGTGAGACGCTGGCCTGCTACGGGGTGCAGGAACGAGCCGCTGGTCCACGAGGCGTCATCGAGGAGCGCTTCGGCGAACCGGTGCTGCGCATGGCGGGGGACGTCTCTGAAGTCTTCGCAAGATAGTTGCGGGAAAACAGGATTTTACCGCAGAGTAGCCACGCTATAATGGCTCCCGTGGGTTACGATGACCCCGGGCTGCCGCGTCGTCTGGATCTGACCAGCGATCTGCGCACTCGCTCGGTGTTCCTGTTCGGACCCCGCCAGACCGGCAAGACCACGTGGCTCCGGCAGTGCTTCCCGGACGCGCCATGGTTCAACCTGCTCCACGGCGAAGTGTTCCTGCGCCTCTCGCGGGACCCCGGCAGGCTCCGCGCCGAGCTGGCCGCGAGCGATCCTCGAACGGGTCCGGTGATCATCGACGAGATCCAGAAGCTCCCGAGCCTGCTCGACGACGTCCACGACCTGATGGAGAGCCGCGGCCTGCGTTTCGTGCTGGCCGCGAGCAGCCCCGTCAAGCTCCGCCGCGGCGGCGTCAACCTGCTGGGAGGACGGGCCCGCACGCGTGCGCTCTTCCCCTTCGTCTCCGCGGAGGTGCCGAACTGGGATCTGATGCGGGCGATCAACGTCGGCGGCATACCGTCGATCTACCTGTCGCCCGATCCCATCGAGGACCTTCGCGCCTATTGCGGAAGCTACCTGCAGATCGAGATCCAGGCGGAGGGGCTGGTGCGCGGCATCGAGCCCTTCTCGCGCTTCCTGACGGCCGCGGCGGCCTGCCGCAGCCAGCCGATCGTGTTCGAGCGTCTGGCCTCCGACGCGGCGGTACCGGCCCGCACCGTTCGCGAGTACTTCCAGGTCCTGGAGGACACGCTCCTCGCCACGCTGCTGCGGCCCTTCAGACCCGGCGGCGCCCGCCGCAAGCCGGTGTCCCACGCCAAGCTGTACTTCTTCGACGTCGGCGTCGCCAACGTGCTCGCGGACGTCACACACATCGCAGCCGGCAGCCCGACGTTCGGCCCGGCGCTCGAGCAGCTCGTCTTCTGCGAGTTGCGGGCGTGGCTGGCCTACGCCCGCGACCCGCGGCCGCTCACCTTCTGGCGTACCGCGGACGGATCCGAGGTCGACTTCGTCGTCGGCGACACGGCCGCGATCGAGGTCAAGGCGACCGGAGCGGTCACGAATCGCGACCTGACAGGCCTCCGCCGCCTCGCGGAGGAAACGCCCCTGAAGCACCGGATCGTCGTCTGCCGGGAGTCCGCCGCACGCGTGATCGACGGCATTCGCACTCTGCCGGTCATGGACTTCCTGCGGAACCTCTGGAATGGCGAGCTTCTCGCCGATTGATACACCGTTGACTTCCACGCACGCCATCTCCACGCAGATCGTCACTCAGGCTCTCGACGAGCGAAATCGCCGCGAGCACAACGGATGCCGCGAAGCCGACGGTCACCTTCGATTCCGGAAACTTGTTCAGGTGCTGGCCGAAATCTCCCACCGATTTCAGATGGTTGATCAGGAGATAGGTCGTCTTCGTCACATACTTACCCTGGGGCCGGGCATCAGCCGTTCCGGTCACGATCTGCAGTAGGCGGCACTGCGCACCGTCGCCAAGGGGCAGTCCACCTCGGTCATCTGGGAAGTTCACCTTCACTTGCTTCCATTCGTCGATCCATTCGGTGGGGATCTTCTGGTCTCGTGGAAGTTCGGCTTCCCAGATGAGCGTCAGAGCGCGCGTCGCGATGTCTCTGACGCCTTTGATCGCGATTTCCGGGTGGTCCTCGACGTCGCGGACGGCGTGGGTGACGTAGTCATGAAGAACTTTGTCGGTCCGCTGCGTAGCAACCTGTTCGAGACGCAGCTCGAGCAAGGAACGGATGTTCGTCTCGAATCCGGAGGCAGTACCAAAAAGGCGTTTCAGATTTGCGACAGCCGGCGCCTGCTGCATGGCGTAGCGTTGCATGCACCGGCAGGAAGCTCGCAAGCGGTTTCCCGCCACGCGGCCGAATCCGCGATCCTCGATCGCTCGTACTCGGCGGTCGGAAAGGTCCACTCGCGGTACGTCGGCGGCGGCAAGGCTGGCAAGGTCGCCCCTCAACTCAACGCCGCAGTCATCCCACAGTGCCGCGAGGAGATCGCGCTGCTCATCGAGCATCGCCGCAGCCGCTTCGTCGACGTCGGGCTTCGAGAGGCTCGATGTTTCTTGGTGGGTCTCCCACAGCCGCCTCAGAAGCCCGCCCACCAGAAGCGGGACGCCTCCCGTCCAGTTGGCGATCTCCTTCCGTGCCGATCCGTCGAGCGTGTGTCCGGAATCCAGCAGCGGTTGCAGGAACGCTTCCAGGTCTACATCGTCGAGTGCAGCCACACGGAGGGGCGTCGAATTGAATATCGCCCAGAAATCAGATGTTCGAGACTCTTCGGTCCGGCAGACTTCGCGCAACGGGCGGCGACTTGCGGCGACCAGCCGGAGACTGGGCTTCTGCGCCAAGGCGCGGAGCTGGTCCCACAGGTTCCTCGTCAGCTTGGCCCCACCCAGCACGTAGTCGAAGCCGTCGAACACGACCAGCACTCGGGAGGAGTCGGCATCGAGCTCGTCGAAGACGAGGCCGAGCAATTCATGGATGGACTCGTCATCGAGATCGAGGTACTCGGCAAGATCCGGTCGGTCCTGTTGCAGCGCCGCCTTCAGATCCCCGGCCAACCGCCGCTTGAAGTCGGCATCCGACGTGATGGCGCCATGTCGAAGATCGACGTATGCAGCCGTCACGTAGCCAGTAGACCGCATCCGATAGGTGTCGGCAATGTGCCGCAGCACGACGGATTTCCCATAAAGCGCCGGTCCCACGACCGACACGTGATCGGGCGACGCCTTCAGCAGATGGCGGTCGATTTGCTGAAGGAGCGACGCCCGCCCCAGTAGGCGCGGAATGGCGGGGCCGAGAACCGGATACGGATTTGCCGTCACTTCCGAGCCTCGATCGCTTCGTGCTGTGCCTGCACGACAGCCTCCTCGAAATCGACGTTCACCTGCAGCCACGTTGCCATCAAAGGTACGGCCAGCCGGTACGTACCTCCGCGGTACGAGTTGTTCAGATCGATCAGTTCCAATTCTCGGAGGTCATCGATGTCGCTCGTGAGGTCGCGACGGGAAACTGGTACCTTGTGCTCCTCAAGCTTTGCTTGGAGAAGATCGAGGTTCACCGCATCCGGCCCCTCCGAGAGTCGCTCGCAGAGCATCAACAGGAGTCTGCGGCGCTCGGTTCCAGCGTAGTCCCAGAGAGTTCGGAAATGCTCGTTGTCCCGCACCATCTCCGTCGCAGCTTCCTCTACGATATCGAGCGTGACCGTCCGCCCGTGTCCACGCCCGCGTCCCGCCGCCGCCTGCTCGAACACCCGGTTGCAGAGTGACTGCACGAGAAACGGCTGGCAAGCGCACAGCTCCACCACCCGCTCGCACGCCTGCGGCAGGTAGTCGAGCATTCCCTCGACCGGCCTGGTAACGAGCCGCCGGGCTTCCTCGGTGGGCAACTCGCTGATCCCGATGCGGTGCCCGAGTCCGAACAGCGCGGACCAGTACTCCTCCCTGAGCCGCTTCAGCCGGCGCGACCCCGTGATAATCGCACCCAGACCGGCTTGGTGCTGCAACAGATGGCGCAGGTTCTCGGGCACCTGCGGACTCGTGATTCCCGCCTCGATGCCTTCCTGGAGCTTGTCGAACTCGTCGAACATGAGCAGAATGCG
Organism: Vicinamibacterales bacterium; assembly: GCA_958296065.1. Classification (GTDB taxonomy): domain Bacteria; phylum Acidobacteriota; class Vicinamibacteria; order Vicinamibacterales; family UBA8438; genus WTFV01. The sequence continues at coordinate 22,717 of CATQHX010000081.1, read as the reverse complement.
CCGCGGCCTAGACGCCTCGATTGCCGCTGCGATGTAAAGCGCGAACACCTCGAACGGGTATTCCCCTGCAAACGCCCCCTTCAGCCCATCGCGGAAGGCCAGCTTGAACGGCCGGCCGGGATCGCGAGCCGGCAGATCGGGAAACCAGGTCTCTACGCCGGAATCGTGAAGGGCCCAGCCCGTCGTCCGGGCAAGCAGTCTGAACACGTTGTGCGCGGCGATTCCGCCCCGCCTCGCATCGCCCTCGGCGTCCTGAAAGGAGCAGTAGACCGGGATCCAGCCCGAGGGCGCGCTTCCCTCCTCGAGCTGCCGAAGGATCGAGGTCTTGCCCGTCCGCCGGTTTCCTTCGAGAAGGATCACGTTGGCATGTGTTCCAAGCTGCCGCCGGATACGCTCCATGACATCGGCGCGACCGAAGAACATCTCCTGGCGATCCACCGGACTGCCGACGATGTAGGGACTGGCGCCCAGGTCGCGGGACCGTACGGGCTCGGTTGCCGACCGCACCCGGATCTCGACTTCCCTGGTTCCCCGGACGGTGATCCCATCCAGACGCTGCGCCCGCCATGACACGCTGATGCGAACGGGTTTCGTCGTATCGCTCGGATGGACGGCCATTGGAACGTCACGTGTCTCATCGTCGGCCAGATAGGCGATGTGGCTCTCGCCAACTGGCGGTCGGTTTTCATGGCTACGAGCCGACGGTCGGCCTTCGATGAGTCGGGCCTTGATGCGCAGGTTTCGAAGTGGAACCTGGGACGAGTTGGTCAAGCGAAGCTGAACCTCACTGTCGATTCCGACGACGACCTCGGCGGGCTCCACGCCGATACGAAGGGTGACCGACTCCTGCATGGCTTCGATCTCTCTGTCCAGAATCTCGGTCATCCCCCGTGTGACGGAACGCAAGCGGTCGACGGTCGGGCCGCCGGGGGTGTCGAGCGTGTGCAGCGCCTCGTACAGGCGTGCCCGGCCGAGTTCGAGGGCCGCGAGACGGCCTGCTCCGCTGGGAATGGACTCAACACCGTCCAGTGTGGCGCCAGCCTGTCGCGCAGCGCCGAACCACGCACCGGTTTGCCCGTTCTCACCCGACGAAGGGAACACATGCTCGGTGCGACCTGCAACGTGCGCGTCGAGCGACACCAGTGCATTCGTGACGTCGCTCAACGCCTTCCTCAAGTCCGAAGCATCACCGATTCGTCCGGCGGCGAGCTGAGCTACGAACGGCCCTTCCAGCCAGACCGCGAATGGGGATCTCACCTTTCGGGTGAGCAGACGCGCCAGTACGCCCAGCGCATCGCCGCGCGCTCCGCCGAGCTCGTCGAGCACGGCGGCCTGAACCGGCGGCGGCGGCAGAGGGAGCGGCAGGCTGCGGAGCGTCTGGATCGAGAGCCGCTCGATAGCTGCGCCTCGGGCATGCCCCGACAACCAGTTCTGGTAGGCGGGCGAACAGAGAAGGGCTACCAGGAAGTTCGGTGTGACTCCTCTCAACTTTCGAATCGCCACCATGTCCCCGGTTGTGATCGATCCGATCTCGCCCGTAGCTTCCGAAATCAGGCCGACCCTTCCTACGGCGCCAGACGTCGTCACGACGACATCTCCTTGACGAAGAATGTCGTGCTCGTCCACGAGCCCCTTGCTGTTGTCGATCAGGAACCGGGACGGCGCGCCGACTCCCGTCTCCGTGACGTCCCGCAGTCGCAGGAGGCCGGCCACGACACCGGGCGCGGTGGGGGCGTCTGTCGTAGCGCGGCGTACGTCGTACCGCCGCCCCGAGCGGACTTCCGCTACCCGTTCCAATGGTTCGACCCTAATCGAACGGTCCGCGGCGACGACCCGCTCCAAGTCAGCGTTCAGTACGTCACTCCCGGTCTTCTTGGCGACCAGCTCGTAGCCTCGCCGCGAAAGAACACGAACCGACACGTCCCAGGCTTCAACTCCCTCCGGAATCGCCGCCTCTTCCAACTGAGGTGTACGCACCACGTCCGCGAGCCTGTGTACCAGATCGCCGCGGCCATGGATGTCATTGCCATCACCCGGAACGGTGTTCCATGCCTTCGGCGAAACTCTAACGAAACGGACGGTTGGACCCGGCTCGTCACGTCGAAACACCACGAGGTTCATGGGGACCTGCGTGAAGGGTGCAAACGTGCCGGCCGGAAGCGAGAGCACGGCATCCACGCGATAGCTCGACACCAGCGCCTCTCTCACGCGCTGATCGGATCCTGAACGGTATAGCGTGCGCTCCGGCAGTACGGCGACGGCGCGTCCACGCGGACGGAGGTTCGCCATCACGTGTTGCAGGAACAGGTTCTCGGCATCGCGGCTCCGAAACGGAAACTGGCGGATGGAGGGCGCGGGACCCAACGGCTTCTCCATATCGACGGCGGAAGACGTAGCCGGATCGGCGGACGAACGCGTTGAGGCGATTGCACCCCACGGCGGAGCGGCGAGGATGCAGTCGAAGCCCGCCGCCGAGAGCGGCTCGTCAAGTGCATTCCCCAGTTCGAGACGGGGTCGCTCGATGCCGGCAAGCAGTGTCCTGCAGAGTCCAATTGCATACGAGACCCGGTTGATCTCGACACCGAATATGCCCTTGGAGCTTTCTTCCTCGGCCCTAACGCACGACGGAGCAGATCGAACCGTAGCGTGCAGCCTGTGAGCCGCCCCAACGAGGCACTCCCCGAACCCGAAGCAGGGGTCGTATACGCTGTCGTCAGGCAGGGGGTTTGCCAATTCCAACATCAGGTCGGCGACAGGCGCCGGCGTCGTGGACTCGCCGTTGAACTTTCGTACCCGCCGCAACTCCTCGTCGAATCGCTCGAGAGCATTCGCCCGGCCCTGAGGAGTCCCGATCTCTGTCTCTCTCGCCCTGCTAAGGGCCCACCGGAAAAAGGGTGTCCCTGCAACGTAGATCAGGAGTGGGGCGACGTCGGCGACATGGCGTGCTTTCGCGCGTGCCGTGGCACGATCCGCCACAATTCGCTCCAGGGCGTCGATAAAGTGCGGTTCCGCCGGCTCTTCCCACTCCGGCTCCGATTCCTCGTCGCCGAAGTCACGTTCCACCGCGGCGAGGGCATCGTAGAGCGTTCCGAGAGACTGTCGCTCCGATTCGTACCGGCCGACCCACTTGATGACCAGAAGCGCAGCGAGCGGTCCCATCACGAGACTGGAGAATTCACGGCGTCGAGAACCGGAATCGCTGATCACGTCCAGCAGTTCGCGGGACTCTCGGCCAAGAATCTTGTCGGGCTCAGGCAAGGCGTTCGACATCTATCAATCTCTCCAGCGCGCGACTGAAGTATAAGCAAAGTGCGTACCATGAACGCGTCCACGGCGGCCACCGGTCTCGATGCCGGCGCAACGTGTTCTGTCCGTCACCCCTGCCTTAACCAACGCGTGCTCAGACACAAGTTATCTTGCCCATAAAGAGAATATTCTTCTCCACGTGCCGGGTCCGAATTCCCTCCGGCAGAGGCGCTGATCGACGCTCGCGATGCTGCCGGCCGGGCTGAACCAGAGAGTCGTCCCGACATGAGAGAGAGTTCGCGGCGTGACTCCGGCGATGTCCGCACTACCCGGATCCATCGTCGTACTCCCGGATCCAGGCTGCGAACTCGGGATCCACGAGTGCCCAGCCACCGGTGCCGGTGTCCGCGAGTCCGAGTCGTTCGAGCCGCCGCAGCGCCGCCTGGACGCGCCCCGGCGACGGTGCGGCTTCTCCGATAGCCTCTCCGACCCACTGGCGAAAGGCCCGGCCGAACGGCCGGTCGGCTCCGCCGGCCAATGCGCGCGCCGTCGCTCGTTGAACAGGGGTGAGCGCCAGCCAGGTTGCCGGATAGCCGAGATCGACGGCGATGCGATCACGGAACCCTTGCGAGAGCCGGTTCGACATCGAGATGCGGATCGTGCAGCAACGTATCGAGCAGCACTCGGAAGAAATGAGGATTGGCGTGCAGCCGATCGAAGGCGGAGAGCATGCCGGGGCGGGCCAGCGTCCGCCTCGATACCATCCGAAACATCTCGATCATGTGATCGACGAACGCCGCTCCGAGCGTCGGCAGGTCGATGGGCGTGGCGAAATGGAAGAACGGCGCCCGCCGCGCCGAGAACATCGCAGCGAGGCCGTCGCGACTCGATCCGGTGAAGACAGTTCGGAGTCGATCGCTGCGCCGGTCGAGGCCGGTCCGCAGCGCCGCCACCAGCGGCGCGTTGCCCCCGCTCCGGACAAGTTCTTGCACCTCGTCGAGGAGCAGAATCGTCGCCTTGCTTCTCCCGGAGACACGCTCCAGAAGATCGTCCAGATGCACGAGCAGATCGTCCGGGGGGCGTCCCCCCAGCGCGGTGAGATCGACCTTGGCCTCCACCCCCGCGCCGAACGCCGAGAGCTTCAGCGTCGGAGTGAGACCCAATACCGACCTCCGCACGCGGTCGCCGAACGTGCCCCGACGGAGCGACGTTTCCATGGCGTGCAACAGCACAGCCAGGGGCGAGAGCGGCGCCTGCCAGAACGACGCATAGATCACACGATGCCCGCGCTGTTCAGCGAGCGGGGCGATGTCCTTGATCAGGAACTCCGTCTTGCCGGTCCGTCGCAGCCCGAACAGCGTCAGAGCCTGTCCCGGACCGTCGCCGAGCAGCTTCAGGACGGGCGCGGTGAACCCGCGGCGCGGAAAGTGCCAGGGGTCGGCCGCCATTGGCCAACCCTAGCCGCTACGAGACAATTATTCAACTGTGGCCGAGAATAGACAACGCGGACCGGCCGGCCAGCCGCCCGGAGCCAGCCGCGAGACTCAATCGACGATCGCCTGGGTGGGGTCATCGTCGTTCGGTCGTCGCAGATGTGCAGGTTACTTGTACCTGAGCCGGGGGCACGGGTTCGGGTGGGTTTCGCCGGGTTCGTCGACCCGGAGTCTTCGCCGAAGCCGCACAACGACGGCGTGTTCCGCTGGGCGGGCGCTGCGAACACCTGCTTCTGGATGGACTTGGCGGCCGAGCTGAGAGGGATGATCTGGACCCAACTCAACCCGTTCGTCGCCTACGACCTGGAGCCGGAGTTCCAGACACTGGTCTATGAGGTCAAGGCGACAGGAGCGGTGACGAACGCGACGTAATCGGCCTCCGGGGTCTCGCCGAGGAGATTCCCCTGGGCGCACCGCATCGTCGCCTGCCGCGAGTCCGCGGCCCGGGTGGTCGACGGCGTCCGGATTCTGCCGCTGGCGAAATTCCTGCGTGCGCTCCGGAACGGCGAGCTCCTCGGCGTTTGAGAAACCCCCTACCCCCCGCGCTACCCCCCGCGAGGCCCTGCTTACAATAGCCACTCTTTCGGAACCAACGTTCTTCCGTCACGCCAGTCTTCTACCAGGTGAATCCCGGCAACTCCGCCCCAGACGTTCTGTCCTGCGTGGTCCAACACAAGCACCTGCAACCGCCCACCTAGCCTCTCCACCACTCCGCTCATGACTTCAAACACCTTCCGAACTGCCTCGGCGTCCTCGTCGTCCAAAACCGGCTCGCGCTCCGCCCGGCTGCCGTCTCGCGTCCCCGCTAGGCGCCGAGGAAAATAAACCTGACTCGGTTGATCGTACACCAAGAACGCCGGCACCGGGTTTGATTGCTCAGCGAGAAAGAACTCCTGTAAAGCTAGGGACACAGCTACATGATACGAAAGCCAATTCGCGCCGCTTCCGACTTCCCACAAATAATCCTCACGACGTTTCCCCTTGACTCTTATCGTCAGATCTGTGATAGATAGCTCTATCGGATCGTCCGGCCTTTCAGTGTCCAACGACGGTAACAGGCGGCCTGCGAGAACGGCGATCTTCTCAAGCGACCGCCGCCTGCGTGCAGCCACACCTTCCTCTGATATCCGTCTTCTCAAAACAGCCTCGATGCGACGCAATTCCTCCAGTTCTTCTCTAACGTTCCCCTCTTGCCCAAGCGCGTCCTGGACCTGTAGCATCGTGTCCACCCGTCCGAGAAACCTATCAACCTCCGACTGCCTGAACCGCGCTTGTTCGATCTCCGTCCTGCGTGTTCCCGCCTCCTCCTTTCGCACGGCAACGCTCCTTAGTTTGTCCACTGCAACCGACAACTCCGCCTCGACTCGGAACATTTCTCTATCGATAACACCCGACACCGACTCTGAGCCCTTCACTTGCTCCTCAACCTCTTCAAGTGAAGCCACAAGTTCGTCCATTCGTTCGCCGCCCGAGAGCGGTCCTTCGCAAATCGGGCAGGCCCGGGCCTCCTTGCCCAGGTTCTTCAACCATCGTGATAATGCCAACCGATCCCGCTGGATTCCAAACGCCTCTCCGGCTCTAGTCGCGTTTCGCTTCAGCTTTTTCATTTCCGCCAACCGTCGCCGAAGCGCCATCAGTTCCGTATCCACCACCGATTCTTCTTCTTCCAACCGAACCAGCTCATTCACGGCGTCACCAATGCTACTACTACTGACCCTCGCTTCCTTCAGTGTAGCAACCACTTCTCTCAGTCCATCGAGCAACACTTCTCGTCGTTGCTCTCCTGTCGGTACCGCGACCTCCACACCCAACTCGCGCGCCCTTGTGAGCGCCGCGCCCAGTTCAGCCATCCATCCCTCAGACACCTCCTTCAGAGCGTTCAGCTCGCGTTCCTTCGTCGCACGCGCGCGTTTCAACTTTGGCGAGTCTATGGTGAGCAACCAGAACTTCCGAACTCATGGCTCCGAGTACGTATGGGAAGATATTCCTGAGCTTCTCTCGATGCTCGTACGTGTCCGCCTTGAAGAAAAGCACATCGGGATTCGCTATGACGTTTTGCGGCTGAAAGGTAAACGCCATTAAGTCACGCAGACTCGGGCGACCCCGGAAACCTGCTCCAACCTCGTCAAAATCGAAATCCAATCTGCTCAGCCCGGCCATCTCGTCCAACCGCGCCCTCACCGCCTCGGAAGTAATGTTCTTCTGCGGGGCAGAGGCCGGCACATCAACACTTTGCCCCTCAGCCAGATACATGTCGCCGGTCGTCTTCTGTTCCCCAGGTTCTCTACGAGCCAGCAACTTCTCCCCTTCCGGCGTTTCTACCAGAATGCCAAACCACGCACAGGAGTCGCGAATCGTCTCAACAGGTATGGAGCATCGGTCGGAGGCCATACAATAGTCGATAATTGGAATTATCGCAGACTTCCCAGTCTTCGAGACACCGTTGATCACGTTCAGCGTGTTCGGGCTGAGCGCCAAGCGCCTAGGTGCGAAACCGTCCTTCTTAGGCCAGAGTACGACTTCTCTAATGCTGAATTTCATCAGAATTGAACCTTCAGAACGCTCGCGATTTCGAATAGTGACAGACGAGAACACCAAGCTCCGAACTTCTCAGCGTTCGTCACAAGCCTTTTCACCTGTGTCGGCACACCGGATGCCCGGGTCTCCGTCAGAGGCACAACAGTTCCGCTGGCAGGAAGCACCGTAACGAGTCGCGAGCGGACCGCCAACTGCAAGGACTCCCACGTCAGCTGTCGCCAAGCTAGCGCGCGTGCATGGATGTCGATGAGCACGTCACTCTTGCAGATCGCCTTTCGCGAGAACTTTTCGGCGAATCCGTGCAGGCCGGTCGGTCGATTTGTGCTTTTCAAGAGATTGAATGTATCCTCATGGAAAAGAACGGGTAGTACTAGAAACACTTGCGGCAGCGGTGGATGTCCGCTAGTGGAGCTGTGTTTGGACCAAGCAACCGCGAATCTCCACAGAAGAACCGCTCCGAGAGCCGGGTTCTGCACGCACCTAGTCTCGTGTGTCAAAGTTGACATTCAATTCACTCCGTTTCCTTGGGCGTAGTCGGCTTTCGGGTTCTTAGGAGGTTTCTGTACTTGGGGTGCCAGCCGACGAGCAGATCGTCCGACAATGCGTGCCAGCTCCCACGGACAAAGGTTTGTGGCGTCTCGAGCCCGTCGATGGAGGCGCTGTGTTCGATACAATCAAGGTATGTGAGTTGTCCCTGCTCTTCATCAGTCTTGCGGTTATGCTGGACTCGAGTGCGCCGGGACTTGTTGCGCCATGTCAATGTTAATTCCCTTTCAAAGTCTTCTAGTGATCTCTCGGAGATCATTCCCTTGGTGGACCAGGACGTTCGGTCAACGGACGAACTCAGAAAATCGGCGCTTCAGGATTTCGTGTGGGTGCCAGCGTGGTCGGAGACGTCGGAACGCTCACCCATCTCCCTGGGACAGGCAGCTCCACCGTCGTGCATCCGTCTGGCTCGAGCAATACCGACGGGCACTTCGCGCAGCGTCCTCATGGCGATCCGGCCAGTGTTTTCAGTGGCCGGACGAAGCCGTCCGGCCATAACCAGCTCTGAGCCGGCGCGAGCGGCGAGTCACCTGAAAGGCCGAAGCGATAGCGGAGGAGGCGCGAAGGCGACTTGACTCGACGGGAGCAGAGGCTACCCCAAAGCCTGACCTACCCACACGATTCCCGGAAGACCCAGAAAATCGTTGACGGCTTCGATAATGTCATCGTAGTCCAAAGCTATAAGACGTAGCTGGCGTACGTAGTTGCGCTCTTCAAGTTCCGCCTCAACTTGTTCGCTCGTCGGCTTGGCAGCAACGCTACGAAGTATGGCTATCCTGTCGTGACGGCGCACGTAGTGCGACAATGCATCGCGAAAAGCGAGCTTCCCGACTTGAGCTGGCTCGCCCTGGTTAAGGTACTGCTCGATCGTATTCTTCACCCAGCCTTGCGCCCAATGAATGACATCATCGAGGGCTTCTTCCCCGACCAAGAGATCGCGGAGGAGGGGTTTTAGTTGACCATCCAGGTCGTCGCTAGTGTCCACAGTGAACCGCGAAATGATCGTGGCCACGAGGTTAGGGTCTGCACGATAGGTGTCTTCCACTGATTCCCGGACCGAAGAACCGAGGGCCCATCTGCCGTCCTGTCCGGTGAGGAGCGCACGTGCTTTTTTCAGTGCGACGTGAGCTCTCTGGCAGGTGTCGGCGTCGTGAAGTGCTCGGGCGATGGATCCGATTCGGGCGTGGGGCGCGTACATCACAAACCGCGTCCGGTTCGCATCTAGTCGCCCAGCCGCGACCGAGTCGACCCAGTTGCGCAGGGTTTTCCAGAGGTCTTTAGCCCGGAAAATTCGTGGCGTGTTCCGATTCCGGTACAGACACAAGAGCCCCCGTGTGGTACAAGTGCAGTGTTGACAACCACTTGCGCCACCACGGAGGCCCTTGCGTGACGACCGAGACTGTACCACAGACTGTTCTGTTCCCGGATCTGTTTGACAAGCCGCTGTTGGCCCAGTTCAACCAGGAGCAGGCCAGTTCCGACGGCGGGGCGATCCTGCTGAAGGCCGCCGAGCGCATCTACGGCCTGGTCAAGGCGTTCGCCGGGTGTCTGTTCGACAAGCGGGCGCCGGACAAGACCCGGCACTCGCTTGCGGACCTGATCGGCCAGCGCATCTTTGGCATCGCCTGCGGCCATCCCGACTGCAATGATGGCGACCGTCTTGCCGACGACCCCATCCACAAGCTGCTGCTTGACAGAGACCCGGTTTCGGGCGAGCGCTTAGCGTCACAGCCGACGCTGTCGCGGTTCGAGAACGCGGTCAACGGCTGCGCGCTCTACCGCATGGCGGACGAGTTGGCCACGCGGGTCATCGAGCGCCATCGCTGCCGCCTGGACGGGCGGGCGCGGTGCATCACGATCGATCTGGACCCGACGGACGACCCGACGCACGGGGCGCAGCAGTACACGCTCTTCAACGGGTACTACGACAACTGGTGCTACCTGCCGCTGCTTGGCTTCCTGACCTTCGACCGCGAATCCGAGCAGTATCTGTGCGCGGCGCTGTTGCGGCACGGCAAGGCGGTCGCCTCCGAGGGGACGGTCGGGCTGTTGTCGCGGTTGCTGCCGCGGCTGCGCCGGGCGTTTCCGCGGGCGCGCATTCTCGTTCGGCTCGACGGGGGCTTTGCCAGCCCGGCGGTCTTCGCCTTCCTGGAGGCGCAGCCGCGGCTCGATTACGTGGTCGCGATGGCGAAGAACGCGGTGTTGGAGCGGTACGCCGAGCCGGCCATGCTGGTGGCGCGGGCGCGGACTTGGCGCAGCGAACAGACCGAGCACGTCTACACCGAGACCAACGAGTACCAGGCCGGGACGTGGAACCACGCGCGCCGCGTGGTGATCAAGGCCGAAGTCGTCCGCCACCGAGACCGCGAGCCGCGGGACAATCCGCGCTTCGTGGTGACCAACATGCGGCAGACGCCGCGTTTCCTCTACGAGAAGGTCTACTGCGCCCGCGGGGACGCCGAGAACCGGATCAAGGAACTGAAGGCCCTGCAGCTCGACCGCACGAGTTGCCGGGCGTTTTCGGCAAATCAGTTGCGTGTACTGCTGACGGCCGCCGCCTACGTGCTGATGCAGGAGTTGCGGCTGCGCGCCGCCGACACCGCGTGCGCCCGCGCGCAGGTGCCCTGGCTGCGCGACCGTCTGCTGAAGCTCGGCGTCCAGGTGGTGTGCTCGGTGCGTCGCATCGTCCTGCGCCTGCCGCGCGCGACACCGGACTTGGCGGCATGGCGGCACATCGCGTTCGCCCTCGGGGCGCGCGCCGGATAGGCGCTTACCGCGCGTCAGATCGCTGACTGACGGAGGCTGCCAACCGCCCGCAACGGGGGAAGTGTGCGCTGCCTTCCCCTGCGGCACCCGTCATCACGCCCATTCGGCGCTCAACGCGCGGTTGAAAACGTTCCAATAGCCGCCCACTGCTCATTCCCCGTTGTCCGTGACCGAATCCGGTTCCGGCACCGCCTGCCAGGGGCCGAGTCGCGGTCGCCACGAATAGTCCGGGTTAGAGCGGTCGGCAAGGGGGTTGGCAGAACGAATACTCTTGTCTTGCTCTGCGATCTTGCGTCCGTCGGCGAATTCCACGCCTACATCCTCAAACAGCTCCAAGCTGACAACGTCGGTTGTCTCGACACGGAGGAGATAGAACAGGAATCGCGTCACCTGAAGCAGGATGCCGCGGACGGTTCCCGGCACGCTGGAAGGAGCCCTATCGCTGCCACTCTTGTTGACAGCAGGCGAGATTGTTGTAGTCAATAGGGAGGCTCTAGGGTGGAGGTGAAGGACCCAGAACGCGCCTTCGTGACGAGTGCGACCGTTGTTGGGACGTCAAAGGTGTACGTTGTGGTCAGTAAGGCGACTCAATCGACGATCGCCTGATAGGTCATCGTCGCCAGGTCGTCGCGGATGCGCAGGTGCGTGTACGGCCGCATCTGCGTCAGCATGATGCCGATCAGCTCCTCGGACGGATCCACCCAGAAGATGGTGCCGAACGCGCCGCCCCAGTAGTAGGAGCCCTCCGAGCGCGGGGTCCCGGACGGTCCCAGGTCTGTCACGATGGCGTAGCCGAGGCCGAAGCCATAGCCGGGACCGGCCAGCCAGATGCCGAAGTCGCCGGTGTGGTTGGCGGTCATCAGCTCGATGGTCTTGCGGCTCAGGATCCGCACGCCGTCCAGCTCGCCGCCGTTCAGCATCATCTGATGGAACCGGAAGTAGTCGCGCGCGGTCGAGACCAGGCCGCCCGCGCCGCTGAAATAGACGTGCGGCTCGCGGACGAACCGGCTGTCGGCGGTCGGCGCCTCGGTGAGGACGATCTTCCCGTCGTCGTTCGGCCCGTAGAGCGCGGCGAAACGGTCGAGCTTCGACTTCGGCAAAAAGAAGTGCGTGTCCGGCATGTCGAGCGGCTCGAAGATGCGCTCGCGGAAGAACGCGTCGAGCGTCTTGCCCGACATGACCTCGACCAGCCGCCCCACCACGTCGGTGGCCCGGCCGTACTCCCAGCGGTCGCCCGGGTGGAAGTTGAGAGGCAGCTTCGCCAGCCGCTTCACCATGTCGCCGACCGTGTCGTGCGGCTTGCGCTCGGCGTTCATCGCCTGGAACTCCGGCTGGGTCAGGCCCCGGTAGGTGTTGGCCAGACCCGCGGTGTGGGTCAGCACGTGCTGCACGGTGATCGGGCGTGCGGCGGGCACCAGCTTGTAGCTTCCGGTGAGCCGCTCCTGCTCCGGCGCCGGGACGGCCACCTGCATGTCGCCGAACTCCGGCAGCCATTTGGAGATGGGGTCGCGGAGCTGGAAGCGTCCCTCCTCGTAGAGCATCATCAGCGCCACCGAGGCGATTGGCTTGGTCATCGACGCCATGCGGAAGATGGTGTCGTGGGTCATCGCCTTGCCGCCCTCGACGTCCCGCCGGCCCTGCGCCGAGAAGTTGACCACCTTGCCGCGCCGGGCCACGAGGGTGACCGCCCCCGCCACCTCCTCGCGGTCGATGTAGGCCCGCATGACCCGGTCGAGCCGTTCGAGACGTTCCGACGACATGCCGACCGCTTCGGGCTCGGCCGTGGGCACCCCGTCCATCACCGGGAGATCGGCCGACGCGCCGTGCAGACCGACCGCGGTCACCACAAGGCACACCACTCCGAGAATCGACCACCGAGAAACTGACGCCTGCATGCGAACCTCCCTTTCGGGCGCGGCTTCGACGAGCCGTCCCGTCGATCTCCCCTAGTCGTCCAGGCCGAACGTGTAGACCGTGTTCCCGACCGACATCGTGACGTACTGCCGCCCGTCGACCGCGTAGGTCATCGGGTTGGCGTTGACCGGGCCGCCGAGCGGGATGTGCCAGAGCTCTTCGCCGCTCTCCGCGTCGAGGGCGAAGAAGTAGCCGTCGACCGTCGCACTGAACACCAGGTCGCCGGTTGCCAGCACGCCGGAGCGGGCGCGCGGCTTCATCTCGAACTCCCAGCGGACGTCGCCGGTGGTCGGATCGATGGCCCGGATGGCGCTCCGGTAGTTGTCCATCGGCTGCGGCGACTGCACGCCCCCGCCCGTGTAGCGCTCGCCCTCGACGTAGTCCTCCTCGCGCACGAAGAACTCGCCCTCGCCGTCGAAGGAGTTGACGTAGAGGAGTCCGGTGCGGGGGTTGAACGCGGGCGACCACCAGTTGGTCGCGCCGCCGGCGGTCGGCGCCACCACCGTCCCGTCCTCCGAGGGGAACATGCCGGGTCGCCGGATGGGGCGGCCGTTCTCGTCGAGCCCCTCGGCCCAGGTCTGCAGCGCGAACGGCTTGCCGAGCAGGAATTCCCCGGTCTCGCGGTCGAGCGTGTAATAGAAGGCGTTGCGGTTGGCCCACAGCATCGCCTTGCGCGGCTCGCCCTCGAGCTCGATATCGGCGAGCACCGGAATCTGGATCGCGTCCCAGTCGTGGACGTCGTGCGGCGTGAACTGGAAGTACCAGCGCATCTCGCCCGTGTCGCCGTCGAGGGCGAGCACCGAGTCGGCGTACAGGTTGTCGCCCAGCCGCATCTCGCTGCCGTAGTCGGGGCCGGGGTTGCCGGTGCCCCAGTAGACGAGGTTCAGCTCCGGGTCGTACGAGCCGGTGATCCAGGTAGGCGATCCGCCGGTGCGCCACGAGTCGCCCAACCACGTCTGGTTGTCGGGATGGTCCGGCCCGGGAATGGTGTAGGTCCGCCAGGCGCGATCGCCGGTCGCCGCGTCGTACGAGTCGAGGAACCCGCGGATGCCGAACTCCCCGCCGGCGATGCCCGTCACCACCCGGTCCTTCACGATGAGCGGCGCGGCGGTCTTGCTGTAACCCGAGCGATAGTCCGCCACCTCCGCGTCCCAGACCAGGTTGCCGGTGCGCGCGTCGATGGCGACCAGGTGCGCGTCGAGGGTGCTCATGTAGAGCGTCTCGCCCAGAATGGCGACGCCGCGGTTGTTGCGCCCGCAGCAGATACGCAGGTCGTCCGGCAACTGGTGCTCGTAGCGCCAGAACGGGCGCCCGCTGGTCGCATCCACCGCGGTCACGTTGCTCGGCGACTCGGTGATGAACATCACGCCGTCGACCACCAGCGGAGTCGTCTCCGTCCGGTCGAGCTGGCGGATGTTGTAGGCCCACTTCAGCTCCAGGTCGGCGACATTGCTCCGGTCGATCTGCTCGAGCCGGGAGAAGCGCTTGCCGTCCAGCGTGCCGTTGTACATCAGCCAGTTGTGCGGCTCGTCGGCGGCGTTGACCAGACGTTCCCAGGTGACCGGCGCGAACTGCGGCACGCCGTTCCCGGTGGACGGCTCCTGCGCGGTCGAGATCGAACCAGAGACGAACAGGGCGGCGGCGACGAAGATGGCAGACCGCTTCATGGCTTCAAGCTCCTGTATTCCGGCCGAGCGCACGTCGTTCCTTGCTCGCGAGCACACCTCGTTCCGACCAGGCGCCCTTCCCGTTTGCCTGAAGCGAAAGGCCGGCCCACCCTCTTCCCTATTCGGGCGCCGGGAAGTAAGCGACCATCCCGCCCCTATTGGTCCCGAGCCAGATCTCGCCGCCAATCCGGATTGCCGCGGTCGACGACGCGAACCCCTCCATGCGCGGGTGCGTGAAGATGTGCCGGACCTCCAGCGTCTCGGGATCGACGACGGCGACGTTCGACGTCTCTTCCGGCGTCCCGAAGTTGCCGTGCCCGGCGGCCAGTATCAGCGCGCCGTCGTCGATGTAGCGCAGGTTGTCGGGCCGGAACGGTATCGGCACCACGTCCTTCTGCCGCGGCGGTCCCCCGCGCGACAGCCGCGTGAGCTTCTCGCCGCGCCAGCCCGCGACGAACAGCCAGCGCCCGTCGGGCGATATCTCCAGGCCGTTCGGTGTCGTGTCGCCGGTGCCGGGGATCACGGCCCAGCCGTCGGCGGTGCTCCACTCCCAGACGTCCCCGGTGGACGTGCTGGTCGCGGCGAAGCCGCCCTCGGGCAGCGCCACCACGGAGTTGAGCCGCAGGCCCTCCGGCGCCACCGCGCACCCGACCCACGCCAGGGTCATGGGCATCGCGCCGGCGTCGAGCTCGAACACCTCGATCGACTCCTGCCGGCCGTGGTGCACGACATACAGCGCATGCACGTCGCGTTCCCCAGGCCTCAGGTAGAGGCCGTGCGCCCGGAACTCGTCCCGATCCAGCTCCCCCGCGTCGAGCGGACCCGGACACGACGGGTAGGTCGCGGTGTCGAGCCGCTCGGTCCTGTCCGCGGTCGGAAAGAGGACCGAGGTCGTCTTCTCGGCAACGTTGATGAGGTGGATCCGCCCGCCCTCCTGGTTGCCGGAGACGACAACCCACTCGGCGCCGGGCACGACGGCCAGGTCCTCGGGACCGATCAGGTCGCAAATGAACCGGATGTCGCCCACCGGCTCGCATTCCCCCGACTCCTGCGCGGCAATGCCCCAGGCACCTGACAGCAGCAACGCCACGCACAACGCCGGCAACTTCCTTCTGCTCACGATGTCCCTCCCGGCCGCTCATCGCCGGCGCTCAAGCCGGAAACCGCGGCCGTCCGTGGTCGCATCCCGCCACAACATCCGGCGTTCCCCGGCGACTGGCGCCACGCGATCGTGGCGGCAGGCGTCCCCGCCAGCGTATCGACCTCGCAATCATCGCGATGATACTTCAGCGGAAGATCGCAGTTCCCGCCACCGTAGAGACGACTCGGCGCGCGGGCGGTGAGCGGTTTGCGCTGGTACGGATCCAGCGTGCATTCCCGGTGCTACCATCGCGTCCATGCAGGAGGTGCAGCCGCGCGTCGGCTACACCGACCTGGTGAACATGCCGGACGACGGGTGCCGCTACGAGATCTACCGAGGGGAGCTCGTCGTGGTTCCGTCGCCGCTGTTGGGTCACCAGGTCGTTGTCGGAGCGATTCTGTTCTTCCGGGCCGAACGCCGCCATCTGCTGCAACCGCACGTCGTGACGCGGCATGCCCCGGACATCGCAGTCGAGGTGCTCTCGCCTTCGACGGCCTCAACGGATCGCGGGCGGAAGATGCGGACGTTCGCGCCGCATTGTGGTACCCATACCGATCCCGGCGCGGCCGGCGATCGCCGACGCAAATCGGCGCATCCGGCAGGCGCTCCGGGTGCTACCATGGCGCCGGAAGAACAGGCTGCGGTCACGACTGCGGGCAACGCGCGCAGGCAACGCGAGGGAGGCTCGAGATGGCGAAGAAACGCATCGACGACCGCGACGATCCACATCTCGAAAACGAGAGCGGGCACGGCGTCAGCCGGCGGGATTTCGTCAGGACGGGAGCCGCGGCCGGTCTGGGCGCCGGCGCACTGTTGACCCCTGACTCGGCACCCGCGCAGGACTCGACTTCTGGCGAAGACGTCGCCTGGGACTACGAGGTGGACGTCGTCATCGCAGGCGGCGGCTGCGCCGGCCTCACCGCGGCCATTCGTGCGCGGGACCTCGGCGCCAGCGTACTGGTGGTCGATCAGAACTTCGACCTCGGCGGCCGGATGCTGCACAGCGGAGCCTTCGTGTCCCTCGGCGGCGGCGACCCGGTCCAGCAGCGGGACATGAAGGGCGAGAAGGACAAGGAGGGACTGATCACGGTCGATTCCGCCGAGGGTCCGGAAGAGCTCGACGACAGCGTCGATCTCCTGTTCACGGACATCACCGACTGGTCGGTGGTCGATCCCAAGGGCCAGAGCCCCTATCGCTACAATGAGCGGGAGCTCGCCCGTGCATGGGCCGAGAACTGCCCGGCCACGCGGCAGTTCATGATGGACAACTACGTCCGGTTCACGCGCGTCAGCGGCACGCACGGCGGCGGCGGATTGTCGCGGGCGCGGGGGGCGCGCTGCTTCCTGATGCTGGGCGACAAGACGGACATCAAGGCCGGTACGATTACGGCGGAGGACGCCGGCGTTGCGGACCCCGAGCGCACGAGTGCGTTCGCGCCGCAACAGATGAACGACGCGCGCCGCCTGGTCGGGCCCAACGCCGTGAGCAACGGCGCGGCCCTCTCCCGTTGTCTGGAGTTCTCGGCGCGGGAGAAGGGCGTCGAGTTCATGCTGCACCGCCGCTTCGCCGACCTGATCCGCGAGCAGCCGTTCGCGGGCCGCGTGGTGGGCATCAGGGCCCACTACTCGCCGCGGCAGCACCCCGAAACCGGTGAGCTGCTGCAGAGCTTCTGGCAGAACGGCAACGTCGACGAGCGGCGCGAGACAGTGACCATCCGCGCCCGCCGGGGCATCATCCTGGCCAGCGGCGGCCACGCAGGCAATCCGCAGGTCCGCAGCATGTTCTACCCCGCCATGCGCGAGCCCGCCTTCCCGACCAGCGGGGTCGCCCTGCAGGGCCCCCACGGCCAGGACGCCAGCGCGCTCGTCGCCGGCCTGCGGGTGGGCGCCAACCTGGCCGGGATGCACCAGAACCTGTCGTATCCCACGACGTTCCACATCTCGACCCGGCTCGGCACCAAGGACGCCTATACGACCATGATGCCCGGGCACCCGACGTTCGGCTTCCGCCGCTCCGCGGGGGTCAACGTCGGCAGCGCCGGTTTCGAGGAGTTCATCGCCGTGAACCAGGTCGGCAAGCGCTTCTTCAACGAGGTTCGCCTGCCCGCCAGACCCGGCGGGAGCCGCTACCCCGGCGACGGCGCCGCCCCCGGCCAGGGTCTCGACCACAAGCCGCTCGACTGGCGCAACTGCCAGAAGAAATGGGTCCGGGAGTCGTACGACTACGACCACGGCCTCGACGCCGCGCTGGCCATGAACGAAGGGTCGAAGGCCCCGGACTACTACTCGGGGCCGCTGTGGGCCATCTTCGATGAGGAGGCGGTCGAGCGCACCGGTTGGGAGCTTCGGTACCCGTACGTGGCGGACAACGGCTACTTATTCCAGGCCGATACCATCGAGGCGCTGGCCGAGAAGATCGCCGCCGGCCACGAGTTCCAGCGGGTGCCGCTCAGTTACTTGGCCGAAACCGTGGCCAAGTGGAACGATTGCGTGGACGCCGGCGCCGATCCCGAGTTCGAGCGCCACGCGGATGCCCCGATGTTCCGTATCGACCGGCCGCCGTTCTATGCGCTCTCGATCATGGTGATCTGGCACGACTCCTACGGCGGACTGCGGGTAAACGGCCGCCAGCAGGTGGTGGACATGCAGGGGGAGGTCATTCCCGGCCTCTACGCCGGCGGCGAGGCGGTCGGCGGGTTCAACAAGCACGGTCTCGGCAAGGGCCACGTCCATGGCTACATCGCCGGCACGCACGCCGCCGAAGGGGCCTCCGACAAGGACGCCTGAGCCGGTTCGACGATGGCTCAGCAGGACGACACGCCGGGCACGCTCGAGGCGAGTCGCGCCGAGGCGTCGCCCGGCGACACGGAGGCGCATGGCGACCCGCCGCACGCCACGCGTGTCGTCGTCTGGGATGCACCGCCCGCCGTCGAGCGCGGGAAGCGCTTCGCCGTCAAGCTCGGGGTCGCCTGCTCCGCCGGGTGCAGGCCCGACGGCTGGGTGGCGGAGGTGCGCGACCACCAGGGCGAGCGGCGGGCGACGACCGCCCTCGGTGACGACCCGTGGCCCGGGACCGACGCCCTCTACCACGCGGAGGTCGCGCTGGTCGCCCCCGAGACCGAGGGTCTGTATGCGTGGAAGGCCACTGCGCTGACGAGTGACGCGGATGTCCCGCACACCGGCGGCAGCGCCGCTCTGAACGTGCGGGTCGTGTCCGCGCCGGGATGCCTGCTGACGGTCACGGCCCGGGACGCCGAGAGCCGGTCGCCCGTCGAAGGCGCGCGGGTGGTGGCGCATCCGTATCGGGCCGCGACGGATGCACGCGGCATGGCGAGACTGCAGGTTCCCGCCGGCGAGTATCGGCTCTTCGTCTCGGGGAAGGGCTATGTTCCCTTCCGTTTCGACGGCGAGGTGAACGCCGACACCACTATCCACGCCGATCTGGTGCAGGACGTGGAGCTATCGGATGCCGATATCTGGTCCTGATCGCCGGCACCGACACAACGAGGGAGTTCGTCCGATGCGGAAGATCGTGACCGGTGGTCTGGTTCTCGGCTGCGTCCTCGTTCCAGGCGCCGTGATCGCCTGGGGTGCCCAGGCCGACGACGCGGCGCGCCTCGAGCAGGGACGGCAACTCTACGAGGCGCGCTGCGCCCGGTGCCACGGCGCCGGTGGCGAAGGCGCGCCGCCGACGTTTCCGGCCCTCGTCGGCAACGACCGGCTCGCGGACGCGGCCCGGATTGTCGGCGTCCTGCGCGAGGGTTCGGGAAACATGCCGCCCTTCCCCACCCTGACCGCGGACGAGACCTCGTCGCTGGCCAGCTACGTCCGCAACGCCTGGACGAACGACTTCGGCGGCGTGACGCCCGATGACGTGGCTGCGCTCGCGGACCCGTCCGCGCAGGCGGGAACGGCGGCGTCGGTCTGGGACGGTGTGTTCACCGAGGCGCAGGCGGCGCGGGGCCGGTTGGCGTACTCCGGCGCCTGCGGCTTCTGCCACGGGCGCCGCCTGAACGGCGCTCCGGATGACCCCGACATGCGGTCCACGCCCCCGCTGGCGCGGGCGAGATTCCTCCGCGAGTGGGAGGGGCGCTCGCTCGCCACCCTGTTCGAGTACACGCGGGTGACGATGCCCGAGGACAACCCGACCTCGCTCACCGAGGCCGAGTACGTCGACGTCATCGCCTACATGCTCTCGGCCAGCGGGATGCCGGCCGGAGCCAATGAGCTTCCTGCCGATTCGCCAGGTCTCGCGCAGATCCTCATCCGTCAGCGGCAATAGGCATCCGAACAGATCCTCCGAAGTTGCAGGTCTCCGCGTTCGGGGCAGAAACGTGGCGTTTGGTGCGAACGCCACTTATCGTTGTCCGGTTCCATCCAGCTTCTTCCAGCTGACTCCAAGCTAAATTCCCTTGTAGAATAGGGTTTTTGGAACACGGCTGTCTGCAGTTCATCCAGCGCGGGCCAGAAAAGGCCGCTCCAATCCCGTTCTGAATTGTACATGGAATATCATATGGAAGCTCCCGGCGTCCGCCCCCGAAAGACCAAGCCCAGGCGTCCCCATCCCCACAAGGCACTCTCGGCCGCCTTCTGCCGCAGCGTCGCCCAGCCGGGCAGATACTGCGATGGCAACGGGCTCTACCTGCACGTCGAACCGTCCGGCACCCGCCACTGGGTGCAGCGGCTCGTCATCCACGGCAAGGGCTGCGCGCTCGGTCTCGGAAGCTTCGCCCTCGTGCCACTGGCCGAGGCCCGCGAACGCGCCCTCGCCAACCGCCGGGTCGCCCGCTCGGGGGGCGACCCGCGCCCAGCCTCCCGCCGCGTCCCCGGCATCCCGACCTTCGACGAGGCGGTCGCCACCGTGCTCGCCATCCACGCCGCCACCTGGAAGGCCGGCGGCCGCAACGCCAACAGTTGGCAGGCGACGCTGCGCGAGTACGCCTGCCCGCGCCTCGGCCGCAAGGGCGTCGACCGGATCACAACGGCCGACGTGATGGCCGTGCTGCTGCCCATCTGGACCTGCAAGCACGCCACGGCGCAGAAGGTGCGCCAGCGCATCGGCACGGTGATGAAATGGGCCATCGCCCAAGGCTACCGGAGCGACAATCCGGCGGGCGACGCGCTGACGGCGGCATTGCCGAAGCGGTCCGCGGCGGTGCGGCACCAACGCGCGCTTCCGCATGGCGAGGTCGCCGGCGCGATTGCAGCGGTGCACGCCTCGGCCGCGTGGGCCGGGCTGAAGCTGGTCTTCGAGTTCCTGGTGCTCACGGCGACGCGCTCGGCCGAGGCACGGCTGGTCACGTGGGAGGAGATCGACTTGGCCGATCGGGTGTGGACACTGCCGGCGGCGCGGACCAAGGCGGGGCGGGAGCACCGGGTACCGCTGTGCACCCGCGCGGTCGAGATCCTCGACGATGCGCGACGGCTCGGCGTCGGGCCGACCGGTGGCGCGGCGGCCGGGCTGGTGTTTCCGAGCCAGCGCGGCAAGGCGCTCGCCGACGCCAGGCTGTCAGGCGTGCTACACCAGCTGGGTATCGGGGCGGTGCCGCATGGTTTCCGTTCGTCGTTTCGGGACTGGGCATCGGAGCGGACGAACCATCCGCGGGAGGTGATCGAGGCCGCGCTGGCGCACGTGGTGCGGAACCGGACCGAGGCGGCGTATGCGCGCTCCGACCTGTTCGAGCGCCGGCGACGGTTGATGGACGACTGGATGAGCTACCTGAACGGGCGGCGGCAGTAGCCGACGGCGTGGTCGCCGGGATGACGTTCCCGCACACGGATCGGGCCACGGCGCTCCCCCGAAACCTCCCGATTGCGAATTGCTGACCCGTGGGACAGTAATCGAGATCTCGTCTTCCAGATGCTCCGTAGCGCCCCAGCCCCAGACTCTGTGTCCACGTGTCGCCGAGTGTGACCGCCTCGGTCGAGGTGTTCGGGAGTGCTGCGATCGTGGCTCCGTGCCGATGACCAAACCTGCCAGCAGACCGTCAGGTTTTCCGACCGGCTTCGGCTCGTCGTTCCGGGTCTGGACGACCGAGCCGGCCGCGGCCGACAAGCCCCGCGAACCTCTCGATTTCGCGCGCCGACCGAGGGCCGCCGTGTCCAGCCGACCGAAGCCGAACTGCCGTTGACACACCACGAGCCGGCCCGCCGCCGAGGAGTCGCCGTCGTGATCGCCGCCCCGCTGTGCTGCCTCCATATGGGGCAGGCCCCGTAGAGACCTGTAGCAGTCCGCACGACGACATCGACAGCATCGGCGTCGATGCCTGCGAGTCGCCCGGCCGGGTGGCGAACGATCCCGCCGGCGCGTCGCGCCCACTTGCACACCTACCCACATCCGGCCTTCGTCCCGGCACGCCTCCCGGAGTCGGCGCGCCACGAACGGAACCCCGGGGGGAGGGAGCGGAACGGACGACAATGAGTCAGATCCGAACAGCGGCAAGGGGAACGACGCGGGCGGGCATACCCACGCCTCGGCGTGCTGCATCCGGCCGCACGACGCCGCGTCCCTGACGCCGGCCTCGGCCACGCACCGGCCCTGCCGGGCCACCACACCCACACACGCTCGACGCCTGAAGCGGCTCGACGGCCGCCACCGCCAGCGGCGCACGACGTCGCCCAACGCCGCCACGCCAGCCGCCCCGTCGGGCCCATCCCCGGAGGAGACGATGACCTTGATCGACACGCTCCGTCCCGAGCACCGGCGATTGCTGCGGCGCCTGCGCAAGCGCATCGCCAACCGCGAGAACATGCGCCGCTACCGCAACGACATCAACTACATGCAGTTGTGTCCCGGCGTCGACCCGCCGCTCGAGGCGGGCACCTGCGGTCGCCTGATCTGGCCCGAGAGCACCCGCTGCACCGCCTGCCGCAAGCGCCGCAACTGGCTCCTCACACACGCGTTCAACCCCGTCGAGGTCGCCCTGTCCGCGCTACTCGACGGCGCCGAGCACGACGACGGCGCGGACGACGACTTCGGCCAGGCCGTCCCCCTGCTCGACGAGCTGTCCGCACTCGGCGATCCCTGCCTGCGCTGGTAGCGCCCGAAGAGTCAATCTCCCAGCGTGGACGACGCCGACGGCATCGGGGCGGCGCTCTCAGCTCTGCTGTCCTGCCCGCGGTCACGATCCGCCGGCCCGCGTCATCCTCGGGGGCCGGTTGCGCGCATCCGAAGTCGCCCAGTCGCCGACCGACATTCTGTCCGGCCCGTTCGCCGGATCGAGCAGGCCGGTCGAGGTGCACGCACGCCGGCTGAGAAACTGTGGGCGGCGACCCACATTATTCTGCCGGCCAGATCCGGCGCGGCGGTGCTAGAACCTCCGACAACCCGCCACGTCCGGCTACCGGCTGGCTCAAGAGCAATCCGCGGCCGAAGAAAATCTGTACGCGGTCGGGAACAAAAGCCG
>CATQHX010000080.1 GCA_958296065.1 Vicinamibacterales bacterium | reverse complement strand
CCTCGACAGAAAGTCCTTGCGGCAGGCTCAGGTTGGCGCCGAAGACTGGGGCGATACTACGTTCGCGCGGCTGGGCAACGTGCGGCCCGAAGCCGCGATCACGAACCGGGGCTGGATTTCCAATGTCGTCTTGAAGCTGCTGAGCGGATCGACGACGAGGCTCATCGACGAGCTCAAGGTCTCGCATGAGGACGCCATCTCCCTTATCGGCCGCGCACTCTTCACCCGGTTCCTGGCGGATCGGAGCCTGCTGCCGGCGGGCATGTCGGAGCCGGAGAGGGCGGCGGGCCTTTTCGACTCCCGCGAGGTGGCGGAAGAGACATCCGACTGGCTCGACGCGACGTTCAACGGCGACCTGCTGCCCTTGTCTCCGGGGGTATTCGAGATGTTGCCGGAACGGGTTTACGGCGTCCTGGGAGACGTGCTGAGACGCGCGCCGGACGGCCAGCCGTTTCTCGGCTGGGAGGAGAAGTGGGGCAACCTGGACTTCGCGCACATCCCCGTCGGTGTTCTGAGTCAGGCCTACGAACTCCACCTGAAGGAGCACGCGCCGGACAAGCAGAAACGCGAAGGCGGCTACTTCACCCCCCGACCGATCGCGGACCTGATGGTCCGAGCCTCGTTCCGCGCGCTCGAGCGGCGAGGCACCGGCGAGTCGGTCAGGGTTCTCGATCCTGCCGTCGGGGGAGGCATCTTCTTGCTGACGGCGTTCCGGGAGCTGGTCGCGGAACGCTGGCGGGTTGATGGAAAACGGCCGGACACCCACGTGCTCAGGCGAATCCTATACGAGCAGATGGTCGGCTTCGACATCAACGAAGCCGCGTTGCGATTCGCGGCGCTGGGCCTGTATCTCCTGTCCATCGAGCTCGACCCGGACCCGAGGCCGGTCGACAAGCTGCGATTCGAGAGACTCCGTGGGACGGTGCTGCACCAGGTCAAGGGCGAAGACGAAGAGGAAGGGACGGCGCTGGGCAGCCTGGGGTCCGGCGTCGGGGAGGAGCACAAAGGGCGATACGACCTCGTGATCGGGAACCCCCCCTGGTCAAGCGGGACGAAGCTGCCTGAATGGAAACGCGTCTGCGAAACGGTTGCCCGCATCGCTGTAGACAGGGAGATCGCAAACGTGGAGCCCCCTTTGCCCAACGAAGTGCTCGATCTCCCCTTCGTGTGGCGGGCGATGGAATGGGCGAAGCCGGACGGCCAGATTGCATTCGCGCTGCACGCGCGCCTGCTCTTTCGGCAAGGCGACGGGATGCCGATCGCGCGCCAGGCTCTGTTCGAGGCGCTGGATGTCACATCGGTCGTGAACGGCGTGGAACTGAGGCAGACGAAGGTGTGGCCGCAGATCTCCGCACCGTTCTGCATCCTGTTCGCGACGAACCGAAGCCCCGGCGTCGAAGCCGGTTTTCGGTTCATCAGTCCGCGGATCGAGGACCCGCTAAACCGCGCCGGGGGCATGCGGATAGACGCGGTGAACGCGGAAGTCGTGCCGTCCCGGCAGCTTGAGGACACACCAGAGATCCTGAAGATCCTGTTCCGGGGGTCGAAGGCAGACCTGGGAATCCTCGAAAGGATTCGCGCGCAAGGCCACCCAACACTTGCCGCCTTCTGGCGCGAGAAGTTCGGTCTCCGCGGCCGGGGTCAATTGCGAGGCAGCGGCAACGGCTATCAGAAACTAAGAAGGAGCAGCCGGGTCCGTCGGCGGGGCGACGGCCTGCCCGGCGTAGATGCGCGGTATCTGCACGGGCTGCCCGAGATAAGGGCGGAATCGTTCAACCGCATCATTGTTGACACCTCGATTCTCGACCTCTTCTCGCATGAGCGAATACACGATAGACGCTCTCCCGACTTGTTTTCCGGGCCGCAACTCATCGTACACAAGTCGCTGCCCGCCGTTACCGGTCGAATAGAGATAGTGGTTTGCGACGAAGGAGTTATCTTCAACGAGACGTTCTACGGATATAGTCCCGGGTCGCATCCGGATGCAGCCCTGCTCGTTCGTTATCTTGCACTCGTTCTTGGAAGCAAGTTGGTGGTTTGGTTGGCGCTGGTGACGAGCGGCGAATTCGGTTTCGAACGAGAAGTGATCGAGAAGGCGACGCTGGACCGCATTCCGCTCCCCCCCTTCGACGAACTCGGGGCTTCCCGGCGCCGTGAAATCGCACTGCTGGTCGACGGCCTCCAGTCGGGAAGAGTGACCTGGGACGACGTGGACGACTGGGTAAACGACCTGTATGGCTTGGGCAAACGCGACCTGCAGATTATTCTCGATACGTTGCAGTTCAACCTTCCGTTCGCCGAGAACCGACAGAACGCGCAAGCGCTACCGAGTTCAGCCGAGCGGAAACGGTTCTGCGAGGTCCTTCGAACTGAACTGAGGCCTTGGTGCGACCGGTTCGGGTCGGCGTTGGTTGTGGATGAAATTCCGCTGCTGGCCATGTCGCCGTGGCAGGCCATCGCTGTACGGCCGGCGCGCCGTGAATCGCCGGACACGGTTCCGGCCGGCGACCGGGAAGGACTGCTGAGGGCCGCCGACGAGACGGCTGCATCCGAGATTCTCGTCGATAACGGATCGGACGGCCTTCTGATCGCGCGGCTTGCGCAAAGGCGCTATTGGAGCGTAACGCAGGCTCGGCTCCTGGCACAACGGATTGCGTGGTCTCACGTTGAAAAGTTGAAAGGTCATGCCACCGCATGACTGGTCCGGCGGCTCTGCCTCGACACGACCAGGTCGCGGAGCTGACCCGTGGCCTTCGGCTGCCGCTGGCGCCGATCGCGGACGTTCATCTCGAAATACTGGCGGAACGTCTGCAGCGGGCCTTCGACGACATTCGCGCGCGCAGGCCGGCTATCGTGGCGACCGGCACAGAGCCGGAAGTAACGGCGTTGATGCACGCGCGGCTGAACAGCATGTTCCACGAGGACCCTCTGTGGGGACAGCTCGTCCTTTCGGTCGGGAGGGGAACGGAGAGTATCAGTTTCGACGGGTCCCACCTCGAAAAACGTCCAGACCTCTCGATCGTTCTGTCAGCTGCCGACCAGCGTTTTCCGTTGGTCGTGGAAGCGAAGATTCTCGACGCCACCGCGTCGAAGACGACAAGGCGGTATTGTGAGAACGGGATTCGCCGTTTCGTGGAAGGCGAGTACGCGTGGGGCAACCGCGAAGCATTCATGATCGGCTACGTGCGGGATGGCTTGTCGATCGACAGGACGCTGAAGGCCTTCCTGTCGAAAGCCATGGAAGTGCATCCCGACCATCCTGACCGTTACCTGGTGGAGTCGCTCCCCGTTCCTGTCGGGTCCGACAATTCCGACTTGGCTTATACGAGGCATCGCCGGGACTTCGTGTATGGCAGCCAGCGACCGCCGAACAGCCCCGGACCGATTTCGGTCTGGCACTTGTGGCTGACGTAGGCGGAGAGGTCGAGGCCAATGGTCGGTGCCGACATATCTGCGAGTTCGCGCTCTCAGTCCCCGGCGGCTCGCCACGTGCCTCAGTCGGGGCAAGCCGACACGCCGCGGATGGGAAGCGATTCGAGTCTTCCTCTTCCGCCTGCGCGAGGGCGCTTGACGATGTCATCCCGCGGTTCGCGGCGGCGGCCGCCAAGGTGGCGGAACACGTAGTCAACGTGGGCGGGAGGAACGGCGCCGCCGCGGAATCCAGCGGGACACGCTTTGGCAGTAGGCATCGAACTGCGCCCCGAACGCTCGCCGCAGGTCCGGCTCTTCCTTCAGAAGGACGAAAACGGTCAACCACAGCCAGTAGGTCAGGGCATAGGCCGCCAGCGCCGGGCTCGAGAAGAACACGGCCTCGCCGAGGAGGATCGTTACGACCCCGAACAGGAGCGGATGCCGCGTACGCGCATACCAGCCGTCCGTGACCAGAATGGTCGGCTTCGCGCCGGGGATCGCCGAAGTGCGGCTCCGCAGCAGGTGCGCGGCCGACCACACGTAGAGATAGAAGCCGAAGGCCGCCAGCGCCACTCCCAGCCAGCGAGACTGTCCGATGTCGACTGCGAGTGGAGCGGTGCCCTGAGTATGTCGGAGGATCAGTGTCGGGAGGCCCACCGTGAACACGCCGTGGAGCGCGGCCGCCGTGAGGATGGTCCTCGCCAGCGCGCCACGCGGCGTTTTCGTCATGCTTTTCAGGCCGGCACGGCGTTGACCGGCAGTGATTCGAGGCCGCGCAGCACGATACCCCGGCGGAAAGCGGGCCGGTCCGTGAGCAGCCGCAGCGACGTGTAGCGCTCCAGGAGCATCTCCAGGGCGATGCGCCCTTCCAGGCGCGCGAGGGGCGCGCCGAGGCAGTGATGGACGCCGCGGCCGAAGGAGATGTTGCTTCCCTTGGGGCGCTCGACGTCGAGACGTTCCGGATCGTCGAACACCTCCGGGTCGCGATTCGCCGCGCCGATGGCCAGGATGGCGCCGTCGCCGCGTCGTAGCCGGAAGCCGTGCATCTCGCAGTCCTCCAGCACGGCCCGGATGTCGAGCTGCACCGGCGTGTCGAAGCGCAGCAGCTCCTCCACCGCCGCAGGTATCCGGCTCGGGTCCTCCCGCAGGAGCTCGAGTTGTTCCGGATGTCGCAGCAGCGCCAGCATGCCGTTGCCGATGAGATTCGTGGTGGTCTCGTTGCCGGCAACCAGTAACAGGCGCAGCATCAGCAGCATCTCGCGCTCGGTGAGGGAGTCTCCCTCCTCTTCCGCTTGGGCGAGGGCGCTGACGATGTCGTCCTTGGGCTCGTGGCGCCGGGCCTGGATGATGGGCATGAAGTAGGCGTCGAGCGACTCGCCGGCGGCGACCGCCAGCGCTCTCTCCTGCGCGGTGATCGTTGGCTCGAGCATCCGGGCGCGGGCGTTCGACCAGCGCTTGAAGCGATCCCGGTCTTCCGGCGGCACGCCCAGCATCTCGGCGATCACGATTACCGGCAGCGGATTCGCCACGGCCGCCATCAGGTCGAATCCCGCGGAGTCGTCGATGTCGTCGAGCAGCTCCCCCATGATCGTTCGGATATGCGGCTCGAGGGCGTCGACCGCCCGCGGCGTAAACGCCTGGTTGACCAGCGCGCGCAGGCGGGTATGTTCCGGCGGGTCCAGGAACAGCATGGTCCAGTCCGCCCGCGGCGGCACGGCGATCCGCCGCCGCCTCGGTGCCGTGCGGTTGGAGGGCATGTTGGAGAACCGCCGGTAGTCCCGGAGGATCGCCTCCACGTCGGCGTAGCGGGTGAACACCCAGGCTTCCAGCAGCCGGCTGCGGTGCACGGGAGAGCGGGCCCGCAGCCGTGCGTAGGTGGGATACGGATCCTGGATCGCCTGGGCGGACAGGGGGTTGTACGCCACCCCGCTGCGCCAGCGCTCCGGCAGCGCGACGGTGCCGGCAACGAGCGACTGCAGCGCCCAGCGCAGATTGGCCGGCATCAGTTCGCTATCCGATGCAGGCGGCGACCCTGACACACTGCGCGCCAGTGGGGGCGAGACCGACCCGCCACCGCTTTCGCCACAGGTTGACGCTCCCGCAACTCATGGTCCGACCGGGGCGGGGGGGCGCCGCTGACGTCGGGCGTCCCCTCCCGGTAGTCGTGTCAGTACGCCAGCGCGTAGCAGTCGCGCCGCGGGTCGCCCGCCGCCAGGCGGTTGCCGGTGGCCGGATCGATGAGGACCGCGGTGGCGCACCCGGACATCCCGAACGGCAGGACCTCATTGACGTGGTGTCCCCGGCGCCGCAGCTCGTTCGCCACCTCGGACGAGATCCGCGACTCGAGGTCCATCCGATTGAAGCCGGCGGCATGCGGCCAGAACGACCCGTGCAGGTGCTGTGTTCGGACCCGCGGCCACGCGATCGCTTCGTGCAGATTGGGGTACCAGTCGTCCCAGAACTCGACGACGTTCAGGAACGACTGCAGGATGGTCTGATCCTGGTTGTCGCCGCCCGGCGTGCCGATGGCCATCAGCGGTTCGCCGTCCTTGAACACGATGCTCGGCGTCAGGGTGTAGCGCGGGCGGGCCCGCGGGCGGATCTGGTTGGCGCGGTCCGGATCGAGCCAGAACTGCTCGCCGCGGGTGCTGAGGCCGATGCCGGTCTCGCCGAGAATGACCCCGCCGCCGGTCCAGCCGCCGCTCGGCGTGGCGTCGAAGACGTTGCCGTCCTCGTCGATGACCGCGATGTGCGTTGTGTCCTTCAGCCCGCCGGCCGACGGCACGAACGATCCGTCGGCGTCGCTGGCTGCCACCCCGTCCGCGATGTCGGCGACCCAGAACGGCCATTCGTTCACGTTCGGGTCGTGCGGCAGCGGGTCGCCGGCGTGGAAGGCGACCGACGCCACGGCCGGGTCGATCTGTGCCGCGCGCTCCTGCGCATAGGAAGTGGAGAGCAGGCCCGCGGCCGGCACGTCGACGAAGTCCGTGTCGGCGTAGTAGGTGTCGCGGTCGGCGTAGGCCAGCTTCATCGCCTCGACCACGGTGTGGATGTAGTCGGGGCTGTTGTGGCCCATCGCCTGCAGGTCGAACTCCTCCAGGATGTTCAGGGCCTGCAGCAGGACCGGACCCTGGCTGTTGAAGCCGTGCTTGTAGATGGTGTAGCCGCGGTAGTCGGTGCTGGTCGGCTCCTCGACCCGCGAGTAGAACTCGGCGAAGTCGCTCAGCTCGAACGGCGCGCCGTGCTCCTGCAGGAAGGCGACCATCTCCTCGGCGATGTCGCCCTTGTAGAAGCGGTCACGGGCGGCGGCGACGCCCTGCTCGCGGCCGAGATGGGCGCTGGCCCGTTCCGCCTCCACCATCTTCGTGAGCGTCGCGGCCAGGGTCGGGAACTTGATCGTTTCGCCCGTCGCGTAGAGGGAGCCGTCGGGCTTCAGCCAGAACCGCTGGTTGTCCGGCCACGCCTCCATGAACTCGAGGTTCGCCTCGATGGCGCGTGCGGTGAGCAGCCGCAGCGGGAAGCCGTCCTTTGCATACTCGATGGCGCGGGCCGAGACCTGCTCGAAGCTCATCGTGCCCCAGCGCTCCAGCACCGTCAGCGCGCCATGCAGCGCGCCCGGCACGACGGCCGGGTCCAGGCCCTCGCCGAGGAGATCGCGTCCGCGCGATTCGTACCACTCGATGCTGGCCCCCTTGGGCGCCCAGCCCTGGGCGACGACGGAGGTGACCTTGCCCTCGGCGGCAGGGTAGACCAGGACCAGCGATTCGCCGCCGAGCCCGTAGAGGTCCTGCTCGACGACGCCGCCGACGAGCATCGCCGTCACGCCCGCGTCGAACGCGTTGCCGCCCTGGAGCAGGATCTCGAACGCGGCGGCCGAGGTCAGCGGATGTCCCGTCGACAGCCCCGCGTGCGGTCCGGACACGGCCGGCCGTTGCGCCTGCAGCGCCGTCGCGGTCAGAACGAGGGCCAGCCCGACCAGGGCCGCGGTGAGTCTGCGCTGCATCATGACGGTCACTCCCGGTTCTTCACTCACTGACTACGAAGTCGGCGGACCACTCGTGTGGACCCCAGTGCACGACGAGCCGCCCCCGGTCCGGACCGGTCGGGACGAGCGTGGCGCCGAGCGGACGGAACGAGCCGGCCGTGCGCGCGTAGTCGACCGCGACCTCCGCCGCGTTGAAAGCGGCATCGTACTGCGT
Organism: Vicinamibacterales bacterium; assembly: GCA_958296065.1. GTDB lineage: Bacteria > Acidobacteriota > Vicinamibacteria > Vicinamibacterales > UBA8438 > WTFV01. The sequence goes on along the minus strand of CATQHX010000080.1, from coordinate 4,947 downwards.
GCCCCAGGAGTCGGGCTCGTTGTTGAAGACGAAGCGCCAGCCGGTGCCCGTTTTCCGCAGCCAGACGCCGTAGGCGCCGGCGAAGCCCGGGGCGAGGTTGCCGGTCGGGATGTCGGTTGTGCCGAACCGCAGCGCGACATCGCTCTTGAGACGTAGCACCGAGGCGCGGATCATCTCGATCACCTCGCCGTCCTGCGCCGCCGCCACGTTCGGGTAGTCCTCGTCTTCGATGTCGATGCTCTTCCAGTAGAGCATCGTGACGCTCGCGCCGTTGGGCAGCACCAGTGCCGTCTCGTTCCGCTCGGCGAGCATGTTGCCGCGGGCGATCGCGTCGTTGGAGTCCTCGGCCTCGCGGGCCGTGCCGCGGCCTGACACGAGGGGCTGGCGCGGCCTCTCCGGCAGTTCTTCGAACCGGAAGTCGGCGCTCCAGGCGCGACGCCCCCAGCGCAGCACCAGTCGGCCCGTCTCGGCGGCCGTGGGGTGGAGCGACGCGGTGAACGTCGGCGACTCGACGGCGGTCTCGCGGTGACTCAGGGGGACGACCTCGACGGCGCCGCCGTCGGCCGGATGAATCTCCAGTTGCCACCCCGCGGCGTCCCGCACGAGCCAGAGGTCGGGGTCGGCCGGCTCCATCTCCTCGTCGGACTCGTCCGCTTCCGCATCCGACTCTTCAGCGTCCTCGTCGGACTCGTCCGCTTCTCCGGCTTCGGCTTCCGCCTCTCTCGCGGCGACGAGGGCGGCGATCTCCGCCTCGATCGCCTCGATGTCCGGGGCCAGCGTGCCGAGGCGCAGCGCGCGGTGCGCGTCCAGCGTGCCGACCTTCACCCGGGATCCGACCGTGCCCGAGAGGAGCCACTGGTAGGCGTGGTGCCCGGCGCGCAACTCGGGCGGGAACGCCACGTCGACTTCCTGGGCCTCGAGCGCGAGCGACGTGTGCATGAGTCCGTCGGCCTCGTGACTGGGCTCCGGCGTCTGTGCGCCGGCTGCCGCGATGGTGAGGCACGAGGCCGCTCCGGCCGCGATCAGGACGCGCCGAACGCGCGCCTGCCCGCTCAGGAGGTGGGCGGCAAGGGATCCGTCACTGACTTCGGGCATTCGATATTGCATGGAGAAAGCAGAAGGGCGGGACCCGAGCGGCCCCGCCCTGTGGAAGCATGTCGAACCGGCCGCGGCGGGTTCGTCAGTTGTTGTTGGTCGCGGCCGGCATCGCCTCGGACTCGTCGAGCTCGACGTAGCCGATGAATCCGAGCGACATCTCGTCGTCGGTCCGCGGCCCGTGGCCCACGAAGCGGTTCGGGTCGAAGCCGCGGCGCGACGCGCGCTCCGGCGAGTTGTCGTACCAGAAGTCGACGTCGATGCGGGTGCCCTTCGGCAGCAGCTTCGGCTCCTTGTACTTGTAGGTCACCTGCCAGCTCTGGTCGTAGTGCGGCACGTCGAGCAGCAGCTCCTCGGTCCCGTCCGGGTAGTGCGCGACGTAGCGCGCCGCGGTGGCCCGCAGGTGCGCGTGCGGCCAGTAGGTCAGCACCAGGATGTCCTTGTCGAGGACGCGCGACGACCCGATCCGGTAGTTCGGGTGGTTCGGCGGAATCTCGAAGCCGCGGTTCGACAGCGTGTCGTTGATGACCTGGTGCTTCACCGGCTCGTCGGCGACGAAGAACGCGATCTGCGGGTCGCTCCACGCGGCCGAGCCCTCGGCCGGCTCCTTGTGGAAGTGCATGTTGAAGGAGATGCTCGAGCCGGTCTTCAGCAGCACGCCGAAGCCGTCCGGCAGCATGTCCGCCTCGCCGCCCTCGGCGACGCAGCTCAGCAGTTGGCGGCCGGCCACGTCGGCCCCTTCGTCCTCGACCGCGTCCGGCGGCACGAAGGCGCCCGGCTCGATGACGGACGAGCACATGTGATGGGTGACTTGGTTGTCGCCCACTCGGAACTCCCAGCCCTTGACCCAGGTGTCCTCGGGCAGGATGTCCTCGGTCAGCTCCGCGTAGAAGGTGATGTTGATGTCGTAGATGTCGTCCTCGACCAGGTACGGCTCCGGCATCTTCACCACGAAGTCGGGGGTGCCGAGCGACCAGCCGTCGTTGGCGTCCTCGGCCCACTGCACCGCCGGCGGCGCATCGGCCATGTTGCCCGCGGGCGCGCCGGCGTCGACCCACTGCACGATGGTGTCGATCTCGGCGGCGGTCAGGCCGCGCTCGTTCTCGAACACGCCCTGCGGCGCGGAGGCGAACCACGGCGGCATCTCGCGCGACTCGACCTTGCGGGCGATGGAGCGCGCCCAGGGCCGGGTCTCCTTGTAGTCCATGAACGACATCGGCGCGATCAGGCCGCTGATGTTGTATCCAGACGGCCGATGGCAGGTCTGGCAGTTCTCCTGCATGATCGGCAGGATGTCCTTGTAATAGGTCACCTCGGCGTCGTGCTGCGCGTAGCCGGGGGCGGCGGCCGCGACCATGCCGAGCACGAACAGGGCGACGAGCGTGCGCTGCAAGTTCATCGATATCTCCTTGGCACCGAAACGGAACGCGTACGCATGCACAGACGATATTGTGTGAAGAGAGGTTTGTACCATAGCGTCGGGCGCGCCGCAAGGGAAACCTGCTCCATCGTCGCGTCAGGCGTGGAGGAGGCGAGGCGCTGCGCCCGTTCCTCGGCGGTACCGGATGAGATTTCTCCCCGCAACGTCAGGGGATCGGAACCCGCTCGACGAGCTCCGCGAACCAGTTGCCGACGTAGACGAGCTCCGCCGGTCCCTCGCGCGGGTCGTTCCCCGTCGGGTCTTCTTCCGTTTCCCGGAGCATGACGAAGCGTTCGCCGTCCGGCGCGACGTCCCATTGCCGGAAGGGGCTGCCGAGCTCGATGCCGCGCGGCATCGCGAACAGCCGTTCCGGACGGGACGGCGTGAAGGTTGGATCGCCGGCGTACCCGACCGCCATCATCGCCCTCCCGTTCGGCCCGGCCGCCACGTAGAAGAGCTCGCGGCCGTCCGGCGACCAGACCGGCGAGAAGCCGGTGCCCGGCGACACCTGCCACTTGCCCTCGTCGACGTCAGGAAACGGCCGTACGTAGACGGCCCAGCGGCCCGACTCGTTGGACTGGTAGGCGATCCAGCGGCCATCCGGCGAGATTCCCGGCAGGGTCTCCACGGCCGCGGTCGCAATCAGCGGTTGCGAAACGCGGTCGCCGTCGAGCGGCAGCAGGTGGATGTCCGCGTTCGTCATGCCGGCTGCGTGCACGACGACCAGCGTGTCCGGGCCGCCAGCCCAACCGGAAACCATCTGCACCACGGGCTGGCTCGCGGTCAGACGTTCCGCCTGCCCGGTGCCGTCCGCCGCCTTGCGGAACAGCCCGAAACCGTCGTCTTCCACGCCGATGAACACGACGCGGCGGCCGTCCGGCGACCAGAGCGGATCGATGTTCCAGCCCTCGAAAGTCAAGCGGTTCGAGACCTCGCGGGCGAGGTCGTAGACGACGATGCCGGCGTTGCCGCCGGCGTCGACGACATCCAGCGCGATGCGATCGCCGGTGGGCGAGATGCGCGGCGTGCCGTACGCGCGCGGCGGGGTCGGGACCGGATCCTCGCGCCCGGCGCGGTCGATCCACACCAGCCTCCGGCGGCTCTCCCACGCACCGTCGTCCGCGTCCGCCGCATAGAGGAGCGTGCCGTCGGCGGACCAGGCGCTGGAGCCCGCGTCCGGCACGACGGGGACCGGCGCGCGGGTCAGCTCCAGGCGTTCGGGGTCGAACGGCGCCGCCAGCAGCGTCGTGGTCCGGGGACCGGGCCGTCCGGCTGTCTGCCGGGTCGACCGCTGGAGCAGCAGGTGGCCCGTCGGCGTGTAGGTCGCTCCCGCCACGTCGGATGCCACGACGTGGTGTCCGGCGTCGGCCAGCGACACGGCTTTCAGTCGCGAGCTTCCGTCGGTCGAGAGCTCGGCATACAGCAGCGCCCGCGAGCCGGGCAGCACATGCGGCGCCGAGCAGACGGTCACTTCAGGCACCGCGCCGGCGGGCAGCACCGCCTCGGGCGTCCCGCCGCCGGCCGGCACGCGGAGCAGGCCGCCCAGAGCGCCGATCACGATGCGGTCGTCGTCGCCCCAGCTTGCGCGCAACGCAGGCACGTCATCGGCGAGCGTCACGGCCGCGCCCCCGCGAGTCGGCACCCTCTTGAGCGTCCAGCGATACTGGATCCGGTCCGAGCCTCCAGGGGGGCCAGAGCCGGCGAAGAAGCCAATCCAGGTCCCGTCCGGCGAGAAGAACGGATCGAGCGCGCCCTCCGTGCCGTCCAGCGCCCAGGCATCGGCCTCGTTCAGGTGTCGGACCATCAATTGCCGCGTCCGGCCGCCGGCAGTGCGACCGACATAGGCCAGCGTCGAGCCGTCGGGCGAAAGGGCGAACCTGGAGCCGCGCGCCATGGCGGACGGCAGATCGAGCGTCAGACGCCGGACTCCGGGCGGCTCGGGCGCGGGCGCGAGGGTCCAGAGCGCCATGGCCGTCAGGAGGCATCCGAGGGCGAGGCCGCCGGCCGCCCAGGCCGTCCGTGCCCGCCACCGGTGCAGCGGAGACGGCGATGCGGAGGTGCCGCCCCCGTCTTCCGGCAGCGTCTCGGAAGGGAAAGCCGCGGCCTCCAGGTCGCTGATCGCTTCGCCTGCGTCCCGCATCCGCCGCCGCCGGTCGCGCTCGAGGCAGCGGGTCAGGAGTCGTCGGACGGGCCGCGGTGTCGATGGCGGCAGCGCCGACAGGTCGAGGTCGCGGTCGATCACGCGGGCCAGCACCTGCGCCACCGTCTCGCCGGCGAAGAGACGCTCGCCGGCCAGCATCTCGTAGAGCACGACGCCGAACGACCAGATGTCGCCGCGCGTGTCGGTCGGCTGCCCTTCCGCCTGCTCGGGAGACATGTAGGCCGGCGTTCCCAGGATCAGGCCGGCGCCCATGCGGGTCACCGAGGCGGTC
>CATQHX010000079.1 GCA_958296065.1 Vicinamibacterales bacterium | reverse complement strand
GCCGGCGCGGACCTCGCGGCGGTGGTCGCGTGGCTAGCGACGCTGTCCGCGCTGGAGCCGGCCGAGGGTGCGCGGGCGGCCGGCGACGCAGCGGCCGGCGTGGAAGCGCCGGGGGGCGACCCGGCGCGCGGGCGGATACTCTACGCGGCGTGCGCCGTCTGCCACGGGCGGTCCGGGGAGGGCAACGATGCCCTCGGGGCGCCGCGCCTTGCCGGACAGGCGAGCTGGTACACCGTGCGGCAGCTCCGGAAGTTCATCGACGGCGTCCGGGGCTCGCATCCCGACGACACGTCCGGCGCCTCCATGCGCGCGAGCGTGGCGGACCTGGCCCCGCTCGATGCGGCCGATATCGCGGCCTGGATCGAGACGCTCCCGGCGAGCTGACGCGGCACCCGCGGTCGACACGCCGTCAGAAGATCGCGATCGGATTGACCGGCGACCCGGTGCCCGCCGGGCACCCGCAGCGGGGCGACCACCAGCAGGAACTCCCAGCGGTCGAGCCGGGCGGCGGCCTCGGCGGCGGCGTCGAGGTCGATGTTGTCGAGCAGGTTCATCCCGCGGGCGACGATGGCGAAGCGGTGGATGGGGTTGACGCGCAGCCCCGGCACGCTGTTCGGGCGCCTCGTGCACCGAGTCGGCCCCGAGCAGGGCGATGTCGCGCTCGGCCAGGAACGGGATGACCGAGGCGTCCCAGCCCGCCATCTCGCGGGTCGGCCCCACCGCCTCGCGGTAGGCCCAGCGGCCGGTGCGCAGCAGCAGCGCGTCGCCCGGCCCCAGCCGGACGCCGGCGTACTCCTCCCACGCCTCGATGTCCTCGCGGTACAGCTTCGTGCCCGGCTCGAGGTACGGCACGCCCTTCAGCCGGGGCATGTCGACGAGCACGCCTCGCGTCACGAGGCCGTCCTTCATCTGGGTGGTGTCCATCAGCGAGCAGCCGTCCTCGGTGACGACGTCGCGGTAAGTCGAGGCCGTTGTAGAGCCTGTCCTTGTAGAAGACGTGGCACAGCCCGTCGAGGTGGGAGTAGGTCACGCCGTGGAAGTAGACCTCGACCCGGTCGCCGGAGTTCTGCCCCTCGGGGTTGACGTGCATCTGCAGCACGTAGGGCTCGGCGGCGTCGGGCGCCTCCTCGGTGAGGAAGTCGTGGGACAGCGACACGGTGGTGCCGGTCCGCACGAGGGCGGCGGCCTCGCAGGCGCTTCGCGTCCGTCATCAGGTTGGCGGCGCCGATCTGGTCGTCGTCGCCCCACCGGCCCCAGTTCGACAGCTCGTCCATCCACCGGTCGAACTGCGCGATGCTGACCGGCTCGCGCGCTCCCGACTGGGCCGACGGGTTCCCGGTCCAGGCGACCAGTCCGGCCCCCACGACGCCCACCGCCGCCAGCCGCATCCACGCTCTCTTCATCGGTCTCCTCCGTGCTGCCGGCCGCCCGCCCCGCCGGCGACCGTTGCTCGCGAGCCTACTCCAGTTCCTGAACTCGCGAATCGGCTGCCCGCCGCATGACGACATGATATCCTTCTCTGAAGAGGATATCCAGGAGGCGCCATGCGGGTTTCCAGATGGGGCAACAGCCTTGGCGTGCGGCTGCCGCGGGCGCTGGTGGACGAGCTCGGCCTCGAGCCCGGTGACGATGTGAAGGTCGTGGCCGCCGGGCCCACCCGCCTCGTGGTGGCGAAGGACGACCGTCGCGGGCGGGCGGTCGACCGCATGCGCGCCCGCGCCTGGTCCTTGCCCGAGGGTTACTCCTTCGACCGCGATGAAGCCAACGCCCGATGAGCGCCTTCATCGACACCAACGTGCTGATCTACGCGCAAGGAGCCGGCGCGAAGAGCGAGAAGGCTCGGAAGGCGGTCCTGGCCGGCGGCGTCATCAGCGTGCAGGTCCTGAATGAGTTCGCGGCGGTGCTGCGCCGCAAGTTCCGCCTGGAGTGGGACCAGATCGCCGACGCCGTCGCCGATATCCGCGCGGCGCTCGGCCCGGTTCGTCCTGTCGACGTCGAGACCCACCTGCACGCCCTGGACCTCGCCCGTGCGCACGGCTTCAGCTTCTACGACGCCCTGATCGTCGCGTCGGCGCTCGCGGCCCGGTGCGACACCCTGCTGACGGAAGACCTGCAGGCCGGACGGCGCGTCAACGGCCTGGCCATCGTCAATCCATTCGTCTGACGGGCCGCGGCCTGGCGCCAGAGCGGCGGGCGGTACCCGGCGGAGGGCAACAGCGCGGACGTGCCACCGTGTTCAGCGTCTACCGGAGCGGCGGAACCGTTCCAGCAGCTCCCGGTACCGCCGGTCGGCCTCCGCCACGCGGGGCTCGAGGCGGGGCCGCTGCTCCTGCCACCGCTCGACCAGCGTCGTGGCGGTCTCCCAGGTCTCCAAATCCTGTTGCGGATCGATCGGGGCGGAGAGCAGTGCCTGCAACTGCGCGCGGTGGTGGGCGACCAGCTCCGGGACCGCCTCGCGCTTCCAGGTCGGCTCGTCGCCGACCACCACGTAGATTGGCGCGCTGTGGGCCACCGTCATGTCGCGGGGCTCCTGCCGCTCGCCCCAGGCGCGAACCGCGACCCACAGGCTGCCCTCCGCCGCCATGCGGTAGGTCAGCGTCACCGCGTCGGACCCGTCGGCCGTTGCCGTCGCCGCGACGTCGCCGAGGACGACCAGCTCCAGGCGGTCGAGCCGGTCGAACTCGGGGTTCAGCCGGGCCGACGCCTCGATCGCGAGCGGCGCCCCGCGCCCGATGTACAACTCGTCCCCCATCGGCCTGCCGTTGACCGACAGCTCCAGGAAGGGGCCGTTGGTGACATAGGCACGGCCCGCCCGGAACGCATCGAACCACGCGTCCGCCGAGAACGGTCCGTCCAGCTCGACGTAGGTGCGCTCGACGCCGGGCAGCGTGGGTCCGAAGTACGGGAAGTCGGCGCCGGCCACCGGCAGCACGCGGTAGCCGAGGTTGAGAAAGGTGTACCAGATCTCGGTGTTCAGCCGGCCGCCCTGCAGCACCTCGATGAAGTCGACCAGGCCGAACGGCACGTCGAGCGCCAGGCCGCGGCGTCCGTTGAACAGCTCGCCGAGATGCGCGTACCCGGTCACCCCGCCCTGCCGGCGCGTGTTCTCGAAGATTTCGTGGTACTCGAAGAAGGATCCGGGCTCGTGCACGGGCCGCTCGATGTTCCAGTGCATGGTGTGGCCCCGCTGCCCGGTCCGCGGATCTTCCTGCCCGGACACCAGCACCCGGCCGTCGCGCTCGTAGCGCCCCGCCCGGCCCCACGCCGGCTGCTTGAAATGCGTGCCCGCGACGTTGCCCATCTCCAGGAGGTTGGCGACATACAGGTCCTCGGCGGCGATCTGCCCCCAGACGGCGTCGTCCTCCGGCCGGTCGCGCATCAAGTGCACGTGCGAGTCGCCCGAGAACCACCCGGCGGCGGGCAGGTCGGCGTAGCGCTGCAGCGGCACGGTGACCGCGGTCGTCTCGCCGGGTCGAATCTCGATCGCGCCGCGATGCGATCGGTACTCCGGCCCGCGCGTGACCACCAGCTCGTAGGCGCCGGCGGGGAGGCGGCTCTCGTAGCTGCCGTCGACATAGAAGGCGAGGCGGTCGCTCGACGGCCAGGCCGTGCGCGCGTTGACGCGCAGCAGGCGGATCTCGTCGGTGAACCGGTGGATGCTCAGCGCCCCATTGGAGGGGAGGGGTGCGCGGCCGGTGGCGTCGTACAGGCCGACCCGGGCCGGAACCACGGGTCCGCCGTCGCCGTCGCGCACGTCGAGCTCGAGGCGCCCGAACCGGGTGGCTGGCCGCGTCTCGCCGCTCCGCTCGATGGACACGTCGCACAGGGCGATGCCTTCCCGCGCGCTCACCGCGAGGTCGGTGCCCCGGACGCCGCGGCCGGCGAAGCGGGCGCGGTCGAGGGTCACCGTGCTGCTCGCGAAGGCGCCGCCCGGCGCCGGGGCGATCTCGTCCGTTACGCCGACGCCTTCGCCGCCGTTCCGGTCCCACCCCACGACAAAGGGCGTCGTCGATTCGGTGGCGTAGGTCAACGTCAGCGTGACCGGCTCGTCAATGTCGAAGGCGTAGTCGTCGTCGACGTCCAGCGCGAAGAGCGCCCCGACGAGGCACGAGCGCCCCTCGACGTCCCGCACCTCCATCGTGCGCCGGGTGCCCGGGGTGCCCAGCTCGGATCGGCTCACCGCGAGCACGCGGGAAATGCGGTCCCCCTGCCACGGGACCACCTCGACGTAGCGCGCCTCGCTGCCGTGCGCCTCCACCGCCGTGTCGCCGGCCGCCAGGCATACCGTCGCGGCCAGCAACAGCAGCGCCGGTGTCGTCCGCCGGAAGTCATCGCGCGTCATTTTCGGCCTCTCTTCCCCGGCCGTGCCGTCCTCCCGCGGGCTGGAGCTTCGAGGCGCGCCAGCGCTCGCGGCGGGCGGCACGATCGCCGTTCGCACCGCAACTACCGCAACCGGTCGACCCCCTCGGGCACGCAGACCGCGCCCGAGTCCTCCCACTTGTTGTCGGTGAGCTGGCGGACGTCGGTGCCGTCGGCGCGCATGGCGAAGATCTCGCCGTAGGGCTGCGGCACCGAGTCGTACAGGGCCATCTCGTCCTTGAAGCCCGTGCGCGAGCTGCTGAAGACGACCCACGCGCCGCCCGCGCACCAGGCCGAGTGCGCGTCGTTGCCGGGTGCGTGGGTCAACTGGCGCAGATCGGTGCCGTCGGGCCGCACCGTGTAGAGGTCGAAGTCGCCGCCGAGGTTCGACGTGAACATGATGCGCTCGCCGTCCGGCGACCACTGCGGGAAGTTGCTGTAGTAGTCGGGTCCGGTCAATGCCACGCGGGGACCGCCGGCCGCGGGGACGACGTAGAGCCGGCGCCCGCCCTTGAACACGATGCGCTCGCCATCCGGCGACCAGCTCGGGAACCCGTTGTTCACCTCGTCGTCCACCACCAGCCGCAGGTCCGAGCCGTCCGGGTCGATCACCCCGATCTGCGCCGGCGGCAGCCCGGCGGGCCGGAAGTAGCGGCCGACGGAGAGGACGATCTCGTCGCGGGCGGCGGACCAGTCGGCGGCGAAGGCGCTGGCCCCCTCCCGGTGGAACAGCGTCCGCCGGTCGGCGCCGGCGACGGACATGATCTCGAGACTGACGTCGATCGGGTTCGACGAGGCGAGCCCGGTGGCGTTCGAGACCCGCTCGCCGTACTGGCTGAAGATCATCCGCGTGCCGTCCGGCGAGAACGACACGAACGGCTCGTGCAGGAAGAGCTCGAACTCGGGGTCGGGGCTGAAGGCGGGGACGAGGTGCTGCGTGGTGCCGAGCCGGTCGATGCGCTCGTACGCCACCTGCCGGCCATCCGGCGACCAGCTCGGGCCGCGCACCGCACCCGCGATGACCGTCTCGACCCGCCGGTCGGGATGCCGGATTCGCAGGCCGCCCCGGTCTCCGCCGGCGCGGCTGACGTAGCCGATGCGCCCCCCCGACAGCCACGCCGGCGAGAGCTTCGTCTCCTGCGAGGCGGTGAGCTGGACGCGCTCGCCGGTGGCGACCTCCACCGAAACGAGCTCGGTGCGGGACCGCCCGCTCTTCGCCAGGTAGGCGCCGACCGGGTCGGTCTCGTAGAACAGCAGGCGCCGGCCGTCGGCCGACCACGACGGGCTCCCCGCCACCCCACCCGGTCGCGTCAGGCGGCGCAGCCCGGTGCCGTCGGGCCGGACGAGATAGACGCCGGTGGACTGCAGATGCTCCCACATGCCCGGCTGGTCCCCGGGCTCGGCGTCCCGGTCCGACGTGAAGGCGATCCACGCCCCGTCGGGCGACCAGCGGGGCCGGAAGTTGCCCGACGGATGGTCGGTGAGGTTGGAAGCGGTCTGGGACGCGAGGTCCAGCAGCCAGACGTCCGCCGTGCCGCGCGCGCGCGTGGAGACGAACGCCAGGGTCCGGCCGTCCGGCGACAGGGCCCCCTGGTCGTCGAACGCGGGGTCATCCGTAAGCTGCTCGATTCCGGTGCCGTCCGGGCGGATCCGATAGACGTCCGACTGCCCGTCCGGCTCGGCGGTGAAGACCACCCACTGCCCGTCGGGAGAGAAGGACGGGGAGTACTCCAGCCCCCAATCCGGGACCAGGGCCCGCGCGTTGGCGCCGTCCGCATCGGCGATGAACACGGTCATCACCGGGGTCTGATACCGGTTGAACAGCACCTGGTGCCGGGCCGGCCCGGTGTCCGCGGCCCGGCCGGACTGCCCGCCGCGGACGGCGCCGGTGGTCTCGGGAACGGACTGCGCGGTTGCCGGCGAACCGAAGCCCAGGGTCATCACCACGCCCATCGCCAATGTCTTGGTCATCTCACGTCTCCATGCACCGTCGCCGCATTACATCATCGGCGCACGATTGGCGGCAACGCATCCCGGGAACGATGTACCATGAGGTTGTAGTACCTGTCGCGGACGATGCTGCAGCGTATGGTCGTTCCTGGCTCCATCAGGCGGGAGGGGTGGCGGCGAGCCCATCAGGGCCGACGCGACATCACCTGATGGAGACGACCGCATCGCACGCACCGCCCACCGCGCCGGGTCTGCCCCTGGTCGGGGATACATTCGCCCTGGCCGGCGACGTCGGGGCGTTCTTCACCCGGCAGTACCTGCAACTCGGTCCCGTCTTCCGCGTTCGCGCACTCCACCGCGCGTTCACGGTGCTTGCGGGACCCGAGGCCAACCTGTTCGTCACGCGTGAGGGCAGCAAGCACCTTCGCTCGCGCGAAACCTGGATGGAGTTCGACAACGAGCTCGGCGCGGCGCGCTCGATGGTGAGCATGGACGGGGCCGAGCACGCCCGGATGCGCAAGGCGCAGCAACCCGGCTACTCGCGTTCGTTCATCCACGAGCACCTGCACGACGTGATTGGCATCACGAGGCGCGAGGTTGCCGAGTGGCCCCTCGACAAGCCCATTCCCGGCGTGTACGCGTTGCAGCGCATCATCACGGAGCAACTCGGCACCATCGCCGCCGGCGTGTCGCCCCGGGACTACCTGGACGACATGATCGTCTTCGTGCGCACGCTCCTCGCGGCGCGCGTCACGCACCAGCGGCCGGCCCTGCTGACCCGGACGCCGCGCTTTCGGCGCGCCCGCAAGCGGGTCGAGGAACTCTACGCGACGGTGCGGGCGGTCCACGAACCGGACCGCCGATCCGGCGGCCAGTCCGACCTCGTGGACGATCTGATGGCGCTCCACCACGTCGACCCGCAGTTCCTGCCCGAGACCGATCTGATGCCGGCAGTGCTGGGGCCGTTCATTGCCGGACTCGACACGGTGGGCAGCACCTGCGCGTTCATGCTCTACGCGCTGCTGAAGCACCCCGACCTGCTCGACCGGATGACCGCCGAGGCGGATGCGAGCTTCGCGCACGGCACGCTGACCGCCGAGGCCGTGCGCCATCTCGACGTCACGCACCGCGTCGCGCTCGAGACGCTACGGATGTATCCGATCGCACCGGCCATCAAGCGCACCGTGTCGAACACGTTCGAGTTCGCCGGCTACACCATCCCGGCCGGAGAGAAGGTCATCGTTGCGACTACGGTGCCGCACCACTTGCCGCAGTACTTTCCCGATCCCGAACGCTTCGATATCGAGCGCTACACGCCCGAGCGGCAGGAGCACCGTCAGCCAGGCGTGTTCGTCCCATTCGGCGCCGGTTCGCACGTCTGCCTCGGAGCCGGGTTCGCCGAGGTGTCCATCGCCGCGACGATGGCCACCATCGTCCACGAAGTCGAGTTGGCCCTGGACCCTCCCGACTACATTCTGAAGACCAGTCCGGTGCCGACACCCAGTCCCGACGACCGCTTCCGTTTCCGCGTGGCGCGCCGGCGCGGGCGGGCCGCGGAAGCGAGTTCTGGAAGGCAGGATTAGCAGCCCGTCATGCGATCGGACCTCGAGCCTCCGGTGGACGGCGCCTGGGACGAACCGATACGCACCTGACGGACACGGACGGCGGACGGGAGGATTCGACATGACGAGCCCCCCGACCCTCTGCGACGACCCGGCCGCGATTGACGCCGACTGGATGCAGCGGGCTCTGGCCGCGGGCGGGGCATCCGATGGTCCGGCGATACGGAACGTCGTCGTCGAGGATCTCGGATCGGCCACCAATGCCTTCGGAAGGCTCCTGCGCTGTCACCTGACCACCGAAGGCGGCCTCGCCGCCGACCCCGCCACCGTCATCGTCAAGCTGCCGACCGCGAACCGCAGGGCGTTCCGGTTCGCGAAGTGGATGTCGATGCACGAGCGCGAATGCCTGTACTACCGCCGCCTCGCACGGCACGCGCGCATCCGGTCCCCGGCCCTCCTGTACGGCGATTTCGACGCAGCTACGCACCGCTTCGTCCTGGTGCTCGAAGATCTGCGCGACCTGGAGGTGCCGGCCCAGGCGGCGGGCGTCTCGGCCGGACGGGCGAAACTGGCGGTACGGGAGATCGCGAAGCTGCACGGACAGTTCTGGGGCGCAGTCGATCACCCGGCCCTGTCCAGTTGCAGCGACGTGCTCGGCCCGAAGTCCCGGCGCTTCATGCAAGTCGCCTATCTGCTGTGCCTGCCCGTCGTTCTCGAGCGCTTCGGCAACTCGTTCTCGCCCGAGACCCGCCGCGTGGCCGAGGCTCTGGGAGCGCGGCTCGTCGCGCACTACGCGTCGGTCGCGGCCGGGCCCAGGACCTTCGTCCACGGCGACTACCGGGGGGAGAACCTGTTCTTCGGGCCCGACGTCCGCGGCGGCGCTGCGGCCAGCGGCGGCTCGTCGGACGGCGTGAACCCCGCCGCCGGGGACACTGCCGGCGACGACTTCGCGGTAGTGGACTGGCAGGGCTGCGGGCTGGGCGCCGGCCTCTACGACGTGGCCTATTTCCTCGGGACCAGCGTCGTGCCCGCCGACCGCCGCCGTATCGAGCGCGAGGCGCTCGAGGAGTACCACGACACCGTGTGCCGCCTGGGAGCCCGGGACTTCACGTTCGACGACTGCCGGCGCAGCTACCGCCAGAACATGCTGGGCGTTCTCATGCCCTGCATGCTGGCATGCGGCGGGCTCGACCTCGGCGACCGGCGGCTCCACGATCTCGTGAAGTCGGGGCTGCAGCGCGCGTTGGCCGCGGTGGAGGACCTGGACGTGGCGGAGTTCCTGCCGCGCGGCCGGTTCCCGAGCGCCGGGAACGCGCTCTCGATCCTGTCGCGGGGGGCGTACAGGGCGTTCCGGCTCCTGGGCCGCCTGCAAGGGACGGCGAACCCATAAACGGTTCCTGCTCCGGCAACATGAAAATCCTCGCGCATGCCGCCGTCATCATCGGCCTGTACCTTGCGTTCTCGTTCGTCTTGTTCCTGGGACTTCAGGTCGACCCTGTCTACGGGAACATCGGCTTCTTGGCCATTGCGATCCTGGCCGCCGCCTACGTCTACCTGGGTTTCATCAGAAGAAGGCCCCGGCAGGATGCACGGGCGCCCGGGAGTCGCACCGCCTGATTGCGTCCGTTCCGGAACAGACGCACGTGGCGGACGGTGGACGGCGTGCCGGAAGAAGGAAGCATACGCTTCACCACATGCCCACGGCTTCGTCCGGTCAAGATGCCGCCCGCTCACCTACGCCTCGCGGAGGACGTCCGTCTCTTCCCGGTCCCTTGGGAAGTTGTTTTCTCACCGGCTCCGGAATTGTCGAGGGAAACGTCGACGTTTCTGAAGCAGCGGTAGTTCAGCGCCTGGATGCGACGGATCATCGGAAGGACAGTTTGCAGGGAGGGACGGGTGCTGTCAGGAATGCAGTACGAACGCCCTCACATGCTGGCATCGTCGGTCCTCCCACAGCGAGCGGTCACTCCGGCGCCCGCAGATCGTCGAGGAACTCCGAGCCGGGGTCGACGCCCGTCACGAGCAGCCGGTCGCGCGCGCGGGTGCAGGCAACGTAGAGCAGGTGCCGCTCGGTACCGTAGACCTCCTCCAGATCGGCGTCGTCGCCTACTCGTTCGATCCGGGCCTGCAAGGGAATAACCTCCTCGTCGCAGGCGGCCACTGCGACCGCCCGGAACTCCAGCCCCTTGGCGAGGTGCATGGTACCGACCGCAACCGACCCGGACACGCCGCCGGACCCGTCGTCTATCTGCACGGGTCGCATGCCCGCCGCCTGCACTGCCGACAGCGCCCGCTCGATCTGCTCCGGCGACCTGACGAACACACCGATTGCCTGCGGCGCGTAGCCCTCGCGCTGGCGCGCTCGAAGCCAGTCCGCGATGGCCTCCGTCTCGTCCTCGGGCGAATCGAACGTCCGCACCTCTGGCGCCGGTCCGTTGAACACCGATACCGTCGCACCTCGCCGCTCCGCGTTGCCGTCGACGTCGGCCAGCTCGGCCGGCAGGAGCCGGTCGGCCTGCCGCCGGATCTGATGCGACGTGCGGTAGTTGATCCGCAGCGTATGGGATCGCCCGCGCACGTCGACGCCGAGGGCCCGCCAGGAGAAAGGCGTCTGGAAGATCCGCTGGCCAAGATCGCCGCCGAAAAACAAGCCGTTCGGCCGGCCCCCGCCGACGGCCGCCAGAAACCGCAGCTCCGCAACGCCAATGTCCTGGGCCTCGTCGATTACGCAGAAGTCGAATGGCGGATGCGGCGCCTCCGCCATCTTCGCCGCCACCCGCGCGAACATGCCGGGCTCGGTCAGCTTCCCCTGTTCGCCGAGCGCAGACCGGACCTGCGAGAAGATCGACCAGAGCAGCTCCCGCTGCTTCTCGGCCAAGCGGGTCTTGCGGCCGAGCCGCTGCACGTCGCGGTAGTCCTCCCAGCTCGCGAGCTGCCAGGCGTCGACCACCGTGCTCCATTCCGTCCGGAGGAAGTGCGCACCGAAACGGTGGCCTTCGACATCGGCTGCCGCCTGCCGGAGCAGTTCCCGGATGTCTTCGTCCGTCGCCAGCTCGAGGCGGCCGACGTTCGCCGCGTAGAGGCGCCGCCCGATGCCGCTCATCGAACGCACCTCAAGACGCTCGGCGATCCTCGGCTCGTTGCCGATGAGGCGCTTGAGGCGCACTCGCAGCGCGGCGGCCAACGCATCCGAGAATGTTGCGAGCAGCACGCGGCTCTCCGAATGCGCGCGCGCCAGATGCACCGCCCTGTGGAGCGCCACGATGGTCTTGCCGGTGCCGGCCGAGCCCGCGACACGCGCCGGGCCGCGGTACTCCCGTTCGACGAGTTGCCGTTGGGCCGGATGCAGGAAGACGGTCCACTTCTCCCACGGGTAGTCCAGCGCTCGTTCCAGCGCCTCCACGTCCGCCATCACCCGGAAGCGGCGCTGGGCGTCCGGATGCGCGAACGGATCGGTGCCCGCCAAGGCAGGCGCCGGGCGGTCAGGAGCACTGCCGGTCGCAAGCTGCAGCAGCGCCTCCGCGGCCTCGCCCGGCAGGTGATCGGCGAGGTCGAGCAGCGTGTCCTCCGTCGCCGTTCGCACGTCGTCCAGCCACTCGACCGGCACGCCGTAGCCGAGCAGGTCGTCGGCCGACGCGTCGGCGAAGATGGCTGTCCGCGACGTCGCGGGTTCGCCAGCCGCGGCGCCTGGGGTTGACGCCGAGACGTCCACCTCCACATACCGCGGCACCCGAATCTCGCGGACCGTCTCGCGGATCTCGACGAGCTGCGCGGCTCCCGTCGTCGGGTGCCGTTCCAGCCGCCGGCGCTCGGCCCACTGGTACGCCGCGTCGTGATGATCGACGTAGCAGAGCAGGAAGCTGGAAGCGGTGCGGTGGACGATCAACCGGATGTCGCGAGTGACCCGAACGGACCAGAAGTCCTTGTCCTTCGCCCGGTCGACCTGGTGCAACTTCAAGCCCGGATGGGCCGGGTTCATCTGCAGGTCGAACGCCGCGGTCTTGACCGCCTTCTGTTCGTCGCCGGTCAGCCTGGCCAAGCTGTCGGTGAAGGTGTCGGCGATGCGGAACTGCATTCCTACCGGGGATTCCGGCAATCGAGCCGGGGCCGCTCGATCGGCACCCGGGCGGCCTGCTCAAGCTTCACCGGGCTCGTGTCCATCTGCGCGCGCCTCATGATTCATCCGCACCGCGTCCCTCGCCGGGTGCACTATCCGTCGCGGCATTCATCGCGGCGATACTGCTCTGCGGAGGCTGCAAGCAGGTGCGGCCGGATGCGGCTTCCACACTCTGGATGTGCCGGACAATGGCGTCGATGTCATAGTTGAAACGCGCCGCGAGCCTGTCGCGCACGGCGCGCACCTCGGCCACAATCGGATCAGGCTTCATCATCGTCCTCGGCTACAACAAGTTGCTCCGGCGTGCACAGGAGCGGCGGATCGATCCCGGCGTCTCGACACACCGCCTCGATCCGTGGCCGCGCCGCAGCGTTCGCGATGTGTCGGAAATTCCATGTCACGAGGAAGGGTACACGGTGCACGGCGGCGATCGCGATGTGCACGGCATCCTGCCCAGCCCGCTCCGGAACGGCCTTGGCGTCGACCAGTGCTCGCGCCAGTCGTGCGACTTCCGGCGTGGCGCCGATCACGGGAAGCAGTGAGATCGCCGCCAGCCGCGATTGCGCGGCATCGTGATCTCCCACCGCCGCTTCTTCCCGAACCAGCTCCGAAATCACCAACTCGAACCGCTCCTTCGTGCCCGCCCACCAGTCCTGCGTGCTCTGCTGCCGCCCAGCGAACACTATGTCACGCGCGGGCCGGGCCGTCAGATAGCTGACGACGCTGGTCTCGACGTAGACGCGCGGCTTCTTCATGACCAAGCCGTCCTCACACCCCTCACACCTGGAACGCCTTCATCACCTCGTCGCCGAGGTGGTTGATGACCTTGACGGCGATGCGGCCCGACTCGGGGCGGTCGAACGGACGCGAGATGGCCGAGGCGGTGAACTCGGACGCGTGCGCCTCAGAAATCGCGTGCGTGGGTGATCTCCGCGCCGGTCGCTGGACGCACCTGCAACGACGACACGGTGGCCAACGCCGCCGTGTGGCCATCCAGAGTCAGGAACTCCACCTCGAGGGCTCCGCCGTTGCGATGGATGTGCACGACCGTTCCGACATCCCCGGCCTTCAGGGCCGGGTCGGCAACGTCGTCCGTGAGCACGATGCGATCATGTTCTTCCAGCATCCTGCCTCCTCAGAGGATGCGCGGCGCTGGCTCTGCGTACTCGTCGATGAGCACACGGCTCATAGCCGAGCGTTGCGGCCATCCGGGGTCTCGATGACGCCGTCCACACTGTATCGCATCCGCTTCCGATCAGGGTTCAGCTTCAGCCCGGAATCCTCCGGGTTCATCTGCAGGTCGAACACCCCGGTTTAGCCGCCTTCTGTTCGTCACCGGTCAGCTTCGCAAGGCTGTCGGTGAAAGTGTCAGCGATGCGGAACTGCATCAGGTCTCTATCTCGACCGGCACACCGATCTGGTTCGCGACCGGGGTCCGGAGATCCACGTCGACCTCCGGCGCCCTGATGCTGACGACGAGCGCGTATCGCGCGGTTTGGTCGTATCTCTCGAGCGCTTGACGGGTCTTCCACCAACCTACCGCAGGGTAGACGGCGAGACTGCCCCGGCTCGCGAGATCCGCCGCGCTGCCGCGCCAGATGTCCGCATGCAATGAACCTCTGTGGCGAATCTGCTTTCCAATCAACCACGCAGGATCGCTGTCACGAGCGCGATGCGTCCCTTCCTCCTCGTCTCTCGCGGCTGCGTTGATCCGCCTCCGAAAGTCGTCGACCGACTCAAGGGGTCGCTTCACTTCGAAGCGCAGACCATGGGACTCGTATCGATACCGTGAACGGACCCCGCGCCGCGACGGATTCGGCTCGATGAAGTAGGACAGCGTGACTCGCATCTCGACCTCCGTTTCGCCGAGGCCCTCCAACTCTTCGCGTGGCCAGGGCAGGTTGTGGAGATGCATGTCCCGAAGCGTGGGCAACTTCGATCCCTCCCGCTGGAACGGATGCAGGCGCTCCTCGATCACCATCGTCAACGAGTTGTCGACACTCCAGAGCGCGCGATCGAGATCCGGCACGCCGAACCCACAACGCTGCACCAGACGTCGGTAGTCCGTCTTCGTGGCCGCGCTGGTTACGGGCAACGAGGTGCGTCGCATGGCCTCGGTCCACTCCGCCGAATGCACGATCAGGGCACGGACAGTCTCCGGCCACAACGTCGGATAGACGACCATGATTCGCGCCGCGAGCCGCGCAGCCAGCGCCATCGCCGCACTGGTCGCGTTCGTGGTGGTGAAGATCCGTTCCGTAGTACGGTGATGCGTCGTCAACAGGCTGAGGCTGTCCGCGGTCACCGCCGAAATCAAGTCCTTCGCCGCGTTGCCGCCTTCGAGCACCACGTCGGGCTTCAGCGGCCAGTACTTCTCCCATGTCAGCGACGTCGTGCTGAACGGGCTCAGACCTCCGCGTGGAGCGATCGGTGCGTAGTCTTCCGTATCGGGCCCGGTGATCTGCACTTGTTCCGTGAAGGCGCCCACCGTCACTGCATTCCAGGCCTGCGCGGGATCGTGCACGCCGTCGGTGTCATTGGAATGCGGGTAGTTGAACCATGCATTGGAATCCTGAATGTTCCCGGCCGACAGGATCAGCAAACGCGGATGCTCGCCCGTCGCTTCCGCATCGGCCGCGAGCGAGTCTACAGCGGCCGACCACGCCGACGGGCGGCCTCGGTCTCGGTCGTCCTGGGCTGTAACGGCCATACCGAACACCCGAAGGCTCCGCGGAGCGGTGATCTCCGGACGGGCCACGGCCTCTATCGTTACCAACCCATGGTGCCGCGAGTCTCCCTCACCGACGGGCCCCTGAAGCAGCTTGACCGATTCCAGGCGGTGGTCGAGCACGACCGGATCGGTGCCGTCGACAAGCGGCGTCAGGTCGCCGGCAAGTGCTACGCCAGCCATTTGTGTCCCGTGGCCGTGCGCATCGTCGGTGCCCCAGCCGGGCTCAACGGTATGCAGATCATCGGCAGCGAGCGCTGGACCCAGCAGCGGATGGCCGCGATTGACTCCTGTGTCGAGCAGACAGACGTGCGGAACCCCATCAGCCTCGGCAGGAAACTCGGTTCGCTCCAGTAGTTCGTCGAGCCATTCCTGCTGCTCGCCCGGCCGCAGGGAGTCGAAGAACTCGGCCGTCTCCTTCGCGCGTCGAACCTCCGCGATGCTGTTGAGCGTCAGCATCGATTGCTGCATCTGCTCCAATGAAGCGGACGCCAGCAGCACGGTGCGCTCGGGAAAGATCAGTTCGCCCGGTGCAACGCGCATACCGAGGGCTTGGGCCCGCTCCCGAAACGATGCGATCGTTGCCCGCCGATCGGTCCGGACCGGCAGCCACACTTCCCACCAGAACGAGCCTTCTTCCTCCGTCGGGAACTGCGCATCCTCATCGGTCCAGAGCGCTCGCAGACTCGCGGCTCGAATCCGTCGAATCGCATCGAGGAGCTTTCTGTTGTCGCGCGGGCGCCCGATGCTGTCTTGTCTCTCCTCCAGGTAGTCCCGGATGAGCCGCTCGAAGTGATCGAGCCTTCCGTCGGGCACGAAGATGGTTGCGAGCGTTCGATTGCCGTCCTGCCGGACGTTCAGCAGCTCTATTCCGGACCGCTCGCGCGCCAGACTCTCGAAGGCCAACACGATGTCGGGAAAGCTCTCGAACTCGACGCGCAGTCCCAGATCGTCGAGGCCGGCAGCCTCCTGAGCCTCCCGAGCGGCGTCAGCCTCGCGCCGTATCGCTTCCACTTGGCGCTGCAACGCGCCGGCGTGGCGGGCACGGTTGCGCTGAGGCACGACAGCAGAACTTCCGAACTGCTGTGGCGACCGATACGCCTGCGTTTCCGCGAACCCCTCGATGATGAAGTGTCGACTTCTTCGGTCTGTCCCGTTCGCCATGCTGCGCCTTGACGCTACACTCCTCTCGCAGCCAGCTTATCGGCGATGGTTTGGCGCTCCTCCAGCATCGTTCGGATGTCCGCTTCGCGAACCAGAGTCCGCTCGTGAATCAGCGCATCCTTCAGCACCTCGTCGGCAGCGCGAACGACCTCCGCGTAGCTCAGGCCTACCGCCAGGTCTGCGAGCGTGGGCCAGCGGATCCGCTTCACGGCCTCCGAAGCGAGCCGCGTCCTGAGGAGCTGCGCAATCTGCGCCTTGTCGGGCAACTCGTAGTGCAGGATGTCGTCGAAGCGACGGAAGAGCGCAGGGTCGAGAATGCCTGGATGGTTGGTCGCGGCGATGACGAGGCTGTGGGAGCGATCCTGCTCGATCATCTGCAAGAAACTGTTGAGGACACGTCGGATCTCGCCGACATCGTTGGGGAGCCCGCGCTGCGAGCCGATCGCGTCGAACTCGTCGAAGAAGTAGACTCCCCGCGTTCGGCCTGTCGCCTCGAAGATGTGCCGCAGCTTGGCTGCCGTCTCCCCCATGTACTTGGTGATGAGCCCGTCGAGCCGCACCTGCAGGAGTGGAAGCCCCAACTCGCCCGCCAGCACCGACGCGGTCATCGTCTTGCCGGTGCCGGGAGGCCCCGTCAACAACAACTTCCGGCGCGGTGCGAGACCCCGCTCCACGATGCGTCCCGCATGGCGCTGCTCCCGAATCACACGTTGAATCTGGGCCCCGAGCGCCTTGCCCAGCACCATCTGTCCCAATCGCTCGCTCGGCCAGGACGCTTCCAGCAGGTTGGCCAGCTCGCCGCGCGGCCGCCCGATCGGAACCGGCGCCCCGGACACCGGTTGGCTCTTGGCGCGATCTATCAGTGTGCGCAGCTCCTCGGCGAGTCTGCCATGCCCACGCCGCGCCTCGTGGGCGGCCACCTGCATGGCGACGGAGAAGAACCGGTCGTCATCGCCCTCCGCGTGCGACTTCAGCAACGCCTTGAGCTGTTCACCGCTGGCCATCAGGCATTCTCCCACGTGGGTTCGCGGCGATTCACACCCGATACACCTTCATCACCTCGTCGCCGAGGTGGTTGATGACCTTCACGGCGATGCGGCCCGACTCGGGCCGGTCGAACGGACGCGAAACGTCGCTGCGGAGCGACGCCCACGCGTCGGCGTCGATCTCGGCCTTCAGCGTCGTCTTGAGCGCCTTGTAGGGGTCGTTCGCGCCGAGGAAGTAAGCGTGCCGGACGAAGAAGCTCTCCTCGTTGTAGTCGGTGTCGATGAACCAGCAGGCGATGCCGTCGGCGCCGTCGCTGCGGACCTCGCCCGTGGTCGGGTGGAAGACGTCCACGCCGTTGATCCGCACCTGGATCCGATTGCCGCCGGCGTCTTCTCCGCCGGCCGGGAGGATGTCGATGTCCGGCTCGCCGAAGATGACGAACAGGTTGCCCTTGCCGGTGTTCTTCAGCTCGTCCGCCATGTGGAGGTCGGCGTTCATGCGCGCCTTCAGCACCGGGATGCGGCCGAGGCGGTTGAACTCGGACGCGTGCGCCTCGTAGTTGAACGCGCAGGCGATCAGGACATCGAAGCCGGCGTCGCCCGCCTCGCGCGCGGCCGCCACCAGGTCCGGCCGGGACACGGTGCCGAACTCGGGGCCGACGAAGATCCCGGCGCGCTTCTCCGGGCCGGCATCTCCATCGCCCTCGCGGCAGCGTCCCTCCGCGCAGATGTACCCGCCCGGCCAGGGCGTGACCGCGCCGAAAGCGATGCGATCCTCCTTGTGCGCCTGCTGCACGCCGGCGGTCGCGAGTTGCTCCAGGATCATGGCCGCGAAGTCCTGCTGCGGCCCGTAGTCGGCCCTCGGCTCGGCGGCGCGGTCGATGAGCTCGTCCTCCTCGTCGACCGCCAGCACGCGGTGCGGCGAAAGGCTCTCCACCGTGAACGGTCCCGCCACCCGAACCTTCCGGTTGTCCTCGTAGGGCTTGTCGTAGAGGTACTCGTAGTCGGCCCGGGCCGCGATGGAGGCGTCGATCTCCTGCTGCCGGGCGATGCGCGCCTCCCACCACAGTCGATGCGTCTCGACCGCCTCCGCCGGCCAGTCCTCGGACGCCTCGCGGGGAATCTGCCACTCCTCCCAGTCGGCATCGAGCCTGGTGTTCAGGTCGTCCCGCAACGGCTCCAGCGTCTCCCGCCAGCGCTCCCAGATGACGTCGATCTCGGCGTTGTTGGCGATCGACTTGAGCGTGACGTGCGGGACGCGCTCGTATACGAACCCCTGCCGGACGTCGCCGCGGGTGGGCGGGTCTGATGGCGCCTTGCGGCTGATCTCGGCTTCCTTGCGCTGACCCTCGGGACTGTCAGCGAGGAGGTAGTACGGGTAGCGAGCGCCCATGATCCGGGCACGGGCGAGCGCCAGCGCTACTCGAGAGGTGTCGATGGTGATCCAGCGGCGGCCCCATTGTTCGGCGACGTAGGCGGTAGTGCCTGAGCCGCAGGTGGGATCCAGGACCAAGTCGCCGGGGTCTGTGGTCATGAGGGTGCAACGTTCGATAACCTTTACGTTCGTTTGGACAACATATGTCTTCTCCATTCCGCTGCCCGACTGTGTATCGTCCCAAATGTTGTACGTCTCAAACACTGGTGCATCGGCGAAGTATCTCTTGTAGTTAATCGATTCGCCGGACCGCCCGATTCGCCCCGCTCTGGAGAGACGGTCTAGGCCGCTTTGCGTAGTAGTCCATCCTCTCCCGCGCGACGGCGCGAAACTACGCCCTTGAAACACATAGCGGAACCCCATCGCTGACTCAGGACCCGTGTCTCGACCTTGTCTCTGACTCGTTAGCGTCTGAAGCCTCAGTAGCCGCTGGTTTGGGAAGTCCGGGCCGACTCCGTCTACCTCATCAGGGCGGATACTGCGCCAGTGTCCCGGAAGATCCTCCAGCAGAGTATAGGCGGCTCCACCTGCCCCGCCCAATATTCTCCCTTGCTTCAAGGGTCGATACTTGACGCTATCGATGCGCTTCCCGTACCAAATGAGGTAGTCAGAGGTCGAAGACAAATACTTCTCAGTCGCCGAACTACTCTTCTTGAAGGTAATAGACGACACGAAGTTCTCAATGCCGAACACCTCATCCATCAACACCCGAACCCGATGCGCGTTCTCGTCCCCGATCTGCACGAATATAGACCCGCTCTCCGCCAGCAGCTCTCGCGCCACCATCAACCGGTCCCGCAGATACGTCAGATACGAATGAATTCCATCCCGCCAAGTGTCCCGGAACGCCTTCACCTGCTCCGGCTCCCGGCTGATGTGCTCCGCCTTGCCGTCCTTCACGTCGCGGCTGGTCGTCGACCACTGGAAGTTCGAGTTGAACTTGATGCCGTACGGCGGGTCGAGGTAGATGCACTGCACCTTGCCGCGCAGCCCCTCGCGCTCGGCGAGCGACGCCATCACCTGCAGGCTGTCGCCGAGGATCATCCGGTTCGACCAGTTGGCGTCGTGCTGATAAAACTCGGTCCGGGCATCATCGCTCGGCAGCCCGTTGAAGTCGGCGAACAGGTCCGGCTGCATTGCCCCGTCGTCGCCCTGCCCGGCCTGCGCTTCCTTCGTTCGACGCCGCAGGTCGTCGATCAGCACCTTCGGGTGGACCTTCTCCTGGATGAAGAGCGGCGGCGCCTGCACGACGAGGTCGGACCAGTCCTGCGCGTCCTTGCCGCGCCAGACGAGCTGCGGGTCGAGGTCGCGGTTGCGGCGCTCGTAAGCGACCTGGACCGGCCCCTGCTCGGCGCGCTCCATCACGGACCCGAATTCCGCCGTGGGGATGTTCTTGCGCGACGCGTCCTCGTGCCTGAGGGTCGCCACGGTCTTCCCGCGCTTCCGTTTCGCCATGTACGCTCCGTCACGGCGCGGCCGGTGCCACGCCATCCTGGTTATCGGCCGTTCCCCGCCGGGGCGCCGCCCGCTCGACCAGCGCGTGGAACTGGGCCTTCAGCGCGTCCTCGAAGTCCTCCTCCATCGTGTAGACGTCGGTCAGCTCGGCGAAGGCCCACCGGCCGTAGGCGCCGAGGTTGTTGACGCCCGGCACCCAGTAGGTGTCCATCGTCGACTTCTTGTCCTTGGCGTCCTCGCCCCGGTAGCCCTTCACCTCGACCACGAGGCGGAGCAGGTCGTCGTCGCCGCGGCCGTCGTCCACGAGCACGACGAAATCGGGGAGGTAGCGGCGCGTCCGGGAACCGTAGCGGTACGGCACCTCCAACCCGAGGCTGTGGTTCTTGACGTAGGCGCGCACCCGCGGATGCGATTCGACCACGAGGCAGAACTGGGCCTCCCAGTTGCTGTCGCACACGACCCAGTTGACGTGGCAGCGGCCGGGGTCGGTCTTCCAGCGGAGCTTCTTCGACGTCGTGAAGTGCACGTGGAGTGTCGAGCCGACGGGGTTGTAGGGGTCGAGCACGGCCTTGATCGGGCGCTCGCCCAGCAGCTCGGAGACGATCCCGGCCGTGATCCGCTCGCAGGCCATGTCGGCCAGCTCCTGGTACATGAGCTGGGCCGGGTAGGTGTCTCCCTTGCAGACGAGATGACCGTCGAGCCACTGTCGCGTGAGCCGCTTGAGCTGGCCGAACAGGTGCAGCTTCGGCTCTTCACCGGGATCGCGCCACTTGGTCTCCAGCAGCCGCTTCGTCAGGTGGAAGAGCAGGGTCGACTTCCGCAGGTCGCGGGTGTGGATCAGGTTCAGCTCGACCCCTTCGCCGATGATCCCCTCGGTATACGTGATGGACGGGCCGACCAGATCGGGGGTCAGCACCAGCGTCGAATCGTCGCTGAACGTGGCCGTCAGGCGCTCTTCCGGGAGCTCGACGCGGTAGCCAGCCACCCGCGGGAAGCGGATCTCGCAGGCGTCGCGCTCCGGCGAGATCGCCTTGACGAGCACCGTCGGCGGCGGCGGCGTGGGCTTGGCCGGCACCGGCTTGGCGGTGAAGTCGAAGGGGATACCGAGAACATCGGCGTACTCCACGTCGAAGAGGCCGTCCACGTTCGCGTCGTAAGACTGGCGGCGCAGCGCGCGGCCGATGACCTGCTCGCAGAGCAGCTGCGTGCCGAAGGCGCGTACCCCCAGCACGTGCGTGACGGTCCGGGCGTCCCAGCCCTCGGTGAGCATCGAGACGGAGACGACGCAGCGGATCGATCCCCCCAGCGTGTCCGGCTTCCCGACGGTGTTCATCACCTCGCGGAGCAGATCCTGATCCGACAGGTTCTCGGCCTGCTGACGGTCACCGGTCCGCGCGACGATCTCTCGCCGGAAGCGCTCGATCTCGTCACCGGCCGCGGCGCGGAAGTTCTTGTCGAGCGCCTCGCCGGAGTCGAGCTGCTCGCTGTCGATGAGCAGCGTGTGCGGACGGGCCAGCGGGTTGCCGTGCTCGTCGAAGTTGCGGAACAGCGGCAGGCGCCCGTTGACCAGCGTGGTGGAGCCGTCCTCGTTCTCGCGGGAAAAGCCGGCGATGAAGTCGTGGACCAGCTTCGACGTCGACGTGTTGTTGCAGACGACGATGAAGCAGGGCGGCGCTTCGATGCCCGCCTGCCCCCACAGCTCGAAGGTCTTCTCGTAGTGGCCGTAGAGCGCTTCCAGCGCGGTCTGCAGCTCGACCGGCAGGCTGAGCGGATCCAGCCCGCCCGCCTTGCCGCGGCCCCGCTTCGGCATCTTCGGGCGGATGTGCTCCCACAGGTTCCGGAACTTCGGCATCTCGCCGCCGGGGATGTTGTCGGCCACCGGCACGCGCGGCAGCTTCACGATGCCGCACTCGATGGCGTCCATCAGCGAGAAGTCGCTCGCCGTCCAGGGGAACAGCGTCCCCTCGGCATAGCCCGACCCGCGCAGGAAGAACGGCGTCGCCGACAGGTCGATCACGCGCTGCAGGCCGAGCTTGCGCTGCACCGCCTCGAGCCCGGAGATCCAGACCCGCGCCGCCTCCCGGTTCCGTTCGGCCTCCTTCCGGTCATCGCCCTTGAGCGGGCCTTCATCGCCCTACTCGGCCGGCTTCTCCCGGTAGCAGTGGTGCGCCTCGTCGTTCAGGGCCAGAATGCGCTTCATGCCCATCAGGCCCGGCATGACGCGTTGCAGCATCTGACCCTCGGTCTCCTTCGTCCGCAGTTCCGGGCCCGACCCCTGCAGCAGGGCGCGGCCGCCCTTCGACAGCGGCAGCGTCTCCCGCCGCAGGAACGCGTGGTAGTTGGTGACGACGATCTTCGCCCGTTCCAGGTCGCGGAGCATGTCGTTCGGCACCAGCTCGCGGCTCGCGTAGTAGCTGTCCGGATCGTTCGGCTGGAGCACCCGCAGCCGGTCGCGGATCGTCACGCCCGGGGTCACCACCAGAAAGCCGCGCGTGAACCGCCGGCTGCCCGGCCGGCGCACCGCGTTGATGGTCTGCCAGGCGATGATCATCGCCATCACGGTGGTCTTCCCGGCGCCGGTGGCGAGCTTCAGCGCCAGCCGCGCGAGGCCTGGATTGGCCCCTTCGCTGGCGGCGTCGATCTGATCGAGAAACCGGCGGCCCTCCTTGCCGAGGGTCGGCGCCACCTCGGTCAGCCAGATCGCGGTCTCCACCGCCTCGACCTGGCAGAAGAACGGCCGAATGTCGCCGAACCGATGGCTGCGCCAGTGCGTCAGGAGCCGCGCAGTCTCCGGCGTCACGCCCCAGGCGTTCGGATCCGGCAGCTCGCGCCAGCGATCCACGCGCTGGCGGACGCCGCCGATGAAAGCGGACAGGTCGTACTGCTGCGCCTCGGTCCCGAGCGCCTGCGCGGCCGCGTCGAAGAGGATCTTCTCCTGCTGGATGCCCGTCTGCTTCTTCGGCTTCGGGATCGGCGTGATGAACGCGACCTTGCGGCGCTCGGGAAGGATCCGGTTCGTCGGCTGGCCGCTCGGGTCGAGCTCCCAGTGGCGAGACGGGTACTCGTACGGGGAGTTCAGGATCGGTTGCTCGAAGAATCTCGGATCCATCTTGCGTCAGGTTAAGCTCGCTGAGCCCGTGGCCCGCTCCTTCGCCGGAGTTCCGGGTGCGCAGCGACTCCGAACGGGCTCGCCGGCGCGGAGGTCACCAGCTCTCCGACAGTTCCAGCGCGCAGCGGAGCCCCCGTCGCGCCCGCAACGACCTCCGGCCGGAATTCTAGTCCACGTCCCGAGAGCGGATGCTCGTGATGTCCCTTCCGCCCGCGTCGCGACGCCGTGGTTCGAGCGAGTCCACAGCGCCGAAGTGCTGGCGCGTTTGGTGCCTGGGCGCAAGGCCGTAGTACGCTTACAAGTCCATGTTCTACCTAGGCATGCAGTCGTCGCCGAGGGTCGCGCAGAGCCTTCGTCTTTCCGCCGCGGAGAGCCAGGATCGCTCGTCGACCTCCCGCGTGGCGAGGGAGGCGGGCTCTCGCCGCCCCTCGTCCGCGAAGGGCGGGTGGCGGCCGCGCGTTCGCGACGATTTTGGCGCCTTCGGGCTTGGAGGCCCGCCCGGGAGCTCACAACGCTCTGCCGCAGGCGGCTTCGGGAGCACGGGTGCCGTGCTTCACCGTGTACCAAGATTCGCCCAGCGTTCTGGATGGGGCTTCGCCAGACCTGACGGCACGCGAGGCAGACGTCCATGATCTTCGACTCTTGAGATTCTGCAGAACCGGAGGATGAACTGTGAGTAACGCGAGTGCCGCTCAACCCCTCGACTGGGATGAATGTCAGAACCTCCTGGAGAACGACGCTCAGGTAGCGGCGTCCCTCAACCGCGTGGCGCGGCTGGATTTCAGCATGCTCAAGCGAAAGCTTGGCGAAGAAAAAGGATGGTCGCCCGAGTACCAGGACGAGGTCGAGGATCTGTATCGTCGGTTTCTCGCTCTCAACGTCGTGTACCGAGACCGGAAGATCTGCCCGACCGGGCCGATCGACGACTTCTGGCATGCCCACATCCTGGACACGAGGGCGTACGAGAAGGATTGCCGCGAGCTGTACGGAGAGTACCTCCATCACTTTCCCTACTTCGGCATGCGTGGTCCGGCCGACCGGGCGGACCTCACGGCGGCGTTCGAACAGAGCAGGGAGCTCTTCATCCGGCACTTCGGCATCGACCCCTGCGGTGGCGAGACTCAGGCGCGCGGTTGCTCGCCTCAGCGCTGCCCCTGATGCCGGATGTCCTGTTCTCGCCCATGCTTCAGGTACCACTGCCCGAGGACGATCCGTTCCTCGAACAGGCCAACGAGGTTTTCTGGCAGAGTCTGCTTGGCCATATCCAGCGAGACTCCGGCGGTGTCCCCATACCTGGCGTTCTCGACGTGGGATGTCACCACGGCGGCCTGCTGGCAAAGCTTGCCTACGCTTTTCGCCCCGAGCGATTGACCGGTATCGAGCCGGTCGGCCGCTGCCGCGAACGTGCCCTTTTCCGCCTGCGAGCGCTTGCCACCACGGTGACGCTCCTGCCCCCTGAACGTTGGGCGGAAGTGCCGACGGGTAGCGTCGATCTCGTGACATGCCACGAAGTCTTGCATCTGCTTGAGGACCTTCCCAGCCTGTTCGCAAACATCGCTCGTGTCCTTCGCGGCACGGGTAGAGCGTTCATCGTGGCAGGGTGCCACACGGAGAATCCCGTCTGGGAAGCCTGGAGCGCCAAGCTGCGAGAGTCAGGACAGACGGTCTTCGACCGGGCGCCATTCGACATCCTTCGTGCCGGAACCGGCGCGGGACTCCGCGGCGCGCTCCGGCCCTTGAGGCGTGACGGTTGGATCGTCTATGACCCTGATGACGCGCTCTTCAAATACCCTTCTGTCCACGACCTCTTGGACCACCAGTACCGGCGCAAGCTGGTGTTTCGCTTCATGAAGCCGTCATGAAGGACTGTGTGGCGCAGCTCGTGACGCCTGGCCCGGTGGCTGCTGCCGTTGCAAAGACGTGCGCGGCCCCGGACGCAGCATGCCGTCTTGAGGAAATGGTTGTCTCGGATCGAATCGACGACCTCCTCTTGTTTCACACCGAGTCGTGGCGGCACTTTCAGGATGAGGTTCGTCGAGTTTTTCGAGACAACGACTACGCCGTCCTTCGGGGGTTTCCCTCGGTCCAGGACGGCGCAGCATTGCTCGTGGCCACGTTGACGGTAGGGGAAGCGCTGAGAACCTACCGTAACGGCAAGGTGATCAAGCATTTCAAGATGTCGCCATGGACGACGGATCTGTCGCATACGACACGGGCTGGGGAGTTCCATACGGATCTAAACACCGAGCCACATCCTCCGGCGATTACTGCGATACAGTGTCTGGAGCCGGACCCAGGGAGTCCGCGCTATGGAGTCACCAGCATCGCGCGCCTCCGGAATCTGCTGGACTTCGTCAACCGAGAGTACAACGAACGCACGCGACGTTTCCTTGTACAGGATACTGTCGCCATGCTGAACGATCGTTCGGCGGTGCAATGGTCCGGAAGAATGGTCGACGCCGGCACCATTCGCTATCACCCGGACACGATCAGAGCGGCCGCACGACGATCGGGTGGTGCGGTTCATGCGGTCGAGGAAGATATCGCCGGCGTGGAGGATGCCGCGACATCCATCGCGACGTCGTTTACGCTGGAACGCGGTGACTTGCTTCTGCTTTCCAACTGCAGGACTTTGCATTCCAGAGGCCCTTGCTCGGTTGTCTTCCGTGACTTTCCGACGGTTTTCGATTCGAGACGCGTCGCCGTTCTCCACGCTCACAGAGAACGCGGAAGCCTCTATGAGTGAAGGAATCGAGATTGTCGGCGCGCGGACGAACAATCTGAAGTCGGTCGACGTGGTTTTGCCGCTCCGGAAGGCCACTATGTTGGTCGGGGTATCCGGCTCGGGCAAGAGTTCGTTGCTCGCCGACACGCTGGCGACCGAGATCAACTCGCGCATGCGGCGATTCCTGCGTGTCCAGCAGCCGCACCTCGACGACAGGGACGTTGCAGCCTTCCTGGGCCCCCTGCCGCCGGGCATACATTTCGCTCAAGCCGCTTTTCGCGCGTCACGGCGGACGACCGTCGGCACATCCACGGGCCTTCTGGCGCTGCTGCGGCGCTACTTCAGCCGATACTCGGCACCATGGGCGGAAGAGGCCGCAAGTGTCGTTCCACTAGCATCGGCGCACAGCTACGCCGCATGGATAGAGCGACACTACACCGGCTCGCTGATCGTATGGGTCGTCGCTGAACGGTGGCGGCGCACCGATGGCACAAGCGCCGTGGCCCGTTTACGACAGCACGGGCTCAACGTTGCGATGCTCTCTAGCGAAACGGATTCCCCGGCTCGCCGAGGCCGGGAGATCGATCTCGCCAAGTTCCGCCCTCTCGCCGAGAATACTCGCCACTTGATCGAGGCGGAAATCGGACGAACACAAGTTTCGGGTAGATGCGCGAGCTTGATGGCCATGCTCGAGCGCGCCTTCGCCGTCGGCGGCGACGTCATCGTCGAGTTCGAGGGCGGCGCGCCCCTGCCGAGACAACTTCGGACCGAGCGTGGCTTACAGCTCGACAGTGCCGCGCATCGGGTTCATCCCGAAGTCCTGGCGCCATTCTTCTGCCCCAGCGAAGCGCTCCTTTCATTCAACTCCTTCTCGAATCCTGATAGCGGCGCCTGCAGGGCTTGCGAAGGACTCGGCACGGCCAGATCGGTGCGCGTAGAGGCGCTTGCGGCTCATCCGGAAAGGAGCATGCACGAGGGAGCGTTCACCCTCTGGACCGAGAAGAACTATCGCTACGTTAATATCCAGCACGAGACGATCGAGGGGTTGCGTGGACTTCGCGGTTTTTCTCCGGACATACCATGGGGGCGCCTCAGTTCGGATGCGAAAAATCTTGTTCTCTTCGGTTCGGGCAGCGAGATCGTAGCGGACATCGATCGGCGAACCGGGCGGAAGGTGAGCTCGCCACGGCCTTTCCGGGGCTTCGTGCCGGAGATTCTACGTCGGGCCGACGGAAGGGCTTCCGCCTCGCGACTCGCGACTCTGGTGACGGATGGCCCGTGCAAGGAATGCTGCGGCACACGCTGGTCGAGGGAAGCTCAGGCCCTACGCCTGGGGCACTGGGGAATGCATGAACTCCTCGGGCTCTCGTTCGACGAACTTCGGGAACTGTCGAAGCCAGGTGGCGCCATGGAGCAGGCCCTGGCCGGTCCGTCCCGACCGCTTGCGAGCGCCCTGCATATAGCGGCATCCGCTTTCGTCGCGACGGGTCTCGGGCACATTTCGGCCGAACGCGGAATGCTCACCCTGAGCGAGGGAGAGAGCCGACGATCCCGGCTGGCAGCCCTTCTCCGCACGCGCGGGGAAGGCTTGGCGCTGATGCTGGACGAGCCCGCGCGGGGTCTCCACGAAGAGGATGTGGCGCGGCTCTCCGGTGCTCTGGAAAGCTTGAAGCGCCGGCACACGCTGGTCATAAACGAGCACCGGATTTCACTGGCTCGGTTCGTCGATCAGGTTTTGGAAATTGGCCCTGGCGCCGGCGGCGACGGCGGCCGGATCGTCGGCCAGGGACCGCCGCAGCAAATGCTTGAGAAGATATCTCAGAGCGCGGAGCACCGCCGCCATCTCACCGTAGACTCGAACGACATACGGATCACGGTCTCCGGCGCGCACATCCACACGCTGTCGAACGTCACGTGCGACATCCCGATCGGGAGACTCGTATCCGTCACGGGCGTGTCCGGGTCGGGAAAGTCGAGTTTCGTCCGTGGCATTCTCGTCCCGGCCCTGGCGCAGGAGCTGCCGGGCCGGGTCGACGCTGAAGGCTTTGTATGGGACGGCGGATCCTGGGACCGCGTCACAGGTGCGTCCTGCATCTCGTCCGTCCTGGCGCTCGAACCTCGGACGCCGAGCTCCCAGCGACGAAGCGCCGTGGGGACACTGCTTGGGATGGCCAACGACCTGCGGAGGATCTTCGCTCGCCGCCCGGAAGCTCGCCGCCTGGATCTCAAGGCCACCGATTTCGGCTGGAACGCGGGCGGGGGCCGCTGTCAGACTTGCCTCGGGTTGGGTGAGATCGAAGATTCCGGGGACTCGGTGGTGTGTCCGCACTGCGGCGGCCGCCGATTCGGAGAAGAGGCTCTCAGCGTCCGTCTCGACGGCCACAGCGTGGCGGACATTCTGGAACTGCCCATAGACGAACTGCTGGCCCATTCGATCACCAATGAAGCCGGCTGGCGGTCGCTGCTGGAGCAGTTGGTCACACTGGACCTCGGCTACCTGACGCTCGGGCGCCGCCTCGACCGAATCAGCGGAGGCGAGCACCAGCGCCTTCGGATCGCCCAGACTCTGGCCAATCGGCGTACGGAAGGACTGCTCCTCGTGCTGGACGAGCCGTCGGCTGGCCTCCATCCCCAGGACGTGGCGCGGTTGTTGCGGGTCCTCGACCGCGTGGTCGCCGGTGGCGCCAACACGGTGCTCCTGGTCGAGCACAATACCGATCTGATTCGTACTTCCGATTGGATTATCGACTTCGGCCCCGGTGGGGGACCGGCTGGCGGCCGCGTCGTAGGGGAGGGTCCTCCGGCTGAGATCGTCGCTTGCGACACTGCGACGGGGCGCGCGCTGGAAGGAAAGCAGGCGCACTCGGGACCCGTCGCTGGCACTGTCGCCAGCCCTGCGTCCAAGGCACGGCACGCCGAGCCGGTCGTCTCCTTCCGCAGCGCCAGACAGTGGCTCAAGCGTCTGATTGGTGAGGATGTACCGGCCGACGCACTGGATCCCGTCGACTTCGACGCGCTGGCGGTTGTGATCGACGAGGCGGCAGCGGTGGCCCGTCCATACGAGATCGGCGGGCTCGATATCGAGATCGCGCGCTTGCTACTGGATCGGCAGGACGATCGCGTCGGCGAACTCGCACGTCTGGGCGAGATCTGGGCCGCGAAGCCTGACGCGCACCTTCAAGTCCACCCGCTGCTGGAGGAGTTGCGAGTATGGGGCGCTCGGCTCCCCGCTTCCGTGTTGCGGACGGTGCGGGACCGCCTCCGTCACATGGGATTGGATAGCCCTCTCGACATGTCGGTCCCATCGAACCTAGCGGCGGTCCGCGCCACGGGAAAGCGCTTCGGGTCGCATCGCGGAACTTCCGGCGAACGCATGCGGAGCTTGCGCGATGCGCTCGCGATCGGTGGAGGGTACGTCGAGCTCGTAGACGGTCGACAACGTGTCCTGAAGACGATCCAAATCCGTCACCTCAATATAGAGTTCGAGTCGCCGGCTGTCGCGCCGCTGTCGCCGGAATCGTCGAGCCTGTCGCGGTTCCACGCCGCCGGACGATGCCCTTGCTGTGCGGGCGCCGGCTCGGTTCAGACGGTGGAGGAGGACCTCCTGATCGCCCGTCCCGCGGCCGATCCGTCCGACAACGGATTCCTCCGCGCCGAAGCACTTGGCGTGCTCCGAGGCGTCCGCCGCAACACGTGGTTGCCGTTTTTCAAGCGGATGATCGCCGAGGGTCTGTGGGCGCGGGGCAGATCGTTCTCGCGGCTCGATCCTGAAGACCGATCCATCCTGATGCACGGGTTCTGGTGTCGTCCGGGCCACGGCAGCTTCCTGAAGAATCCGCGCGCCAAACCTGAAGACGTTCGTTCATGGTTGCGCTGGGACGGTCTCGTGCGCGCCGTCCTTGGAGAATCAGAACGCAGCAAGCACCCGGAATGGCGCAAACGACTGAGCAGCTCGACGCGCTCGGTCGACTGTCCGCGGTGCCGGGGGACCGGACTGCAAGTGCACAGCCGCGCGATCCGGCTCGGCCAGCGTTCCTGGTTCGAGTGGGTTCGCGCCGGGTCCGTCGGGGCGCTGGCCAAGGCTATCATGCAGGCAAGGCCGCCCAGTCGGCGAAGCGAGCGGATGAAGCAGCGAATCCTGCACTGCCTGGAGCCCCTGACCCGTACGGTTCCGCAGGCCCCACTGCGGGAACCGATTCAGGATCCGGCCCTGTTGCGTGCCGTGTTCGAGCGGGCGGTTCACAGCATGACTCAACTCCGAGTGCTGAACTGACCGATGACCTACGCATTGTTCGGGCGTTTCGCCGATCGGTTCGACTGGCACACGCCGCCGCACCACTACCAGGACGACCATGCTTTCGTATTGGAACGGCTCGGCGAACCCGCCCGTATCCTCGACATCGGCTGCGGCACGGGTGTGTTCCTGCGGAAGGCGGTGGCCGCCGGCTTCGACGCGGTCGGCATCGACGCCGCGCCGGAAATGGTCGCCATCGCGGCGCGGCGAGTCGGCAAGGAACGCGTTAGTGTCGAACAGATGCAGCAGCTTCGGGAGAGAAACGCCTATGACGGCATCGTTGCGCTGAGCTGGTCCTTCAACTACGTCAGCTCGTTTGCGGAGGCCCACGATGTACTGGCCCGTCTGTTGCGTGCGCTACGTCCGGGAGGACAACTGATCTTACAGATCGCTCACGCGCCCAATGCAACCGGCGTGCTTGAAGAAGACCGCGAGCCGGGGCCTGACGGCAAAGAAGACGATATCGTTTTTTTCTACCGCTTCGCGCCGGCACCGGACCGTCCGGACACATTGCAGGCGCACTACGTGTACGGCTGCAAGAGCAGGAACGAACTCTTCTGCGAAGAACATCGGCTCGGCGCGGCCGACGTCAACGAGGTGGCTGCGCTGGCCTCCAGAGTCGGGTTCGAGAGTATCGAACTGCTGGATTCGTGGCGAGGCGAGCCCTTTCGAAACGCGTTCAACGTGTTTCTGCTTGCGCGGCGCCCGTAACGAATGAGCAATCGGATCCGGAGAGCGGCCGATGGAGGCTCTTGACGAAACAGAGCCACGCCTGCCGTCTCGCTCCGGTTCCGGCTCCGGCCACCGTCTGCTCGGTCCGGTCATGCAAACTGAACCAGTTGTGAACAACCAGCAGCGAGCCGGTTGAAGCCGGAAGCGTCTCCCCGACCGCATCCGCGGCCCGTTCGATCAGCGCGATGGTTTCGCGGGTCCGAGGCGGGACCTTGTCGAAGGCAAGGCGAGCGCCTTCGGCGAGCGCGCGACCGTAGAAGCGCAGGCCCCTCCGGCTGAGTAGGCGAAAGAACCGGGGCCGACCGGCATCCAGGTAGCCGAAAGGGTGGGTATCTCGGAACAACTGGCCGACCAGGGTCCGGCCCTCGGCGCTGCCAGCGAGCTCGGCCAGCACGGCCCGGACCGAAGCCACCCGCCAAGCGCCGGCGTCCGGCCCCGCAGGATCCTGGCGGCGAATCCACGACAGACTAAGTACCGGCCGATCGGACCACGTCGAGAAA
The DNA here is from genome assembly GCA_958296065.1 of Vicinamibacterales bacterium. Lineage (GTDB taxonomy): Bacteria > Acidobacteriota > Vicinamibacteria > Vicinamibacterales > UBA8438 > WTFV01. Next base: position 123,272 of record CATQHX010000079.1, on the reverse strand, counting down.
TCACTGTGCCAGCCGATCGACGCTCGGCGGTCGAACGGCCGCCATTTCGGTGCGCGCTGCGAAGGACGGGTCAACAGCACGGGCCGCTGGCCCTCCGTCCCGGGCTGAATCAGCACCGATCCAAGAGCGCCAGCGGCCCGCACCAGAACAGCGGCACTATCGACACTCGACGAAAAATCTGGGTCGTAGAAATACCCGCAAGCGCGCAGACTTGCGACGACCTGCTCCGCCCATACATCCGCGCCGCACTCGCCCGCCGCAATCTTCGGCGTCATGGCGGCTGCACCGGCGACGGCCGGCGACCGCGCAGCAGCGCCGGCAGCAGCCTCTCAGGGGTCCGGGTCACACGCCGCGGAAGCGTGAAGCGCGCGCGCATCCCGGCCGCCCGGGCATGCTCGAGCCAGTCCAGCGCCTCCTCGTGTGATCCGTCCGAGAGAACGATCGTGTCGAAGAGCAATTGGTATTCATGGGGAAGAGTGGTCGCGAAGGTCAACGGATCGTCGCTGCCGATACAGACCGACAGAGGCGGAATGTCGTCGATGAATCGCACGGGCCGCAGCCGCCAGATCGGATGCTCGTCGATGCGACCGAGGTCGCCGATCAGCAGGTTGGACGACGGATTGACCTCGACCGTCAATCCGCGCGTGCCCACCTCCCTCCGCAGCGCGCCCTGCACAGTGCGAAGCGCATCCAACTCGTGGGGCAGCTCACGAAGCGTGATCGTTTCCAGGACGCGTCCCTTCCGCCAGACTTCCGTGCTCCCCAAGTACTCCCGCAGCAGTGTCCGCGGGCGGTCTTCGTCGTCGCGGAAGCGTGCGGCGGCCGGGCTGCAGCGTCCCGGCCGGTCCGGGAAACCTGCCGCTCGCAGTTCTCGTTCGCAGTGCAACAGCCGAACGAAACGCACGAGTTCTTCCGGAGCGCAGGTTTCTTCGAACATCTCCCGCGCGAGCCGGGTGATAGCGCCCGTCAGGTAGGCGAGACGGCCCGGGCCCCCGACCGCCACACCTCGAGTGGCGTAGAAGTCCCACTCCCAGACTAGATCGAGGAGCCGTTCCTCTCGCGATTGGACGATTCGTCCAACGCGCTCGAACCACGTCGTCGGGTCGAGGCCGAGGGCCATTCCGTGCCCGATCCGGTCGCCTTCTTCGAGACCCAGATGTCGAATCGCGTCGTCGAGGCGCCTGAGGCCAGACAAAAGATGCACGAAGTCTTCTCCCGCATGGATCGTGGCTCGTAGCGGCGGAATGTCCGTGATCCCCCGATCCCGCAATACGGCGGCGGCGGTCCGGCCGGATTCCCGCACCCATCGCACCAAGGGAGCCATGACCCACACCGGGACTCCGGCTTCGTCCGTGCACAGGTCGACGCCACGAAGCGTCCGAAGCGCACGCGGGAACCCGCGGAGCACGCTGACTAGCGCCTGGGCGTGACCACGTTTCTCAAGATAGAAACGCGCAAACCGCAAGCCGCTCGGGTTCCCCACCTCTCTGCTGGTCCTCAGCCTACTGTCCGCTGGCACACCGGGATATGAGTGATCCAGTCCGTGCGCATTCGGAACACCCTGCCTCCAACCGCCGCCGCGATCCCGTGAGAAATGAAATACCGCGCCTGTTTCAAGCCGCCCGGCGCCACGCCCGGCCTCGTTCACCTTCTGCAAGATGTCCAGGCAATCCGACTGCCCAGCCTCCGTACCGACGCGAACTTCCAGCGACCGCAAGCCGCATCCGCCGCCGCCCGAACGAATCGCAGCCTGCATCCTGACCGCCTTCGGCAGCTGCCCGCGGACAGGCTTGATGCGAGAGAAAAAGCGCACGAACCACTGCAGGCCAGGCGTCATCGGGCGTTGCGCCAAGTGCCGGTAGAGGAGACAGCGAACGCGGACAACCTGCCAAAAAAGACGAGCGAAGTCGCTGTCCCCTTCGTTGCGCTCCAAATGCCTAAGTGATTCTTCGACGAAACGCATCTCAGGACTAGACCCCGAGCCCCACTGCCAGCCGACAACGCGCGCAAGCGGGTCGTTCTCGAATATTCTCTCGCGGCCCGATTTGTTGCGGGTACGCCGCCGACGCCCCTCCGACCCGCGGCCCCGACCGAACGGCAACGGGCGCCTCAGCAACCGATATATCGCCCGCCCTCGAGCAAAGCTCAACGGACGCGTGCCCGGGTGGCCCCACTCGAACTCCGAAACCAAACGGAGCAGGTCGTTCGTCGTCCCGCCCTTCATCCGCCTGTGCCATGTACCCGTCGTGAACTCCGCCAGCCCCGCGTTCTGTCGGACCCGGGCAACGTCAAACAACCACTCGGCAAGGACCAAGCGAACAACGGCCGCCCACGCAATCCACTTGGCAAACTCCCTCCCTTCGTCGAAGCAAGCGCCACTGCTTTCCAAAGAATCCTCTGGGATTTCTTCCTCCGCCAGAGCGCGCATGAAGTTTGCCCAGAGCAACGAAAAGTCCGTGGCCGCTCCGAGGTGGAGGTGTGTCTCCGCATAACCGATTTCTCGAAGAAGACGATCGATGTTTGGGCTCAACGAAAAAGGCGACTCGTCGGCCGGCGCGACGCCGCGCCCGGCCCGAAGCAAGTCTGCCGGGAGTGCCCGACACAGCCAGCTCCAACGCAGCCGTGCCCGCGATGACGCATCCTCGTTCCCGTTTCGCGACGACGGCGGGTCCACCGGCCGACCGGACTCATCCAGGTACTGTTCCGATAGCCGCCGCAGGTAGCGAACAAGTGGAATCGGCGTATGCATGTCGACTCGCTCGGCACTATTCCCGAACCACACGCGATCCCGAATCGCGACGAACTCGTCCAGAGGAACGGATGGTACCGAAAGAAGAATGTCACGCTCCGCGACGCGCGCCAAGTTCAATTGACGGGCAGTACGAATGCCGCCCTCCGGGGCAGGCCACAGGTTCCTATGCATCGAGACACGGGAGGCTACCGGTTCTAGACAGACAAGCCCTGACCGGAAGCTGGCTTCCGACGCGATGGGAAACGCTGCCAGCTCCGCTTCCACATGCTCGAACGGTATTCGGGCCAATCGCGTGGGCGACACCTACTTTCCTCCTTCGCCCGCCCAATCCAAGAGAACTTGACGGCCATTGAAGAGCTTTTTCCTAAAGTCCGCGAACTTCCTCGCTCCACCACTACCATCTGCATTCCCGCTCTTGTCCAACGACGAGGCGCATTCCTCGTACCATTTGGCGCTATCGCCCTTGTCCTGGTTGTCGTCCTGCGATTTTACGTACTCTTCGTAGAGATTTTCCGAGCCCTCTTTCGTTATCCAAGCAGCCATCGCCCATTTTTGGACGGCCGCCTTGGGATCCACGGGAGGTTCACGCCGTTCCGTGCCCGGCTTGTAGCTCCAAATTGCCAGAAACCGGTCCAACTCTCGAAAGGTGTCGACTTCTGGAAGCGGAAAATGGACCCAGTGATCCTTACCTTTATCCCTATACCACGCCCATCCAGGCTGCATTGTACCTAATTCCCTCGTCGACTCAATCGAGTTGGAGTGGTCCCTGATTTCCTTGCGCAATCTCTGAACTAGATTCTCTAGTAGAACGCTATCGCAGCCCCGGTTCCACGCCAAGTCGTGCAACAGAATAATCCACGCCGCCACTCGCGGTGGGAGGTGCGATTTCCCATTTTCGTCATGCTGAACATCTTGGCCTCTGGTTTCTTGCGGTTCATGACTGTTCTCACGATTCCGGCACTTGGACCCTTGAGGTTTAGGGCCAAGAATGCCGAGTCTCCAATCGCGATGCGGGCGCACGAGAACGTCCTGGTTTGAATTGCCTCGCCACGGCCCGGTCTTCTGTTTCAGACCCAACCTATTCGAACGAAGCTGCAAATCGTCACGGCTGCTAGTCGGAAAAACAAACCGGAGAATTTCCTGATCTTCCTCCGTCAGAAAATCCTGTTCTTCGATTGCGACGAGCGTACGCTCCACGACCATTCGCAAGTGACTGTCTCCACCACAATCCGTCTGCGCAGCCTTCGCGCAGACTTCCTCACTCGTCCCGGGCTTGGGCAAGCACATCCACAGGTCGAGAAGCTCCCTGGGCGTGGCATCAAGGACTTGAAGACCCGAATACGCCTCTCGGAATCTATTGACCATGTTCCGATTGCCATCGTCCAACTTCGGAAGGGCCAAGTCGCCTGTCGTTTCGCAGAGAGCATCTTTGTCGAGCAGCGGAGATACGAGGTAATCGAGAAGATTGCATTCTTGTTCGTCTGGCCTATTCCTCCAGCGAATTGTGGACAACAGCTTACACAACGACTCCGCTCGACCAGAGCCCCACGTCGCCGGGGGTGGGCTGAACCGGAGCCCTTCATCCCATTCCGTCCAGTCGATGATGGCACGCTGGCCCGCCGGGATTAGTTTGCGAAGATACCGCGCCCTCATCTCCCTAACCCGCGGCAGGACCTCTTGCTTCGTCCGCTCTCGTAGTGTCGCAAAAACCTGAGGTCCCGCGACAGCCGTCCAGTCGGCAAGAGCCATCTCGAAGAAGAGTGCTTCCACGGTCTTGATGTCTCCCATGATCAGAAAGAACAACCGCGGAACAGAGATCATTCTGAGAAGCCGAAGCAGCTCCAAGGACGCCTTGGGTTTCAAGTAGAAGTCATCAATGGGAAGCACGAAGAGTTCTTCGCCGGCAAGGGCGTAGCACTCGTTCTTCAATAGGGCGTCAAGAGCGGTACGCAGACGACTATTGGTCTGGAGCCTCGTCCGTTGAGCCCTCATGGTTTCCTGGGAATAGCTGTCCGGATCAAGAGATCCCGCCCGAGCCTTCAGGTTGCCGTCCCAGGCGATTCCGATGTCGTTGGCTAATTCCTCCAATTGCTCCATCGCATCTCGACAATCCTTCGAGGCAGACGGGGACGAATGGTCAATCGCCTCGGCAATTCGAACGAGAACGGCCGCAAGAAGATTCTCTCCGTCGTCCACGGCGACTTCGAGGTCAAGGGGCTCAAGCCAACGAATCTTGCCCTTCAAGGCTGAAAAAGGAATGGTCGGAGGCCTTTCGCAGTATTCCTGGCGGATGTCATCGTGCCGGCGATCTTTGCCGAGAAGGGCGCGAAGGGTGACATAGAGGCTACTCTTTCCACTACCTGGTTGACCAGAAACGAAAAAAAGCCGGCTCACGCGGTCCGTTTCGGTCGCGTGGTCCACATCGCTTGACCGGCTCGAGTCTGCCGCATCCTTCACGGCTTCAGACAGAGCCGCGACAGTTTTCCTCAGCGCCTCGAACTGACTGCGATTGAGCGACCGGCGCCGGACAGGTCCGGCTTCCGGCCGTAGAGTGTAGTGGTTGTCAGGCATGCAGTTTCCTGTAGTTGTCGCGCGTGATCTTAGCAGTGGAGTCGAGTCGTGGGGCAGCGACGGTGCGCAGTGCGGCTTCTCGGGTGATGAATTTCTCGGAGCGGGACTTGGAAGCGAGGGCTGGCTGATCCCTGTACCGAAGTCATTTGACCGGTCCGCAGGCGCCCGCCCATCCCTGCCGACAAGCCTGGACGTACAGCGTCGCTGGCTGCCGGTCCGTGATCTCCCCCTTGCTGCCCCGGAGCACTATCGGGTATTCCTCCACCGTCGGCGCCGCGCGCTCGAACGTCCTGTCGCCGTCGAGCATCGCCCGGTAGTTCCCGCACGCCGGATCGAACCCCAGCTCGCACCCCCGCTGGAACGCGAACAACGCCTCGACTTGGCGGCCACCATCACGACCCTCCCCAACCGCCCCACCCCCGCCGAGCGCCGCCTGCAACACCCCCGCCTCGTTGCACGCCCAACCCGAACCCATGTTGCACAGCCCCGACTGTTTCGCGGCCAGGAATCCGCACGCGTGCGGCCGCCCTTCCTCGCAGGCTTGCTGCCAGAACGGCACCCACTGCCCGGGATGCCGGTCCCCGACCCCGCCGGCCGCGCTCATCGCCACGAACACGACAGCCCACACCCCCATGTACGCCAGATGCCGCCGCCGCGGCGCCAGCGCGCGCCCGAGCGCCACCGGATCGAACCGCCGCAGGACCTCCGACCGCGCCGCCCGGTCGATCAGAATCACCGACAGGTTCAACAACGGCACCTGCAACAGCTTGTCGTAGAACGTCGGCGCCCCGACCCGGCCCAGCACCACGTACAGCACGACCGTGCTCAACCCGTAGAGCACCCCGAACACGATACGCCCCAGCTCCGTCCGCGGCGACGTGGAAGGATCCGTGAACAGCAGGTGCATCCCGAGAAACACGGCGATCGGGATGTACGAGTCGTAGAAGAAGTAGACCCCCGTCGCCGCGAAGTAGAGCAGCCCGAACAGATACGTCGAGACCACCGCGGCCATCGTCATCGTCGTCACGCCGAACAGGTACTGGCCGGGCAGCGCGATCAGAAATATCCACAGGTACATCTGCGGCGGATAGAACTGCGAGATGGCGATGTCCTGCGCCCGTGTGACGTCGCTCATCCCGGTGACGATGAGCGCGAGCGCGAAGACGGCGAGCGGGAACGACGCGGGGTTGAAGATGTGGACGAGGCGGCCGTCCCGCTCCCAGCGGATCAGCTCCTTGGCCGCGAAGCCGATTGCCACCAGCAGGAACTGGAAGTGGAACCAGTCGTCGGTGAACCAGAGGAACAGGTTGATGCTGAAGATGACGGGGACGGGACCGAAGCCGAGCCGGTGCGTGTCGCGCCGGGACCAGCCGAGCAGCAGGTCGAACCCGTAGGCGAAGACGAGCTGGCCGGCGATGAGGGGAATCGTGTCGTAGACGGGGGCCCAGTGCCAGCCCCAGTAGAGGAGGACGGACGCCTGCGCGCAAGCCTGGACGTAGTGCTGCGGCCGGAGAGCTATCTCCAGCGTCCGGCGCCGGCCGCCGCGCTGCGACAGAACGAGCAGCACGACGTTCCACGCGCCGAGCGCTAGCGCGGCGCCGAGAAACGCCCGGAAGAGCGTCGGGTTGTCGTGGACGCGGTCGACGAGAACGAACGCCGCCAGGGCGAACGCGGGAACCAGCGCCGCCCCGAAGGCGCCGGCCGGCGAGAGGGAGATTGCGCGTCCCACGACGGACAGTCTGCCCTCCCGTCAGCCGTTGCGGCAACCCGGGCTACCGGCCGGGCTGGTCCGGCCGCGCACCGCCCGCGTGTCGACCGGCGCTGGCCGGCGCGCCGCCGCAACCGGGGCTCACTTGCGATACCAGTCGTAGAAGGCGTCCCCCGGCGGCACCTTGCGCCGGATGTCCACGATGATGGTCTCCCCCTCCCAGGTCGTGACGAGCTGCTCCTTGCGCACGTGCCCGTAGAGGAACTCCTCGACGAACTCGATGCAGCGGTACTCCAGCAGCTGCATGTTGTCCTCCAGGCGGCGGTAGAGCGGCATGGAGATGGTCCAGGGCTCGGTGAAGGTGTTCGGATCCGTAATCGTCACCTCGTAGTGGATGGCGTCGGGCGAGATCGGCGTGAAGCGCTCCTCCAGCCGCAGCGCCTCGCTGTGGAAGTTGCCGGCTCGGTCGAACCAGTTCTTGCCGTTGAACTCGGTGACGTCGACCACCAGCGTGTCGCCCTCCCAGCGGCCCACCGAGTGCCCCATGTAGGTCCAGTCGGGCGGCAGCTCGACGTCGTCCAGGTGAATGGTCCGCGCCGTGCTGGTGAACGCGAACGCCATCTGGATCTTGTTCGTGCTCTGCACGATCTGGAACGGGTAGGGCATGTACATCGCCCGCGGGATCCCCGGCAGGTAGCACTTGAGCTCGGGGTCGCGGTCGATCCAGTTGGCCGCGTTCTCGTCCTTGATGGCCCGCGCCTCCGGCGTGTACGGGATCCGGCCGTCGCCCTCGACGACGCCGAGCGAGGCGGGGACGCCGCCGGCCGCGCCCAGCGCGAGCACCGGGGCCGCCGGGACCTGAACGAAGTCGAACGGATACGCACCCTGCTGGGTCACCATGCCCGCACGCGCGGCGTGGGCCTCCAGGTCCCAGTGCGCCTCGTTGTTCGCCTGCCAGATGCCGCTGAAGTCGGGCCGGCCGTCGACGGTGCGGACCGCGTCCGCCGCCTCCTGCCCCTGACCGGCCGCGCCGGTCATCGACGCGGTGATGACGGCGGTGACGGCCGCCGTCACGAGCACCGCGGTGACTATCGAGCCGCCGTATATCATTCGGTTTCGCACGTTGAACCCCCTGCGTCATTCGTCGCCCGCGGCCCCGCTTGCCGCTCAACCAACCCTCGCCGGCGGTCTGCACCGTTCCACGGCAAAAACCCCCGGCCGCCGGTCACCCGCCGGTCACCGCCGCAGCGGATTGACCTCGTCGCCCGAGTCGGCAAAGCCCGCGGCGAAGCCCCCGCACCCGGCGCTGCACAGCGTGGCCGGATCGGGGCCGGTGCCGTCGGCGAACGCCTGCTCTTCGGCGCGCGAGCCTCGCAGCAGGGCGGGCATGCCGTAGTTGCCCTCGTGGCAACGGGGCTCCTTGTAGATGCGGTTGAGCTGGTCGCTCTGCCGGCTCAGCTCCAGCGCGACGGTCCAGGGCGCGGTCCACGTCGTCGGGTCGTTCATCGTGACGACGTACTCCAGCGTCTCGGCGTCGACGCGGCGCCAGCGCTCCACCAGGTGCAGGTTCTCGCGCGAGCCCTGGTAGTCGGTCTTGGGGCTGAAGTTGGTGACGTCGACCACCAGCGTGTCGCCCTCCCAGCGGCCGCGCGAATCGCCCCACCACTGCCGGACGTGCGGCGGCAGGTGCGGGCGGTCGGTCACGGGGATGACCCGCTGCCAGCCCTGGCCCTGCCCGGTGTCGTAGAAGATCGACACGGTCTGCGGCGACTGCACCACCTGCAGGAAGTAGCCGGCCGCGCCCCCGAAGTCGGGCAGCCTGGCCGACATGCAGCGCTCGCCGAGGCCGCGATCCTCCGGGCCGTCGGAGCGGTTGAACGACCCGCCCGCCGCGGCGCCCGTCGCCGGATAGAACGGCGGCGGCTCGTTGCGGCGCGGCGACGGCGGCCCGTACTGGCCGCCCGCGCAGGACGGCAGGTTGTCGCGGCAGACCGCGGTGGCCTGCAGCAGCGCGAGCTGGTACTCCCGGATGGCGTCGCGGCGCGCCTGCGCCTCGGGCGTCAGCGGCGGAATGCGGCCGTCGGGCGGATCGATGATCAGCGACGTCCGCCGGCCCATGTACTTGTGCGACAGGTAGATCGCGGCGCTGTAGGCGCCGCCCACGTCCTGCTCGCTGCCACGGTCGGCGTACCGGGTGTCCTCGTAAATGATGCGCGCCCGCTCCTGGTCCAGCTCGGCCCGCTGCTCGTCGGTCAGGAACTCCTGGTCGGCGAAGCGGGCAGGCCGCTCCAGCGGGATCTCGTATTGGGTGGTCCAGATGCCCTGCAGGTCCGGCTCGCCCCACGGAGTGGGGGCGGCCGGCGCGGCGTCCGACCCGGCGGGCGTCTCCTGCGCCTGCCCCACGACCGGCACCGGCGCCAACTGCAGCAGCACCGTCACGCCGGCGACCGCCGCCGCCACGCCGAACAGTTCCAGCACGCGTCGTCTCATGTCAACCTCCCGTCCCGTTGCGGGAGCCCTGCCCGCGGACTCCCATCCGCCGTCGTTCAGTTCTGGCCGCTACTTGCGATACCGCTCGTAGAGTGCGGCATCGCGATCCGCCACGAACGGCGCTTCGCCCGCCTCGACGCGCGTGCCGAGGCGCATCACATCCAAGTGCCGCGGCGGTTCACTTCGCCCAGGCGACCCCCTCCGTCCGGGGATCGACGCCGGCCGCCAGCACGCCGTGCTGGTGGTCCACGACGATCGCGGCGTTCGAGCCCATCGACCATTCCGGACGCACCCGCAGCGCGTGGCCCTTCGCCTCCAGCACCGCGCGCACCTCGGCCGAGATGCCCCGCTCCACCGACAGGTCGCCCGGATACATGGTGTGCGGGAACGGCGAGGCCGGGAAGCTGCGCGTCGACCAGCGCGGCGCCTCTATCGCCTGCTGCACGTTCATGTTGAACTCCACCATGTTCAGCAAGGTCTGCATCGTCCGCATGATCTGGTCGTCGCCGCCGGGGCTGCCCAGGATGCCCCACGGCGCGCCGTCCTTCATGACCAGGGTGCTCTGCAGCGTGCTGCGCGGGCGCTTGCCCGGCGCCAGGGCGTTGGCCTCGCCGTGGACCAGCGAGTAGTAGTCGCCCCGGCACGTGAAGCTGAACCCCAGATCGCCGACGACCACGCCGGTCCCGAAGCCGCTGTGCAGGCTCGGCTCGAAGCTCACCATGTTGCGGTCGCCGTCGACCACCGCGATGTAGCTGGTGTCGCCCTCGTGATCGGCGTCCCCCGCGAAGGTGACGCGCGGGTGGGCCGGGGTCGGCGGCGGGTTCTGCATGAACCGCTCGGGAGCGCCTGGCCGGAACTCCAGCGACGCTTTGGCCGGGTCGACCAGCGCGCGGCGCTCGGCCGCGTAGTCCTTCGACAGCAGCCCCTCGTAGGGAATGGGGACCACGTCCTGGTCGCCGAGGTACTTGTCGCGGTCGGCGAAGGCCAGCTTCAGCGCCTCGGCGCTCGTGTGGACGTAGTCGGCGCTGTTGTGGCGCATGGCCGCGAGGTCGAAGCCCTCCAGGATGTTCAGCGTGAACAGCTCGGCCGGCCCCTGGCTGGCCGACGGGTTCTTGTAGACCTCGTAGCCGCGGTAGTTGGTCGAGACCGGCGTCTCCACCTTGGCGCTGTAGGCGGCGAAGTCCTCGTAGCGGTAGAGGCCGCCGTGCTCCTCGAAGAACTTGCCCATGTCCCGCGCGATGTCGCCCTTGTAGAAGCGGTCGCGGCCCGCCTTCAGCGCCGCCGAGCGGCCGAGCTGGGCGTTCTCGCGCTCGGCCTCCACGATCTTCTCCAGCACGCGGGCGGCGTCGGGATTGCGGAAGATCTCGCCCGGCACCGGCGCGCGCCCGTCCGGGAAGTAGACCTTCATGGTCGTCGGGTACTTCCGGATCTTGGACGAGTTGGCGATCGTGCGGCTGAGCCCCTCGCTGACCGGGAACCCGTCGGCCGCCACCGAGATCGCCCGCCGCAGCGTCTGCTCGAAGGTCATCGTCCCCCAGCGGTCGAGCAGGATGTACCAGGCGTCGACCACGCCGGGAGTGGACGCGGCCAGCAGCCCGTCGCTGCGCGGCAGCTCGGCGTTGTTGTGCTGCTCGTACCACTCGATGGTGGCCAGCTCCGGCGCCATCCCCTCCGCGTTGATCGAGTAGACCTGCTTCGCCTCCGCGTCGTAAACCAGCAGCACCGCGTCGGCCCCGATGCCGTTCATCGCCGGATCGACCAGGGCCAGCACCGCCTGCCCCGCGACCGCGGCGTCGAAGGCGTTGCCGCCGGCGTCGAGAATCTCGACCGCCGCGGCCGTCGCCTGCGCCTTCATGGAGCTGACCGCGTAGTCCTGCCCGCGGATGACCGGACGGACCGTGCGGAAGTCCGGCGCGGCGCGCATCGCCGCCGGACCGGCGCCCTCCTGCGCGGCAAGCTGGAGCGGGAAGCCGAACGCCATGAGCGCCATGAGGAACGTCACACCGAAGAGGATGCGGGTTGCAGCCATCGCTGCCTCCTTCAGATCCGGGTGCCTCGAGAGACGCGGCTACCGAAACAGGGCGCGGGCCGGCGGTCATCACGCGGAAGACGCCGGCTCGCCCGGTTCGGCAAGTCTACCCCGGCACTGCCCCGATGTCGTGCGTCAATCGGCCGCACCGCCGACCCGGCACTCCGCCCGGACGGCGACCGGACCGACGCCGTACAGAGCAGTCCATGGGGAACCTGCGTAGCACCGACAGGCGCGGTCGATGCAGCCACGCGCGAACACCCGATCTCGGATGCGACAATAGGGATTGAGACCGGTTGCGACCACGATCCGTGAGCGTTCCATGACGCGACGCAAGCTGCCCATCGGCGTGCAGACCTTCCGAACGGTCCGCGAGGACCACTGCTACTACGTGGACAAGACCGCCTACATTCGGCGGTTGCTCGACGAGGGCACTCACTACTTCCTGTCGCGCCCGCGCCGCTTCGGCAAGAGCCTGTTCCTGGACACCTGCAAGGAGCTGTTCGAGGGCAACGAGCCGCTGTTCGAGGGGCTCGCCATCCACGACCGGTGGGACTGGTCGGTGCGCCATCCCGTGCTGCGCCTCAGCTTCGGCAGCGGCAACTTCAAGGAACCGGGCTACCTGCACATCAACCTGATGGCCCAGCTCGACGTCCTGGAAGAGCAGCTCGGCATCGCTTCCCGCTACGACACGGCCCCGGAGCGCTTCGGTCACCTCGTCCGGACGTCGAGCGCGCAGGCCGGGCAGCGGGCCGTCGTCCTAGTGGACGAGTACGACAAGCCGATTCTGGACGCGCTGGACACGCCGGAGGTCGCCCGCGCCAACCGCGACTTCCTCCGCGGCCTCTACGCGGTCATCAAGGACAGCGACGCGCACATCCGCTTCAGCTTCATCACCGGCGTGAGCAAGTTCTCCAAAGCGAGCCTGTTCTCCGGCCTCAACAACCTCACCGACATCACCCTGGAGCCGAACTACTCGGCCATCTGCGGCTACACCGACGCGGATCTCGACACCGTGTTCGCGCCGGAACTCGGCGGCCTGGACCGGGATCAGGTCCGCGACTGGTACAACGGCTACAGTTGGCGCGGCGACGAGAAAGTCTACAACCCGTTCGACATCCTGCTGCTGTTTCGCAACCGCGAGTTCGCCGCCCACTGGTTCGAGACCGGCACGCCGACGTTTCTGGTCGATACGCTGTTTTCGCGGCGGGTCGGTTCGCTGGCGCTCGACGGCATGCTCGGCAGCGCCGAGCTGCTGTCCACCTTCGACGTCGGCGACATGCCGACCGAGGCGCTGCTGTTCCAGACCGGCTACCTGACCATCGAGCGTCCCGAGCCGCGGGGCGGAGAGATGTTCTACCGGCTGGGGTATCCGAACCGGGAAGTGCGGCAGAGCCTGAACCGGAGCCTGCTGAACCGCATGACGGGGGACGCGTCCCGGCGGGCCGCGCACAGCGCGCGGCTCTACGACCTGCTGCTGGTCAACGACTTCACGGGTCTGGCGGCGCTGTTCGAGGCGTTCTTCGCCAGCATTCCGCACCAGTGGTACACGAACAACGACATCGCCGGCTACGAAGGCTTCTACGCCAGCGTGTTCTACTCGTACTTCGCGGGGTTGGGCCTGGACGTCGTGGTGGAGGACAGCAGCAGCCACGGCCGCCTGGACATGGCGGTGCGCTTCAACGGCCAGGTGTACCTGTTCGAGTTCAAGGTGGTGGAGCTGGCGCCCGAAGGCGCCGCGATGGCGCAGTTGAAGGCGAAGGGCTACGCGGACAAGTACCGCGACCGGGGCGAACCGATCCACCTGATCGCGGTGGAGTTCAGCAAGGAAGCCCGCAACCTCGCGGCGTTCGACGTAGAGCGGGCTTGATCGGTATCCACGTCGCCACGAGCCGACGGAACACCACAAGATATCGATGGGTCATTTCTCCCTCCCCGCCTCCCGCTCGCCAAGCTCCGCCTGGGAACCCGTGGAAACCGCGCTGCATTCGAGGGGCGATTCGCCAACTTCGAGTTGATGGGCCTGCTCGCGATCCGGGGTATACTGCCTGAGCACTGCTTTTCTGAGATCTGCCGTCGGCGTTCTGCCGAGGCCGAAAGCCCCAGCCCTCACCAAAGCCGAACTCGGTGGGCGAACGTGTCAGTGCACGTTCCGCCGGTGCGGAGTCGGCGTCACTGCAGCAGCAGCCGCTGTCGGTCCGGCGACCGAGACGGGGAATCTGTCCGTCACCGGTCAACCGACCCGCACATCTTCTGGCCGCGGAGATCGCGGCCGTCTGGAGGACCACATGTCGACACGATCCGGTTGCCGGATGGCTCTCGCCACGCGGCTCATGCTGACGGTGACCGCCTGGATCCTCCTCGTACCCGGTCAGGTCTCGGTCGAAAACTGGGTTGGGCTGAACGCCGGGGCCATCGCCCTGGCGGTGACCCTCATCGTGTATCTCGATCGGCTGCAGCCGACGGGAACGACGTCGCTAGTGCTGTCCGAGGCGACCGACCGGACGGGCCTTTGATAGTCGCGAATCGCCGGAATCCACCGAGCCCGCCAACCTCGCCGACGACGCACCGCCCGGCCGGGACGGAACGGGACGCATCGGCCATCGTCTACTGCGAGGGCAACTTCGGGGACGCCGACGGCAAGACCGCGAACGGGCTGGTCCGGCACTCGGAACGCTACGAGATCCTCGCGGTCATCGACAGCGGCAAGGCCGGTCTCGATGCCGGCGTGGTGCTCGGCGACGGACCGAACGACATTCCCATCCGGCGCAACCTCGCCGACGCGCTGGCGCATGCCCGCTGCACGCCGGACTACTTCATCATCGGGATCGCGCCGGCCACCGGTCTGCTCTCGCCGCACGAGCGCAGGGTGGTCCTCGAGGCGATGGCGCTGGGGATGAACGTCGTCAACGGCCTGCACGAGTTTCTGCAGGACGACCCGGAGTTCCTCGCGATGAGCCGCGCGAAGAACGTGGCGATCCTCGACGTCCGCCGGCCGCGCGCCAAGAAGGACCTGCGCATCTTCAGTGGCCGCCTCGCCGAGGTGACCTGCCCGCGCATCGCCGTGCTGGGCACCGACTGCGCCATCGGCAAACGGACCACGGCCACCATTCTGACCCGCGCCCTCAACGAGCGGGGCGTCAAGGCGGTGATGATCGGCACCGGCCAGACCTGCCTGATCCAGGGCGCCCGCTACGGTGTCGCGCTCGACGCGATTCCCTCGCAGTTCTGCTCGGGTGAGCTGGAGGCCACGATCGTGGACGCCTTCGAGTCCGAGCGGCCCGACGTGATCGTCATCGAAGGCCAGGGCGCGCTCGGGCACCCCGCGTTCTCTACGTCGAGCCTCATCCTCCGCGGCTGCCATCCGCACGGGGTGGTGCTGCAGCACGCCCCGGGACGTCCCCACCGTTGCGACTACGAACAGATGCCGATGCCTACCGCCGCCGCCGAGATCAACCTCATCCAGACCTTCGCGGACACGACCGTCATCGGTCTCACGATCAATCACGAGCACATGACCGAGGCCGAGGTCTCCGCCGCCATCGTCAGCTACGAACGCGAGCTCGGCATCCCGGCCACCGATGCGCTGACCCGGTCGCCCGAGCGCCTGGCGGACATGGTGTGCTCGGCGTTCCCACAGCTCGAGGGGACGCCGGTCGCCGGCGTGCGATGAGCGCGCCGCGACTCGAGATCGACCTCGACAAGATTCGCCACAACGCGCGCACCCTGGTCGCCCGGCTGGCCGGCCGGGGCATCTGGGTGACCGGCGTCACCAAGGCGACCCTCGGCTCGCCGGCGGTGGCCGGCGCCCTGCTGAGCGCCGGCGTGAAGGTGCTTGGCGATTCCCGCATCGAGAACATCGAGGCGCTGCGCCGCGCGCGGGTGCCGGCGTCGATGATCCTTCTGCGCGCGCCGATGCTCAGCCAGGCGACCCGCGTCGTCGCGCACGCGGACGTGAGCTTCAACACCGAGATCGACGTCATCCGGGCGCTCTCGTCCGCCGCGCAGGCCTCGGGACGCCGTCACGGGGTCGTGCTGATGGTCGAGCTCGGCGATCTCCGCGAAGGCATCATGCCCGGCGACCTCGAACACGCCGCGCGTGAAACGCTGGGCCTCCCGAACATCGCGCTCCGGGGCATCGGCACGAACCTCGCCTGCCGTAGCGGCGTGTCGCCCGACGCCAGGAACATGGCGGAGCTGTCCGCCCTCGCGGACTCGCTCGATGCGGCGCTCGGCCAGCGGGTCGGCATCGTGTCCGGAGGCAACTCCGCCAACCTCGACTGGGCCCTCGGCGCCGCGGACACCGGGCGGATCAACAACCTCCGCCTGGGCGAATCGATTCTGCTCGGTCGCGAGCCGTTGCGACGCAGCCCCATCGACGGGCTGCACTGCGACGCCATCAGCCTCGTAGCCGAGGTGATCGAGTCGAGCACCAAGCCGTCGCGGCCCTGGGGCACGCTCGCGGAGACGGCATTCGGGACCCCGCCGCCGAGCGCGGACCGGGGCGACGCCTCCCAGGTAATCTTCGCGCTCGGGCGTCAGGACACCGACCCCGAGGGGCTCCACGCGCCGCCGGGCATCGCGATCCTTGGAGCCAGCAGCGACCATCTCGTCGCGGACTCCGGCCACGACCGGCTGTCGGTCGGCGCCGAAATACGGTTCCAGCTCGACTACAGCGCGCTGCTGCACGCCATGACCTCCCCGTTTGTCGCCAAGATCATGCGGACCCCGGCACACGCCGAGCCGCACGATCGTCCTCGGCGTGATCTGCCGCGCGGAATCCTGCCACGGGCTGGTCGGATCGGCGCACCTCGTTCGGTGGTGTCGCGCCCGCACGTGTGAAACGCGCCCTCGCCACCGAGAGTCTTCGGCACCATAAAGGAGGGAACCCTTATGACGCATCGCTCTTCGACCCACCGCGGACGCACCGTCCTGCTTGCCGCCCTCGCCGCCCTGCTGCTGGCCGGCGCGCCGGCCGCGCAGGCCCAGGACCTGACCCCGGAATCGGCCGCCGCGGTGAAGGCCGCGTACCTCGCCGACATGGAGGTGATGCGCGGGAAGTTCCTCGGGCTCGCCGACGCGTTCCCGCAGGATCTCTACACGTGGCGCCCGATGGAAGGCGTCCGTTCGGTCTCGGAAGTGCTGATGCTGATCGCCAGCGAGGGCTACGGCTTCGCGCCGATGGCGCTCGGCGCTCCGACCGCGATGAGCCGCGAGGAATCGCAGGGACTGTCGGAGATCACCGACAAGGCCGCCGTCATCGACCATCTGACCAGGGGCTTCGCGTACGCGCAGGCGACGATCCAGTCCATCGACCCGTCAACCCTGACCGGGTCGCGCTCGCTGTTCGGGCGGGAGCGGTCCTCGCCGGAGCTGATGCTGTTCGTGGCCGGCGACATGCACGAGCATCTCGGCCAGCTCATCGCCTACGCGCGCACGAACGAAATCGTGCCGCCGTGGAGCCGGTAGGAGTCAACGCCCGGCTCTATACCAGTCGGATAGCGGCTGGCGGGTGTCTCCGTCTCGGGGACATCCGTCGGCCATCGCCCGACTGGTGTCACGTCGTCTACAGTCATGCCCCGTCGCCCCCCTCGCGGCTGGCTGACGATGCGCCACCGGACGGCGTCGGCCCGAGGCCCCGTAAGCGACGGATCCAGCCCGTTGCACATCAGATCCGCCACTGCATCGTCTTCCGCTTCCGTCACCGCACGCCGTCCATGAACTTCGCCCGCAGCGCCTCCCGGTCCACCGGCTCGCCGCGCAGGTAGACGCTGTCGATCCGCCGCGTGCTGGTGATGTCGTCCAGCGGGTCCGCATCGAGCACCACGAACGACGCGCTCTTGCCCACGGTCACCGTGCCGAGGTTGTCCAGACCCAGGATCTCCGCGTTGATCCGCGTCGCGGACTCGAGCGCCTCCATCGGCGTGAGCCCGCAGCCCGCCATGTCGCGGATCTCGGTGTGCGTGGTCCAGGCGACGCTGACGCCCGAGTCGGTGCCCATGCCGATGACCATGCCGGCCTCGCGGTTGCGGGCCAGGTTCCGGCACTGCAGCTCGAAGAAGTCCCCCGGTCCCTCCTCCGCCAGCCGCTCGGCCTGCGCGCGCAGGTTCTCGATCTCGAACGGCGGCAGCGTCTCGCTCAGCCACGGCAGGTCGTCGAGCGTCACCGGCGAGCCGGGCAGGTTCGGGATGGTCCAGATTTCGGGATTCGCGCGGACCAGCGCCATGTGCTCCTCGTCGATGTCGCGGTCGCGGACGGTGTGCGCGAAGCCGTCGATGCCCGCCCGGATCAGGTCCTTCGCGTCGGCCAGCCCGCTGGTCGAGCCGAGGTGCGACGCCACCCGCATGCCGCGCGCATGCGCCTCGTCGATGATCGCCCGGTAGACCTCCGGCTCCAGCTTCGGGACCGTACCGCCCCGGTCGTCGACCCAGATCTTGATGATGTCGACCCCGTGGCCGTCCAGCTCCGCGACCGCCGCGCGACCCTCCGCCTCGGTCCGCGCGCCGCGCGGTATGCCCGACCGGTACTCCTGCTGCGGCCCGGCCATCGGCGTGGCGGCTATGCCCCGCCCGGAGGTCAGGAAACGTGCCGCGTCGGGAAACACTTCGTTCCGCAGCTCGAAAGCCAGCGCCTCGTCGAACTCCAGCCCCAGGCTCATCGTGGCCGCGACGCCGTGGTAGGCGGAGCGCTCCAGATGCTCGACCAGGTTGGCCAGCGTGTAGTTGTCCTTGCTGTGCGTCCCGTCCTTCACGTTGGTCAGCCCGATGTGCTGGTGCGCGTCGATCAGCGCGGGTATCACCGTCTTGCCGGACAGATCCACGCGCGCGGCGCCCGCGGGGGCCTCCCTTTCACCCTGCCGGCCGACCCAGGCAAAGGCGCCGTCCTCGACCAGGAACGCGGACGTCTCGATGGGCGCGCCGCCGCTGCCGTCGATGAGCCGGGCCCCCTCGAACCAGGTGACATCCTCCGCCGCGTCGGGCTCCTGCGCGGAGACGCACCCGACGTCGATCAGCGAGGACGCGCAGACGTCGCAGTCCCAACAGGCCCTCGCCGCGCAGCCCACGCTGGCGACCGCGAGAACGCAGAGGGCCAGCCAACCCGGCAGGGCGAGGCGCCATGGTGTCCCGGCTGACGATTCGGTTTCCGGCATCGGTGTACCTCCATCCGACGGAACCTCGAGCATGAACACCCTCGTGACGGCGCTGGCCCGACGCCTGTCCCCCATGGTATCCGCAGCGGCTCGTTTCTCAGTGTCGAAGTGATGGAACGTGCGGTGCTGTATGATGGCCCGATGGAGCACTTTCATGCACGTGCCGCCCGCGGCGCCGGCAAGGCGGCTGGCACCGCGGGGCGGGATGCGCCACTCCGCGAGTCTCTGCGCACCGAGGCGTTGCGCTTTCCCGGCTGCCGCCGCATTTCCCTGTCGCGCGCCGAGTTCGAGGACTTCGACGACCGGATCGAGTACTGGGACGCCCGTACGGAGACCGCCTGGGTCGTCGCCGACAAGTACGGGGTCCACGAAGGAACGTCGCGGCGGCTGCCGCACCTGGCCGAGCGGATCGCCTCGGTGCGCGGTACGCCCATCGTCTCGTACGGCTCGGTAACCCTGCTCGTGCGGGACGAAGCCGGCGAGCCCCGGCGGGCCATGGAGGCGGACGAGACGCTGTACCTCCATCCGACCCGCTCCGCGACGCCGAAGAAGTCCCTGGTCATCGGTGAGAACGACTTCCCCGACGTAGTGCTCGAAGTCGCCTACACGACCGACGTGCGGCCGGGAAAGCTGCTGCTCTACGAAGCGTGGGGGTTTCCGGAGCTGTGGGTGATCGTGCCGCCGGAAGGGGCCTCGCCGCGGCGTCCGGCGGGGGTGACGATTCACCGGCTGGAGGACGGCAGGTACCGGTCGGCGCCGACGAGCGGGGCGTTTCCCGGCTGGACGGCAGGGGAGATCTACGACGGGATGACCGAGCCGACCCCGACGGACGCGACCTACCGGGTCCTGGAGCGCATCGGGCGAACACTCGGCGCGCGGGAAGGGACCGGCCCTGCCGACGACCCGCTATCACGCGTGCTGCTCGCTGAGGGGCACTCAGAGGGTCGTGCGCAGGAACTCGCAGCAGCGGCCCAGAGCCTGCTGCAGGTTCGCGATGTCGCGGTCTCACCGGCGTTTCCGGAGCGCGCCGCGGCTCTCACCGACGTATCGCGGGACGCCGTGATGGCCGCAGCCTACGCCTGCGCGGACGAAGCGGACTTCTGGCGCCGCGTCGGGGCTTCGGGGCGACAAGTGCGCTGAGATCTACAACGCGTCGCGCGACATCAGGAAGGCGTGCACTTGCCGGATCTCGTCGCGCGAGAGCAGCTCCTGGAAGGCGGGCATGTTCGTGCCCTCGCGTCCTCCGTTCACCGTATCCAGGAATCGGCCGAGCGGGAGACTGTTCCGGAACAGGCTCGGACCAGCGCCGCCGCCGGTGCGGTGGCACACGGCGCAGCGCGCGCGGTAGATCCGTTCGCCGGCGGCGACCGCCGTCGCATCGCCCAGCAGGGTATTGGCCGCATCGCTCGCGTCGGGGACGGGCGGTGCGAACGATCCGGGCGCCACGAACGGCGTACCCGGCGCGCTGGGCTCGGCCCCTTCCGTGGGTTCGAAGCCGTATCCCGGCAGCACGCGGCCGCCCAGCGTGTGGCCCGGCTCGCCGACCCGCGGCAGGCCGCCCGGCAGCGGCGTCAGGTTCGTCCCAGCCTGGACCTCCCGGGGACCGCCGTCGAGCGCGAAGACCCAGAGGTTCCCCGCCTTCGGCTCGGTGTAATAGAACGTCATGTCCCCGCCGATGCCGCCGGACGGCACCGCCACGTACTGCGTCCCGTCGAGCTCGTAGGTGATGGGGCTGCCGATGATGCCCGAGCCGGTCTGGAACTGCCACAGCACGTCGCCGCCGCGGGCGTCGAGGGCCATGAAGTAGCCGCGCATGTCGCCGGTGAACACCAGCCCGCTGGAGGTGGCCACCGCACCCGCCCAGAACGGCGCCGGGCTCACCACGCGCCACATGACCTCCTGCTTCACCACGTCGAAGCCGACGAAGTTGCCGGGGTTGTCGCTGGTCAGGTACTGCTGGTAGTCGCCGCCGAGATACGCCTCGCCGTTGGTCGGCGGCTCGAACTGGTCCTCGGCCCAGAAGCGGTAGCCCATCGCCCACTGGTTGGACATGAAGTACAGCGCGCCCAGGCCGGGATTGAAGGCGAGCGGCTGCCAGTCGATGGCGCCTTCCAGGCTGGGAATGATGGGCCCCACCTCGGGGCCGCCCGACTGCGCCAGCATGTCGGGATTGATCTCCGGGCGCCCGGTCTCCGGGTCGAGCCCGAAGGCCCAGTTGATGCCCGGCACGATCGGTTCGCCGTACAGGAAGCGGCCGTCGGTGCGGTCGAGGGCGTAGAAGAAGCCGTTCTTGTCGTGGTGGAACAGCGCCTTGACCGGCCCGTGGTCGCGCAGGGTCACGTCGGCCAGCACCGGCGTGCTGACCGCGTCGTAGTCCCAGCAGTCCCACGGCGTGTACTGGAATCCCCAGCGGATCTCGCCGTTGTCGGCGTCGATGGCGACGGTCGCGGCCGACCACTGGTTGTCGCCCTTGCGGACGTGACAGTTCCAGGGCGCGGCGTTGCCGGTGTTCCAGTAGACCAGGTTCAGCTCGGGATCGAAGACGCCCGTCGTCCACGTGGGGGCGCCGCCGTTCTTCCAGGTATCGCCCGGCCACGTCTCGTTGCCCGGCTCCCCCGGACCCGGGATGGTGTAGGTGGTCCAGCGCGGCTCGCCGGTCAGCGCGTCGTAGGCCTTGACGAAGCCGCGGATGCCGTACTCCCCACCGGCCACCCCGGTCAGGACCATGCCGTTGACCACCAGCGGCGCGCCGGTGATGCTGTAGCCCTGCCGCCAGTCGACGACCACGCTCTCCCACACCACGGCGCCGGTGTCCTTGTGCAGCGCGATCAGCCGCGCGTCCATCGTCCCGACGTAGACCAGCTCGCCGAACAGCGCCACGCCGCGGTTGTTCGACCCGCAGCAGTAGACCCGCTCGACCTCGTCCGACATCTCCGGCTCGAAGCCCCACTTCTTCGCCCCGGTGCGCGCGTCGAGGGCGAACACCCGCGACTCGTCGGCCGACAGGTAGATGACGCCCTCGTGCACCAGCGGCGTGGCCTCCAGGCCGCGGTTCTCGCCGCCGGTGGCGAACACCCAGGCGGGCTGGAGGCGGTTCACGTTCTCCGGCGTGATTTCGTCCAGCTCCACGAAGCGCTGGCCGTGGTAGTCGCGGCCGTACATCAGCCACGACGAGGTGTCCGACGCTGCCTGCTCGAGGGCCGCCGTGGTGACCTCCTGCCCCTGTGCCGCCGGCCGGGAGAGACCGGCCGTGACGAGGAGGACCGCTATGAGCACCCGGCGCGAACGTGAAGACGGCATCGGTTTACCTTCCCTCAATCTGGTCCCGTTGGAGGAGATGAAGCGGGGCCGTGGACCGGCCCCGGCAGGATCCGTGCAGACTATCGACGCCGTTTGTCGGGCCGATGGCCGTTCGGTGGAATCACGGTCGCTTCCCGGCGTCCGGCACCTACTCCGGGAGCGCGAAGACCCAAATGACGCCGCTGCCCTGCGGCAGCGTGATGCCGGTCAGCCGCGCGTAGGAGGTGGTCTGCCCGATGCGCCCGCCGGCGCCGACCGCGAGGTACTGCCGGCCGTCGACCTCGAAGGTGACCGGGGCGCCGGAGATGTCGCCGTTCAGGCGCGTCTCCCAGAGCAGGTCGCCGTTGTCGGCGTCGAGCGCGAAGAGCCGCCGGTCGGCGGTGCCGCCGAAGACGAGGCCGCCCCCGGTGGCGAGCGCCGCGGCGGTCATCGGCGCGCCGTTCTCGTGACGGTACTCCCAGGCCCGCTCGCCGGTGACCGGGTTGAACGCCACGAACTCGCCGATGTACTCGTAGCCCGGCACCATCTTCACGCGGCTGCCCATGCCCCGGTAGACGCGGCCGGGCCGGTACTCCTCGGAAACGAACGTGACGTCCATGCAGGCGTTGTTGATACCGACGTAATAGAGGCCGGTCTCGGGGCTGTAGCTCGCGGAGTTCAGGTTGCGCGCACCGTGCAGGTGCGGGCAGACCTCGAAGATCTTGTCCGAGTCGACGTCCTCCAGCGTGGGGATCTGGTCCGGGTTGTAGATGGGGCTGCCGGTGTCGGTCCAGCCGGTGATGATGTTGTCGTAGCCGGTCCGGAACGCGTCGATGAAGCGGCCGGTCTCGCGGTCGAGCACCACGCCCCAGCCGATCTTGCTGGTCTCGATGAGCGCCTTGTGCTCGACGCCGCCGATGACCAGATCGACCAGCATGCTCTCGGCCGTGGCGTCCAGATCCCAGTTGTCGGCCGGCACCACCTGGAAATACCACTCGATCTCGCCGGTGTCGATGTCCAGGGCCAGGATGCAGTTGGTGTACAGCGCGTCGCCCGGGCCGCGCAGGGTCGAGGCCCACGGGGTCGGTTGCCCCGTGCCCATGTAGACGAGGCCCAGCTCCGGGTCGTAGCTGATGGTGCTCCAGGCCAGCCCGCCCAGCGGCGGGATCTCGCGCTCGGTCCAGGTCTCGTAGCCCGGCTCGCCGGCCCGCGGCACCGTGTAGGTGGTCCAGATGTGCTCGCCTGTCTCGGCGTCGTGCGCCACGATGGTGCCGCGTCCGCTCCGGTCTCCGCCGGCGAACCCCAGCACGACCTTCCCGTCGGCGATCAGCGGCGGATGGCTGTGGCCGAGGCCGGTGGTGTAGTCGCCGGTGCTCACCTCCCAGCGCTGCTCGCCGGTCTGCGCATCGAGGGCGACCAGCACGGCGTCGGCCGCGCCGAAGTAGACCGTGTCGCCGAGCACGGAGACGCCCCGGTGCCGGCCGAGCGCCTGCGACTTCTCGATATCCTCGGGGTAGCTGCGCGTATGCACCCAGACGACGTCGCCGGAGACCACGTCGAAGGCCGTCACGCGGCCGCTGCCCTCGGAGACGTACATCAGCCCGTTCGCCACGATCGGCGTCGGCACCCAGCGGCTGTTGTCGCGCATCGACCAGGACCAGGCCAGGCGCAGGTCGGAGACGTTGTCGCGGTCGATCTGGTCGAGGGGGCTGAACCCGGTCACGTCGTAGGTCCGCCGGTAGCTCATCCAGTCGCCGTCCTGCGGCTCGAGCAGCCGCTCCTCGGTGATCGGCTCCCACTCGGCGTCATCGGACTGTCCGAGCGCGGCGCCGGCCGACAGCATCAGGAAGACGGTCAGGCACGCCAGCACGAATCGGCCGCTTCTATGGTCTCGCATCGCTTGTCTCCTCGTCTCGATCCCTGAACCCTCGCGCATCATCGCCCATGCCGGCTAGCGGCGCAACAGCCGGATGCAAGATCGGGACGCCCCGGATGCCGAAGCCCACATGCGGCAATCTGGCCGAGGACCACGACAAGTACCTCGACGAAGTATTCGACTACCGCGAGCCCGCGACCCTCACGGTGACGATCTCGATGCCGTGGTACTGGCGGTGACGCACGGACGAGGCGTAGTGCCGCAGCAGGCGGAACGACAGCTCGCTCTCCTCCGGCGTCTCCGCGCGCTCGCTCAGGTAGGTCAGGTGGTCCTCGATGTTCTCCTTCTCGGAGACGACCAGGAACTCCGTCTCCACGGTCGCCCGGCCGGGACGCGCGAAGAGGATGAGACGCGGCGCCTTTCCGGCCTCCGGGTGTTCGCGTAGCTGCAGGAGGCATTCGAGCGCCTCCTGGCCGGCGGCGCGCAGCCGCTCCTTCGACGCATCGTTCCAGCCGCTGCGGTCGGCGAGCTCGCACAGGAAGGCGTCGATACCCGGCAGAGCCGCGGCGTCCAGCTCCGCCTCCAGCCGCCGGCGCCGCGGGATGGTCAGCTCCAGGAACCCGGTCAGCAGGACCGTGGCCAGCACGCCGATCGTCATGCCGTTGCCGAGCGACGCACTCCACGTCGCTCCCAGCGCGCCCTCGAAGACGCTGCCGCTCTCCAGTCCCACGCCGAGCGCCAGGGCCACGCCCACCACGAGGCCCTTCTGCGGATCGAGGCCGTCCTGGAACACCGTCCGGATGCCCTCCACGAAGAGCAGGCCCATGATGATCAGCAGGAAGGCCCCCATGACGGGGCTCGGCACCGAGAGCAGGACGGCCGTCAGCTTGGGCAGGAACGCCAGCGCGAACAGGATGCCCCCGATGGCGTACCCGACGCCGCGCGCCGCCACGCCGGTGAGATTGATGAGCGACACGCTGGACGGCAGGTAGATGATGACGGGCGGCGTCACCGCGATCCCGGAAAGCAGGATGCCCACCCCGCTCGCGTTCAGGGCGCCCTGCACCAGGCGGAAATCAGTGGCGCGCGGCTTGCGCGCGGAGGCCTGCTGGATGACCGCGCCGTCGCTGCTGGTCTTGATGGCGGCCACCACGGACACGATCACGAACACCGGCAGCAGCGCCCAGAACCGCGCGTCCGGGGTCAAGTCGATCCCCGGCCAGGCGGCGACGTCCGGCAGGTCGAACCAGGACGCCTCGGCCAGCGGCCGCCAGTCGTAGAGCCCGAGGAACAGGGCTGCGGCGCAGCCGGCCAGGATGCCGCTGAGCGGCGCCCACAGGCGCCAGACGCCCGCGGCGCGCAGCACCATGCCGGTGGTGACGGCCAGCGTCACGCCGGCCGCGATCAGCCCGCCGCCCGCTGCCGCGCCCGCCGGCACGTCCGTCAGCCGGCCGACCGCTATCGGCATCACCGCGACTGCGATCAGCATCAGCGCCGTGCCGGCCACGATCGGCGTGACGATTCGCCGCAGGAACGGAAGCCATGCCGCCATGGCGAACTGGAACAGCGACGACACCACGATGAGGCTCGCCAACGTCGCCAGATCCGCCTCCGTCAGGGCGACGACCGAGATCGCGATGAAGTGCGGGCCGGCGCCCGTCATCAGGATGTGCCCGGCACCGACCCGCCCGACGTGCGCCGCCTGCAGGGCGGTGGTGATTCCGGCGATGACGAGCGCCGCGAAGACCGCCCACGCCAGGTAGAGCTCGCCCTCGCCGGCCGCCCGGACGACGATGGTCACCATCAGGACCGTGTTCGCGAGGATGAGGACGACGCCCTGAAAGGCGACGCCGAGCGTCACGAGCGGCGGGCAAGGATCGTCCGGCTCGTAGCGGATGTGCCGGTTGAGACGGGCCTTGGTCACGGGACGAACCGTCGGTCGGATGGCCCGTGTCCGCTCGCCGGCGACGTGCCGCAGAGGCCTGTCTGCACGCACTACGATACGCGCTCGCTGGATTTGCGTCGAGTGCTTTCTTCGGGTGTGAACGATGCCATCAAGACCGCCCAGCTCGGTTCGCGCAATTGATGCCGCCCCGCAGAGCCGCATCTGCGCGGATCGCTATCGTCTGACGCACGTAGACCCGTGTAGTGCGACCATGAGATGCGGCGGCGATAGACCGTGACCGCATGCCATCACAACAGCTACCATGTCATCATGATTCGCACGCAGATCCAACTGACCGAAACGCAAGCGCAGGCGCTCCGGGTACAGGCGCGCCTGCAGGAACGCTCGATGGCCGATCTCGTGCGCGAAAGCGTTTCCGAGTATCTCGCGCGCCATCATGTCGTGGAGCACGGCGAACTCGCTCGTCGCGCGCTGGCCCTGGCCGGTCGGTTCCGGTCCGGATGCCGCGATCTGGCCGAGGACCACGACCGGTATCTCGACGAGGCATTCGATTCGTGACACTCTTCGTCGACACGTCCGCCCTGCTGGCCTTCCTCGACGCCGACCAACCGCGCCACGCCGCCTGCTTCCGGCCGTGAAGACCGCGCCGTAGAGCACTCGACAGCGAGGACACCCGATCATGATCGAAAGGCGCTTCAGGGCTCTCTGGGAGCGACTGCAGGGCAGGAAACCCCACCTGCCGCATTTCCTGGCGGAGATCCACCTGGAGGGCATTCGCGGCATCGACGACGTCCGGATCAAGTTCGACTACCCGGTCAGCGTCATCGCCGGCGGCAACGCCAGCGGCAAATCGACCGTGCTCTTCGCGGCGGCCTGCGCCTACAAGGTGCCGGGCGCAGGCGTGAAGGACTTCGTGCCGTCGACGCTCTTTCCCGACTACCGCCCCAAGGTGGGCGCACGCGAGGACCCGAAGCACGAGATAGTCGTCGAGTTCGACTATTCGACGCCGGACGGCCGCCGGTCCATGCGCTGGCGTCGCGCGAAGGGCTGGAATCGCAGCTTCCTCGGCCGCAAGAACGCCCCCCAGCCCGAGGGGCCGGTCTATCTCCGGACGCTCAGCAACCTCAGCAATCCGTCCGAGGTGCGCGGCGTGCTGAGCATGTCGCGCCTGAGTTCCGCCCCTCGGGAAACACCCTTGACGGCGTCGCAAATCGAGTTCGCACAGCAGATGCTTCCCTCCCGGTACGCCGAGGTAGTCAACCTCTCCGGCGGCAACGGCGCCAAGAACCTGCTCTTCGCCGCGCAGGAACGGGGCGCGGAGTACTCCGAGCTGCACATGGCCGCCGGCGAAAGGGCCATCCTCCGCCTCGCGCGGGAGATCGCCCAGCTCGAAGGCGCCCTGGTGCTGATCGATGAAGTCGAAGCAGGCCTGCACCCGTGGGTGCAGCAGCTCCTCATGCTGCAATTGCAGCAGCTCGCGCTTCGCAACGACCTGCAGGTCGTCGTCACCACGCACAGCCCGGTC
The DNA here is from genome assembly GCA_958296065.1 of Vicinamibacterales bacterium. Classification (GTDB taxonomy): domain Bacteria; phylum Acidobacteriota; class Vicinamibacteria; order Vicinamibacterales; family UBA8438; genus WTFV01. The sequence goes on along the minus strand of CATQHX010000079.1, from coordinate 95,986 downwards.
GTGCTCGATTCGGTGCCCGCCCACGGGCGCATCTTCCTGGAGCGAGACGACACGGGCCGGGTGACCGTGCGGCCCGCCTATCGGGACGTGGTGCAGAACGCGCTCTACGGGCGATCGGGCGACGCGCTCAATCTCCTCTGCGAGGATTCCGCCGCGGAGGGCGTCCTGCAGGGTGTATTCGACGTCCTCCTGCCGCGTGAGCGCATCAACAGGGAATCCGTCCGCGTAGGTCGCGACACCGGAGCGAACGAGTTCCCGATGCACGCTACCGCGTTCAGGAAGTTCGGTCAGATCCAGAACTTCGTCTTCGTGCTCGACGGCGACAAGCGCGACAGCGATCTCGAACAGACAATACATGCCAGAGCCGGAACCGCCGTACCAGTGTTGTTTCTTCCCGGCAACGAAGCTCCCGAGAGCTGGATCTGGAACGCCCTGCGCCGCGACCCGGCCGGCTCGTCCACCGAACTCCGCATAGACTCCGCCGAACTGGCCGAGCGTATGAACCAGCTGGATGCCGTGTACGACACCGCGGACGACCGACCAGGGACGATCGCCAAGGCGAAGCTCCATGGCCTGGCGGAACCCCTTGGTTGGGCCGAGCCCGACATCGGCCGGGTGGTTGCGCGACTGGAGGCTATCCGCAAGGAGAGCGACATCCAGCCCCTGGTGGATGGACTCAAGGCGGCCCTGCTCCAATGGCGCGCGGAGTAGACCACGGGTCGAGTCGCGACATCTAACCATCTGGGGCGCCGGCCTCCACGCCGTCGCGCCATGCAGCCCTTCAGTCCCAGTCCCAGTTTCGGCTCACCGCCTCTCTGTATGGAATATCTCCCCAACCGGGATCTTCACCAGGAAAACCGGTCGGCGGGTCCTGGCCGTCGTATTCCCACTGGCCCGGCGGAGGGCCGGCCGCGCCGATCGCAAAGCACCATCCACTGATCGTGCGCCGGTACGCAAACCATCGCTGCCCGTCCTCTGCGACCTTCATCTTGATTCCCGGATCTCTCGGAAGGCCATGTCTTGTGTGAGAACTGTCGCCCAGTAGCGTAAGCAACTCGTCATCGTATCGTTTGCGCTTGCGATAGTGACCCATGTGGCAAGTCGCCAGCCAACGTAGTGCCTTGATGGTCTCCCGGAACTCTCGCCGATCCAGCCGGCGGCCCTCGGCATCAGTTCCGTCCACACCGGCGTACCGCACGAGTCCGCTTACTTCCTCGACGATCGCATGTTCGCGACCTCGGAGAGACCGCTCAAACTCCCTAACGACAGATCGAGCAGCTCCGAGTGTCTCTGCGTTAGCAATTCTTCGCGTCCAATAGTGCTGTAGTTGAGCTACGTCGCGCGCGCGGAAGTGCAGCGTCAGAGCGATCGCGATGCGTGCTCGCTGACGTGCCCGGAACGTCGTCGTCTGGCTGCCGACAATTCTGAACGCACGTTCGTAAGCCGCATACAAGTTCATGGCAAAAAGAAATGGCAACAACCCGGCGGTGAGCCACATTGGAAGGACTAGCTTCTCGATCAAGGGGCGGAGGTCCAGGCTATCCCAGGTTTCGTACAGGTGAAGAAAGGAGTACGCGCACCAAGAGAGTACGACTGCCAGAAGAACAGTGTCACACAGCTGCGCGATACGTTGGTGTTCGCGATCCGTACGAGAATGTCCGACCACCGATCCTATCGTCACGGGGAAGAGCAAGAGCTGCAAGGCAACCTCCGCCAATAGACCGAGTGTGGCCAAGTTCATGAAGAACGTCACGAAGACAGTCGGGGCAAGGGTCGCAGCAGCTGTGGCATGAAAGAAGAATGGATTTTCATGTGCTTCACCCGCGCTCTTGAATAGCAGAACCCCGCCAGATGCGAACGCCCAGATGACGGTAGCTGTTGCGAGACCCCCGTGCCAGAAGCCAAGTTGGAATCCAATCCAGACCTCCAGGAACATATGAGAAAACATCGCCAGGAACGGCAGCAAGAGGGCCGGCGACAGCAACTGCTTGAGCAATTCCGGAACGTGCCTGCGAAGATCCTTTCTCGTCAAGATCCAGGTCAGAAAGCCGGCAAGTACGATCGACGACGCCTGTTCACGAGTAGAGAGGAAATCCACGTTCCGCCTCGGATCCAGATTCAGTGGACGGCCCCGAATGTCAAGTGCGGCGTCTGTGCCGCACCTCAACCTGGACGACGGACCGCTCCTTGATTTCCGCGACAGACCGCACCGTGCAACCGCCTGGGACGTGACGCCGGCAGATTGACCACGAAGCGGGCGCATATCGCCCACGGTGTGGGCAATATGCAAACCCGCCGTGGCCCAGCCGAGCCCGCGTTCGCACGCTCAGGGCGTCGGCAACCGCAGCGCCGCCAGCGACCCCGGCAGACCGGGCCCGGCCACCTGCACCACGATGTACTGCCGATCCTCGTGCAGGTAGCCCATCATCCCGTACTGCCCCGAGGCGGGTAGCGCCACCGTGCCGAGCCGCTCGCCGGTCCGCTTGTCGAGCGCGTGCAGGCGCGGCAGCCCGGCCGTGCCCTCGGCCGTGATCAGCAGCGTCTTCGTGACCATGGTGACCGGGTGCGCCGGCACGCCGGTGTTCGGCAGCTCCACGCCCTGCAGGGCCGGGTGGTTGCGGATGCGCTCGGGGGTGTCGCCGTTGGGCGTCTCCCAGAGGTGCTCGCCGGTGTTCATGTCGATGGCGACGATGCGGCTGTAGGGCGGCTTGTAGATGGGCAGGCCCTGCGGCCCGCGGAAGTCGCCGCGGTTCACGACCGCGAATTGGGAGTAGGTGCGGCCGGTGGTCTTGATGTCGTTAGGGGCATCGATGAGCTCGCCCGGGACGATGTTCTCGGAGCGGCAGCCGCGCCGCGTCCCGACGTAGATGATGCCGGTCTCGGGATCCGCCGACGTCGGACCGTGGATGTTCGAGGCGCCGCTCGGGCAGCTCACGAACGAGCGCAGCCCCGACGGGTGCCCGCGCTGGATCGGGGGATTGAAGATCGGTCCAATCCGGTAGTTCCGGATGATCTCGAGCGCCTCGGCCCGCAGCTCCGGCGTGAAGTCGATCAGGTCGTCCTCGGTCAGCCCCTGCATCTCGTAGGCGGCCGGCCGGGTGGGCATCGGCTGGGTCGGCGAGAGCTGCTCGCCCGGCACCTCGGACTGCGGCACCGGCCGTTCCTCGATGGGCCAGACCGGCTCGCCGGTCACCCGATCGAAGGTATAGGCCCAGCCCTGCTTGGTCGCCTGAACGACGATCTGCCGAGGCCGGCCGTCCACGGTGACGTCGAGAGCCACCGGCGCGGTCGGGTTGTCGAAGTTCCAGATGTCGTGGTGCACGGTCTGGAAGTGCCAGACCCGCTCGCCGGTCTCGACGTCGAGCGCGATGACGCTGGTCCCGAACAGCCCGTCGCCGGGCCGGAACCCGCCGTAGAAGTCGATGGTCGGCGGGTTGGTCGGCACGTAGACCAGCCCCCGCTCGGCGTCGGCCGACAGCGGCGCCCACGACGAGACGTCGCCGGTCCACTCCCAGGCGTCGTTCTCCCAGGTCTCGTGCCCGAACTCGCCGGGGCGCGGGATGACGTGGAACTTCCACTTGTGCTCGCCGGTGCGGGCGTCGTAGCCGAGGATGTCGCCCGGCACGTTCTCGACGCGGGTCTGGTTGTAGCCCTGCTCGGCCGAGTTGCCGACCACGACCACGCCGTTGACCACGATCGGCGGCGACGAGCTGGTGATGTAGCCCAGTTCGCGGGGGATGCCGAAGTCCGGGTCGTAGGCGCCGTCCCAGCTCTGCCAGGGGCCCCAGTCGGCGATCAGGTCGGGCAGCATGTCGACCACGCCGGTCTGCGGGAAGCCGGGCAGCGGCACCGCGTTGCCCCAGTTCTCCAGCGGCCGGCCGGTCTTGGCGTCGAGCGCGTGGAGGAAGAAGGCGGGACTGATGATGTAGATGACGCCGCGGCCGTCGATCTCGGCGTAGGCCACGCCCTTGCCGTAGCCCTGGCGCATCCCGCGGTCGAAGCGGGTGGTGTGCGCCTCACGGAAGGTCCAGAGCGTCTCACCGGTCGCCGGATCCATGGCCACCACGGTGCGGCGCTCGCCGGCCACGGTGTAGAGCACGCCGTCGACGTAGATCGGCGTCGAACGCGACACGCCTAGCGCGGACGACCCGAAGTTGTCGCCGCGCCAGACCCACGCCAGCTCCAGGTCCTCGAAGTTGTCGGCGGTGATCTGATCGAGGCCCGAGTAGCGCGTGTGCCCGGCGTCGCCGCCGATGTAGCGCCACTCGCCGGCCGGCGTCCCGGTCTCCTGGGCGACGGCCGGAACGGGAGCCAACAGGACGCCGCCGACGGCGCCTGCCACGACCCCGACCACAAGGAATGCGCCGAGCGAGGTCCGGATTGCGAACCGTGTCATCGAGCCCTGCATGGGTCTGGTCCTTCCCTTCCGTTGCCTGCGAGCGACGGCGACGAGATTGCCTGCCCGAGAGACGAGATTGCCTGCCTCAGAAGTGGGGGTAAACGGCCCGTGCAGCGACATCCACCGGCGGGCCGCGGGCCGCCGGCTCCCCTACGGCGCCTCCACGATCTCCATGGTCCGCAGCGCCGACAGACTCGTCGGCAGCGCCGACTCGCCGGCCGGGTAGCCGTTCACCTGCAGCAGGTAGGCCACGACCCCCGCGTACTGCGCGGGCGTGAGGCTCCCCGGATCCCCTTCCGGCATCAGCGTCGCGATCGTGTCGTAGAGGTCGGCGGCGCTCTGGCCGACCCAGGTCAGCCTGAACCGGCCGCCCGAGAACTCATTGGTGTCGTGGCAGGCGGAACAGACCCGCCGGAACGTCGCCTCGCCGCGCGTCGCCTGCGCCTCCGTGAAGACCCCGTCGAGCACGGAGGCGCCCGACTGCGCGCCGACGGGTGCCGAAACCCATCCGGCCGAGATCAACCCGACCACCAACACCGCCTCGACGACCGCGAAGCGGCGCCTCCCGCGAATCAGACTCCTGTGCTTCGCTCCCATACCACCTCTCCGCTCGCGATTCAGCCTCCGGCCCCGGGCAGCCGAACCCTCGCATCATCGCCCATGCCGGGGACCGGCGCAACAATCGAGAGAAAGAGCAGCTACTGCGACGGGAAGCGCCCGATCCGGTCCCCCTCGGCGACTTGCCCGACCCAGATCTCGTCGCCCACGTCGATGGCGGCGGTGCCGAGAATCAGCAGATCGTTCGCCGGGTAGTTGACGACCTCCTCTGCGGTCAGGGTGTCGAGGTCGATGCGCGTGACGCGGGAGCTGACGCCGTCGCAGTTGCCCTCGCGGATGCACTCGCCGATGGAGGCGCGGGTCGGGCCGATGTGGCCGGCCGCGAGCAGCGTGTTGCCCGCGCCCCAGCGCACGTTGTCGATGTAGTGGTCGACGGATATCGGGTGCAGCTCGGGCGGGGTGCGGTTGCGCGACAGGCGGATGAGCGCCTGCGCCGCGTAGCCGCCGACGTAGTACCACTCGCCGTCGCGGGAGATCTCGATGCCGTTGGGCCCGATGTCCTCGCTGCCGGGGACCCGGCTCCAGCCCGCGCCGGACTGCCACTCCCAGATGTCGAGCGTGGCGGGACTCGTGGCCGTGAAGCCGCCCTCGGGAAGCGCGACGACCGAGTTGAGCCCGATCCCCTCGGGCGCGACCGCGCAGCCGACCCAGGTGAGCGCCGGCTGCGATCCGGTCGCGTCCAGCTCGAACACCTCGATGGATTCGCGCGCGCCGTGGCCGACGACCAACAGCGTGTGACGGCCGGCGTCGCCGGGACGGAGGTACAACCCGTGCGGCCGGATATTCGACGTCACCGGACCGGGACAGTCGCCGTACGTCGCCCGGTCGTGCCGCGCGTCGGCCGTGGCCGGGAAGATGGTGACCACGCTGTTGTCGCGGGTGTCGACCGCCTGAATCGGCCCGTTGTCCACCATGTTGGGAACCACGACCCAGGGGGAATCGGGCACCTGCGCAAAGTCCTCCGGGCTGACCGGGCCACAAATGAACTGGACATCGCCGTCGGGCGCGCAGTTCTCCTGAGCCGTGGCGGGGGCCGGAGCGCCCGCGAGCAGCAAACCGACGAAGGTCGCACCGAGAATGGCAAATCTGGTCATTGGTCTCTTCTCTTCTCTGTTTTCAGGTTTCCCTGCATGTCCGGTCGCCCGCTCGGCAGGACAGCGAGCGATATGGACTTGCCGACTTGTGCAAGGGCAGTCCGTGCTTCTCGACACGGCACGCCTGCGACACGGCAAGGTGGCCTCCGTCAACATCCTTTACTCCGGCAAGGCAAAGACGAACAGGTTGTTGTTGCTGCTCGGACGCAGCTCCGGCGTCAGTTCCAGAAAGCGGCCGTAGCCGGTGCTGATGGCCACGTACTGGCGGCCGTCGACCGCGAAGGTGACCGGGAAGCCGGACACGGGCGAGCCGAGATTGATCTCCCACAGGATCTCCCCCGTGGTGTCGTCGAAGGCCCGGAAGCGGCCGTTCACGTCGCCGCCGAACACCAGCCCGCCCCCGGTGGCGGCCAAGGCCATGGTGGCGGCCCGCTGCTGGTAGTTCCAGGTCACCTGGCCGGTCTCGGCCGAGATGGCCTGCACGCTCCCCACGTCGTCGTAGCCCGGCGCGAGTTCGGGGCGCCAGGCGATGGCGTAGAGCCGGCGCGCCTCGTCCTGCTCGTCCGGCGCGGCCATGGCCATCATCCGCGAGCAGACGTTGCGCAGCGGCATGTACATCGTGTTGGTCAGCGGACTGTAGGCGCCCGCCTCCCAGTCCTTCCCGCCGCTGGCGTGGGGGCAGGCCAGCACCGTCTGTCCCGCGGCGGTGAAGATGAGCTCCGCGTTCTCGGTCACCACGCCGGTGGCCCCGTCGATACCGCTCACCACGTTCTGGACGATGGTCGGGGTAGCCCACAGGAACTCACCGGTCTCGCGGTCGAGGGTATAGACGATACCCGTCTTGCCGGGAATGCCGGTCACCACCCGGCGCACCTCGCCCGCGTTCAGCCGCGGGTTGATCCAGCTCACCGCGGACGGGTCGGGCCGCACCGCCGTGTCGACCAGCAGGCGCTCGAACGGGTGGTCGAGGTCCCAGTGGTCGTTCATGTGCTGGTAGTGCCAGACGATCTCGCCGGTGTCGCCGTCGAGAGCGAGCGTCGAGTTGTGGTACAGGTGCGTCAGGTCGGTGCCGCCGAGCATGTATTTCGGCGCCGGCGAGGTGACCGACGTGCCGACGTAGACCATGTTCAGCTCGGGGTCGTAGCTCGGCACCATCCACGAGCCGACGTGCGTGCGCTCCTCGAACGGCACGTCGCCCCACGTCTCGTCGCCCGGCTCGCCGGGGGCCGGGATGAGGCGCGTCCGCCACAGCTCCTCGCCCGTCTCCGCGTCGTGCGCCGTGATGACGCACCCGTTCGGCCCTCCGCGCGGGTCGCAGCTCCGCCCGGAGTACACCTTGCCGCCTGCGACGATCGGCCCCGAGGTCTGGTTGGCCGGGTTCACGCGGTAGTCGAGGATCTCGGTGTCCCAGACCACCTCGCCCGTCTCCGCGTCGAGCGCGAAGATATGGTCGTCCATGCTCGTGTCGATGATCAGCTCGCCGTGGATGGCGATGTTGCGGTTCGTGTCGATCAGGGTGCCGATCATGTAGTCGCCCAGGTCGTCGGGGCGATCCCGCCGGTGCTCCCAGATGAGGTCGCCGGTCACCGCGTCGAGGGCCTGGATGATGTCCCGCGGATTGGGCATGAACAGCACGCCGTTGCGGACCAGCGGGGTCCCCTGCTGGCGGCCGGGGGTCAGCGCCCGCGACCAGACCAGCCGCAACTCGCCGACGTTGTCGCGATCGATCTGGTCGAGGGGGCTGTAGCCCCAGCCGTCCAGCGTCCGGCGCCACATCAGCCACTCGTCGGGACTCGGGTTCGCCAGCTCCGCGTCGGTGACCGGGCGGATGCGGTCCGCTTCCTGTGCGAGAGCCGGCGGGACGATCAGCAAGCACAGGACGGCCACCAGACCGCACGCCATGAACGCCGAACGGAACGGGAACCACGGCGAGCCGGATGCGAGCATGACGCCTCCTGTCGGGTTTCGAGATCCTGGCTGATTATGTCACTGGCGTTGGACGGGCGCATCCGGCCGCACGCCCCCATGCGCGTCCAACCGCGGACCGGCCGCGTGCGGCCCTACGCCGAGGGGCTGGCGGGATTCAGCTATGCCCATACCTCCACCGGGGCCGCTCTGGGCGACTACGCCGGGACGTCGACCACGCATCTCGGAAGCGGAGCTGAGCCTCAGCCTCGGCCTCCGCTATCGCACGGGCGGAGACGTCAGCTACCTGACGAAGGGCGCGATCCACCGTGACGAGCACGGGGCGACATTCGAGCCTGCGCGCTCACCGCTGCGCCTGGTGAGCACGCAGATCGGCATGGCATTCGAATTCTAGAAGGACTTCAGCGTAACGGCACATGCCCCCCGGCGGGACGACGCCGTCATCGTACCCGCCCTGCTGCTGGAGAACACACTGGCTGACGATCCCACAAGAGGCATCGTATGGTCCATACAAGGCGGGCGGGCAGCAGCGAGCAGCCGCCCGCCGAACCTCAGCGAACCGCGTCGTCGCCCGCGGATAACGAGCCGCTGAAACCTGTTGGTTACTCAGGTAGCGCGAACACGGACGCGTTTCTGCGCCGGGTCATCACGATGCTTGGCATTTACTTCAAGATGTCTCAGCCCTAACATCGCCGCATGAGGACGACGCTGAGCCTGGATGAAGCCGATGGGTCTCAGAACCGGTCTGGAGCCCGACAACATCGGCGGACTGATCGAGCTCTTCGACGGACCGGTGCGGCGATGACGCTGCTCGACGCCAACGTGCTGCTCTACGCCTACGACTCCGACAGTCCGCATCACGCGCCGGCGGGGCAGTCAGGACCTCACCACTTCAGGCGCTCGAAGCTCACCCCGACCGGGAAGACGATCCCGCCGTCCGGGCTCGTTTCCTCCTTCGGCAGGTCCGGGTACTTGCGGCGAGCCGTCCGCCACGCCGTCCGGAACGTCGACCCGCGGCCAACCTCGTAGCCGTAGTACCGAACCACCCACTCCGAATGCCAACCCATCAGTCCTTGCGTGTCATTGCGGTGCCCGGCGCTGGTTCCAGATGGCGATCTCCTGGATGAACGACTGAACCTTGGATCTGCCGAGCGGGGGCTGAGGCTTCGGACTTCCGGGAGCGGACACGCACCGGAATGTCGCGCATCCCCGGCCGCGTGTGCTCGTCCGCCGGCGTGAACGTCACTGACGACGAACTGATCCGGCTTGGCGCCGGGCCCGACTCAAATCGCAACCCCGGCTCGGCCAAGGCGCAACATGCGTTCGTTGTATCAGACCAATGGAGGTTCTCACAAATCATGCGATATACAGGTGATAAGAAGGGTGCATAGTGCGATCATTCCGCGATCCGGGCACTGAAGAGGCGGATCGCCGATGTCGACCGCCAGTTGCGGGACCTGGCCTCGGCCGACCCCGTCAGCGTGCGGTTGCAGACGGTGCCGGTGCCGGGACGTTGACGGCGACCGCGCTGGTCGGTTGCCGGCTATCAGATAGTGAAGGACAACCTGCTTGCACCCGATCCGCTTAACCCCGGGACGACCCTGCAAATCGGGCGGCAGTCCTCGCGTGGCGTGGAGGCGACGTTCGCCGTAGCGCTACCCGCGGGCGTCGGCATCGATGCCAGTGTTGCGGTGCTCGACGCGCGCTACGATGAGTTCGCGCAGAATGTCGGAGGCACGCTGGTGTCGCGCAGCGGCAACACACCGAGGAACATCCCCGAGCGGCTTGCCAATCTGTGGTTCACCTGGAGCGCGCCGGGTGATTGGCAGTTCAGGGGCGGCATCCAGCATGTGGGCGATCGATTCTGGAATCACGCCAACAGCGGGACCGTGCCTGGGTATACGGTCGTCGACGCCGCGTGCGGCGCCGACTGACCGAGAGCGTGGACATCGACGTGCGGGTGAACAACCTGTTCGACGAGCTGTACGCCACCACGTACTACTCCAACGTCGAGCCGCAGTGGTTTCTGGGGAATGCCGCGCTCCGCTGAGGTGGCACTCGTAATGGGGTTCTGACAGGCTCTTCGATTCCTCCGGCGTGCGTTGTCATCGCGGCCCGATGCTACCAGAGATCCTGGCCGATTATGCCGCTACTCCGGCAAAGCGAAGACGAAGAGGTTGTTGCCGCTACTCGGGCGCAGCTCCGGCGTCAGGTCCAGGAAGCGGCCGGTGCCAACGCTGATCGCCACGTACTGCCGGCCGTCCACCGCGAAGGTGACCGGGAAGCCCGACACCGGCGAGCCGAGATTGATCTCCCAGAGGATCTCTCCCGTGGTGTCGTCGAAGGCCCGGAAGCGCCCGTTGACGTCGCCGCCGAAGACCAGCCCGCCGCCGGTGGCGGCCAGCGCCATGGTGGCCGCCCGCTGCTGGTAGTTCCAGATGGTCTCGCCGGTCTCGGCCGAGATGGCGTGCACGCTGCCCACGTCGTCGTAGCCGGGGGCGAGCTCCGACCGCCACGCGATGGCGTAGAGCCGGTTGGTCCGGTTGTCCGGGTCTTCGGCCATCATCCGCGCGCAGACGTTGCGCAGCGGCATGTACATCGTGTTGGTCCGCGGCGAGTAGGCGCCCGCCTCCCAGTCCTTGCCACCGCTGGCGTGCGGGCAGGCCAGCACCTGCTGGCCGCTGGCGGTGAAAATGAGCTCGGCGTTCTCGGTCACCTGGCCGGTGGCGCCGTCGATGCCGCTCACCACGTTCTGCGTGATGGTCGGCGTGGCCCACAGGAACTCGCCGGTCTCGCGGTCGAGCGTGTAGACGATGCCCGTCTTGCCGGGGATGCCGGTCAGCACCCGCCGCTCCTCGCCCGGCTCGATGCGCGGGTTGATCCAGCTCACCGCAGTTGCGTTCGGGCGGACCGCCGTGTCGACCAGGAGCCGCTCGAACGGATGGTCCAGATCCCAGTGGTCGTTCATGTGCTGGTAGTGCCACACGATCTCGCCGGTGTCGCCGTGCAGGGCCAGCGTCGAGTTGTGGTAAAGGTGCGTCAGGTCAGCGCCGCCCAGCATGAACTTCGGCGCGGGAGAGGTGACCGACGTGCCGACGTAGACCAGGTTCAGCTCGGGGTCGACGCTCGGCACCATCCACGAGCCGACGTGTCCGCGCTCCTCGAACGGGACGTCGCCCCAGGTCTCGTCGCCCGGCTCGCCCGGTCCGGGGATCAGCCGCCGCCGCCACAGCTCCTCGCCGGTCGCCGCGTCGTGGGCGGTGATGACGCAGCCGTGCGGCCCGCCCCGCGGATCGCAGCTCCGGCCGGAGTACACCTTGCCGTTGGCGACGATCGGCCCCGAGGTCTGGTTGGCCGGGTTCACCGTGTAGTCGAGGATCTCCGTGTCCCACACCACCTCGCCCGTCTCCGCGTGGAGGGCGACGAGATGATCGTCCATGCTGGTGTGGAAGATCAGCTCGCCGTGGATCGCGATGTTGCGGTTGGTGTCGATCAGGCTGCCGATCATGTAGTCGCCCAGATCGTCCGGCCGGTCGCGGCGGTACTCCCAGATCAGGTCGCCGGTCACCGCGTCGATGGCCTGGATGGTGTCCTGCGGGTTCGGCATGAACATCACCCCGTTGCGGACCAGCGGCGTCCCCTGCTGGCGGCCGTCGGTCGCCAGGGCGCGACTCCAGACCAGGCGGAGGCTGCCGACGGTGTCGCGATTGACCTGATCGAGCGGGCTGTAGCCCCAGCCGTTGAGCGTGCGGCGCCACATCAGCCACTCGTCCGGGCTCGGGTCCAGCAGCTCCGCGTCGGTGACGGGACGGATGCGATCCGGCTCCTGCGCGAGGACGGCGGGCACGCACACGCCCGCCAGGAAGACGGCCACCAGGCCGCACGTGACGAGCGCCGGGCGAAACGGGAACGACGGCCAGTCGAATGCGCGCATGACCCCTCCTCGGTGTTGGCGATTGCAGCCGATTATGTCACCGGCAGCGCGGCGGCCGGCGCTCCCCCCCGGCGGTCCTGTAGACCGGGCCCTCAACCTTCCTAATCGCCGGCCGGCAGCGCCAGGGCGATCAGCTCCGGCACGCGTCCGCCGCCGACGGTCAGCGCGATGTACTGCCGCCCGCCCGACAGGTAGGTCATGGGCGTGCCGATGGCGCCGCCCGGCAGATCGACGGACGCTATCTCCTCGCCGGTCGCCTTGTCGAAGGCGACCAGGCGCGGGCCGTCGCCGGTGCCGCCCGCGGTCAGCGCGTGAATCAGCAGCGTCTTCGTCAGCACCGAGCCGATGCGCCCGCTGTCGCCGCCGAGCGGCGGTAGATCCAGGTCGCGCAGCAGCGGGAGGTTGCGGATCCGGTTGCCGTCGCCCAGCGGCCGCATCCACCGGTGCTCGCCCGTGTGCATGTCGATGGCCGTCATCCGCGAGTAGGGCGGCTTGAACAACGGCAGCCCCTGCGGCAACTGCGGGCGGTGGGCCGCGGCGCCGCGCGCCTCGAGCACCGCGAGGCTGGCGTCCTCGCCCGGCGCCGGCGCGCGGAAGTGCTTGACCGTGTAGCGGTTGCCCGACGGCACGTACAGCATGCCGGTCTCGGGATCGACCGCGGCGCCCCCCCAGCTTCCCGCGCTGAACCCGGGCCGCACGATGGTGCCCCGCAGGCTGTGCGGCGTATACAGCGGGCCGATGCGGTACGGCGCGACCGCCTCGATCGCCATCTGCCGAATCTCGGGCGTGAAGTCGACGAGATCGTCTATCGCCACGCCCTGGTAGTCGAACGGCGCCGGCCGGGTCGGAAACGGCTGGGTCGGCCACGGCGTCTCGCCCTCGATGTCGGTGTCGGTCGGCACCGGGCGCTCCTCGATCGGCCAGACCGGCTCGCCCGTCGCCCGGTCGAAGACGAACGTGAAGCCCTGCTTGGTGATCTGCGCCACCGCCTCGATCCGCCGGCCGTCGACGGTGATGTCGATCAGGTTCGGGGCGGCGGGCAGGTCGTAGTCCCACAGTCCGTGGTGGACGACCTGGAAGTGCCACACCCGCTCGCCGGTCTCCAGGTCGAGGGCGACGAGGCTCTCGGCGAACAGGTTGGCGCCGGGCCGGTGTCCGCCGTAGTAGTCGGGCGCGGCCGTGTTCAGCGGCAGGTAGATGTAGCCGAGTTCGGGATCGATGCTCATCATCGTCCACACGCCCACCTTGCCGGTCTCGCGCCAGGAATCGCCGCCCCAGGTGTCGTTGCCGAACTCGTCGCCCTGCGGGATCGTGTGGAACGTCCAGCGGGTGCGTCCGCTGCGCGCGTCGAAGCCGCGCATCCAGCCCGGCGGCATCTCCCGGCGGATGTTGTAGCTGGAGATCGACATCGGCGTCACCACCGTGTCCCCGAACACGATGGGCGGAGACTGCACGGAGTACAGCAGCGCGTTCAGCCAGTCGCGCGCGCCGCGCGCCGCGCGCGGGATGCCCTCCATCAGGTCCAGCCGGCCGCCGTCCCCGAAGTCGGCGCACGGCCGGCCGTTCTTCGCGTCGACGCAGACGAGATACCCGTTGCCGGTGCCGAAGAAGATCCGCTCGTCGCTCCGGTCCGGGCCGTTCGACCAGTACGCCACGCCGCGCTGGTTCCAGCGGGCGGACATCGTCGTGGTGCCTTCCTCATAGCTCTTGGGGTTGTAGACCCACAGCGTCTCGCCCGTCCGCGCGTCGATGGCGGCGGCGGCCGACGTCGGCATGTTGATGAAGAGCCGGTCGCCGACCATCAGCGGGGTGGCCTTGAAGTTCGTGATCGTGGGGGGCAGGCCGTCGCGCCACCGCTCCGGATCGCGGCGGTTCAGCTCGGCGAAGATCAGCCGCGAGTCGGCGCGCCACTCCGAGCCGTCCGGCATGGTAAGGCTCAGCACGGCGTCCGCGGACCGCCAGCGCCACGCGATCTCCAGGTCGCCGAAGTTGTCGCGGTCGATCTGATCCAGGGGCGAGTACTTCGTGCTGCCGAGGTCGCCCCCGTAGGTCGGCCACTCGCCGTTGGCGGGCGCCCCGTGCTGCGCCGCCGCCGGACCGGCCGCGGTCGCGGCCAGCGCGACCGCCAGATGAATCGCCAGCCGGCCGACGCCGCGCGCGATCCTGAACCTTCGCTGCATGGATCCTCCGGCCGGGCGCGTCGAGGGGCGTGCAGCGCCCGTCACGCCGGGCTGCCGGGTAGGATACCAGCGGCAGGCGCAAAGGCCCGCAACAACGTGCTTGCCGCGGTCGCCGCGGATCGGCGCCTCAACTCCCCGGCCGCTCGGTAGGCGGCTGATCTTTCGGGCCGGGGAGCATCGCCTTGCGTCCGCCCGCGCGCTCGCCCGCCAGCACGCCATCGAGATCCGGGTAGGCGTAGACCACCGGTGCGTGGTTCTGCGGCAATCCACCCGTATCGAAGGTCGGCCCGTAGTTGCTGTGCAGGTCGCGGTTGAGCATCCGCAGCATTGCCATCTGCTGGCCGCGATGGTGCGACGTGTGCGCGATGCGTCGGACGACGACCCACGCCCGCGACCGGGTCGTATCGAAGAAGCGCGTCTCGCCCTCCCACCAGGATTCCGGCCGCGATCGCAGCGCGCTCAGCCGCTCGGCGGAACTCGCGGCATAGCGTTCGATGAAATAGAGCCGGCGCTCGACCTCCGGCAGCCTGACACCGGTCGTGCCGCCGCCGATGCCGGCGTTTCAACGTCACGCTGCTGTCGTCGCTTTCCGCGGCGCGGATGCGGACCACGTCCCGGTCCGTCGTCGCCAACGAGCGATAGACGCTCAACTCGTCCTGCCCGGTGACACCGGCGAAGGTATCGATCAGCGTCGCGACGACGCTCGCGTAGTCGCCCAGGCGCTCCGTGCGCGGAACGATGATCTCCGGGCGCGACTCGCCGACGTAGACGTCCGAGTGCTCGCGATACGGCTCGTGCCGGCGCCAACCGGCCGCGCTGGCGTACGCCGACAGCGCCGCCGGTGAAACCACCGACAGCGCACCCCGATCGCGAATGCTGACTCGCATCAGATGTCGCCGCTTTCGCGATAGCTCCATGAGGGTCCGGACCGTCGCCACGTCGAACACGTTGCCCTCCGGAATGCGAACCGTGGCGGTCTCCTGTCTCACGACCTCTTCATGACCTTGTTGCAGGCTCGTGGCCTTCGGTTGCAGGTCAAGGGCCGGACGACGCGGCCCGCCTGCCATGATCCGCACGTCGACGCTGTCCCGGTCGGGCTCCGGCACCGCCGTCGAGAAACCCGCGCGCGCCGCCAGGGCCTTGACGTACGCCAGAGACAGCCCTTCCTTCGGTCTGGGCCGGTGAGCAGCGTCGCCGTCATGCGATTGCTCCGACTATCTTCTCGGCGTTGCGCACTGGCATCTCTCCGGAAACCAGCTTCGGAAGTAGCGCGTCGCGCAAGGTCATCAGCGTGCGACTTGCCACCTCGTTTGCCACTCGCCGCTCCAACAATCCTCCGAGCAAAGCGGAAACCCTGGTGATCACGCGGTCAGGAGGTGCAACGCAAACGGCATCCGCCAAGTGATGCCGCTTGATGTGACCCATTGTCGTGGCCTTGTCCGCGGCAATCCGCTGAAACTCCGGGAAATGTGACAAGAGACAGTGCAAGTAGAACCACTTGGGATATTTCTCGGAAGTCACCTTGAAGAGATGCTGGTTCAAGGCGGCCCGTCCCCCGCACCACGTCCGAACCAACAGACTCCCTGACCAAGAGAACACAACGTCTCCGTCCTCGATGACGCACTCGGGCTGAATGCTAGCGCTTGCCCACTCGCCGCTGTTCACCTCGCCAGCTCGGAGTTGGGCGATCTTGACAACGGGCAGGCGGGCTTCGTTCTGCAACGGCCGGAACTTCTGAAGTGCGAGCCCGTTCTGGAAGCGAGCCACGGCATCGAGCGACTTCAGTTCCCATCCTTCCGGTATTTCGCCCAATTCCGAGTTTACCAATCGGTCCGGGAACAGGTCGGCGACGTCCTTGGGCAGCCCGGTGTCGCGGCCTTCCAACTTGGCCCGCACGGGGTCGAAATCGACGAACCAGGACCGGAACAGCGCCCGCGCCATCGCCTCCAGCATCGCGTTCATTCGTCGGTTCAGCTCGATCTTGTCGTCCAGTGCGCCGAGGATGTGCGCGATCGCACGTTGTTCGGAAAGCGGATGGCCCGGAATTCGGAGACCTTCCAGTAGGGAAATACGGAGATTGCTGACGGTTGAACCCGTACCATCGTGCGATCGAATCTCCTGCTGGACAGGCTCCGACTGGAGAGCGTACAGCAGATATCGAGAATCCGCCGCGACGAGACTCGGTCGAAGCAACACCATGCGCTGGCCCAAGCAGCAGCGCAACCCTTCGGGAATCATGCAAACCTCCCCCATCGGGGCCTCCCTCGTGATAACGAGGTCACCTGCACGTGGGGTCGCCCGCCTGACTCGCTGGGCGTAGTCTTTCTCGGAGGTATAGCTCGGCTGAGAAAGGTCGAGTCGACCGTCTCGGATGTTCTTGCTTCGGAGAACGATGACGCCGTCTGGCGTCCACTTGGGCGTTGAGTGAGGACAATCCACAATCGCGTCGCACAGATTGCGTAAGGACACCCGACGGGCAGGATTCGTTCGCGCGCCCGAACTGGCGTCACTCTCCGGGAAGCGCACCCGCTGCTGTGCCACGATCTCTTTGAACTCCTCACCGATCCGCTTGGCGTCCACGACGTCCACCGCGAACGGAAGGTCCGAGTCCTCAAAGGCGGATTCCAGCGCGGCGAGGCTGCATGCCGGGATCTCGCCGTCACCCTCCAGAGCGAGATCGAGGTCGGACGAGTCCTTCGTCGCCCACGTGGCGCGGCTCCCGAAGACCCAGACCCGCACGCCGTCCGGCAGATGTCGAGCCAGCACGTCGTGGACGATGCGCAGTTGGTCGGCGCGGATGTCAATCGGGGTCGTCAAGGGACTCGTTCCTCTGCTTGAGCTGATCCCGGAGGAATCTGGCCTCCCGGAGGAAATCCGGCAGGCTCTCGAAAACCATCTGCGCCTTGACTGCGTTGTAGGTGTGACTGGTCGTGCCCCGCAGCATCCGGTACTTGTCCCAGATGGACACTTCGGACTGCACCAACCCGCGGCGGAAGGCTGCACGCATGATGGCCTTGAAGCTCATCTCGTCGAACGCGGCGGGATTCGGGGAGACCTGTTCGAGATGCCGCTTCACCATCTTGAAGGACAGCTCGTAGGTGAACTCGAACGCCTGGATCGCGGCGGCTCGAAGGTGCAGCTTGAGCGCGGGGTCGCGCGACGCGAGGTCGGAGCCGTGGTACTCGATCGCTTCCTCCAACTGGGCGATCGCATCATCGAGCGGCGTCAGGTCGAGTCTCATGACAGGATGCACGTTCGCCAGAGCAGCGGTCAGTGAGATACGCGGTTGAGGACCAGCGCGTCAACGATGGTCGCCGGCTCTTTGCCGCGGATAGCAGGTTCCCAATCGTATCCGTGTTGGCCCTCCCAGTCCTCAACGCCGGTGTTCAGCGCAATGCGCCGCACGGAGATCTGGCCGGGCGACAGATCGTCGTAGCCTTCCTCATACCCGTTGACGACGACCCGCAGATCACCGGGGTGGGCCTTGAGCGTCTCGATCAGCTCGCTGACGGTCATCGGTCCTCCTCGCGGGGAAGGAAACCGAGCATCTGCAGATTCTCGGCGATGGCGGCGTCGAGCCGCGCCCCCTCGGCCTGCTGCGCCTGCAGCTCCGCGACCAGGCGCTGCATCTTCTCCTCGAACGGCTCCCCGTCGTCGGGCTGGGGCTCCGCGCCGACGTAGCGCTCCGGCGTCAGCACGTGGCCGTGCCGGCGGACCTCGTCGAGCGGGGCGCTCTTGCAGAAGCCAGGCAGGTCTTCGTAGGCGTCTGCGCCGTTGCGCCAGGCGTGGTAAGCCCCGGCGAGACGGGCGATGTCGTCGTCGGTCAGCTCGCGGTGCGTGCGGTCGACCATGCGGCCCAGCTTGCGGGCGTCGATGAACAGCAGCTCGCCGCGGCGCGGGCGGTTGCGCGCCAGGAACCAGAGGCAGGCCGGAATCTGCGTCGAGTAGAACAGCTGGCCGGGCAGCGCGACCATGCAGTCCACCAAGTCCGCCTCGATCAGGTTCTTCCGGATCGTCCCTTCGCCTGACTGGCTCGACGACATCGACCCGTTGGCGAGCACGAACCCCGCGACGCCGGCCGGCCCGAGGTGGTGGACCATGTGCTGCACCCAGGCGAAGTTGGCGTTGCCCTTCGGCGGAACGCCGTGCCGCCAGCGCTTGTCGTCGGTCAGCCGCTCGCCGCCCCAGTCCGAGACGTTGAACGGCGGATTGGCGAGGATGAAATCGGCCTTCAGATCCGGGTGGCGGTCGTCGTGGAAGCTGTCGCCGTAGGCGATCTGGCCCTCGATGCCGCGGATGGCGAGGTTCATCTTCGCGAGGCGCCACGTCGTGTAGTTCGACTCCTGCCCGTAGATGCTGATGTCCGCCCTGGCCATGCCGCCGTTCCCGTTGCCGCTGGCGTGAGCGCGGATGAACGCGACCGACTGGACGAACATGCCCGACGAGCCGCAGCACGGGTCGTAGACGCGGCCGCGGTACGGCTCGAGCAGCTCGACCAGCACCTTGACGACGCAGCGCGGCGTGTAGAACTCGCCGCCCTTCTTGCCCTCGGCGCTCGCGAACTGCGAGAGGAAGTACTCGTAGACCCGGCCGAGCACGTCGCGGGAGCGGGCGTCCTCGTCGCCCACCCGGATGTTGCTGATCAGGTCGATCAACTGGCCGAGCCGGCGCTTGTCCAGCGCGGGCCGGGCATAGTCACGCGGCAGCACGTCCTCGAGCGCGGGGTTGTCGCGCTCGATCGCCGCCATCGCCTGATCGACGGTCAGGCCGATGGTCGACTGTCTCGCCTGGGACTTCAGGTGCGTCCAACGGGCCTCTGTCGGCACCCAGAAGATGTTCTCGGCCGTGTACTCGTCGCGGTCCTCGGCGGCGTCTTCCCCGAACTCCGCCAGCACGGCGGCGTGGCGCTCCTCGAAGGCGTCGGAGATGTACTTCAGGAAGATCAGGCCGAGCACGACGTGCTTGTACTCGGCGGCATCCATCGAGCCCCGCAGGGCGTCGGCCATCGCCCACAGCTCGGCTTCATGGCCGATAGTGGCCCCGCCGTTCGGGGTACCCCCCGCGTCGCCTGCTCGCTTCCCCGACCGCCGTCGCGCCATGTCGTGACCTCCGTCGCACGAACCCGGACAGCAAGCCGCTTAATCCGGTCCCGTCACGCGATAGCGTACAACCGGCCGGCGGCCGGCCTCAACGGCGTCATCGGATGAAGCCGGCAAGAGGGGGCCGACGTCCTCGCCGCGCCGTTGCAGATGGTGGGCCGGTTTTCAGCCCGCTTCGGCGGACCATTAGCCTAGTCGGGCAAGGCGAAGACAAACAGGTTGTTGCCCATGCTCGGGCGCAGCTCGGGGGTCAGAGGCGCGAAGTACACGACGGTGCGCGAGCTGCCGGTGCTGACCGCAACATATTGCCGGCCGTCGACTGCGAACGTGATGGGAAACCCGGTGATCGGCGAGCCCAGGTTCACCTCCCACAGCACGTCCCCGGTTTCCGCGTCCAGAGCGCGGAACCGGCCGTTGAGGTCGCCGCCGAACACGAGGCCGCCGCCGGTCGCGACGAGCGAGGTGGTGGCGGCCCGTTGCTCGTATTTCCAGATGAGCGCTCCGGTCTCCGGCGAGATCGCCTGGACGGTGCCGAGCTGGTCCGTGCCGGGCGCAAGCTCGCTCCGCACGGCGAGCGCATAGAGCGAAGTGGCAACGCTGTCGCTGCCGGCCGTGGCCATCATCCGCGCACAGGCGTTGCGCAGCGGAAAGTACATCAGCCTAGTCTGCGGACTGTACGCCCCCGCCTCCCAGTCCTTGCCGCCCACCAGCGTCGGGCAGGCCAGCACCGTCTGTCCGTTGCCCGTGAAGACGACCTCCGGGTTCTCCGTGACCGCGCCGGTGGCGCCGTCGATGCCGCTGATCACGTTCTGCGTGACCGTCGGCGTCGCCCACAGGAACTCGCCGGTCTCGCGGTCGAGGGTGTAGACGACGCCGGTCTTGCCGGGTATGCCGGTGACGACCTTGCGGACCTCGCCGTGCCGCAGCCGCGGATTGATCCAGGGCACGACCGCCGGATCCGGTGCGACGGCCGTGTCGAGCAACAGGCGTTCGAACGGGTGATCGAGATCCCAATGGTCGTTGAGATGCTGGTAGTACCAGGCGATCTCGCCCGTATCGGCGTCGAGGGCTAGCGTCGAGTTGTGGTACAGGTGCTTCTTGTCGGCCCCGCCGAGCATGAACTTCGGGGCGGGCGACGTCACCGACGTGCCGATGTAGATGAGGTTCAAGGCCGGGTCGTAGCTGGGCACCATCCAGGCGCCCACGTGCTTGCGCTCCTCGTAGGGCACGTCGCCCCAGCTCTCGTCGCCCGGTTCGCCGGGCGCGGGAATGGTGCGCGTCCGCCACAGCTCCTCACCGGTCCGGGCGTCGTGCGCCGTGATGACGCACGCGTCCGGTCCACCCTGCGGGGTGCAGCTCCGCCCCGAGATCACCTTGCCCCCGGCGATGATCGGTCCGGATGTCTGATTGGCAGGATGCGTCCGGTAGTCGAGAATCTGCGTCTCCCAGGCCAGCCGGCCGGTCGCCGCATCGAGGGCGAAGACGTAGTCGTCGACGCTGGTGTCGATGATGAGATTGTCGTAGATGGCGAGATTGCGGTTGATCTCGGCGAGGACGGTGATGAGGAACTCGTCCACGTCCTCGGGGAGCGTCCGCCGGTATTCCCACAGGAGATCGCCGCTGGCGCCGTCGATCGCCTGGATGACGTCCCGCGGGTTGGGCATGTAGAGGACGCCGTCATGGACGAGCGGCGTTCCCTGCTGGAGGCCTGGCCCAAGGGCTCGCGACCAGACCATGCGCAGGTCGCCCACGTTGTCGCGATCGATTTGATCCAGCGGGCTGTAGCCCCATCCGTCGAGCGTCCGCCGCCACATGAGCCAGTCGGCGGGGTCGGGATCCTGCAGCACCTCGTCCGTCACCGGGGCGAAGCGACTGCTCGACTGCGCCGGCGCCTGGCCCGCAGTCATCACGAGACACACTACGACTGCCCAACGGATCGCAAACATACGCCCTCCACGCCCCACTCTACACGCGTGCCTGCGGATGGGTAAACCGGCCTGCTTCCTCCGTCGGACGGCAACCCTCGAGGGCGACCGGGCGGGCCGGTGGAGCGTCCGCGTACGGCGCGTGGGCGCACTGCGCGCCTGATCCGAATCAACGGTCGATGGCCGCCGTCAACCGGCCGATGATCCAGTACCGGAGGCCTGTTCCCGCGTAGGGTCACCGGTGTCCGGAATCAGTTCGTCCATGGCGAGCGGGAACGGAATGCGATAGCGAAGCTTGCCGTCGTCGAGTAGTCCGGCCCGATCCAGCATCCGCCGGGTCTCGCCAATCACTTCGCCGGTCAGCGACGGCGCGGCGCCCCCATCACGCGCACGCCCGTCACGAACCGCCGGTAGTTCGAGATCTCGTGGGTGATGAACTGCCGCGCGACGCCCGCGTTGCGCCAGATCGTCATCGACTCGCTCGATGCGGGCAGCAGCAACGTTTCGTCCGGATCGGAGAACGCCACCCGGCGATACCGGACCGTGCTGCTGGAGCTTTCGATAGCCATCGTCCGCCGCATGCCGCGGCGCCGCTGCTCGCGCGGCACCGGGAATTCGTACATGCCGCTCAGGCGCTCGTCAACGCGCAGCACGTCTCCGCTAACGGCCCGCTTCCCTCCGCAGCGCGGGCGTCACACCACCCGTGAACAGGCGCGCTCCCTGCTCGATGCGCTCCATCATGTCGGTCGTGCTCGTCATGGCCACGGGGAGGCCGAACTCCTTCCCGGCGGCGAGCACGGTATCGATGGCTTGCGCCACGGCCTCCAGGCTGCCACCGTGCGTGTTCAGCATGTCTCCGCCGGTCTCGGAACCGGCGAACAGCACGGCGCCGATGTTCCGCTCGCTGAGCTGGCGGGCGATCTCGCGCACGTTTGCCACCCCGAGCGGGCTCTCGATGAGAAGCCAGGGCAGCAGGTTGCCGTTCGGCGGATCCAGCCGCCAGACGTCCGCCCGCTCTATGTAGTCCGGAACCGACAGGCCCCAGTAGCGCGCCGCGAGCCGGGGATTGGTGCCCCGCAACCCTGCCGGCTCCGAGTCCGGCGCACCCAGCCTCTGCGGGTAGCGCATGGCGCGGATGGCCATCAGCGCCTG
Organism: Vicinamibacterales bacterium; assembly: GCA_958296065.1. GTDB lineage: Bacteria > Acidobacteriota > Vicinamibacteria > Vicinamibacterales > UBA8438 > WTFV01. Next base: position 73,659 of record CATQHX010000079.1, on the reverse strand, counting down.
CTCCGGGGTCTCGACCGTCGGGAAGATGATGCCGTGCGCACCCACGTCGAGCACCTGCTTGACCATCCAGATGTTCTGGTCGAGCTCGCGGCCGGTCGCGGGAATCCGCACAATCACGGCCTTGCCCGCAAGCGCGTCGCCCGTTGCGGCGATCGCGGCAGGATTCAGAAGCCACTGCATCCACGTCCGCAACGCGCTGACGTCATAGGGGCCGTGCTCCATGTCGAAGAAGACGAAGTCGATATCGTCGTTTGCCGAGAGAGCAACCGGGTCCGCGCGCGCGTCGACCGTGACGCCGAACGCCACCTTGTCCTCGTCGAGCAGCCTGACGAGGCCGGCCTGGGGCATCGCCTCCGGATTCTGCTGTCCATGCACGACAAGCGCGGGAGCCGCGATAGCGAGGACCACGATGAGTGCAAGCCGGGAGGGAATGGTTCGCATGGGTTCTCCTTCGTTGTACGGCCGTCCCGTTACAACGCCGGACTCGTCGTCCGGCTGCAACTGCAAGTCGAGGCGCAGCTTCGCGAGTGCGATTATCGTGCACACCTCGTTCGCGTCGGCGGCCGCAGACCGATTCGTTTCAGGTCCACGACCTGCTACCAGAAGTCGAGCCAGCTCGGCGACTGCCGTGCGACGGGCGAGAATCATGGAGTTCGGTGCAGTTCACGCTGCGCCAGTACGCCTGCCCGTCACGCCCGCCCAGGCCGTCGAGGCCTTCAAGTCGCGCGCGCGGCTGCCCGAGCGGCCCCTGCCAAGGCTTGGCCGGCCAGCCGGTTGAGCGCAACGTCAATGCGTGGCTTTCTGGATCCGTAGCGTGTCGAACCCCGAGCGGCCCGGCCGGGCCGGACCCTGGGTGTCCGAGCGGGCGAGCACGTCGGCCCGGCAGTCTGAGCACGTCGCCGGCAGCGGCAGACGCACGTCAATGGTGAACGGCGTCCTGCAGCCAGGTACTCGCCGGCCACCGTCCCCCGGCGCTCCGGAGACGCTACCGGCAGATACCTCCCCAGCAGCCGGCGCGTGCTCACCGCTCCACCGCCAGACTCACGACCTCGTCCTGCCCCGCGGCCAGTTCGACCTGCCCATCGAGACGGGCACCTGCGGGCCCGGACTGCCCCGGCCGGCGGTGGGTCACCTGAATGGCCGGACGCAGTGGAGGATCCGCGGAGCGGGCGCCGCAAGACGAGATCGTGCCGGCACACGGCTGTGGTAGGGTCGGGTGGTGCCGACTGGTGGACCGTCCGAGGGTCATTGCGGTCGGTGCCAAGGCGGTTATCAGCCATGAGATTCCTCTTCGCAGCGGCAACTCTGATCGTGATTCTGGCGACCACCGGACTCGCCGCCCAGTGGTGGTGGCCATTCGATTCCGACCCGCCCACGGATGTCCTGCTGGAGAACCAGCGGCTGCGCTTGGAGAACGAGCGCTTGGTGCAGGAGAATGCGGGCCTGTCGGCAGACAATGAGAATCTGCGGGAGCGCGTGAACGAACTCGTGAGAGCGGGGGAGAGACGGGGACCACTGGAAGTGGAAGTCGAGCGGCTGCGAGGCGAGCGTGACCGGGCGCGGATCGACTTCGCGGAGGCATCGGCGACAGCGGAGCAGTTGGAGCGGGCGCTCGCAGACGAACGTCAGACTCGGATCCGTCAGGACGAGATAATCCGAAACATTCCCAACGACCGCGGAGATAGCCCCGGAAGCCTTGGTTGGCTGGCCTTCCTGGTGCTGCTGCTACTTGCGAGCGTGGCGTTCTGGCGGGAACGGTGGTGGCGTTCGAGGATACTGACGCCGGTGCCGCAGGTACGGGAGGGTACCAACGCTGTAGCCAGGCGGGTCACGGACGTGGCGTCTGTCAACTTGGATGCAGACGACCGTTGAGTCTGGAACGGAACTGGAAGAAGCTTCCCTGCGATGAAGTCTTTGGACCTGACTGCGGCTGTGAAGAGGGCGATCGACGAAGCCAGGCGCGACCTGGGCAAGGTCAACGTGCTCATCGCTGGCCGCACGGGCGTCGGCAAGAGCACTCTCATCAACAGTGTCTTCCACGGCAGGCTGGCCGCGACGGGCCAAGGAGAGCCAGTCACGCAGACGACGCACCTCATCTCGAAGGACGGCATCCCGCTGGCGATCTGGGACTCGCGCGGCCTCGAGATGTCCGACTTCGACGAGACGCTCGGCGAGTTGACGAACTTGGTCGAGAAGCGCGCAAGTGAGCCCAACCTACAGGACCACATTCATGTCGCGTGGCTGTGTCTGAACGAGGACGGACGCCGTGTCGAACCCGCGGAACAGAAGCTGTGCCGCTCTTTGGCGCAACACCTGCCCGTACTCGGCGTGATTACCAAGGCTCGTAGAGACGATGGATTCCGTGCCGAGGTACACCGGCTACTGCCAGAGGTGAAGAATGTCGTCCGCGTGCGAGCTATCGCAGAACAGTTCGACGATCCTGGTGTTTCACTGCCGCCGATGGGATTGGACGATCTTGTCGCGTCGACAGCCGAGGTCGTTCCTGAGGGAATCCAAGGCGCACTCGCCGCGGCGCAGAAGGTCTCGGTACAGCAAAAGGAGCAGCAAGCGCATGCGGTGGTTGCATCCGCAGCAACCACTGCCGCCGCCGCCGCCGCGGTGCCGATCCCATTTGCCGACGCATTGATTCTCGTGCCAATCCAGATCAGCATGCTGGCCGGCATCTCTGTCGTCTTTGGGCTCGATACCTCGAGAGCCTTCCTCAGCGTGCTCGTAGCAACGGTGACGGGGACGGCGAGCACAACCGTGGTCGGACGCGCCATCGTCGCCAATCTTCTGAAATTCATCCCCGGCGGCGGCTCGATCTTTGGTGGAGCAGTCTCGGCCGCCACGGCCACGACGCTGACGACCGTCCTGGGTGAGATCTACATTGCCTCGCTCGTTGCCGTGTTCACGAGGACCGATGGGCAGCTACCGGACACCGATGCTGTGGAACGGGAGTTTAGAGAGCGTGTGAAGACGGCAACGGACGACTCGTTCCTCGCGAAGTTCAGATCCAAGGCGGGCAAGTTGCTCGGCCGTCGGCGGTGAGTGCCCTGTGTTGGACCTAGACACTAGACCATCGGTCGCCGGGCCTGCAGTGAAATCGAACAACTGACGTGCCGTCCGTGGACGGCGTCACTCGAACACCCCCGCATCATCGCGGTTGCGCATAGGAACTGGCTCGGTAGCCCGGGATGCCGCCAGTACGCGGCTGGCCTTATCGGCAACGCCGAGCCCCGCCGTGAGCGGCGCTGCCGCCATCGACCTCCGCACGACGACGGCAGCGCCCAGACCTGCGTCAGGATGTGGCGACCAACCACACCGTCTTTGCGGGCACGAGTCGTCGAAGCGGTGGACGCCCCCACTGCTGGCACCGTTCGAACGGATCGCGACGGTGGTACGCGGTCGAGCACGCATCCCCTTGCCGCCGCCGGCACCGCCTTGACGAAGATCGGAAGCCGACCGGGCCAACGTCCGGCTGCTGCAGGTGGCCCCGGTTAGCGAACCGGAATGTACTTCTCGCGCGCCAGGTGCCAAACCGACTCCAAGAAGGCGGTCAGCGGAATCGCCAGGACCAGTCCCAGGACGCTGTCGAACACCGTGCCCCAGAACAGAATCGCCACGACGATGGCCATGAAGTGGAGGCCGGTACGCTCACCCATGATTCTCGGGGTCAGGAACCAGCCCTCGATCTGCTGCACGACGGCGAACACCACCAGCAGGAGCGCACAGGTACTCAGGCCGCCGTCCGCCTGGAAGAAGGCGATGGGAAGGGCGACGGCGAGCCCGACCATGCTGCCGAGGTACGGAACGATGTTGAGCATCCCCAGCGCCATGCCGATGACGAATCCGTAGCTCAGACCGATCAGGGAGAAGCCGACGGCGAACAGCAGCCCCTGCAGGGACGCGATGATCAACTGCCCGCGAAAGAACGCGACGAGGATGTCGACGAACTCGTGCAGCAAGTACGTCACGTCGCTACGTGTGTCCGGCTTGAGAAACGGCAGCAGGTGATCGGCGTCGAATCGAATGCCGGTGGCAGTCAGGAAGTAGGCGAAGTAGATCGGCGTGATCGCCCACGAGAGCAGGGCGCCGAACCCACGCGCGAAACCGAAGCCGGCCGCGACCGCCTGCGACCCGATAGTCCGCAACCACTCAACCACCGTGGTCTGCTGCGCCGACACGATCTCCCGCAGCAATTCGCCCGCACCCCACGTATCGAGCACCACGCCGACGCGCGGCAGCATCGCCTCGGCCAACGTGCGGGTCTGCTCCCACAACTCGGGGACCTGCTCGGCAAGGCCGAGCAACTGACGAACCGCCAGACTCCCGAAGAACGCGATGAACGCGGCCAACGGGACGAGCGCGGACAGGAACACCGCAGCGACCGCTCCTGCGACCGGCATCCGGCCCGGGCCGCGCAGCCAGTCGTAGTACGGGCGGAACACGAGCGCCGCTACACCCCCGACCACCAGAGGCAGGAACACGCCCGAGAAGGTCCGGACGAACAACACGATCAACCATCCCAGCAACCCGGCGGCGATAACGATGATCACCGCCGCTACGGTGGTTACCGCGGCTGCAACGGTGCGCATCTGGCGGGGCGTGAGCTCGAACGCCAAGGCGACTCCTCAACTTACTGGAATCCGACGAGCGCCAGGGTCACCCGCAATCATCGTGACGATGAGCCACACTGTGTCGGGGTTCATGCCCTTCATCCTACCGCGAGTTCAGCGCAAGAGTCCTACGTCGCGGTCCGGATCAGGTACCGACCATGTTCCTCCGAAAGCCATGACAGGAAGAGAGCGCACCGCACTCCTTCCGGCCAACGACTCTGTCCGTCGGTAGGCCGGCTCGTGTCCGCATGTCGGAGATGAGGACGGGCCTCAAGCGTGCCGAGCGGGTGCTTGCCCGTTCGCTCGCGCTAGCTCTCCCGCACGCCCCGCCCGTCTCCGACTCACGCCAGCCCCGGCTCGAGCCTAACCCAGGCGGTAGCCCGGGCGCGGACGCCGGGCTGGCGCTGGACGCAGCTGCTTGGGGGCCTGCTTGCGCGACCTCCTGCAGTAGGTTTGCCTTGCGCAGCATCTTCAGCCAGCGCGTCTTGTTCTTGATCGCCGTTCGCGCTTGGTAGTCGATCTGCGGATCACAGGTACGGCTTGTCGTCGCCGAGCATCGCGAACACGATGCGCAAGCTTGTGCGCGGTCGCCTTGGCTGGCCCGGCCCGTGCCGCGCCGATTCGCGAGTCCCCGCTTGTGAAGGCCGAACTGAGAGTCGCGCGTGCGTGCCGCCGATTGGGCAATCTCACACAGGATCCGCCGCAGGTACACGCGTCGAGCAGTTGCATCGCCGCCCGCGGCCATGGGAGGCAATTCGCAGACTCGCCGGCCACATGGTTGCCGGCGGCGCGGCGACCGGCCGAACAACCGCACAGCGTTTGAACAGGACTACGTGACGGATTGTATCCTCGCCGCTAGCGGTGAACCCGGGTGGCGCCACCGGTTGGCGGGAGGCCGGTCGCCGGCGCCGGAGCTTCCAAACGGAAGACTTCGTCGTTTCCCCTTCATCTTTGCCAGCACCTCCATGAGGCCGCTAGCTAGCCCGCGAGCCACCTGCACGACCTCTCCCCCTTGGCCCGCCAAGCCGCTCGTGATCGTACGCGCCGACCAAGGAGCGACGACGGCCGGATCGACGCGACCGGCATCGAGACCCACGCCGGCACGCGCGACATCCCAGCACAGGCAGACCAACAACAACAAGTGCGCGCTGCTGAGCGGCTAGGTCTGCGGCGCCGCCCGCACCGCTGACCCGACAGCGCGTTGACATCGACCGCTGCGCCGGCTGCCGCACCGATCTCCATGGGACCGGCGGAATGCACGGGCTGAACCAAGCCGCAAGACGTGGAGGTTTCGGAACGAGGGGGGATATCATGGGCGACGCATTTCCTTGAGCGTTCGTTTCAGAAGAGCAGAGTTACCGTGGAGATCCTCGGCCTTCGACAAGATGTACCGCGCGACCCGGTGGGACAGGTCCTGAAGTACAAGGGACTCCCGATTGCCTTAGTCGACCTCGGCCGGGATGCCAGTGAAGCACTGCGTGCGTCGTGGTCTACGGATCGCCCGTTCCAGTCCGGCGGGGTCATCGAGAGTTCTTGGTTGCTACCGATGGTCGGCGTCGGGAGTCCCGCTGCGTCGTCTCTGCTCGCCGGCGATGTTTTTCTGGCGACGGCCGATCCGGCGACACTGATGACCATCGGCGAGGGAGTCGGATCGGCTGTCATGCAAGGCGGGAAGATCGTCGCGCACGCGCCTTTCGTCGCCGCCAGCGGTGGATTGCTACCGATTGTGGCACCCATGATGCTGTTCGCGACCGTCTCATCGGTGATGATCTCTGTGCGACTCGACCGGGTGCAGAAGACTCTCGGCCGGCTCTACGAAGTGGTCGAGACCGTTCGCCGCCACCTGGACGCCGAAGACTACGCGCGGTTCGAGACTGCGGTGGAACAGATCGACAACGTCCGATCGGAATTTGAGCACTGCCAGAGATTCGCCAGCGACGCACCGGAGAAGCTGTCCAGAATCGAAGACCGTGCGAGGTTGCTGCGCTCCAAGTACGGACTCCTGATGACCCGCGGCATTCATTCGGAGGACGACGCCAGGTCGGCGGTGTCGGATGTCAATCGATTCTTCCTGGCAAGCCTCTGCGACCTTGAGGTCGACCTTCTCCAGTTGTACCTAGCCCTCCAGAACGATTCTGGTGTCGTCGAGTTTCGCCAATCGCGACTCTGGGAAAAGATCGAACGGTACGGCAAGGACTTCCGACGCATCCTTGACGCCGACCCGATTGGCGCCTTCCACAGGAAGCTGAAAGGAGACTTGGCCGACTCAAGATGGCCCTGGCTCCCCCGCGGGTGGCGGCGTCCCTTCGGAGGGGAGCTGACCACAAGGGTGCGGAACGTCCGGGCTATTCGAAAGGACTTCAACTCGGTCCAGGCGCGAATCAAGCGCTGGATTGAAGTGTTTGAGGCCGCCACGGGCGAGTCACGCGAGCAGTCCATCGTCTTCTACCGTGAACCCGACGGGGAGCGCGCGCTACGCGCGTATCACACGCGCGACGTTCGACTAGAGCGGGTGGCCACGTAGTGGTTGCCGGCGATGGGTCCCGACGCCTCCGGAGTCCCTGACAATGGAGCACGAGGACGCGGCGGCGGAGATGGCCGCGATCAAGAAAGCGATCACGACGGGCGACTCAGCCGCCCTGGAGACGTACGGCGGCCTAGATCAGCCTAGATCCCACGTTGCAGCGCACGCGCATCCTCAACGCCGCCTGCGTCGGCAGCCCCGATCCAGGGCCGCGATCACGACGGGTCCGACGTGGCGGTCGACGCGGGTGCCGTCTGACCTCTTGCCGCCGGTGGCGCGGGCCAAGTCGCCCCAGATTACACCCGAAGTGCCGCACCAGAGGTGTAAGGTCGCGTCGGCGAGGCTGCCTGACGAGACCAACCACGCCGGCAGACTGACGTGTCAAGACGCTACGCGTCTCCTCCACTTCGGTCCGGCTCTTCGACACACCCGCCGCGCCGGGGGCGCTCCCCTCCGAAGTCTTCCTTCCAGGAAGGGGCGCCTCGCCCGGCTTGGTTCCGGCTCACACGTCGAAGTAGTCCTCATCGATCCTCTTGACCTCGTAGTGATCCCTGAGCCGCACGCCCACTCCGTGCTCAACCATGAGACGCGCCAGGTCCTCCCCATCGATCAAGACGATGCGCTTCGGACTCCGCGCCACGTACTGCTTCGCGGCACCCGTGAATCTGGACGTAGTCACGAATACGCCCTTGGCTGTGCCTGCTGCGTCGATGGCCCCCGCGAAGTTGCGCAGTTCGGCTTCACCGACGGTCTTGCCGTCGGCGTACTTCTTCGCCTGAACGTAGACTTCATCCAGTCCCAGGGCGTCCTCCCGGATCGTTCCGTCGATCCCACCGTCGCCGGTGCGGCCGGTGACGCGGCCCATGGAAGCGTCACCTCCGCCGTAGCCCATTGCAATCAGAAGATCTACGACGATCTGCTCCAGGAAGGCCGGCGGAGCTTCAAGAACGCGGTGCAAGACCTCGGCCTGCAAGGCCTGCATCAACTGATGCACGGCCCGAGCCAGCGCACCCTCCGGCGTGTCTCCGTTCGATGGAGGAGCCTTCCGCTTCCACTCAACGTACGTGGCATACTTCGACAAGACGCCCATATCAACCCGCGTGGGCGACTGTCCCAACAGCCGTGCGCCTTCCTCCGTCAGCCGGTACACACCCCGACTGACCCGCGCCACTAGCCCGGCGCGCTCCATGTAGATCGTCGCCCAACTCACGTTGTAGGAGAATCTCGGCTGACGACCCTCGGGTGTCGTTTCCTTTACGTCCTCCGGCGTCAATCCCTCCGCTGAGGCGACCCGCTGGCGGACTTCAGACAGCGCTGCATCCGCGCCGTCGGCGAGCGCGTTCAGGACAGGGAGCATCAGCGATTGAAAATCAGGAACGGGCATCGATGTCAGCGTTTGGCCTCGAACAGGCGTTCCGTTGCGCGTCTGACGGTGTCGAGGCCACGGGAAGGACATGCTACCACGCGCTCCGAGCGGGGCGCCGGCGGCGGCTGTAGTCACGGCACCGAGCGCGGTCCTCGGCCCTCCAGTCTGACCTCTATATCGGGCAGATTCCTCGAACGGGACAGATAATCACGCATTTCGTGACATCGCTGGCGAAGAGCAGCCGTGAGGCAGTGCCGCTGAGAATCGGGCACCAGCACCCACATCGCGAACTGCAAGTCCCACCTCTAACCCGGACTATTCGTGGCGACCGTGACTCGGCCCCTGGGAGGCGGCGCCGGAACCGGACTCGGTCACGGACAACGGGGAATGACCAGTGGGCGGCCATTGGAACGTTCTCAACCGCGCGTGGCAGGTGGTTGAGCGCCGAATGGACGTGATGACGGGTGCCGCAGGGGAGGACAGCGCACACTTCCCCCGTTGCGGGCGGTTGGCAGCCTCCGTCAGTTCAGCGATGCGGCGCTCGCCGAGCGGCTATCCGGCGCGCGCCCCGAGCGCGAACGCGATGTGCCGCCACGCCGCCAGGTCCGGTGTCGCGCGCGGCAGGCGCAGGACGATGCGACGCGCCGAGCGCACCACCTGGACGCCGAGCTTCAGCAGCCGGTCGCGCAGCCAGGGCACCTGCGCGCGGGCGCACGCGGTGTCGGCGGCGCGCAACCGCAACTCCTGCATCAGCACGTAGGCGGCAGCCGTCAGCAGCACGCGCAACTGATTCGCCGAAAACGCCTGGCAACTCGTGCGGTCGATCTGCAGGGCCTTCAGTTCCTTGATCCGGTTCTCGGCGTCGCCGCGGGCGCAGTAGACCTTCTCGTAGAGGAAGCGCGGCGTCTGCCGCATGTTGGTCACGACGAAGCGCGGATTGTCCCGCGGCTCGCGGTCTCGGTGGCGGACGACTTCGGCCTTGATCACGACGCGGCGCGCGTGGTTCCACGTGCCGGCCTGGTACTCGTCGGTCTCGGTGTAGAGGTGCTCGGTCTGTTCGCTGCGCCACGTCCGCGCCCGCGCCACCAGCATGGCCGGCTCGGCGTACCGCTCCAACACCGCGTTCTTCGCCATCGCGATCACGTAATCGAGCCGCGGCTGCGCCTCCAGGAAGGCGAAGACCGCCGGGCTGGCAAAGCCCCCGTCGAGCCGAACGAGAATGCGCGCCCGCGGAAATGCCCGGCGCAGCCGCGGCAGCAACCGCGACAACAGCCCGACCGTCCCCTCGGAGGCGACCGCCTTGCCGTGCCGCAACAGCGCCGCGCACAGATACTGCTCGGATTCGCGGTCGAAGCTCAGGAAGCCAAGCAGCGGCAGGTAGCACCAGTTGTCGTAGTACCCGTTGAAGAGCGTGTACTGCTGCGCCCCGTGCGTTGGATCGTCCGTCGGGTCCAGATCGATCGTGATGCACCGCGCGCGCCCGTCCAGGCGGCGGCGATGCCGCGCGATGACCCGCGTGGCCAACTCGTCCGCCATGCGGTAGAGCGCGCAGCCGTTGACTGCGTTCTCGAACCGCGACAGCGTCGGCTGCGACGCCAGGCGCTCGCCCGAAACCGGGTCTCTGTCGAGCAGCAGCTTGTGGATGGGGTCGTCGGCGAGACGGTCGCCATCATTGCAGTCGGGATGGCCGCAGGCGATGCCAAAGATGCGCTGGCCGATCAGGTCCGCGAGCGAGTGCCGGGTCTTGTCCGGCGCCCGCTTGTCGAACAGACACCCGGCGAACGCCTTGACCAGGCCGTAGATGCGCTCGGCGGCCTTCAGCAGGATCGCCCCGCCGTCGGAACTGGCCTGCTCCTGGTTGAACTGGGCGAACAGCGGCTTGTCAAACAGTTCCGGGAACAGAACAGTCTGTGGTACAGTGCCGGTTGTCACGCAAGGGCCTCCGTGGTGGCGCAAGTGGTTGTTAACACTGCACTTGTACCACACGGGGGCTTTTGTGTCTGTACCGGAATCGGAACACGCCACGAATTTTCCGGGCTAAACGATTCGAAATAAGATATCTGCCTGCTCCGATCAGGCGGGCTTGCAGATCCTGGTATCCGTTGGAAACGGGTCGATTCGTGTCCCGCAGATCGCCTTCAGCCACACAAAAGGCGCGTCCCCACGTCCAGAAAAGAACTAGAAGCGGCGCCTCTTGTCCCTTCGCGATAATCGTGTCTACGATGCGTCCATAGCGGTCTCTTTGGGCTTGATGGCATGCCTGACGCGACATCGCGAACGGATCAAGAAGCACGAGGTCGCGGGAGTCCCACCGGCCAATATTGGTTACGACGTACCGTTCTCCGTCGAATAGACGACCGTCGTCGCCATCGGGAAGGACTCGGCTCTCGATGCGAGAGCCATCGAGTCCGAGAGCGGCAAGCACCGTGCGGAGAATGCTCCGCGTGTCCGGACACGTCTCGTAGAACTCGATGAGATGCTTTCCCGGTCCACCGCCAAGTCCCTGGGCATTCAGGACAGCCGATCCCGCGTACCAACCGAGGGTGGTCGGGTTGCCAGGCCAGACTCCCAACGCCTGTTGCGATCCCCGTTGACGGTCGTGCAGCGGGATACCGACATCAGCGTCGACGGGCTCGTACAGACACTCCAGCATCGATCGTCGACGGTCGTCAACGGGGATCGAGTACATACCGCGGCCAGCATGGCACTCGCGCACGCGGAGCGGTTCGCGCCACGGTTTGTGACTCAACAGATGTTCCACTACCGTCAGGTATACGGTGTGCTTGACGAGGTCCCCTCCGTTGCCGGCGTTCTTGTTTTCGCGATTGTCGGGATCCTGCAATGCGGTCCACATCGCCGTTCGGCTCATGGTTCGGTCCAACGTCATTCGACCCGCCGCCACCCCCGGCTGGAGACTCGTCCCTGGAGCGGCGACCTGCCGAACGAACGCCCGTCCGCTCCGGGCTCCGCGAGGCGACCGTCGCCTGGATCGGTTCTAGTCGGCGGGCTGCTCGGGCTTGACGGCAAGTTCGACGCTGCGTAGGCGGTCGTCGATGCGACGGATCTCCGTTCGGATCTCGGTGTGCTCAGAGGTCATGCGGGCGATCAGGTCGTCGATGCGGTCATTCACGGCGGTGACTTGTGCTGAGACGCTGGCGAGCTGCGCTGACATGAGACCGGCCAGCACCAAGCCAGTTCCGATGATGGTTCCGATGATGCCGATGCCCGTACCGACAATCCACTTCACGTCGCCGCTCATGCCCGCAGTCTAGCATGGAGAGCCTAGGGCGAAGATCCACGGCGGGCGGCTCGGAAGAGTCGGCTCCCGGTCCGTTCAAGGACGGCTGCCGTGGTCCGCTCTAGTCCGCTTGCGAATGAGGGATGCTGCGGGGGGAACGCCAGTCGGATCACGTAACAACCTTATTTGTAATAGTTTACATTCTCTAGCGTCGGAACCCTGTCAGTCAAACGACGGACCAAGGCCACCGTCTCGCCCGCCGCAGCCGTCGAGCCATCCACCAGACTCCGAGCGCACCGCCGAACAGCCCAAGGCTCTCCGCGCGATCATCGCCGCCTGTCAGCCAGCCTGCGACCAAGCCGGCCAGCAGCGCAGGCCCTACCGACGTGACACCGAGAATCCCCATCGTCGCCAGCCCCTGTCATCCCCATGATTCGCTCGCGCCAGCGCTTTCGTTGGCATGTCCGACACCTGAGCGTGGTACGGCTCGACGGTCCCTGGCCACCGCACTCAACGCACGGCAACGACCACTCGTCCAGGTCCGCCGCCGCATGAAGGAAGCGATCCGCCACGTCCGTCCGGCGGCGCGCCCCTCCGTTGTCGGTACCGTCGCGAAGTTCGCCCACTGCGCTCTCAAGCGTTGTAGCGGCCATCCGGCGCAATCTGGTCGCTACTGCCGCCGCGTCGCCCTTGGCGAGTCGCACAGCCGCCACGGCACCAACCTCGTGCCATTTGAAGCCGGTTCGGGTCGCTCTGCCATGCCTTCACGACGGTCAACAAACGTTGGCCCGTAGCCGATCGATCCTCAGAGTGGCAGCTATCAACCCCATTTGCTGCCATGGTCAGGAATCCATCGCCCCTCATTCGGACACGAGCACGCCGAGCTGATAGACGCTCGCCCGCCCGTTTGTGACCACGACCTCGAAACAGCCCGGCTGGTTCACCTCGAACGATCTCCAGCCTTGTGCGCTCCCCGGTCGCAGCGTCATTTGGGCCAAAGTCGGTTCTCCAAGTTCAGCGCCGTCGGGGCTCACGTGTGCACCGACGACAAGAAGCTCCTCTTCCGGACCGAAGGCAGCCGCTGGTACCATGACTGCCGCCAGGACGAAGACGCCCGCGTTGAGACAAACGCGCCGCCAAGCCGTGTCGATCCCGGTGACGACGGCGTTTGCGGGATCGATAGCCTCGACGTCGGACCCCACAACAAACCGCAGGATCGGGTGGACTTGCTGCGCTGCAACCGACACTGCCCCTGGCAGCAGCAGCACGGTCAGCAGCCAAGATCCGAGCAAGCCGCGGAACATGACTGGCACGGCAGACTCCTCAGTCCCTGATGACGACGCCAACGCCCGCGCATCGCCGTGCGCCGCAGTCCTCGGCAAGCGAGTCGGATGACAGCGAGCACGTTCGCAGCTCAGATCGTGTTTCAGCCGGCAGCATGCTAACACGGTGACCGCGATATCCGCGTCAGGCGATCCGCGAGGCGTGTCCCCGTTTTCCAGCGACGATGAACGCGACGTGGACGCTCAAGAAGCGCACACTGACCAACCTCTACAACGCCATCCGCAGTGGCTCGTCGATGCGCACCCGCCCTTGCTTGACGCGGCTGTGGCGGCGGCGCACGGTTGGCCCGCGGACACTTCAGATGACTCCGCGAGTTGCTCGCGCCTCACGCGGTGGCCGCGGGTCCGGGGTGGCGCTCGGGTTGCGCCGCTCTACTACCCGCTGATGCTGCAACCGGTGGTGCTCGGCGTCAGGGATTTCCGATCAGGCGCGGAGAGCCAAGCGGAGCACCATGGACTCCGAGCGGCCGAGCCGTGGGAGTCGTGAAGCTCACGGCCAGGATGGTTTGACAGTCAGCGGACGACTCGTAGCGGGGCTCCCCCGGACGCTCCCTGTCGCCGTGATCTCGCAGGCTTGCCACGGGACACTCTGTCACGTCGCTCACTGCTGTCCGTCCATGTACGGCTAGCTTCGTCCGGTTCAATCCAGTCGCAAATTGTGCACGAAACTGTACACGGTCGCTGGGACAGCCCTATAAACTATTGCAATTACGAGACTTACAGAACTGCCGCTACGTTCGGTGCGGAATCCGCCTTTCGCTTTTCTGATCGGCGTCGTTGCATCCCGTGCCATACCAAGCTAGCGCCCCGGCTCAACAGGCGCGACGGCGTCACCCGCCGGCACGTACCGTGAGCACGAAAGAGCGAGGGGTGCGCCTCCCGGCACGGAAACCGGACAGTGACATGATCTGTCAGAGCCCCGGCATATGCTCGCGGGCTGCGCGACAGTGGTGGGATGGGCGGGTAAGCGGATGCAGAGCACGGGGATCGCAGGAGTCGCCGGCACGCTGGGCGTCGAGGCTTTCGACGCCGCCTACGGAGCGGGATTCCAGGCGGATGACGACTCACCGCACGCCCTCGAATGCGAGCTGGTCGAGGATTCCGGAGCGCTCGAGGCCCACCGCCCGCCCGCGGGGGGGCGCCCGCAACGCATCGCGTTCGTGGACGGGACGATGCGGACCGAAGCTCGGCTGACCTATACCGGCCCGGAGGGCGCCCTGAGCACGGGGCTCGCCGGAAGCTGGGCGGCCGGCGCGGTACTGGTCACCGAGGACGCACCGGCGCGTTTCGACCGGGTGGCGGTAGGACGCGCGGCCATCTTCGCGGGCGGACACGCCGTCCCGCTCCCCGACCACCGGGACGGATGGCGGTGGGAACCGTACGCGGTCGACGGCGCCGACATCGAGAACGCCCGGCAACAGCTCCAGCGCCTGATGCGCGACGCCGAGTCGGACATCGCCGAACAGCTCTGCACGGAGGGATGGCTGACGGTGCTCGACGGCCCGCTGCACGGCATCCGCCATCGCCGCGGCCTGCCCGTCATGGGCTACGTCAAGACGCACCACCGCCGTATGCTTGCCCACGAACACTGGACCCGGGTGCCGCGGCTGGCGGTGCGGGAGCGGTCCAGCCTCTTCGCGATGGGTGATGATCTCTACGGCTGCTACCTGCGGGTGGGCGATCCAGGACCGTGGGCGGGTCCTTGGGCAGGCATCGCCCGCATCGAGATGCCGGCCGGGATCGGCTTGACCGCCGCAGTGGATGCCGCGGATCGAGCCGCGGGCTGGCTGCCCGATTTCGCGTCGGCGTTGCACCGGGACGCGCGGGCCCCGGTCAACCTGACGCCGATCGCCGGCCTGGAACGGCACCTGCACCATCTACAGGGCGATCCGCGCCTGGCGCTGCGCGCCGTGCGCGAGGCCGTGCTGCAACGCAACCGAGAGGGACGAAGCGAATGAGCATGCCGCCGCTGCCGTTACCCGGTCCGTCGCACGACGATGGACGCATCGGACTGGTCGACGGATCGGTCGACAGCGACTCGCGCACCTTCCAGGTCGTGCTCGACCCGGAGGTGGTGATCCAGCTCGACGAGCTGGTCGCCGTGGCGACGGACCTTCCCGGCGGCAGGCAGGTGACGCACTACGGCATCGTCACCGAGCTGCGCTCCCGGTTCGAGGGCGCCGACCTGCCCTCGGACACCGGACGGGTCGTCGACCGGACGCTGCCGGCGGAACACGTGCGGCGGGCCGAGGTCCGCGTCCTGCGGGTTATCCCCGAGCTCTTCATCGCCCCGCACGCCGGCGCCGCCGCGACGCGGGCCGTCGGCGCGCACCGCACGGCGGCCCTGTTCGAGGACGAGATGACGCGCGGCAAGCTGCCGGTCGGCCTGGATCTCGGCGGGGACCCCGTCTATGCGGACATGCGCTTCGTCGACGGCCGCTCCGGCGGCCACGTCTCGATCTCCGGCATCTCCGGCGTCGCCACCAAGACTTCCTACGCCCTGTTCCTGCTCTACCAGCTCCTGGAAACGGAGCAGGGCATGGACCTGCTGGGCGGCCGGGCCGGGCGCGAGAGCGTGCGGGCGCTGGTCTTCAACACGAAGGGCGAGGACCTGCTGCACGTCGACCGCCCGAACGCCGAGTTCGCCGGCAAGCCGGAGGCGATGGACAAGTGGCGGGCGCTCGGCATCGACGATCCGGGACCGTTCCGATCCGTCCGGCTCTACGCGCCGCGCCGGTCCGGCGTGCAGACCAACGTCGCCGACGTGAAGACCCGCCAGACGGCAGACGTCAACGCCTACGGCTGGACCCCGGAGCAGTTCATCCGCGAGCAGCTCCTGCAATTCTGCTTTACCGCCGACGACGAGCGCTCGACCCAGGTGGGCTTCGTGGAGCAGCAGGTCCGGATCCAGCTCCTGCGGCGCCTGCGGCGCCTGGAGGGAGACCTGTCCGGCGCGGTGGTGATCGCAGAGATGGTTCCCCCGAACACCGGCTTCAACCCGGACCGGCTGGCCGAGCGCGAGCCGGACGAGTCGTCCGCCGGCGCCGGGCACGTGATGCGCGACTTCGGCGACCTCATCGACCTCCTCGAGGAAGTGGTATCCACGGACGACGAGGGTCTGATGAACGAGTGGTTCGGCCGGGCGCAGTCCGGCACGCGGCAGGCGTTCCTCCGCCGGCTGCTCAAGCTGCGACGCCACATCGGCCCGCTCATCGGCTGCGGCCTCGAGCCGGTCTCCGCCGAAAACGCCAAGCTGCACGTCGTCGACATCTCCACGCTGCACGACGACGCCCAGCGCTTCGTCGTCGGCGCCCTGCTCGACCGCGTCTGGCGAGAGAAGCAGGGGACGGGCCGGACGCCGCTGCGCTTTGTCGTGCTCGACGAGCTGAACAAGTACGCCCCGGCCCACGGCTTCTCTCCGCTCAGAGACCTGCTTGTGGACATCGCCGAGCGCGGCCGGTCGCTCGGCGTCTTGCTCATCGGCGCGCAGCAGGCCGCCTCCGCGGTGGCGCAGGCCCTGCCGCGCAACGCGTCGCTGAAGGTGGCGGGGCGGCTGGACGCCAGCGAGTCCGACGCCTACCGCTTCCTGACGCCGGCCCTGCGCGAGCGCGCGACCCGCTTCATGCCGGGCACCATGGTCGTCTCCCAGCCCATAGTGCCGGAGCCGATCCCCATCCGGTTTCCCTTCCCCCCGTTCGCGACGAACCCGGACGAAGCGGCGGCGGACGAGGCGAAGGACAAGCAGAAGACCGACCGGATCCTGAGCACGATGGGCGCCCTGGCCGGACCCGAGGTCGACCTGTGAAGCTGCTCCACACTTCCGACTGGCACCTGGGAGCGAAGCTGGGCCGGAACGACCGCGCACCGGATCACCTGGAGGCGATCAAGGGGCTGCTGGAGGTCGCCGAGTCGGCCCACCCCGATCTGATTCTGCACACAGGAGATCTCTTCGACGCGTCCCGGCCACCGTACGAGGCGTTGCAGCTCGGCGTGCGCGCCCTGGGGCGGCTCGCCAAGGCGGCACCGACCGTGGTGATCGCCGGAAACCATGACTCGGCGATGCTGCTGCGGGTCATCGACGACCTCGCCGGCGCCGCCACCCCGCGCCGGCTGTGGCTGGTAACCACGCCGCAAGTCGTGTCGTTTCCGGAGATGGCAGATGTCCCCGTCGCCGTGGCGTGCGTGCCGTTCATTCCGCCGGGGGCCATCGCGCAGTACGCCACCGACGATCCATCCCGGTTCGAGGGCAACTACGCGGACGGCGTCAAGACCCTGAACCAGCGCTTGCTCGACGAGGCGCACGAGAAAGCGGGGAACCGCGGCATCGTCCTCTACGCCGCGCACCTCCACGTGCAGGGCGCCCGTCCGGGCAGGTCGGAGCGGCGGATCACGGTCGGCGAGGATTACGCCACTCACGTCGAAGGACTCCAGCGCGCCTTGTACTGCGCCTTCGGCCACATCCACGACCCGCAGCTCCTGCCGGGCGGCACGGCGCAGGGACGCTACGCCGGCTCCCTGATCCCGCTCGACTTCGGCGAGCGCCGGCAGGCGAAGCAGGCGGTGCTGGTCACTATCGGGGACGGCGTCCAGGCGGACACCCATGACCTGCCGGGCGGCCGGCCGCTCACCGAGTTCGCCGGAACGCTGGAGGAGCTGGAGACCCGCGCCGCGAACGGCGGGCTCGACGGCTGCATCCTGAAGGCGCGGGTGGTTTCTGACGATCCCATCCCCGATCTCGCGGACCGGCTGGCCGAATGGTCGCCGGGGTGCGCCGTGTTCGAGCTGATCAACACCGTCACGAACCAGCCGGTCAAGGCGATAGACCCCGCCGCCGAGGGCGACGAGGAGCCGGCGCTCGACGAGCTGTTCATGGAGTGGCGCGCGACCGTGGCGCGCGGAGTCAAGGCGCCCCACGAAACAGTCGGCGCCCTCTTCGCGCAGGCCATCGGCAGCGTCGGCCAGGGAGCGGCGGCCGATTTTGGTCTGACGCCGCTCAAGTTCGGCGCGCAGGAGACACGCGACCGGCTGGCGTCGAAACGGAACGCCAGGGGAAGCTGACATGCGCCCTGTCCATCTCACCATCGAAGGGCTGAGGTCGTTCCGGACACCCGCGGGACAGGAAGGCAGCGCGGGTCGCAAACCGACGATCGACTTCACCGGCCGAGACCACATCGCCATCATCGGCGACACCGGGGCGGGCAAGTCCTCCATCCTGGAGGCGATCACCTACGCCCTGTACGGCCAGACGACGTTTTCGGCGCGCGCGAACCAGGAGCTGATGAACGACACGTCGATGCACCTGCGCGTCGTGCTCCGCTTCCGGGTGTCCGGCGAGACCTGGGAGGTGACCCGCACCCTGCGCCGCAGCGGCCGGCGTGACGTCGGGCAGGGCCGGGCATTGCTCCGGCGTGTCGCCGACGACGACGCGACGCTCGAGCAGGTCGAGCAGGTCCGGCGCGTCAACGAGCGCATCGAGGAACTCCTGGGACTCGACAGCGACGCGTTCCTGCGCACCGTCGTCCTCCCGCAGGGCCGTTTCGCGCGACTGCTGGTGGAGGACGAGCCCCGCGACCGGAGCCGGATCCTGCGGCAGGTGTGGCGCACAGACGAGCTGGAGGAGGCCGGAGAGCTGGCCGGCAAGGCGCGGCGGGAGACCGAGACGCTGCGGATTCAACTGGAACAGGCCGCGTCGGAGTACCCGGAGGATCCAGCGGCGCACCTGGAGCAGCTCCAGGAGGCCCTCGACAAGGCCCGCGAGCAAGCCGCTGCGGCGACCGCGGACGAGACCGCAGCATCCGCCGGCCGTGAGGCCGTGCTCGCGGCCGAGAAGGCGCAGCAGACGGCGGCGGCGGTCATCGAACGGCTGCGTGCTTTGGATGCCGCCCGGACTGCAAGGAAGCTGGCCCCGATCGCGGTCGTCGAACGCCAGCTCGCCGAAGAGCAAGCCGCCCTGAAGAAGAGGCAGGCCGACCTGGAGGAAGCCCTTTCTCGCATCCCGACCGACGACGGCCCCACGGGCGAGCAGGTCGCGGCGGCCCTGACCACGCTGGAGAGTCTTCCCGCCCTCGCGACCGCCACGGAGGAAGCGGCCGCCGCCCTCCGCGCCAGCATCGAAGACGCCTCGAAGAAGCACACGGAAGCCGAGCGCCTCGCGGAGAGCACCGCTGCCGCCGGAAAGCAACTCGCAGACCACGCAGCGAAGCACCCACTGCTGGACGAAGCGGCGCGGACGGCGGAGTCCCGCCGGGACACGGTCGCCCGGCAGCACTCCCGGTGCGTGGAGCTTGGGAATATGCGCGACGAAACCCGCCAGCAGCTCGAAGCCCTCCGAATCGAGGAAACGGAGAGCGCGCAACGGCTCGAGTCCGCGCGGGAGGTGGAGCGCCGCGCGGCCGAGGAGACGGCCAGCGCCGACGAGCACCTGACCGCCGCGCAGCGCGCGGAGTCGGCGGCGACCGCCGCCCACGACCTGCATCCGGGAGACGCCTGTCCCATCTGCCGCCGCGATCTCTCCACGGACTGGAAGGCCCCCGACGGCAGCGGACTCGTCGGCGCGAAGCAGGTGGCCGACGCGGCGCGCAAGACTGCGAAGGAAGCCGCCGCCCGGGTCACGGCGGTCGAGACGGAGCGCAAGGGCATTCGGCACCGGGTCGCCGCCACCGAGGCCGAGCTCCTCACATCGGAGGCGAGGTCCCGGGAAGCCCGGCAGGAACTCTCTCGGGAAGTCGAGCTCGACGTTGACACCGCGCTCCCCGAACGAGACGAGTTGCTCGCCCCCCTGGCGGCAATGTGCACGGAGACGGCGGAGCGCCTGGCGGAGCACGATCACGTGGCCGAGGACCTGCGAGGGGAAGCGGCCCTGCAGGACAAAGCGGCCGGCATCGCCCGGGAAGCCGCCGCCAACGCCGACATGCTGACAGACCGGTCACGCAGCAGCACCGCCCAGGCGGTGCAACGCCTGGCGGCCGCGGTTCGCACGATTCCGGATCCCTTTCGGCCAACCCTGGAGCTGCCGGCCGACGTTGCCGAACTGCACGCGGTCGACACCAGCCCGGTCGAAGCACAGGCCAAGTCGGCACGGGAGCGCACGCAGGTTCTGGAGAAGCGAGCCGCCGAACGCGACCGGCTGCGGCGCGAGATCGACGGCGCACGCGCGGCTCGCTCGGCCCTGGCCGCGCGCCGGGCCGACGAGATCGATGCGCCCGTCGAAGCGCTGGTCACAGACCTCAATGACCAACGCGACGTGCTGCTCGACTCCGTCGGCCGGCTGGGCCTCGGCACGACGGTTCCCGCAGCCGTCTCCACCCGTGACGTCGGCACGCTGGAATCGCGCATCGGCGAGCTTCGAACCAGCACCGTAGAGATATCGCGTGCCGCCGACGAGCATTCGCGCGAGGCGTCCGGCAGGGCGGATACGGGCCGCGCGGCGCTCACGGCTATCGGAGAGCGGCTCGACGCAGCGTTCGACCTCCGCGACCTCGACGCCGTAGTGGCCGGGGCGCGCGCCAGCGCCGAACAGGCCCGCTTCGGGGAGCGTCGCGCCAAGGAATCCGCGGAGGGCTTCGCCGCCATCATCAACCACGTCCGGCGTCTCCGCGCGATCCTCCAGGAGGTCCGGGGCAAGGAGCGGGCGCTCGCGGATCTCGAGGACGCCCTGAAGCCCGGGGCCTTCCTGAAATGGCTGACGCTGCGGCGCTCGCGACGCCTCCTGGTTCACGCCTCCCGCATGCTCGACGAGATGAGCGCCGGCAAGTACGCGTTCGTGGACCCCGGCGACGCCGAAGAGCAGTGGCTGGTGCTGGACGCCGACTCCGGCCAAGCCCGCTCCCCCGCCAGCCTGTCCGGCGGCGAGCAATTCATCGCTTCCCTGTCACTCGCGCTCGGCATGGTCGAGATGATGGCGCGCAGCGGCGGCCGGCTCGAATCGCTGTTCCTGGACGAAGGCTTCGGCTCGCTCGACCGCAACAACCTCGACGCCGCCGTTCAGGCCCTGGGAACCGTAGCCGCAGGCGGGCGCATGGTGGGCGTGATCTCCCACGTCCGCGCCGTGGCGGAACAGATCGAGCACGTGCTCGCCGTAACTCGCAGCGCCACCGGCAGCAAGGCGGAGTGGCTCACGAGCCGGCAACGCCAGCACCTCTCGGAGTCGGACACCGGGCTGGA
This sequence comes from Vicinamibacterales bacterium, assembly GCA_958296065.1. GTDB lineage: Bacteria > Acidobacteriota > Vicinamibacteria > Vicinamibacterales > UBA8438 > WTFV01. Next base: position 52,406 of record CATQHX010000079.1, on the reverse strand, counting down.
GGCAGCGTCCGCACTGGCCGGCTTGCTGGAGTGACGCACCGACTCCACACATCGGCTCATTTTCTGAGGTTTCGTCTTCCGTCAGTCCTATACGACCATCCGTGGTCATTCATCGGCAAAGTAGTCCGCATCGATTCGCTTTAGCTCGTACGTGGCTTCGGTCGTGACGCCGACCCCACAGTCGATCATCAACTCGGCGAGCTGCGCCCCCGCGATGAGGATTACCTTGGTCTCAATGCTGGCCGCATAAGCTACCGCTTCGCCGGAGAACGAGGACGTTGTGATGAAAACGCCCTTGCGTGCTCGTTTTCCCGCCAGGGCGCCGGCAAACCTCTGCACCTCGGGACGCCCCACGGTATTCGCCCAACGCTTGGCTTGAATGTAGATGATGTCCAGACCCAGACGGTCCTCCTTGATGATGCCGTCGATGCCTTCGTCTCCCGCCTGCCCGATGGCCTCCCCTGCTTCCTGCCGCGAACCTCCGTAGCCCATGTGGACCAGGACATCTACAACAAGCTGCTCGAAGAAGGCAGGAGACGCCTGTTTCACTTGATCGAGAAGGTCTGCCGCGAGACTCTTTTGCAGCGTCGTGTGAGCGGCCTGTATGGCCTCCTCCGGCGTCAACTCGGGGTCTGCGCCGCCCTGCATTGACGACTGCTCCTTGCCGATGAAGTCCTTGAACTCCTTGAACTTCTGAAGGAGCTTGGTGTCGATTCTCGCGGGTTTGCCAGCAAGAACCTCACGACCCCGTTCGGTGATCCGGAATTCTCCGCGCCGGGGATCCTCCAGCAGGCCAGCCTTCTTCAGGTAGGTTCGGGACCAGGCGACGTTGTACTTGAACCTGGCCCGCCGGCCATCGGGCATCAGTTGCTGCCTCTCCTCCTCGGTGAGCCTGAAGCGCTCGGCAAGATCGTCCACCGCATCCCGAACCCGATGAACCTCGTTGTCCCCAGCCACTTCAAGCAAGGGCAACATGATGGTCTGGTAGTCCGGAATCGCCATGTTTTTCCTGAGGTCCGAGTCACACTCTCCAGGGGCGCCTGGTCAACATGCCCCCAGCCGGCCCTGTACACCCGGATGGGCAGTGCTTTCGTCTCCAACGTCGAAAGCTCGAGGCGCCTGGAGACATGGTCGATGTCGAATCCCACGACGTCTCCGTTGGCATCGAGGTCGACGTCCAGCCCGCTCGCGACCTGGCGCGTCTCCGTCCCGGGTGATGACCGGAACTCCACATAGAGGCTGTCAGTTCCGCGTTATAGCGCAGTTCCATGACCGTCATGACGGTCCGATCAACGGGCTCGCGTCGGCTGCGCCGAACCGCTCCGCCATTCGACGATCGCCTCGGCGTCCTCACGAACGGTGTGCGAAGTGCCACCAATGACAGGAATCCCGAGCCGAGACACGTGCTGGATGAACTCGGCGATGCTGGGACCCGAGAACCGCGCAGCCTGACCCAGTGACAGGCTTCGCTCGCGGTACAGCGCCGTGGCGAGCGCCCGGCGGATGCCGGGCTCGGCGAGCAGTGAATCGTCATCGAGATGCACGAGCAGTGCCTCCGGACGGTGCCGGTTGATCACCATCACAGGATGCTCACGCGCCTCGCGAAGCGCCGCCGACGGGTTGTTCTTCAAATCCCGGACACTGAAGGCCTTCATCTCGTGCCCACGACGTAGGAACATAACGCAGGAACGACTCGAGCACAAACCTGTCGTGACGGATCAACGGTACCGAACCAGTTTCCTCTCGGCGCCAAATCCGACTCGAGTCCAGCGCGACGGGGCCGCGATTCCCGCCGCTCTCATGACAGTACCTGACACCACCGCACCCCATGCTATCGTCCCGCCAATGCGTCACACCGACGGACGGCTACTCTTCTCCGCCACCGACCTCAGCCGCCACCTCTCCTGCGCCCACCTGACGAGCCTGCGCCGGGCGGTCGCGCTCGGGGAGATCGAGCCGCCGACGCCGTACGACGACCCCAGAGCCGAAGTGCTGAAGCAACGCGGGATCGAGCACGAGCGCCGTCTGCTGGAACGGTTCACGGCAGAAGGCCGCGCCGTGGAGATCATCATGCAGCCCGAGACGCCCTTCCCGGAACGCGACCCGGAGGAAGTGGCGGGGCACACCCGGGAAGCGATGCAGCGCGGGGTCGACATCGTCTACCAGGGACGACTGCAGGACGACGACGGGCGGTGGAGCGGCTACCCCGACTTCCTGCTCAGGGTGGACAAGGCGAGCGCGCTGGGCGGCTGGTCGTACGAGGTGCTCGACGCCAAGCTGGCCCGCATCGCGAAGGGCGAGGCGCTGCTTCAGCTCCTGCTGTATTCGGACCTGCTGGCGCAGGTGCAGGGCACCGGGCCGGAGTGGATGCACCTGGCGCTCGGCGGAAGCGACGGGCCGACCGAAGCGAGCTTCCGGGTCGTGGAGTAATCCGCGTACTACCGCGCCGTCCGCCGGCGCTTCGAGGCGCAAGCGGCGGAGCCGCCCGCGACCTATCCGGAGCCGGTCGACCATTGTGCCCTCTGCGACTGGAAGCAGGGCTGCGCGGATCGCCGACGCGCCGACGATCACCTGTCGCTGGTCGCCGGGATCACGCGCGGCCAGCGACGGAGGCTGGTCGAGCGGGGCGTGACGACGATGGCGGATCTCGGGGCGCTGGACCTGACGGCGTTTCCGCCGCTGGACGGCGTAGGCCACGACGCGCTGGTTCGGATCCGGGAGCAGGCGCGCATCCAGGATCAGGGGCGGCGGGGACGCCAGCGCATTCACGAGCTGATTACACCGGTCGAGAAGGACAGGGGACTCGCCGCGCTGCCGGAACCCTCGCCGGGAGACCTGTTCTTCGATCTTGAAGGCGATGCCTTCGCCGTGGACGGCGGGCTCGAGTACCTCTTCGGCGCCGCGGATCGGCACGGCGGATACGACGGCTGCTGGGCGCTGGACCAAACCGCCGAGAAGCGTGCGTTCGAGCGTTTCATCGATCGCGTCATGGCGCGCTGGAGGGAGTATCCGGGCTTCCACATCTACCATTACGGCGCCTACGAGACGACCGCGGTCAAGCGCCTGATGAGCCGCTACGCCACCCGCGAGGAAGAGGTCGACCGGCTGCTGCGCGGGCGCGTCTTCGTCGACCTGCACCGGGTGGTCCGGCAGGGGTTGCGCGCCTCCGTCGAGGGCTACTCGATCAAGAGGCTGGAGCCGTTCTACGGCTTCGTGCGCCGGGTCGACCTGACGGCCGCAACGCGAGCGCTGGTGCGGTTCGAAGCGGCGCTCGACTCCGGCGAGACGGACGGCACGCCGAACGATCTCCGCGCCGAGATCGAGGGCTACAACCGCGACGACTGCCTGTCGACGCTGCGCCTGGCGGGATGGCTGGAAGGACTGCGGCGAGACCTGCTGGCGTTGACTGGACAGCCGGTGCCGCGACCGCCCCTCCGGGACGACGAGCGCGAGCAGGAACGGGAATCGGCGGCCGAGGTCGCGGCGGTGTTCGAGACGCTCACCGCGGGGCTGCCGGACGAGGACGACGGCCTCGACGACGAGCAGCGGGCGCGGCGGCTGCTGGCGCACCTGCTGGAGTTTCACCGGCGCGAGGAGAAGTCCATGTGGTGGGAGTTCTTCGACCGCTGCGGCTTCAGCGCGGAAGGACACGTCGCGGACCGGTCGACGCTCGGGGCGCTGCGGTACGTGGGCGAAGCGGGGCAGGTCAAGAGGTCGATCGTCCATCGCTACCGCTTCCCGGAGCAGACGCACGAGATCGAGGTGGGCGACGCGCCGAAGAACCCCGACACGGCCGAATCCGATGAGCTCAAGCGGGGTTTCTGCGGGACGGTGGTCGCGCTCGACGACGCGGAGCGCACTATCGATCTGAAGCGCGGGCGCAACTCACCCGTCCCCCATCCGAGCGCACTGGTTCCGCTCGACTCCGTCAACAGCCAGATACTGCGGGACAGCCTGCTCCGCCTCGGCCGGGACATGGCGTCCGACGGCCTCGCGGCGGAGAGCGCGCGCCGAGCGGCTTTCGACCTGCTGCGGCGCGTGCCGCCGCGTCTCGAGACCGTGGCGCTTCGACCCTACGTCCCGAGCCTCTTCCCCCAGGACGAAGGCGTCGCTCGCGAAGACCTCGTCGCTCCCGAGGAGACTCCGCTGGACGCCGTGCGGCGGATCGCCCCGCGTCTGAACCGCTCCGTTCTCCCGGTGCAGGGACCGCCCGGCAGCGGCAAGACCTACACCGGCGCGCGGCTGATCATCGACCTGCTGGCCGGCGGACAGCGCGTCGGCGTGACCGCCAACAGCCACAAGGTGATCTCCAACCTGCTCGGCGCAATCTGCCGGGCCGCCGGCGAGCACCCCGCGAAAAGCGCGCCAACCGGGCGCGAACACGGCAACACGGCGGCCGAGCCAGCGATGGTCGACGTCCGTGGAATCCAGAAGGCCAACGACGGCGACGGCTGCTCGGACGAACGCATCGTCCACACCGACTCCAACGAAGCGGTGGCCGGGGCGCTCGCCAACGGCGAGGCCAACCTCGCCGGCGGCACCGCATGGCTGTGGGCCCGCCCGGAGATGGCGGACGCGGTGGACGTGCTCGTGATCGACGAAGCGGCCCAGATGAGCCTCGCCAACACCCTCGCCGTCTGCCAGGCCGCTGGGAGCCTCGTCCTGCTGGGCGATCCCCGCCAGCTCGATCAACCGATCCAGGGCGTCCACCCGCCCGGCGCGGACGTCTCGGCGCTCGGCCATCTGCTCGGCGAATCGGCGACGGTCGATCCGCCCCGCGGCGTCTTCCTGGAGCACACCTGGCGCATGCACCCCGAAGTCTGCGACTTCACGACGGAACAGTTCTACGAGGGGCGGCTCGGCACGCGCCCGGAGCTGGCCCAACAGACGGTACTCGGACGGGGCCCGCTGGCCGGTCACGGCCTGCGGCTAGTACCGGTTGAGCACGCCGGCAACACGAACGCTTCAACGGAGGAAGCCGACCGGGTCGCCGCGCTGGTCGGCGAGCTGCTCGACGCCGGCGCCGCCTGGATGGACCAGGAGGGCGACCGCAGGCCGCTGACGCTGCAGGACATCCTGGTCGTGGCGCCCTACAACGCGCACGTCGCGACGCTGCGGGCGAAGCTGCCGGACGGCGCACGGGTCGGCACCGTGGACAAGTTCCAGGGCCAGGAGGCGCCGATAGCCATCTACTCGATGGCCACCTCCACCGCCGACGAGGCGCCGCGCGGGATGGCGTTCCTCTACAGCCTGCACCGCCTCAACGTCGCGACCTCCCGCGCCCGCTGCGTGGCGGCCATCGTCGCCAATCCCGCCCTCCTCACGCCGGACTGCCGCACCCCCGAGCAGATGCGTCTCGCCAACCCCTTCTGCCGTTTTTTGGAGCTTGCGGACACCGCTCCCTCAGCGCCCTGATCGACGCACACAGGCCTGTCTCCACACTTTCGACTACCCGGTAAACGCATGATTCCATTGCGTTTCCATTCAGGAATAAGCTAAGCCAAGTCGGCTTTCTCTAGTTGATCTCCCACCCCGAAGAGCTGACAAGTCTCGCTGCTTTTGCGAAGCGGCACTCGGACGTCGAGGTGCAGGTTACCACCCGTACCGTGGAACGGGCCGTCGCGTGGCCGGGACCTGGGTCGCTCAACGCCGTTTTGACCAGCCTCTATTGTTACGCGGTAGGGCGCAAGGTGATTCGCGACCCTTCTTCGGCACCATCGTGGACCGTCGGCTGACCGATGCACGCTCGAAGCGTGAGCGTCGACGACATGCTATTCCCCGGGTTCTACTCGAACGGTTCGATGGCGGGTCATGAGAGCGTACACGGCTGGACCGGCGGGACTCTCGTAGGACTACGTTCTCCCCCGAACTCCACCCCGCACCCGCGGTGCTACGATGGGGAATGCCTCAAACGGACCTGCCGCCGCTGTCCGCGCGCGGCGACGACAAGACGAAGACTCCGGACGCACCGGCCCTTGACGCGCCGCGCGGCGAGTCGGTGGACTACGAGGCGTTGCGGTTCCCCGGCTGCCAGCCCATCTCCCTCTCGCGCGAGGAGTTCGAGCGCATCGACGACCGGATCGAGTACTGGGACGCCCGGGCCGGAATCGCCTGGGTGGTCGCCGACAAGTATGGCGTTCACGAAGGAACCTCGCGGCGGCTGCCCCACCTGGCGGAACGGATCGCCTCGGTCCGCGGCACGCCGATCGTCTCGTACGGCTCGGTCACCCTGCTGGTGCGGGACGCCGACGGCCGAGCCATGCGGGCGATGGAGGCCGACGAGACGCTCTACCTGCACCCGACGCGCGCCGCGACACCCGTGAAGTCCCTGATCATCGGCGAGAACGACTATCCGGACGTCGTGCTCGAGGTCGACCACACGACGGACGTGCGCCCCGGCAAGCTGATCCTCTACGAGGCGTGGGGCTTCCCCGAGCTGTGGGTGGTCGTACCGCCGGGGGCCACGCGGCGGCGTCCCGCGGGGTTGACGATCCATCGGCTGGTGAATGGCCGGTTCCAGTCCGCGCGCACGAGCGGGGCGTTTCCGGGCTGGACGGCGAAGGAAATCCACGCCGCGCTGACCGAGCCGGTGTCTTCGGCGGCGACCTGCCGGGTGCTGGAGCGCGTGGGGCGGGCGCTCGGCGAGCGGGAGGGAACGGGCCCCGACGACGATCCGCTGTGGCGCGTGCTGGGCAAACGCAAGCTGGCGGAAGGCGTGGCACAGGGTCGCGCGGAGGGTGTCGCGCAGGGTCGCGTGGAAGGCCGCGCGGCGGAACTGGCGGCGACCGTGCGAAGCCTGCTGCGAGCGCGCGGAAAGCAGGTGTCCGACGCGTTCACACAACGCGCGCCGGCGCTCGTCGATTCGCCGCGCGACACGGTGACGGCGGCGGCTCTGGCCGCGACCGACGAAGCGGATTTCTGGCGCCGTCTCGGGACGCCGCAACGCGCTCGGTCCTGACCGGTCCTCGGCTGGTCGGCCCCGAGGTGCCCCTTCGGCTCATCCAGCAGACATCGTTCGCGTCGACCGCCAATCCGCGCGGCCTCGGCGAGTCAATGTCTGCCCCTTCGCCCCCTACCGCGGCCGCTGCGCCTCCCTGATTGCCCGGAACTCGCTGGTCTCGCTCCACGCCGGCCACTCGTCGGTCGCCGCGAGCCGGGCGCCCATGTGGTACATGAACGTCAGGTCCTCGCGCGCGCCCGACAGGTCCCAATCCGGCTTCACCTCGTCCGACACCTTGTGGTAGTCGTTCGCGGTGTACTCCGTCCGCTTCTCGATGCCGTAACCCTCCGGCTTGTCGATGTACTCGACGCCGGGGTCGGCGTAGAAGGCCGGGATGCCCGCCTTGGCGAACGAGAAGTGGTCCGAGCGGTAATAAAAGCCCTTCTCCGGTTCAGGGTCCGGGGCCAGAGTGCGCCCGAGCCGCGCCGCTACGTCGGCGGCGACGCCGTCCAGCTCGGACTGCCCCATGCCGACGATGGTCATGTCGCGCGTCCGGCCCCACTGGTTGAGAACGTCCATGTTGAGCGCGGCGACAGTCTGTGCGGTCGGGTAGAGCGGGTTCTCGCCGTAGTGCCGTGAACCAAGCAGGCCCTGCTCCTCGGCCGTCACCGCAAGGAAGAGAATCGACCGGCGTGGCGGCTCCTCCGCATGTATGAACGCGCGCGCGATCTCGATGAGCCCGGCGGTGCCGGTGGCGTTGTCGGCCGCCCCGTTGAAGATCTGATCGCCGTCCAGGTTCGGGTCGACGCCCATGTGGTCCCAATGGGCGACGTACATGACGACCTCGTCGGGAGCCCCGCTCCCCTCGATTTTCGCAACCACGTTCTGCGAGTCGATGCGCCGCAGCTCGTTCCGGACGCGGAGCGACCCGGTCACTCCGAGGGGGATCGGCTCGAACGCCCGATCGGCGGCCTGCTGCCTGGCTTCCTCGAAATCGAGTCCGCCCATCTCGAAGAGCGCCTCGGCGGTGGCCCGCTGCACCCAGCCCTCGACCGTGGCGCGGCTCAGGTTGTCGTCCGCGGCGACGAGGTCGAACGACTCGGCATAGGGCGTGCTGCCGACCACTTCCCACGGGTAGCCGGCCGGCCCGGTCTCGTGAATCACCATCGAGCCGGCCGCACCCAGCTCCGCCGCGATCTCGTGCTTGTAGGTCCAGCGCCCGTAGTAGGTCATCGCCGGCCCGCCGAAGATGTCGTCGAGCGGCGGGTCGTTGACGAGGAAGAGCAGGATCTTGCCGCTGACGTCGGTGTCCCCGAAGTCGTCCCAGTCGTACTCCGGCGCACGCGCGCCGTAGCCGACGAAGACGAACTCGGCGTCCGACACCTCTACCTCGTCGACGACGTGCTTCGTCGCGGCGACGTAGTCCACCGCCGGCTCGAGCGTCCGGCTCTCGCCGCCCGCGGTCACCACCAGGTTGTCGCCCGGCAACGGCGTGATGCCGACCAGCGGCACGTCCTGCACCCACGTTCCGTCCGGGTTGCCCGGCGTCAGACCGAGCGCGGAGAACTGCTCGGTCAGGTAGGCGACCGTCTTCGTCTCGCCCTCCGACCCGGGCGCCCGCCCCTCGAACTCGTCCGAGGCGAGTGTCTCGGTCGCCGCCAGCAGTGTGTCGGCGGTGATCCCGGTCGCGATGCCCGGCACTTCCTCAGATGATGCGCTTCCACCGCAAGCGACCGAAACGAGCAAGAGCATCGCCATTACGCATCGAGCCATTCCTGTCATTGTCGACCTCCTGCCAGTCCGCCATGAAACTGTTGCTCAGCCCGTCTGCTTCCATACAGTACCACCGGCGCTCGGTCAGGGCCGGGAGTCCAACAAGGGAACATCGGAAACCGAGAACCGGAATCTGGCGGGTCGCGAGAGCTTCTCCATCACTCCCATTTTGACCAATCTGTTGAGCCACACGCCCGCCTGCTTCCGGGTGACCTGCAGCCGCTCAGCCACCTCGGCGTCGGTCGCGGGCATATCCATCCGCTCGACCAATTCCAGGACCTTGGCGAGAAGTGCGTCGGCCGACGTGGAATCTGGGGTTCCCAGTAACCCAGACGTCGCCGACGACGCCACTTGCTCCTCGTTCGGCGCAATCGGCACTGTTTCTCGACGGCCCTGCGCGAGCGCTTTCTGTTGACCTGAGCGACCGTGCGAGGAGCCATTCACGGAGCCATCAAGAATCTCACGGAGGTCTTCCGGCGCTCGCGGCTCCGGCCACGGCATCGCCCCTCGCTCCCGAAGCGCGTCCAGTCCCCTTCCCGTTTCGTCGTCGGCTCGAACGTATACGGGAACGAACTTCAGCTTGTCGAGCTGCTCGACCGCCCCGGCCCAGGTGCCTCCCTTCTGATAGTCCGAGTTGACTGCCAGCGCAGCACTACCCAGCGCGTAGATGAGCTTGTTGCGTTGCATGGCATGTCCGACCTGGAATCGGGCGGCTGGATCGTACGGACAGATCAGGACCAGACGCCCTTCGATCAACGCGTCGCGGTACTCGCGGCGCAACACCGCCTTCTCGAGACCATCGGCCATGACACCGATCACACGTCCGCCCCCGTCCAACGCCCCACGCATCGCAGCCTGATCGATTCCTCGGGCCCCACCGGATACGAGTGTACGCCCCGTCGCCGCCGTCAATCGCCCTACGGCTTCCGCGTACTCGATCAAGCCCTCGTTCACGTTCCGGGAGCCGACGACCGCCAAGCCGCCACTGTCCAGGATTCCAGCGTCTCCGCAGCCGTAGAGAATTGGTGGAGCGTTCTCGCCGACCTGTTTCTTGAAGCGCCGGGGGTATTCGGCGTCGGCTCGGCTCATTGCCCAGATCGCTCGTGTCCGCCAACGCTCCAACGCCTGGCTGAGAAGAAAACCGCGCCCGAGCAGGCGTTCAAGTCTTCCGGAGTCCAGGTCGAGACGGCATTCCTCGAGAATCTCCCCCACGTTGGATTCCAGCAGGTCTGAGGGCTCACGACGCAGGTCCCTCAGGCGGCGCGCGAGCCGGCGATACTCACCGTTACTGAGCGGGACGACGGGAGACTTGGCCCGACCGACAACCAACGGCGCGGTCAACAACAGGATCGCCTGTGTATTGGCAGAGAGTTCCAGCATCAATCTTGGCCCGCAGACGCGAGAGACAACGGCCATACGACACCGCTGCCTCCCGCGCGAAGCAACCAGGCGGCAACCGTCAGCGTCCAGCGTGAATCCACCAAGTCGTCCACCAGCAGCACAGGATCGGCCAACGGTGTCCGGGAAACGGCGAATACGCCGTCCACGTTGCGAGCCTGCTGCGTGCTGTTCTCCATCGATTTCTGTTCGGCCGTGTCCTTGACGGCTTCCAGCAACGGAAGGAACGGCAACGCCATCTGCTCCGCCAAGCGGCGGGCGAAGTCCGGGACCAGACCCGGTCGCCGTCGCGACGGAATACACGTTACCCATCCCGGTGCCGGATTCGGCGCCCAGCGCTCCACCAGCTCGACACAGGCGCGGACGAGGTCGTCAGCGAACCGCCCGTCACGATTCTTGCCGCGCCGAACGAGCTCGCCCCAGCCACTGTCTCGCCAGATGCAGAGTGCTCTGCCGTCTTCTGCCCGGTGTCCTTCGGCAATCTTTCCGCGAAGGCCGTATTGCGGCAGGCCGCCCCCCGGCCACTGTTTGCGCGGGGCTATCGGTAGGCTGGTTCGCCGAAGGAACATGACCGCGTCATGCAGAATCTCCGGTGCAGCTTCCGCGGGCAGTGGCGCGAGGTCCGGCGGCTGCACCGCTCCCGGCTCTCCGTCCAGCGCCCGGATGAGGAATTCCATATGTCCGGTCTCGAGCGTTACGTATTCCTGCATCTGCTGTTGCTCGTCGCGGCGCAGACGGGTCAGGCGGTCCGCACGCCTCCAGAACTGTTCGCTGACATTGGCGGCGGTCAACTGCCATCGGGTCCCCTCCTTGACTATGGGTGCCGGCGATTCGAGTGACAGCAACGCAATCGTCTTCTCAATCCGGCCCTTGCTGATGTTGACCCTTTCCAGCAAATCCGGGACGGACAGGCCCGTCTCCGAGTCGTGGAGCGCTCGGATCACCTGCTCAACCTCGTCAGGGGTCGGGAACGCGCTGTCGATGAAGTAGCCGGTGATCTCCGTTTCCTCCTCACCGCTCAGCAGTACGCCGTGAGCCGCCTCGAGCGCACGACCGGCACGACCCACTTGCTGATAGTAGGTTACGACCGAACCAGGGGCCTGATAGTGAATGACGAAGCTGAGATCCGGCTTGTCGAACCCCATCCCGAGAGCGGGTGTCGCCACCAGAGCCTTGACACGGTTGTCGAGAAGGGCCTGCTCGCGTGCCTCTCTGTCTTCCGATCGTCCCGTGTAGAAATCCACTTCCAAGCCCCGCGATTGGAGCCACTCGGCCACCTGGACCGCATCGCGGACGGTGAGCGCGTAGACGATGCCGTGGCCGGGCAAGCGGGGAACCTGCTCGGCCAGCCACGCGAGACGCTCCGCTTGTCGCGGCAATCGCATCGTCTGGAGCATGAGCGAGGGACGGTTGAGATCGCCCTGCACTACCTCCAGGTCGGGCCCCAGCACGGCTCGGAGATCCTCCATCACTCGATTGTTTGCGGTCGCGGTCGTAGCAAGCAACCTGAGATTTGCGGGAAGCGTGCGGGCAATCCTCTCGATCAGGCGGTAATGCGGCCTGAAGTCGTGCCCCCAATCCGAGATGCAGTGCGCTTCGTCGATGACGAGGAGGGCGATGCGGTCGGAAACATCCGCCAGCACCTCGGCGCGAAAGTGCTCGTTTCCCAGCCGTTCGGGAGCGATGATCAGGATGTCTACCTCGTCTCGCCGCAGGCGTGCTTCCGCAACGGGCCAGTCTTCCTGGTTGTCCGACGTGATTCGGCAGGCGCGCACCCCCATTCGTTCGGCAGCGGCGACCTGGTTGCGCATCAGTGCCAGCAGCGGCGAAATCAGGAGCGCAGGCCCGGCCTCGGCCTCGCGTAGCAGCTTCGTCGCGATGAAATAGACGAAGCTCTTTCCCCATCCGGTCTTCTGGACGACCAGGAGTCGACCACGCCCTTCCACGATGTGGCGAATGGCGGCTTCCTGTCCCTCACGGAACTCGGCATCGGGTTGCCCCGTGCTCAACCTCAGCAGCTCCAGGGCGCGCCGAGCGTTGTATTCCACAACTTGCCGGCTCCTATTGGGCTGCCCGCCCCACCTGCCACAGCAGGAAGCTCACCGTGTCCACCATCTCGTCGATCTGCTGGCTCACCGGCTGTCCGCCGGAGTGGCCCGCCTGCGTGTGGTAGCGCAGCAGGATGGGGTTGTCCGAACCGTTCTTCGCCTGCATCAGCGCCGCCATCTTGCGCGCGTGCAGCGGCGCCACGCGCGTGTCGCCGTCGCCCGACAGGTACAGCGTCGCCGGGTAGTCGCCCCCGTCGATGACGTTGTGGTACGGCGAGTAGGCGCGGATGTAGGCGAACTGATCGCGGTCGTCGCTCGACCCGTACTCCGGCACCCAGAAGCTGGCGACGAGGAACTGGTGATAACGCACCATGTCGAGCAGCGGATAGGTGCAGACGACCGCCCCGAAGAGATCGGGCCGCTGGTTCGACACCGCCCCGACGAGCAGGCCGCCGTTGCTGCCGCCGCGAATCGCGAGGTGCTCGCTGCTGGTGTACCCGGCCTCGATCAGGTGCTCGGCCGCGCCGATGAAGTCGTCGAAGACGTTCTGCTTGCTCTCGAGCATCCCCGCCCGGTGCCACTCCTCCCCGAACTCGCCGCCGCCGCGCATGTTCGCGAGGGCGAAGACGCCGCCCGACTCCAGCCACGTCGTCGCCAGGGCCGAGAACGCCGGGGTCATGCTGTTGTTGAAGCCGCCGTAGCCGGTCAGCAGCGTCGGGTTGCTTCCGTCGAGCACGACATCCGGCCGGTGGACGACGAACATCGGCACCTCGGTGCCGTCCTTCGAGGTGAACCAGCGCTGGTTGACTTCGTAGCCGGCCGGCGGGACAGGCGACTCGGGCGCGGCCCATATCGACTGCTCGCCGGTCGCGATGTCGTAGCGGTAGATGGTGCTCGGCACGTGGAACGTCTGGAACGTGAAGAAGGCCTCGTCGCTGGTCCACCGGCCCGCCCCGCCGCCGACCGAGCCGAGGGTGTCGAAAGCGATGTCGCGGATGTGCGTCCCGTCGAGCTCGTGGATGGCGATTCGCGGCTGCACGTCCCGCAGGTACGACACGGCCAATCTCCCGCCGAGGGCGGCGGCCGCCTCCACGACGACGTCGTCGCGCTCCGGGATCACCTCGCGCCATTGCTCGAAGCCGGGATCCGCCGGATCGGCCAGCACGACCCGCTTGTTGGGCGCGTCCAGGTTGGTGACGATGAACAGCTCCCCGCCGGCGAAATCGGCCCACGATTCCGAGACGCCGTCGGCAATCGCCGTCACGAACGGCGTGTCGCGCTCGAGGTCCTTGACGTGGATCTCGGTCGGCCCCGACGACCCCTCGATGACGTGCACCGCCATCCAGCGCCCGTCGTCCGAGATGACCGTCACCGGGATCTGGTAGCGCTCGTATCCCTCGCCGAAGAGCTGCACGTCGTCCGCCATCGGCGTGCCGAACGCGTGGAACATCACGCGCGGCGTCACGTCGCCGTAGCGCTCGTAGTAGAGGCCGCTGCCGTCCGCGGACAGCGTCGCCTGGCCGTAGCGGGCCGCCGGCAGCACGTCGGCCAGGTCCGCGCCGGTGTCCACCTCGCGCACCCGGATCGAGACCTCGTCGACGCCCCCTTCACGAACGGCGTATGCCACCCGCGCCCCGTCGTCGGAGATGTCGCGCAGCTCGACGCTGGTCGTGTGGTCGGGACTCATCGGATGCGGATCGATCAGCACCCGGTCGTCGCCGGCGAGCCCGTCGCGCACGTACAGGACCGCCAGGTCCTGGTCCGCGCGCCGCTTGCTGTAGAAGTAGCGTCCCCCGCGCTCGTTGGGCAGCCCGATCGCGTCCCGCTCGAGCACGGACGCGGCCACCGCGCGCAGCTCCTCACGCCCCGGCAGCGCGTTCAGCACCGTATCGGTGTAGGCGTTCTGCGCGTCGATCCAGGCCCGCGTCTCCGGGGCCTCCTGGTCCTCGAGCCAGCGATACGGGTCGGGCACCTCCACGCCGTGCAGCGTGTCGACGACTTCCCTAACTTCCGTCGGCGGGGGCGGCGGCACGTCGATTCCCGGCTCCTCTGCGGCGCAGGCGGCCATCAGCGCCGCACCGGCGATCCCTGCGATTCGTCGCGATCCGGCCATGTTCTCCTCCCGAGCTTCGAGGCGTTCAGCGTTAGCCTCTCTGGAAGTCTACGCCGTTCTGCGTCGGAGACTCCTGGCACATCTTGCGGACGGCACTGGACGTCCTCTCCCGGCGACCGGTGACCGTTGCGCATTACGAGTCGTCCACCGGCAGCGACGCCAAGTCCACCAGATCGATCCCCTTGAACCGTCTGAAGTCGCCCGGATTGCCGGTTGCAAGACGGGTGAGTCCGTGTTCCTGCATGGTCGCCACGACGTTGGCATCGTGAAGCTGCTTGCCCCCGCAGGTCGTCGTACGCGCGATGTCGAGGAGTCGAACGGGCACGTTCCGGTTCTCATCGAGGACCGTGCTGCGCTCGATGATCGCCTCGGCATTGCGCACCGCCTCCCGCCGGGAAAGCCCGAGCCCGTTCACGTCCACGGGGCGCGTACAGACCACCAGGAACTCGCGCACGATCTGACCGCTGACGCACAGAGCAACGCCCCGGTTGGGCAGCACGTTCAGGACATGGAGCGCTTGCACGTGCAGTCTGCGCTTGCGGTCGACGGCGCTCAGCAATACGTTCGTGTCGCAGAACAACCGTTCACCGGCCGTCATCGCCGTAGATGTCCTCGCGCGTCCAGAAGTGGTTACCTCCGATATCCACATGGCAGAGCTGGATCGGAGGATACCCCCCCTCCGGGGGTGCCGCCCGCGCCGCTTCGACGAGAATCTCTCGGACTTCCCCTTGCACGGAACGATGATGCGCCCGCGCGCGCCGTTTCAACGCCTGCACGGTCTCGTTCGACAAGTCGCGTACATGAATACCGGGCATGACACCATTATGACACCGTGTTGCTTTGGTGGCATGGCGCCGGCCATCGGTGGTCCTTCCGCCGGCGACAGGAGAACCAGCGCAGCGACGTCAGT
This sequence comes from Vicinamibacterales bacterium, assembly GCA_958296065.1. Lineage (GTDB taxonomy): Bacteria > Acidobacteriota > Vicinamibacteria > Vicinamibacterales > UBA8438 > WTFV01. The sequence continues at coordinate 37,224 of CATQHX010000079.1, read as the reverse complement.
TCGACGCAACGGCAATCACCTCGAATGAATGCCGACTGCGGTAGACTGCTGTTCGCGACGCCCCACATGGCGGGTTGTACTCGCGTACGAGCGCCACTCGGGCAACCGGAGCGGCAGCGAGGGAGAGCATCATGGAGAATTCGCAGCACTACACCCGTCGGGAGTGGCTGAGCACCGTCGGCGCGGCCACCGGCGCGGCGGCGCTGGCGCCCTACGCGCCGCTGCGGGCGGCCGAGGCCAAGCCGATGCGCGGCGCGTTCATCATCATGAGCACGCCTTACACCGCTACCAACGAGGTGGACTACGAGGATCTGGCCAACCAGGTCGACTTCCTCGACCGCTGCGGCATCCACGGGCTGGTCTGGCCCCAGAACTCCAGCGAGCAGCGCTACCTCTCGAAGGCAGAGCGGCTGCGCGGCTTCGACGTCCTCGCGCAGGCGGCAAAGGGCAAGCGGCCGGCGCTGGTCCTCGGCGTCCAGGGCGACGACACGAAGGGGATGCTGGAGTATGCCCGACATGCCGAGGCGCTCGCACCCGACGGGATGATCGCCATCCCGCCGACCGAGGCATCGACGCTCGAGGAGTTCCGCGACTACTACGCCGCGCTGTGCGAGGTGACCGACAGGCCGATCTTCTTCCAGACCAGCGGCGGCGCGCCCGACGTCGTGCCAACCGTCGACTTCATGGTCGACATGGCCCGCGAGTTCCCCAACCTGGCCTACGTGAAGGAGGAGCGACCGCCGGTCCACGAACGGATGCTCGCCCTCAGGGAGCACCGCCCCGATCCCGTCAAGTCGATCTTCGGCGCGGCCTTCGGCCGGCAGTGGCTCTACGAGATGCGGCTCGGCATGGACGGCGTGATGACCGGCGGCGCGATGTACGCCGACATCTACGCGCAGCTCTGGGAGCTCCACGTGGCCGGCAAGCAGGACGAGCTGCGCGACCTGTTCGGGAAGCTGCTGCTGATGCTGAACCTCGACCGCACGATCCCCGGCATCCGGCTCTACGTGCTCAAGAAGCGGGGCATCTTCAAGACGTCGAAGTCGCGGCGCGGCGACTACTCGTTCACCGCCGACCAGATCGCGGAGATCGAGTACCGGCTCGACGCCATCCGGCCGTACTTCCGCGCGTAGACAGACAGGCGGTGGTCCGGTCTCGCGATGCGCCCGTGGGCCGACTTCCGCGCGTAGACAGACAGGCGGTGGTCCGGTCTCGCGATGCGCCCGTGAGCCCGAGCCGCGACTTGGTCGGCTTGGTCGGCTCAGTCGAGCAGGTCGGCCAGCCAGTTGCCGATGTCGCGCACCTCATCGTGGCAAACCGTGTGCGGCATCGGATACTCGTGGAAGTCGACCTCGTAGCCGGCCTGCTCCAGCCCTTCACGTGTGCCCTGGCCCAGCGCCAGCGGCACCATCGGGTCGGCCGTACCATGGGCCTGGAAGATCGAAACGCCACGATTGGCGTCGGATGCCTCCGCCTCCAGCGCATCGGGAAGCAGCAGATAGCCGGACAGGCACATGACGCCGGCCAACGCTTCCGGGTACCGCAGGCCGGCGAAGAGGGCCATGGCGCCTCCCTGCGAGAAGCCGCCGAGCACGACGCGCTTCGGCGGCACGCCGCGCTCCGCTTCGCGCGCGATCAACTCGTCGATCCACTCGGCGGCCCGCCGAATGCCCTGTTCGTCCTGGTCGCGGACCCCGAATCCCGCCACGTCGTACCACGCCCGCATGATCAAGCCCTGGTTGATGGTCACCGGCATCCGAGGCGCGTTGGGAAAGACGTAACGCACGTGCAGGTCGGCCGGCAGACCGAGCTCGGGCGGGATCGAGTAGAAGTCGTTCGCGTCGGCGCCGAGTCCGTGCATCCAGATCACGGATGCGACGGCAGGACCGTCCGGTTCGATTTCGAGCGTTTCGAGGTGGGGTGTCGTGGGCAGGGTATCCGTCCGGTTGCGAGCAGTTGAAGGGTGCCGCGCGTCGGGCGCCGCGTAGATTCTACCCCGGCGTCAATTCGTCATGGCGTGGATGACGGTGTTGATGCCCACCGCGTAGGCGCGCACAGAGAAGCGGTAGAAGAACTCGTAGTCCTCGCCTTCCCGCTCCCACCCGTCGGCGATGTCGGTGTTGTGGCTCATCAGCACCAGGAGGCGCCCGTCGGCGTCAGCGATGCCCCGGAAGTGCACCTCCTCGCTCCGCCTGCCGCGCTCCGAGGTCGTGTATCCGCCGCTTCGGCGCCAGTGCTGGATCGAGGGGATCTGGGGGATCTCCTCCACCTCGTACTGGATGCGCCGGATCGGGTGCTCGTCGGGGATGTCGAAGATGGGGTACGTGGCCGGAGGCAACACCCGGGAAATCTCGCCGAGCCACTGCTCCCAGGCCCAGGGGCCCCAGAAGTCGTCGACCCAGAGGAAGCCGCCCTTCTCCAGGTACTGGCCCAGGCGCGCCACCTCGACATCGCTCAGACGGATGGTGCCGACATCGGACATGAAGATGAACGGATAGTCGAAAAGCGCATCGTCGGTAAGCCGCACCACGACGTGATCCGGCTCGTCGTAGCGGTCGAAGCCGACGTCGGTGGTCGTCATCTCCGACAGCCGGATCATCAGGTTCTGGTCCGCCGACGGGTAGTCGGTGTGCCAGCCCTGGCCGCCCGGCTCGCGGCGATCGCTGTCGTACAGGATGCGCGAGAAGGTGAAGGCGCGGTGGGTGGGCGCCTCGACCGGAAACTTGGGCGGCATGCGGTACCAGCCGCCCCGCCAGCCGCGCTGCGCCACGACCGCCGTGCTACCGGCGATCGCGACGACAACCAACGCTGCAGTGAGCCTGCCCCGCATGCCGTGCCTTCCGGTTGCTACCCACCTCAATTCGCAGCAGCGTGCCACCGGAACGCCGGAGCGACCTCGGCGTGCCGACGGGCACCCACCGCAGCGGCCGAATCTACTGGTCCTCCGCGAGGGACCGGAAGTACTCCTCCACCAGATCCCGGAACTCGTCCGGCATCTCCTCGTTGCCCGCGAGGAACAGATCCTCGTTTTCCTCGGTGATCTCTCGCCGCAGCCGGTACTCGAAGCGCTTCAGCTCCTCGACGACGAACGTCTGCAGCCTGGCGATCTCCTCCGGATCCTGGTAGCGGCGCAGGTCGTCCAGCTCGCGCATGCGCTGGATGATGGCGTCGAGATCGCCCACCTCGAACTCCTGCTCGTTCAGCAGGCGCCGCAGCTCCTGCGCCTCGCCGGCGCGCTGCTCGTACTCGCGGCTCCACTGGCGCACGTCGCCCGGCTCCCAGACGGTCGTGCCCGGCCGGCGGTCGCCATAGCCGCCGCCCCAGTCCCGGCCGAAATTACTGGCGTCGCCGCCGCGCCAGCCGTCGGCGCCGCCGAGCTGCCCACCGGCCTGACCTTCCTGACCCGGCTGACCGCCCTGGCCCTGCTGACCCTGCTGGCCTTGCTGACCACCCTGGCCTTGCTGGCCTTGCTGGCCTTCCTGACCCTCCTGACCGGACTGGCCCTGCTGACCCTGTTGGCCTTCCTGGCCCTGCTGCCGGCCCTGCTCGCCGTCCTGGCCCTCTTGACCCTGCTGCCACATGCGGTGGTCGAGCGACTCCAGGCTCCGCATCAGGTCGCGCGTCCGGTCGAGCGCCTGCGCCATGCGGTCGCCTTCCGACTTGCCGACCGCCGCCGCCGCCTCGGTCAACTCTTCGACGAGCTGTTCGATGTTCTCGCCGATCTGCTCCTCGAACGCGTTCGCGGTCGGTCCCGGACGGCTGCGAATCAGGCCCCGCGTGTAGCGGATCTTCTCCTTGAGCTTGTTGTCGCGGATGCCCCCGGCGGCCTCCTGCAGCTCCCGCGCCGCGTCACGCTCGTCGCGCCGGAACTCGGCCGAGGTCGAATCGATCTGCCGCTCCAGATCGGCAACCTCCTCTTCCATCTGGCCCTTCTGCTCCAGCAGTCGGCGCAGCGCCGTGAACCGCTCCTCGTCCTGCAGGCCGGGGAGTTGCTCCACCTCGGCCCGCATCTCGCGCTGCTCGTCGGCCAGACGATTGGCACGCCCCAACTGGTCCGCGATGTCTCGCTCCAGCCGGCCGCGCTGCTCGCTGTTCAAGCGCTCCTGCACCTCGCGCAAGCGGTCGAGCGCCGTACCGGCCTCGGCAAAGCCGAGGTTGTCGTCGTTGGCGGCGGCCCGGCGCATCGCGTCGGCCGCTTCCTGCAGCCGGCGCGCCGTGTCCATCATCTGCGGCGAGTTCTGCTCGCGGGCCAGACGCTCCAGGCGCCGCGCCGCTTCCTCCGCCTCCTCGGCCAGGGCTCGCTGCCCGGCCCCGCCACCCTGTGTCGACTGCTGTCCGCGCGCCCGCCGCCGCTGCCGCTCGGCCTCCCGCTCCTGCCGCCGCGCCAGCTCGCGCAACCGCTCCATCAGCTCGTCGATGGTCTCGTCGGCCTGCTCCTGCCCGGCGCGCTGCAGCGTCTCGTACTGGTTGCGCATCTTGTCGAGCTCAAGCTCGAACAGATCTGCAAGATCCTCGGCCGCCTGACGGCCGCCGCCGCCACCGCCGCCACCGCCGCCGCCCATGGTGACCATCACCTCTTCGTAGGCTTCCTCGGCGCGTTGCAGGTGCTGCAAGGCGCGCTGCTCGGGCGGCAGGGCCCCGTCGGCATCCTGCTCCTGCAGTTCGTTCTCGGCCTCGCGCATGGACTCCGCGGCCCGCGGCAGGATCTCCTGGATGGTCCGGAAGGCGGGATCGGCGGGCATCACCCGGCTGTTCATGCGCCGCACCAGCGTTTCCACCTGCTCGCGCAGGCGCCCCTGGGCGAGGGTCAGGAAGACGACGTTCTCCTCGAACTCCTCGGCGTCGTACTGCTCCCGGTCCCGGACCAGGTTGAAGGTCGCGGAGATGATCTCGCGCTGCGCCTTCGAGAGCTCGCGCGCGTCGGCTCCCCCGCCCATGCCGCCGCCACCGCCGCCCTGCGACGCCTGCATCCGGTAGTCCTGGCTGTAGCGCCGGATCTGGATGAAGTAGAGGTCGCTCTTGACGTCGGCCTCCTGCTGCAGCAGGTTGCGGTCTGTCGCACGCGCGTAGTAGGAGAGGAAGTCGCCCGGCTCGAGCTCCAGCTCCTCGAAGAAGAAAGTGTGCCCCGCGGACACCTCCCGGAGGGAATTCCCCCCACCGTCGAACAAGCTGATGGTCTCCTCCGGACCGCCGTTCACCGAGTAGACCAGGTCGAGCGAGTGCAGCCCGAAGTCGTCGTCGGCGCGCGCCTCGATGAACACCTCCTCGATGGCGCTGGCGGTGGTGTCGCGCCCCGGCCGGATGAACATCGCGGAGGGCGGCTGGTCGGTCAGAACGTCGATCGTGTATTGCGGCGACGCGGTCACGAGATCGCCGGCCGGCGCCACGAGATCGACGCGGTAGAAGCCTTCTTCCTCCACGGTGAAGCTGGCCGTCAGGGTGCCGTCGTCCTCGAGCGCGAGGTCCAGCCGCTGGTCGGCATCGTCGTCGAAGACGAGCTGGCCGCCCGTCGTACCCATCGTGGGGACGGCGCGCAGCCGCACCTCGGTACCCTGCAGCACGGCGATATCGCCGCCGTCCTCGACCGTCCTTGGCTCCAGACCCGTGTACTCGGGGAAGTGGTACTCCAGCTCGAGCCGCTCCGCGTAAGGCAACTCGATAACGTCGAGCCGGTAGGTCGTCGACTCCACCCCGATCGACTCGACGAAGTAGTCGATCGGCTCCTGCAGGTCGAACAGCAGTACTTCGAACTGCCCCGGCTCGATCGCACCGTCCTCGGTCATGACCGGAATCAGCGGCAGCCGGTCGAACGAGTCGCCGGCCTCGCTCCGCATGAGGAGGTTGACGTCCTCGGACTCGAACCCGACGAGCCGGGCCGTGACCGCCTGATCGGCGCCGCGCGCTAGGGTCGCGTCTCCCGGCAGGACCTCGATGGCGTACGGGCTCGCCGCCTCGACGCTGCCCATCGGGGTGAGCAGCGCGCTGATGCCGTGCCGCAGATAGGCGGGACCGAAGGTGAACAGCAGCGCCGCAGCGGCGGCGGCAGCGGCCAGCAGGCCCGTCGAGCGCCAGAGCTGACCCGTCTCTACGCGGCGGCCCATGTCGATCTCGCGGATCTGCTTCACCGCCGACTCGATGAGCCGGCGCACCAGCTCGGGCGAGTGGTCCGCCGCCCGCTCGCGCCTGCCCTTGCGGCTCTCCTCGACCGCGCTCAGCACGGTCGCCTGCAGTTCCGGCGCGTGCTCCTCGATGTAGAGCGCGACGCGCTCGTCGGAGACGCGGCGCGAGATCGGCCGGATGAAGAGCCACCAGCCGAAGGCGAGCAGCGCCACGTAGGTGACGACGCGGAATGCGACGATCGCCCCCGGATCGAACCTGAACAGCTCAAGCCCGAAGGACGACGCCAGCAGCGTCCCGAACGCCGCCGCCACGAGGACGGCCACCCCCCGCAGGCCCAGCCGCAGGCGCCAGCGGTTCCGGACGTGACGGATGGCGCGGAGGACTTCGTTTCGATCGCCGGTCAGCAGTGGCTCGTCGCGCATGGGTCGGCCTCGATTCGGCATCGCGTGTTTCAACGTGTTCACACCCTTTTAGCACGCCCGGCACCTGACGCCAAGCCCGCGGGCGGCGCCTATTGTCCCGTGCGCGCGGAAACGGCACTTCCTCCAGGCTCCGACTCCCCGTCTTCACGCAAGTAGGGGACTGAGGGGGCTCCGGATGCTCCATCCACGAGCCGTTGACCTCTACTCGGTGCTCAGAACCGTGCGCGAGAGCCGGTTCGACACCAGCGTCTCGGCCACGAAGAGCAGCGCCGCCGCGACCAGCAGGTACCACCAGACCGACTGGCGCCGCTCCAGGTCCGCGGCCGGGATCACGCGCGCCGGTCCGCCCTCCGCCGTGCGGTCGCCGCCGGCCCGCCCGGTCACCATGCTGGCCAGCTCCTCCGGATCGACGGTCGACAGGTCCGCTTCCGCCAGGTCGACGTTGACGGCCAGAATCAGCGGCCGCTGGTCCGCCGCGTTGGCGTCGTGCACCTCGTAGATCCCCTGCTCGGTGAGGTCGATGAATCCGGCCCGCTCGCCGACCGCGACCGGCAGCCGCTCGCCCGTCGGGGACATGACCACGTATTCCGCCGCGGCGGTACCGCCCTCGCCGAGCGACACTTCCTGCTCGGCCAGGTTCAGCACCTGCCCGGCCAGGAACCAGGGCGTCGGCGGCGAGTAGTCCGCGAGATGCTGGACCATCCGGTGCACGAACGGGAGGTAGACCGGCTTCTTGGCGAAGTCGTTCCAGAACGTGTCGATGGTCGAGGCCCAGAGCAGCACCCGCCCGGCGCCGATCCGCCGCTCGAGCAACGCGGGGTTGCCGTCGTCGAAGCGGGCCACCACCGTCGCCTCCGGCGTCGGCTCCACGGGACGGAACCGGAAGAAGCGGGCGGTCGTGACGTCGCCGCTGCGCGGCGCGCTGAACACCTCGAACACCGGGTGGCTGTAGTCGACGAAGCCGAGCGACCCGCCCCGGCCATCGCGGTCCGCCGGCACGCCGACCCGGCCGGGCAACAGCCCCGGATCATCCTGCGGCCACGCGGTCCGTTCGCCGGAGACGACGAGCAGGCCGCCCCCCGCCTCGACGAACGCCTCCAGCGCCTCGCCCGCCGCACCCGAGGGGGGCCGCGTGTCGTTCAGCACCACCACCTGCCGGTCCGCGAGGTCGGCCGCCGAGAAACTCTGCAACGTCGTCGAGCGCACGTCGAACGCCGGCTCGGAACCTATGCCCAGCGCGCGCGTCAGGAACAGGTTGGCGTCGTCCTGCGCGGCGGTACCCCCGACGACCAGCACGGTAACCACCTGCCCCGGCGAGACGACGAAGTGGAAAATGTCGTCGACCGGCAACGCGTCCGGCGCAATGCGGACGGCGCCGAATATCTGCGCGTCGCCGAGGGTCACCGGCGCGAAGTCGATGGTCGTGGAACCGGCTGCCGGCAGTTCGGCGGTCAGCGTCTCGATCTCCCGGCCCTCCATCTCCAGAGTCGCGCCGAGGCCCTCGATCGCGGTGGGTCCGCGGTTCGTCAGGCGCGCCGCCACCTGGATCCGCTCGCGTCCCGAGAAGTACTCGCGCTCGAAGAGCACGCCGGCCACGCTGACGTTGGTCTCGGTCGCTTCGTCCTCCCCGACCTGGACCGGCGTCAGGACCGTGCCCTGCGGGAACCGGACCCCGACCGCGCTCTCCACGCCGGCACGCTGGAAGTCGCTGATGAGCACCGCCTCGAGGCGCGGCAGGTCCGAGGCCTCGAAGATTCCCTCGGCCAGCTTCAGGGCCGGGCCGTAGCGCGTCACCCCGGAGCCGACCTCTGCGTTCGAGACCAGGTTGCGCAGGCTGACGCGGTCGGTGGTCGAGCGCGGGCCGGTCTGCGCGCCGCCGTCGAACAGGATCACCGTCCCCCGGTCGCCAGGGTCCAGCGCATCGATGGTGTCGGTCGCCAGCGCCTGCGCGTCCTCCCAGCGATCGCCGAAGCTCATGCTGTAGGAGCGGTCGAGCAGGACCACCACCTCGCGGGCGCCGTCGGTCACCGCGGCCAGCGCCGCCGCGCGAATGAACGGGCGCGCGAAGGCGAACAGCAGCAGCAGCAGCGCGGCGCAGCGTAGCAGCAGCAGGAACCAATGCCGGATCCGTTGGCGCCGGAAGGACCGGTAAGGGACCTTCCGCAGGAACATCAGCGAGGGAAACTCGACCTCGTCCTTCCGCTCGCGCTGGATCATGTGGAGAATCACCGGCACGGCGATGGTCGCGAGTCCGAGCAGGAACAGGGGGGCCAGCAATCCCATCAGCGCACTCGATTCAGCTTCTCGCGCATCGCCAGGAACCTGAACAGGCCGTGGTCCATCGGTTGCGCGGTGTTGAAGAACGCGTAGTCGATCTTGTTCTCGGCACAGAGCTTCGAGAGCCGCTCGATGTGCTCCGCGATGAGCGCGCGGTACTGCTCGCGCAGCTTCTCGGGCACCACCGGCATCCGCTGACCGGTCTCCAGGTCGCGGAAGTTGCCCGCCTCGGCGTACGGAAAGTCGACCTCCGCCGGATCGAGCACGTGGAACACGATGAGGTCGTTACCGCCATAGCTGAGCGGCTTCAACTGGTTGACGATCGTCTCGGGCTCGTCGTAGAAGTCCGAAATGAGCAGCAGGATGCCGCGCCGCTTGAAGAACTCGGTCATGCGGAACAGCGGCTTCTCGAACGCCCCGGGCCGGCCCGCCACGATCCGGTCCAGCGTGTGCAGGACGACGTCGAGGTGCTTGGCCGAGGGCGGTACCCGCGTCACGATGTCGTCGTCGAAGGTCACGATCCCGACCCGGTCGCGCTGCGTGGTGGCGAAGTAGGTCAGGCACCCGGCCAGATAGCGTCCGTAGTCCAGCTTGGATATCCCGCGGCTGGCGAAGCTCATCGAGCGCGAGATGTCGAACAGCACCGAGAAGTTCGCATTCGTGTCGGCCTCGAACTGCTTGACGTAAAAGCGGTCGGTGCGGGCGAAGACGCGCCAGTCGATGAACCGGATGTCGTCGCCCGGCATGTAACCGCGGTGCTCGGCGAAGTCCACCGACACGCCGAGATACGGCGCCTTGTGGAGCCCGTTGATGAAGCCGTCGACGACGTTGCGCGCCAGCAGCTTCAGGTTCCCGATGCGCCCCAGGACCTGCGGATCGACGAACCGGGCGCCGGCCGTGGAGGGAGGAGGATCCGCCACGTCACATCTGCGACGCCGGGACCGGCACCGCCTCCAGGAGCTGATCGACGATCTGGTCGGACGTGATGCCCTCGGACTCGGCGTGGAAATTGAGCAGCACGCGGTGGCGCAGCACCGGCCGCGAGAGCGCCCGGATGTCGTCGAAGTTCACGTGATACCGCCCCTGGGTGAGCGCCCGCGCCTTGCTGCCGAGGACCAGGTACTGCGCCGCGCGCACGCTCGCGCCGTACTGCACCCACTTCTTGACGAAGTCCGGCCCGTCGCCGTCCTTGTCGTTCCGCCGGCTCGTACGGACCAGCTCGAGGGTGTAGCGCATCACCGCCTCCGACACCGGCACCTTGCGCACCAGCTCCTGGAACGCAACGAGGTCGTCCCCGGTCACCGCGTGCTTGAAGTCCGGGTTGTTCGTGATCGTCGTCGTGCGCACGACCTCGAGCTCCTCGTGCTCCGGCGGGTGCTCGATGACGATGTGGAACATGAAGCGGTCGAGCTGCGCCTCCGGCAGCGGGTAGGTGCCCTCGAGCTCGATCGGATTCTGCGTCGCGAAGACGAAGAACGGCTCGTCGAGCTCGTAGGTGCGCCCCTGCACCGTCACGCGGTGCTCCTGCATCGCCTCGAGCAGGGCCGACTGCGTCTTGGGCGGCGTGCGGTTGATCTCGTCGGCCAGCAGGATGTTGGTGAACACCGGGCCCGGCGCGAACACCATCTTGCGCCCGCCCGTCTCGGGATCGTCCTGGATGATGTCCGTCCCGGTGATGTCGGACGGCATCAGGTCGGGGGTGAACTGAATCCGGGCGAACTTCAGGTCGAGTACCTGCGCCATCGTCTGGATCAGCAGCGTCTTGGCGAGCCCCGGCACACCGACGATCAGGCTGTTGCCGCCGACGAACAGGGTCTGCAGCACCTGCTCGATGATCTCGTCCTGGCCGATGATCTTCTTGTGCAGCTCCGACAGGATCTGCTCCCGGCCGGCCTTCATCTTGTCGGCCAGCGCGATGTCGTCGGCGGATTCGAGCTCGGTCGGCTGCGCCGCGACGACAGCCGGCGCGACGTCCTCGGTCGACTCCGCCGCCTCCGCATCTTCCGCTGCACCCTCGGTCGGTGCCGCTGTGTCGTCAGTCGCCTGCACCGCCACGGCCGCTTCCGTCGCCGCCGCGTCGCCGGTCGGTTCCACCACGTCGGTCGGTTCGGTGGCCTGAGTATCTGAATCCACGAAGTGCTCCTCGAGTCTGCGGCCGTCCCCCACTGTATAGAGACGCCAGCCGTTTGTGTTCTCGTTTCAGTGCGTCAACGCATGCATCACGTAGTTCACGCCGAACTTGTACGCCTCGTTGGTCACGTCGACCGCGTACCAACCGGTGTCGGAGTACTCCCAGTACTCCCCTATGTCGTTCTCGTAGTTCGCGATGCCGTACATCCGGCCGGCCGGATCGTTGTCCTCGAAGAGTCCCCAGAAGGTGGGCGGCGGCCCGTACATCGGCGCCATCTCCAGGGTCTCGATGTCGAAGAACGAGTGGAAGATCGGATGCGAGATGTCGAGCTGGATCGGCCGGATGCCCGGCAGCGCGCGCGCCATCTGGGCGGTGAAGTTCTCCCAGTGCCAACCCGTGAAGTCGTCGAAGATGACGAAACCGCCCTTCAGCAGGTAGTTGCGCAGGCCCTCGATCTCCTCGTCGGTCGGCTGCCAGAAGCCCGGCTCCGCCATGTAGGCCACCGGAAAGCGGGTGAGCTCGGGATCGTCGAGCGGGAGCACGTTGCCCCCGTTCGGCGCCAGATGGATGTCGAGGCTGCTTATCTCCTCGACTATCCTGCCGAAGTTCTGCTCGGCCCGCGGATAGTCGTGCGCCCACTTGATGTCGCGGCGGAACAGCCCGCTACGCAGGCCCCAGTTCATGTCGTAGCGCAGTCGCACGAAGGTGAACCGGCCGTCGTAGGCGACGTTGCCCGGCAGGACGTCGGCGGCGCCGCTGATGCCGGCCGTGGCGGCCAGCAAGGCGAGCACCAGAGCGGAAGCGGCGGCGGCGGCCAGCCGGGCGCGAGAGAATCGCCGGTGCTGCCTCATCGGGACTCCGGCGCTCCCTTCGCCGCCTCCAACTGCCGGATCTGCCGGCTCTTCAGGGCCAGCTCGATCAGCAGCCGCTCGAGCTCCGCCTCGTACTCTTCCTGTCCGGCCCCGCCGCGCAACACCCGCAGCTCGTCCACCCGCGCCTCGATCTCGGCCCGCTCCAGGTACAACGGCCGCAGCTCGGGATCGTCGGGAAAGGCCATCCGCGCAGTCGCGAGGTCCTCGCCGGCGGCAAGGAACGCGGTCCGGGCGATCATCCCGTCACCAGCCAACGGATCCGGAGTGTCCGTGCCCACGCCGTCACCGTTGTCGTCGAGCAGGGCGTGCTCGGTCAGCAGCGTGCCCTCGGCCTCGAAGGCAGCCACGACCCGCTGGCGCGCGTACACGAACGCCTCCAGCATCGACACCCGCTCGTTGCGGTCCTGGTCGGCCTCTCCCTCGCCGTCGGCGAACGCCTCGACGAAGTAGCCCCCGAAGAGGGTGGCATTCCACTCGCGGCCGTTCCGGGTAGCGGTCATCACGACGCGACCCTCGCCGGAGAGCGCCTCGAGGAAGGGACCGCTGGCGCTGGCCGTGTTCACGAACGTGACCCGCCGGCGGCCCAACCGGTCGAGGAGCGGAGCGAAGTCCTCGGCCGACGGATCGCGGCGCGGCAGGTTGATGCGGGCGCGGTCGGTAAAGCTGCCGTGGCCGAAGATGACGATGGCGACGTGGTCGGCGGGGCCGGCACGCTCGGCGATCGTCTCGATGGCCGCGGTCACGTTCTCCATCGTCGAGCGGTCGGCGATCCGCTCGGGATCGAGGTCGGTCCTCTCGCCCAGATAGGTGACGTTCTCGACCGGCAGGCCGTAGCGCTCGGTGGCCGCGGCCACCAGGGTCGTCGCCCAGGCGTGGAACTGCTCGGTGTAGCCGGGATCGCCGCCGAGCCCTGTAATCACCAGCAGGTGGGTCTGCTGGGCGTGCGCCGGGACCGCCGCCGCCAGCACCGCCGCCAGGAACAGCCCCCTCAACAATCCGTGGTAAATGCACCGCCGCTCGAAGGCAGCGGGGCTTTCGCCACGGGCTGTCATGCCAGCCCCCGGAACCGGCGGAAGCTCCACTCGCCGAGCACGAGGCTGGCGAGCAGCAGCAACAGGATCGGCATGTCCCAGAGGTCGTGCTCCTCGACCACCGTCACGCCGCCGCCCACGTACTGAATCTCGTCCGCCAGCGAAGACGCCGTCTCCGCCGTGTAGAAGCGGCCGCCGGTCTCCTCGGCTAACCGCTCCAGCAGCGAGGCGCGCAGCGTCGAGTCGTGAAACTCGGCGTCGCTCGGGGCCACCTGCAGGTAGGTGACGTCCTCGCCGAGCAGCTCGTCGTCGGCCAGCGCCTCGACCCGTACCTCGTAGAACCCCTCCGTCGACGGCGTGAAGGTGGCGCGGTACTCGCCGTCCCGCTGCGCCGTCCACTCCATCGGCAGGTCCGTGAACTCGCCGTTCGGGTGGGTCACCGACGCCAGCACGACGCTGTTGTTGAGCTCCTCGAAGTTCGCGTCGCCCACCGAGGCGAGGATGGTCGCCGGCTCGCCCGGCTGCACGCGGTCCTGCGGCAGCTCGGTGACCACCTGGTCCGGCACGCCGTCGATGAGCCACCGGAGCAGCCGCCGCCAGTAGGTCTCGTGGGTCATGTCGTCGACCGCGATGTCGGCGTGCATCTGCCACGTCCACGAGTCCTGCACCGGAAACGCCATCGACTTGCCGGCGCCGTAGCGCTGGAAGGCCAGCACCACCAGATCGCTGTCGGCCGCCGTCAGAAGCGTCGTCGCGCCCGGCTTCACTTCCGTGACGGGGTTGACGATGGTGATCGGCGGCAACTCCCGCCAGCGGGCGACGGACAACTCCTCGGTGTCGGCGATCTGCGTCGAGGCATGCGTGGCCCCTGCGCGGGTGGTCTCCACCGCAACCTCGACGAAGAAGCCGTCCTCGCCGTCCCCCCGCGGCTCGCCGACCACGACCGGCAGCACGTCGGCGACAGGCGTGCCGGCGTAGCCGCCCTCGGCGAACGACCGGCGGCTGCCCAGCATCAGCAGGCCTCCGCCGCGGTGGTTGACGAAGTCCGAGATCATGCGGAGCTGATCGGGCGTGAAGTAGTTCGCCTCGATGCTGCCGAGGATGAGACCGCGGTACTGGAACAGCTCCGCGCGGGTGCGCGGAAAGCCGCCGGCCAGATCGTCCGGGCCGTCGACGTTGAACCGCATGAACTTGTTCTCGGCGGTCCGCTGCAGGATGGCGACCTGCAGGTTCTCGTCGTCCTCGACCGCGCGGCGCAGGAACTTGACCTCGAAGCGGGGCTCGCCCTCGAAGTAGAGGACCTTGTCGCGCCGATCGTCGACCGCGATCAACGTCTCGCGGACGTTGTTCTGCGTCACCATCTCGCCTTGCTGCGGCGAGACCCTGAAGGTGAATAGCCGCGGCCCGGCCTCGCCCGCGGTGAAGCGCAGGCGCACGGTCTGCAGCTCGCCGTCGCGAAGCAGCGTGACGTTCTCGGATCCTACGATCCGCCCTTCGTCCTCGACCTGGATCGTGACCGGCCGGCCGGCGTAGCCGCGGTGGGTCACCACGACGTCCGTGACCAGCGCGCTGCCGCGCAGCACGCGCCGCGGCGTCTCCACCCGGCCGAGCTCTATGTCGCGCTCGTACGACTCGCGGCCCAGACCGACCGAGAAGATCGGCACGCCGGCCGCCTGAATCGGCAGCAGCGCCTCTTCGAGCTCTCCACCGGCGTTGTCGGCACCGTCGGTCACGACCACCAGCCCGGACAACGGCACGTCGGACAGCTCGTCGTGGGCGCGCGCGAGCGCCTGTCCCAGGTGCGTCCGCGTGCCGTCGAACCCCAGCTCGTCGACCACGTCCAGTCGATCCGTCTCGGAAGAGAAGCTGAAGAAACGAAGTGCGAAGCGCTCGTTGAGCGCGGCGCGCAGATCGCCCTCCGGCGTTGCGAGCTGGTCCTGCACGAACTGCAGGCGCGGCGTCTCGTCCCGGTCCGCAATCCGCATGCTGCGGGAATCGTCGATCAGCACGCCGAGGAAGTTCTGCTGCGGGACAACGGACGACAGCACCAGGACCGGCCGCATCAGGCAGAAGGCGAGCATGGCGAACGCCGCGAGGCGCACGACGGCGAGCACCACCCGATCGAGCGGCCTGCTGTTGCCGCGGACCTGCGCGTAGGAACGCCACGTCAGGACGCCGGCCGCAACCGCCGCCGCCACCGCCAGTCCGCCGGTCCAGGGGGCGCGGAACGCGAAGTCCCCCTGCTCGAAGATCAGCGGACGGTACTTGAAGAACAGCTCGAACAGCGCATCCAGCATTTCGACATCGTCGTTCTATGCGAAGGCAGCGACACGCGGCACCGGACCCGCCGGGGCCGCAACGGCTATAGCGGTCTCGCGCCCAGTGCTCAGTGGCTCATCGCGTACACGATGAAATTGATGCCCATCTCCACGGCGAACGTGGAGAACTTCAGCGGGTACTCCGGCCGTTCGGCCCACTCCCAGGCATCGCCCAGGTCGGTGTTCCAGTTGATCAGCACCATCAGGCGACCCTTGTCGTCGAAGATGCCGCGCACGTGCGCCTCGTAGCCGTCGCGCTCCCAGGTCCGGCCGCCCCAGTAGTTGCCGATGGCCGGCACCTGCATGACCTCGTCGATCCGGTACACGGCATTGAACACCGGGTGATCGATGGGCACCTCGACGATGGGATGCTCCGGGAACACCTGACGAATCTGCTGCTCGAAGGCCGCCCACTCCCACGAGCCCCAGAAGTCGTCGATCACCAGGAAGCCCCCCGCGAGCAGGTAGTTCCGAAGCCCCTCGATCTCCGCCTGGCTCAGCGAGATGTCGCCCACCTCCAGGGCGTAGAGGAACGGGAAGTCCCGAATCCGCGGATCGTCGAGGCGAACGGCGTTTTCGTAGGGCGACCCGTCGATGTCGATCAGACGGTTGACCACGGTCATGAACTGCCGGTCCGCCTTGGGATAGTCCGTCGCCCACCGCGACCAGCCCCAGCCGCTGCTGTAGATGGCGCGCGTGAAGTAGAACTCGTGCGGGCCGCCCGGCTGCTGGAGCGTGCCCCGCCGTCGCCCGCGGAGCATCTCCCGCGGATCGAAGCCCTGTTGGCCGCGCTGCTGCTCGGCCATGATGCCGCTGCCCGGCGGAGCGACCGGCGGTGGATCCGAAATGGAAGGCGTCGCCAGGCGCACGCCGAGCACGGCGCCGGAGAGCGCCAACGTCACGAGAGCGATCCGCGCAAGGCCTGACGACCGCATCGGCTGCTCCAGGAAGTCGGCCCGAACCCATCGGGTCGTAGTTTTCGCAGCATAGCACAGCCGCTCGAACAGCCGGCGTGCGAAGTGCTCGCGTCCAACGAAACGATATTGTTGTGCTTTTTGTCCTCTGCGTCCACAATCGTGGCCTGTCCCCGCTATGTGACGGCGTCCGTTTCGGCGGACAGGCCCGACGGCTCGCAGGACGGGTCCGCACCCATCAACAGCCGCGATCGAAGCTGGCACGGTTTGTGCGAAGATTCGGGAATCGATGGCCAACCTCAACCTGCCCGGCAAACACGAACCCGGTACCGCTCCCACGTCGCACCTTGCCGCGCCGGCGCCTCGCCGCACCGGGCACAGGGTGGGATTCCACCACGGACTGCTGGTCGTCGCGCTGAGTCTGCCGGCGGCGGCGTGGGCCTCCGGCCCCGAGCCCGCACAAGCACCGGACGCCCCCGCCGCCAACCTTCCCTTCGCCGCCGGCGAGCAGCCGCTGGAGCTTGCCCAGAGACTTCCCGACCAGGACCGCCCTCGGCCGCGGCCGGAGAGCGTGGCCGCCGACAGGCGGGTCTCGCGAAGATCGGTCCCGGCACATCGCGCAAGCGGCACGATCAAGGACGCTGGCAGCGTACGCCGCGCGACGATGCCGGCGCGGTCTGTTCCGGCCTCGACCACCCGCACCGCTCAGCGCCGTGCTCCCTCTTCGGAGCCCGACTTTCTGTTCGGCCAACCCCGCCTGTCGTTCGGACTCCGAGGACTGTGGCATCGGGCGCGGGCCGGCAGCGACTTCTACGACTTCGCGAACGAACAGCTCTTCGTGCGGCGGAGCGACAACGACGACCACGAAAACCCCGACCACGGGCTCTTGAACTTCAACGCGCCGGGAATCAGCTTCGACTTCGGGTACGGGGTCACCTCGCGGTTGGACGTGCGCGTGGGCGTCGACTACGCCAAGTCGCTCAACGAATCGGAGCTGCGGAACTTCATCGGCGCGGACGGCCTGCCGTTCACGCAGCTCACCGAGCTGTCGCAGACGGATCTCCGGGGTGAGCTGGCGTTCGCCCTGGCCCCGCGGGGCCGGGCCATCGGCCAGTACGCCTGGATTCCGAGCCGCGTCGTACCCTATGTCGGGGCGGGGTTGAGCTTCGTCCGGCACGACCTGACGCAGACCGGGGAGTTCGTGGACGACATCGGCTACTTCGAGGACACGTTCGCTTCGAAGGGCTGGGGTACGGGAGTCCACCTCTTCGGCGGCGCGGACATCCGCATGACCCGGCACGCCTTCTTGAACATGGAAGTGCGCCATGTCGAGGCCAGCGCCGGGCTCGGCGAGGATTTCGCCGGGTTCGATCCACTCGATCTGGGTGGCTTGCGCATTAGCGCTGGCGTTCGGTTCGTGTTCTGAAGCATAGTGATACGAGGTGCCGGGCTTGGAGTGGAAAGGCCGTCGGATGCAGAGGGATGGAACGATGCGAACCATGCAGCGGGCTCTCTACGTGACCTTGGGCGTGCTGGTGACCCTGGCGCTGCCGGCGGCGGCGCAGGACGGAGCCGAGCCGTCGGCAAGGACTGACGTCGCCGCGAATCTGGCCGACGCGCGCTGGCTTCCATGGATGGGCTGCTGGCAGCTCTGGGAAGAGCAGGTGGACCAGACTGCGGCCGAGGATGGAGCGGCGTTTCCGGACCGAACCGTCGTCTGTCTCACGCCGGCCGATGACGGACGCGGCGCGCGGTTGATGGCCCGCTCGGACAGCGAGGTTCTCGTCGAACGCACGCTCGTCGCGGACGGCGTCCGGCACGCACTGACCGAGGGCGACTGCACGGGCTGGGAGAGCCGCGACTGGTCCGACGACGGACGCCGCCTCTTCACGCGCGGCGAGGTTCGGTGCGGGACCGACGAGCCGCGCCGCATGAGCGGCATCAGCATGCTCGCCAACCGCTCCACGTGGGTCGACATTCAGAGCGTGTCGGTCGGGGACCGCGGGCACATGGAGATCCGCCGCTACAATCCGGCGCGCGATGCCGAAATGTCCGATGACGTCCGGCTGCCGGCAACATTCGGCGCGATTCGCGACGCGAGGCAGTCCGTCGCCGGCGCGCTTACCGTCTCTAGCGTGCGCGAGGCCGCGGCGAAAGCGGAGTCCGCCGTCGTGGAAGCCTTGCTCACGGAGACCCAGCCCCGGCTCAATCTCGACAGCGCCACGCTGATCGATCTCGACAACGCGGGCGTCGACGGCGGCGTCATCGACGTCCTGGTGGCGTTGGCCTATCCGGATCGCTTCGTTGTCGAGCGCCGCCGGGGCGGCAGCGGCCGCGGCGCGGGTGGCGTCGGATTGGGCGGATTCGATCCCTGGTCGTACGGCGGCATGTCCGCGGCGCCGTTCGGCTACTCGTACCTGGGGATGTATGGATACAACTCCTGGCGCAACGCGTACTGGTACAACCCCTACTACTACAACGGCTGGGGCGTCCCCGGCAGGGTGATCGACGGCGCCGGCGCCGTCGACGACGACGGAGGGGGGCGCGCCGTCAACGGTGTCGGTTACACGAGGGTGAGTCAGCGAGCCCCCGTTCCGCGAGACGGCGACGGCACCAGCGCCTCGTCAGGGGGACGCGCGGGGGGCGGCTCGTCAGGACGCAGCGGCGGCCGCGTAACCTCCACCGGCGGCTTCAGCCGCGCAGGCAGCGGCGGTAGCAGCAGCAGTGGCGGCGGCGGTAGCAGCAGCAGTGGCGGCGGCAGTAGCAGCAGCGGTGGTGGCGGCGGCCGCACGCCCGTGCCTCGCTAGCGCCCCGCAACGCCTCGCTAGCTCGGCGTTGCGGCCCATCCCGCCGCTCCAGGAGCCTGCGCCGCAGCGCTTCGCTGCGTCCTGCGGCGCAAGCTCCTGGCCAGCCAGGCAGTCTGCAACCGTTTGGCACGCAAAGACTTACCCCTGGAGAGGATTGGGGTAGGCAAAGAGCGGAGCCGCGAGCGAAGAGTTCGGGCTGCCCTTCTTACTCGAAGGTCACCTCGAACATCTTCGGCCACAGCTTGCCGGTGATGTAGAAGGTCTCGGCGCCGGGGTCGAACGCGATGCCGTTGAGCACGTCGACCCCGCGCGCTTCCTCGCGCGTCAGCAATCCCGAAGCATCGATGTAATGGGTCACCCGGCCGCTCGACGGGTCGATGCGGACCAGGAAGTCCGTCTGGTAGACGTTCGCGTAGACGCTGTCGCCGACGCACTCAAGCTCGTTGATCTGTGTCAACGGGAAGCCGCGGAGCGTCACCGCGACGTCGCCGAGCTCCTCGAACGTCCGGAGGTCACGAAACGCCAGGCGGTTCGAACCGTCGCTCATCACCAGCCGGCTGCCGTCGTTGCACAACCCCCATCCCTCGCCCTCGTAGCGAAACGTCCGTTGCTCGTCGAAGCGTTCGAGGCCGAAGACGAACGCCCGCTGCGCCTTCCAGGTCAGCATGATCAGGCGGTCGTCGACCCGCGCCAGCCCTTCGCCGAAGTAGGCGGGCGAGATGTCGACCTGCTGCTCGACGGCGCCGGTCTCCGGATCGAGCCGGCGCAGGTCGGAGCGGCCGTACTGGCCGGTGCTCTCGTAGAGCTTGCCGTTCCACCAGAGGAGCCCTTGGGTATAGGCGCTCGTGTCGTGCGGCAAGGTGCGATGGATCTTCACGGCGAGCGACTGGACCACGGCGGCCGGCTGGGCGGCCGTCGTCTCGGCAGGTCCGGGCGACAGGAACGCCCAGCCACCCGCCGCCGAGGCGGCCAGGCCGAGCGCAACAAGGAGTGACCGTGCCGGACGGCCGGCGGTGCGGACACCAGCGCCGGCCGCCGCGGAGCTCCCGGCCGCCCTCGCGGACCGGCCGCGCGTCACCCGCTTCTTCGTGCTGGAACTCACCGATCTCCTCCCGCCGTCCATTCTGTCACAGGGCCCGGATCGGGAACGCGACCGCGGACTCGCGACACCTACACCCGCATCAGCACGGCGCTGGCGGGATCGCCGGTGGCTCGGGCGATCATCTGCGCATAGAGGGCGACCTGGCGGCGGTAGACATCGATGGCGCCCTCCTCTTCGAGATCGCGATCGGTCTTGTAATCGACGACGGTCCAGGCACCGTCCTCTCGGAACGCCACATCGACCACCCCCTCGATCAAGGTGCCGTCGTCCGCCTGCATGCTCACGGGCGCCTCGCGCCGGCAGTCGCCGCGCCGCGCCGCCTTCCGGGCTCGCGCCAGCAGCGGATGCGACAGTACCCGCTGCGCCACGTCGGCCGCCGCGCCGACCTCGGCGTCCGTCGCGCCGAACACCCGGCCGTGCAACCGCGCGATCTCCTCGACGGGCGCCGGTGTCCGGTCCGGAACCTCGAGAGGCACGGTCGCCAGCACCGCGTGCACGAGCGTCCCGAAGCGCTTGCCGGACGGCCGCTCCGCCACGCGCTCGAGCTCCACAACGGTGACCGCGCCCGCCTGACCGGCCCCTCCAGCGTCACCGGGGGCATCCCCACGACCCGCGCTGCCGCCGCCAACCGACTCGCCGTCCGCGGTCCGTCGCCTGTCCCCCGCGCGTACGCATTCGGTTGCCGTAGCCAGCACGAAGCCCGGGCGGGAGGCTCGCTCGACCGTAGCCTCGTAACGTCGGCGCCACGCGCGGTAGCGTTCGAGATCCTCTTCCACCACCGTGTCCGGCACGTCCCTGGACAACAGTTCCTGCCGGCGGATGCCCATGGGCGCTCCGGCATCGAGCGCGAGCTGGTGCGGGTCCCACCAGACGACCGGGTATTCCACCTCGGATGTCGCTGGTTCCGAAACCGACGGGGTGCGAAACGGCACGACGTTGCTCGCCGCACCGGCATCCGGTCCCTTCTCGGCAACCCTTGCGTCCCCGCCACCTCCGGGCCCCGCCCTGAAGCGGTGCTGGCCCGGCGCCACGGTATCGCTGCCGGCCGGGTCCCCGTCCGAGCGATCCACGACCGAGTCACGGCCGAAACGGGGGCACCCCGGCGCGGTCCGTGGATGTCGGCGGCCCTGGACGGGAGGGTAGATCGCCGGATAGAGCGGGCTGGTCCAGCCACCTCGCAGCGGGTGCCGGGGCCCGCCGCCGGGCTCGCCGTCGGGATCCGTCCAGTCGTCGGCGTGCGGCGCGTCGCCCACGGCGGGCACAACGAGGAGATCCCGTGCGCGGGTAGCCGCCACGTACGCCAGCCGCACCCCCTCCTCGCGGTCGCGCTCCGCCTCTTCCTCCTGGTGGTCGAGCAGATCGAGCGGCGACCAGCCGGCGAGCCGGAGAGCACACAGCCCGCTCTCCGAGTCGATGAAACGGCTCGCCGTCGTCCGGTACAGCGACGCGGTCGGGTCGCCGAGGATCACCACCGGGAACTCCAGCCCCTTGGCCGCGTGCACCGTCATGATCCGCACGCCGTCACTGCCCTCTTCGAGGATCGGCGCTTCGCCGGCCTGGCGTTCGGCCGCCTCGTCGCGCAGTTGCTCGACAAAGCCGCGGAACGACAGCCCACCGCCGGCCTCGTATTCGCGGGCCATCTCACCGATCCGCAGCACGTTGGCGAGTACCTGCTCCCCGGCCCGCTGCATCACGAACGCGGCATGCGCCCGGGTCGCTTCCAGGAGCTGCCCGACGGTCCGGGCAATCGACACGTCGTTGCGACAACGATGGAGCCTGCCAAGCAGCTCCAGGGCGTCGGCGATCGGCACGAATCGTTCGGCACCCTCGACCTCGCCGGCCGCCGCTTCAGGCGGGATGCGGAAGGGGTGGAGACGCCGGAACCGGTGGCGATACGCGAAGAGCGTCTCGTCGTCGACGGCGAATAGCGGGCCTCGCAGCGTGGCGAAGACGGACAACTCGTCGTCGGGCCACTCGATGGCGGCCAGAGCCGCACGCAGCGCTCCTACCTCTTCGCGGTCGTGAAAGGACCGGCCGCCGACCAGCAGGTGACGGACACCGCGCGCTTCCAGCCCGTCGACGTAGGGGCGTGTCACGTCAGCTCCCCAACTGTCGAAGCGCCGGAACAGGACGGCGATGTGCCGTGCTTCGACCGGGACGCGCTCCACGCCGGTGCCGCCCGCGGCCGACGACGCCCGGCGCTCGGTCACGGTCCAGCCGCTGTCACGCAGCAGCCAGTCGACGAAGGCGCCGACCGCATCCGGCAGAGAGACCTCCACCGCCCGCTTGGTCATGCGTCCCCGGAAACCGTACGGACTCGGAACCGGCAACGCCACCACGGCCGGCTGGGACGGCTCGTCGCCCCGATGCGGTGAGAGCGGCACGTAGCCGGAGCACGACTCGTCGTCGCCGCTCTTCCTTGCCTCTCCGGCACCGACCACCTCGGTCGCACCCATCAGAGGGGCGAATGCGCGGTTGACCAGACGCTGGATGGCCGGGACCGAACGAAAGCTGGTGGAGAGGGCGATGCTGGCCACGCCGCGCCGCACGAGCCGATCCGTCACCTGCCGGTAGACCCCGACATCGGCCCGTCGGAATCGATATATCGACTGCTTCGGGTCTCCGACGAGAAAGAGCTTGCCCATGGCGGGCGTCACCTTGCGCCAGTCACGCTCCCGCGGATCGCTCGACGCCAGCAACAACAGGATCTCCGCCTGCAGCGGATCGGTATCCTGGAACTCGTCGACGAAGATGCGCGCATAGCGCCGTTGCGCGTCGCGACGGACTTCGTCTCGGTCCCTGATCAGGTCTCGTGCCTTGAGCAGGAGATCGACGAAGTCGAGACGTCCAGCCTCTATCTTCAGACGGTCGTAGCGCTCGATGGGATCGCGCAACTCCTGCTGCAGAAGCGCGGCCAGGTCGGCGTCCGCCACCTTCTGGAACCTCACCAGCACGTCCACCATCTTCTTGTGCTGCTCCAGAACGTGGGCGCGGGCCACGGCGCCGCCGTACTGGGTCCCGGCCCCCCGTCGCGGGTTGGTGAAGTCCCGGTTGGCGGCCAGCTCGACGAGCTGCGCCTCGATGCCGTCGTAGTCCCGCCGCCGCGGCCGGACCGCGTCGGTGGCGCGGATCGTCTGCGCGAGGGCGCGTGCCGGCTGCGTAGCGTGAAACAGCCGGTCGCCGCGGCGGTTGGCAGCCTTGTCCGTCAGATCCGCGAACTCGATGATGTGAGCCACCACCTGGTCGATGATGGCCTCGCGCGGGAAGCTCTCGCGCCGCCAGGACCGCGTGAAGTCGCGCCACTCCGTAAGCTGCCAGGCAGCTCGGAGCAGCCGGGCGGTCGGCCCGGCATCGGCGGCAGGAAACTCCTCGAAACGGAAGAACGTGGGCCGGCGGCGCAATGCCCGGCGCACGCCCGGCGGCGGGTCGTCGAGCGCTCCTTGCAGCCACGCTTCGAAGGCCTGCCGGAAGATGCGCTGCGCGGCCTGCTCGTCCAGGACCTCGAAGCGGGGATCGACGCCGGCCTCCACCGGCCGCTCGCGCAGCAGGTCCGCGCAGAACCCGTGGATGGTGCTGACTTGCGCCTCCTCCAGGTGCGCGATGGCCTGGTCGAGATGCCGCAGGCGTGAGCTGCCGGGGGGGGCGCCATCCACCGGGACCGGGTCAGTCACCCGCTCCCCCGACACCCCATCGTCGGTCCCGGCCACCCCGACGGGCGCTGGATCGGCCTCTTCGACCTCGCCGGCGGACTGCCGGGCGCGCTCGAGCCCCTCCCGGAGCCGGAGCTTCAACTCGCCGGCCGCCTTCTCGGTGAAAGTGACAGCCAGAATGCCGTCGACCCTGGCGTCTCCGCGGGCAAGAACCTCGACGATGCGGGTCACGAGCTCACTGGTCTTGCCGGTACCCGCGGCCGCCTCGAC
Source organism: Vicinamibacterales bacterium (assembly GCA_958296065.1). GTDB lineage: Bacteria > Acidobacteriota > Vicinamibacteria > Vicinamibacterales > UBA8438 > WTFV01. Next base: position 13,310 of record CATQHX010000079.1, on the reverse strand, counting down.
GACGATCGACTCGTCGAGCGATTCCCGGATCCGCTTGCGGGCCGCTGCATCGACCGGCGGCGGTCCGCTCATCGCGCGCTCCTCCAGGGACCGGCGACAAGCCGTCCGCCACGGACGGCTTGTCCGCACGTCACGGCAGCCTCCGCAACGCCGCCAGATCCGCCAGCCGGCTCCGGTCCTTGCGTGCCGTCCGTTGCTCTTCCCATGGCCCGCAGACCACCTGGAAGTCGCACCAGCGGCAGGCGCCCTCCCGCGGAGCCGGCAGCAACGAGCCGGTTTCGATCGCCCGGTCGATGACCTCCAGCACCTCCGCGCCGCGCCGGCGCGCGTTCTCGTCCAGCGTGACGGCCCGCTGCTCGTAGCGTCCGGTTGCGGTGCAGAACGACAACCTGGATTCGCGAACGGGCCGCCCCAGGGTCTGCTCGACGGCCAGTCCGTACAGGACGGGTTGCAAGGTCTCGCCGCCGCCGATCACCATCCCCTCCTTCGTGCGGTTCCGGCCGGTCTTGTGGTCGGTCACGCGCAACTCGCCGCCGGCCGTCGGTCCCGCCTTGGCTTCGATCAGGTCCACTACCCCCCGCAACAGCCAGCGCCCGTCCACCGTGACCGGCTCCGGCACGCTCGCCGGATCGCGTCCGTCGCCCGGCGGCAGACCGAAACCGAGTTCCGCGTGCATTGGAATCCACTCGCCGTCCTCGTTCGCGACATGCCGCAGCCAACCCTTGAGGTCGCTACGAATGACCTCGATCTCGTCCCTCCACACGCCCTGTATCGCCGGCGCCAGGCGTTCCTCGTAGTCGGCCGCGACGCGATCCAGCACCTCGTCGAGAACCGCCTCCGCGGTGGGAATCCGCGTCCGCGTCACCGGCAGCTCCGCCCGCCGTTCGAGCTCCCTGACCAGATCGGCCTGGACCTGGTGAAACAGGCTGCCGCGCGTCATCGGATCGAGCTTCTCGAGCGGCGGCTCGACTTCCTCGCGCGGGCGCAGGCGATGCACCGAGGCCAGCAGGAACTTGTACGGGCAGGTGGCGAAATGCTGCAACGAAGAAGCCGAGTACGGCCGGGCCGACAGCCGATGCCCGTCCAGCATGGACTTCGTGGCGTCGTTCAACTGCCACAGCCCGTCGTGGCTCGACCAGGCGGAGTTGCCCCGCGCCCACCGCGCCACCAGGGACCGCCGCAGGCCCTGGCTGAGACGAAACAGATAGCGCGCCCGCCCCGCGACCTCGTCTGTTGCGCGATTCGGCGCAAACAGCTCCGCGAGCACCGCGAGGTCATGCTCCGCGTCGTCGATGGCCAGGTCCGGATCCGACGGCGCCGGCCAAGCCAGCCGAGCGTCTCCCTGCCCGGCCGCCCGTTGCTGCACCTCACGGTAGTCCGGCACGCGGCCTGTTCGCGCACGCTCTATGTCAAGGGCGTAGAAGGAAGGAACGCGCGGCCGGGCCTTGCTCACCTCCAAGCGGGGGTACGAAAAATGGACGCGCTCGGTCGCCGCCCCCACCGCCAGACGCAAGAGGAGCTTCTCCTGCGCGCTGAGGTCATGCCGATCCGGCAGCCCGAGCCGCGGTCCTTCTTCCGCGGACGCGTTGAGCACGGCGCGGAGGTCATCGAGGAGCAGCGGATCCTGACGGTGCCTCTGCGGAAAGACCCTTTCGGCCAATCCGGGAACGAATACGACCGCGAAACACCTCCCGCGGACCTGTTCCGGCGTTCCCACGAAGACCCGGCCGAACCGGCGCGGGGGTGGATCGGCACGCAACTCGGTCAACCGATCGTGAAGCACGTCGCGGACATCGGTCAGAGGCGCTGGCCCGACCTGCTCCATCGGCCGCAAGTCGCCCAGCACCGCCAGCACGCGGTCGGGACTGGCCAGCACCATGGGCGCCAGTTCCTCGAGATGGTCGAGCCATTCGCCCCATAGCGCTGCCGCCGGAAACGCCGCCAAACGGTCGATCACCGGCAGAGCAAAGCGCCGCAGATGCTCCAGGTTGACCCGCTCCCTCTCGAGACCGGCGATGCGCGGCGATTCGGGATCGTCGGCGCGCACCTCCGCCAACCTCACCTGCATCTCCTCCGCCAGCCCGTCCAGCCGCGACTCCCAGCGATCTCGACCGCCGACCACGGCCGACTCCACCAGCAGTCGCTCCCAGCGGGCCGGCGCGCGCAGAGTGCCCTCCAATACAGGCTGGTCCTCGCGGTCATCCGGCACCTCTTCCGACGTGCGTCCGGCGCTCTCCGGCTCCGCCAGCAAATCGAGAAGCGATGCCTGGACGGGCGCCGGCCCCACCTCGGGAACGCTGTCCGGAGGAACCCAACGGCCGCGGCCTTGCGGGGGCCCGCCGTCGGCGTCGAGCCGGGGCACCTGGGCGAGGGACAAGTACTCCGAGAAGCGCCGGGCCGAAAGACCCTCCGCCGCGCACGCCAACAGCGACAGAAACGCGCGACCGGCAGGATCGGGCGCGCGGGTGCCCCTGGCGAACCACGCCTCGATGCCTGCACGATCGAGTGCCGTCTGGAGCAGGCCGGCGTAGACGCCCGGGGAGCGGAGGAGCACCGCCATCCGATCCAACGGCACGCCGCGGGCCGCTTCCTTGGTGATGGAACGCGCGACCTCGACCGCCTCGCGCCCTTCGCCAGGTGCCGAGAGAAACGTGAGCGTCGGCGAGTCGGCCGACTCGGCAGCCTGCGGCGGATCTTCGGACGCGAAAAGAAAGCGGCGGACACGATTCAAGGGATCCGCAGCCGGACCATCCCGCTGCGCGGCGGGCTCGATCGCCCCCGGCAAACGGCGAAGCGCGGAGAGGGTCCGATCATCGCCCGCCGGCACGGTCGCCAGCGTCTCGGCCGCACGCCCGGCGAGCGCCGAGACGAAGTCGAGCGTCGCTTCGTCCGCCACGGCGACATCGAGCATTACGAGCAGGCGGTCGAGCGGCATGCCCTCCAGACCGCCGGCACCGCCCCGTACGAGACGCGCCGCCGCACGCCAGAGCGCCGCATCGTCGATAAGCCCGGCGTTGTCGAGCAGCGTCGCGTACCGCCGCGCGAGTCGCGCAATGTCCGGGCCGCTCCGGCCGAGCCGCTGCGCGTGCTCGATATCAACGGCCCCCAGGCGCAGATCGCGAAGGGTCGCCGCCAGCGTTCGTCCGAAGGATCTGAATCGGGCGATGGGCTGCAAGTAACCGAGCGGCTTGGGCTTCTGCTCCTCGAAGGCTGCGTGCGTGGCCACAGCCTCAGCGGCCAGGCTGCTCGCCGGAGCGAGGCCTCGACGAGCGAGGTCGACTGTCGCAATACCCCACGCGAGCTGTCGCAGACTGAGTCGATGCAGTCCGAACGTCGCCCCGGAATTCGAGGCGACGGTGCGCGCGAGATCATCCGCCGCTTCCCGCGTCTCCCCGACCAGCAGCACCTCCCCGCTGTCGAGGCCCCGCCGAAGCGCTGCGGCGGCAGCCTCCATGCGGGTCTCCGCCGCCGGCGTGGTCAGGATCGTGAGGCGCGGGGACGGCGGCAAGCGATCAGTACCCTGGCGGATGTGTTCAGAGCATCGGGTTCCGGGTGGAATCGCGCAATGCGCGCCGGCACCTGGAGCACAGGTCGTGGTGTCGTTTCACGTTGGCCCGCCGCTTCCCCGCGTCGCGGGAACATAGCGCTTCGCGCTTCCCACAGCGGCGGCACAGCGTCTCCGACCGTGCCGTTGAGCCCTTCGAGCCCTTGTGTTGATCGACTTCTGCGGACATGTCCAGATTCACCATCCGATCACCTCCACCCGATGTGCGTGTATCCAGGATCGTTCGGTCCGTTCCTCTCTCAACCCGTTCCGAGGGCCACACGGGCGGCCTTCTGGGCGCGCCGGCGCGACCGGGACAACCGCTGCGACAAGGCCTCGGCCGAGAGCCCGCTCGCCCTTGGCACGATCAGGCCGCTGGCCACCTGGCCCGACTTCACCGGCTCCAGTCCGGCTCGCGCCATTCGCCGCTGTCGCATCACGGCGTTGTGGCACCGCAAGCACAGACGCGCGGGCCGGCCTCCCCGTTTGCCCTCGATCGTCAGGTGCGCGGGCACCCGCGCGCAGACAACGCAGAGCGGGGCCGGACGGCGCCGTGATTTCGTCGCCGGCGTGACCGCATGCGGCCATGAGCCATCATAGGCCAAGTCAAGCTGTGCAGGCGTCCCTGCCTGATGTTGCGCCATCGCGATGTCCTTTCCCATCCGCCGGACCCTGCCCCGTTGGCGCGGCACCTCGACGGGCTTGTCGGTCGAACACCACACGCCACGGAGTCCCTGCCGACAAGCCGAGCTTAGCGCGGGTGTGTGACAGGTCGGGTCACACCCGTCGCCGCTTTTTTCGTCGCCTTATGATTGATACGACGCCCGGGAGGGCATGGTTGCCGCGCAACGCCGAAGTCATCCGTCAGTGGACCATCCTGCGCGAGCTCGAGGCCTCACGCGGCGCCACCATCCGCGGGCTCGCCGAGGCGACGGGCGTGACCACCCGCACGATTCGCCGTGACCTGGAGGCCCTGCAGGAAGCGGGCTTCCCGCTCTACGACGTGGCGGGCGATGTGGCGAAGCGGTGGAAGCTCGACGCGCGTCCGTTCAAGCGCCTCGACGATACGGCATTCACACTGGCGGAGCTGTCGGCGCTGTACTTCAGCCGGACCCTGGTCGAGTGCTTCGCCGTCCCGCCGTTCGGTCACGACCTGCGGAGCGCGTTCGCCAAGCTGGAGGCCGCGCTCGGCCCCCGCATGCGGCAGTTCCTCGATCGCCTGCCGGACGTGATCCAGGCCAAGGCCCCACCGGCTCGCCGGCTCGACGACCGGCACCAACGCGACATGATCGGCCGGTTGCTCGAGGCGCTGCTGCATCAGCGACGGCTGGACATGCGGTATCACTCGCGATCCAGCCGCCGCGAGAAGTCGTACCGCATCGATCCCTACCGCCTGGTGTACGCGGAGGGGGGGCTGTACCTGTTCGCCTACGTGCCGCGATACGAGCAGGTCCGCACTTTTGCGGTCGAACGGATACGGCGCTTGAGCCCGCTGGACGAGACATTCGAGCCGATCGAGGACATCGGAGACGCCGTCTTCCCACACTCGCTCGGCATTCATCAGGGAACCCCGGAACAGGTGGAGCTGGAGTTCGCGCCGGAGCTGGCCCCCTACGCGCAGGAACGGATCTGGCACCCCTCGCAGACAATCGAATCGCGGGAGGACGGGTCGATCTCGGTGACGATGCAGGTCTGCAACGACGGGGCGCTGCGAAGCTGGATCCTGAGCTTCGGCCCCGGCGTGCGGGTAACCGCACCGGAGGCGCTCGCGCACCGGATCGCGGACGACCTGGAGAAGGCGCGCGCCCGCTACGGCGGGCGGGAGCCCTGAGATCCAATGTCACGCCGAGTCGCTCTCGTTCTCGTGGCGCTCGCCGGCATGACCAGCGCGCTCCTCGGGGGATTCGTGGCCTCCCGCCGGCCGGTACCGCCGCCGGAACTACCGGACCGGCGGGCTCTGTCAATCGCCATCGCGGCGGACCGCGAGCTGCTGGACATCGCCATCTCCCCCGATGCGCGGCGCATGGCGTACACCGCCATCGCGGACGGACGCAGCCGGCTGTACGTGCGCCGGCTGGGACGGTTCGAGACGGAGGTCGTACCCGGCACGGAAGGCGCTACGCAGCCTTTCTTCGCGCCCGACGGCTCGGCCGTCGCATTCTTCGCCGACGGTTGGCTCCGGACGGTGTCCCTCGGCCGGATAGCAGGCGACGAGCAGGATGACGGGCCGGGCGGGGGCAAGCCGGACGGGATGACCGCCGTCTGCCGCGTGACCGGGGAACCCGCCGGCGGGACCTGGGACGCGGGCGGCCTGATCGTGTTCGGAGGACCGGGAATCTCGGGGCTTCAGCAGGTATCGGCAACGGGCGGCGAGCCCGTCGCCCTGACGGTGGTGGACACGGAGAGCGACGAGACCGCGCACGGCTGGCCGCACGTCGTCGACGAGCGGTGGATCCTGTTCACGACCGGACGACACGGCCGCGATCCTCGGTTGAGCCTCCTCGACCGCCGGACGGGCGAGACGCTCCCCCTGCTCCTGGCCGACGGAGGCGGGTGGGTGGTCGAGCCTTCCACGGTCGTCTTCGTGCGTCGCGGCGAGGTCTTCGCGGCCCGCCTCGGGCTCGACGACGACGAAAGGCGCGGCCCGCGATCGCCGCGTCCGGTGCTCGGGGGTGCCGCGGGAAACGCCGCCGGTCATCGCGGCCTGGGGCGCTCGCGGTTCGCGGCGGCGCGCGACGGGACTCTGGTGTTCGTGCCGCCACCGTCAACCGGGGGCGACAATCGGCTGGTCTGGGTCGACCGGAGCGGACGGTCCGAACCGCTCGACCTGGTCGCGGCGCAGCATCAGACGCCCAGGATCTCTCCGGACGGACGGCGGGTAGCGGTCAGCACGCTCACCGCGATCCTGCGCCGCGACCTCTGGCTGCTAGACCTCGCGACGGGGAACCGGCGGCAGCTCACCGCGGAAGCCGGCGACAATCACTCGCCCCTCTGGTCACGCGACGGCGCGACCCTGACCCTTGCCTCGTCGCGTACAGGTCTCCAGCGGCTGTTCCGCCTCCGGGTGCGGAGCCTCGACGTCCTCGGCCCCCTGCTCGGGGGCGATCAGCGCACCCCCGGATCGTGGTCGCCCGACGGCCGACGGCTCGCATTCCACGAGCTGGGCCCCGACGGCCTGCGCGATATCTGGACGTGGCGGGAGGGATCCGGCGACGAGGCGGCGCCGTGGCTCGCGACGGACGCCAACGAACGAGCCCCCGCCTTCTCGCCGGACGGCCGCTGGATCGCCTACGTCTCCGACGCCGACCGCCACGAAGGCGATCAGGTGTACGTCCGTCCCACCGACGAAGCGGAGGGCGGAGCGGCGATCCGGATCACGCCGGCCGGCGGAACGGAACCGGTCTGGGCCAAGGGGGGCGCTGCATTGTTCTACCGGCGGGGACGAAGCCTGTACCGGGTGGCGATCGACGACGGAGGGGCTCCGCTCGCCGGGCCCGAACACCTCTTCGACGGCGGGTATCTCAGCGATCCGCTGGGAAACCTGCCGGCCTACGACACCGCACCGGACGGCGAGCGGTTCCTGATGCTGGAAGCGGCCGGTCGGGCCTCCATCGTTCATTTCCTCACCGGCTGGCAAGCCACCGCCCTCCCTCCCGCCCGGAACTGAAGGGTCTCCCCGGCGGGAACCCGCGACCGGCTGCTGCGTATCACCATGTACCGAGGACGACGCCCCGCGCTGGTCGCATGCAACCGCGACGGGCGGCCGTGAATCCGAACCGCCAGGAGAGGCTGAGATGACTTGCACGCACTGCCACCGCGACATACCGGACCAGGGGACCTACTGCATGTTCTGCGGCCGGCGCCAGGGCGCATCGGCTTCCATCTTCCCCAAGCCACTGCGCCGGTCTCAGGTCGATTGCCGGCTCGCCGGCGTCTGCGGCGGCATCGCGCGCTATCTCGGCACCGATCCGGTGTTCATCCGCGTGGCGTGGATCATCCTGACCATCGTGCCCGGCACGATCCTGCTCGGCATGCTCGCCTACCTCATCGCCTGGATCATCGTGCCGGAAGCGGAGCCGGGAACGGAACCGATCGACGTCGGCGCCAGGCGGCTGCACCGGTCGGCCGACAACCTCACCGTAGCCGGCATCTGCGGCGGCATCGCCGAGTACTTCACCGTCGACGTGACGGCGGTTCGAGTGGTGTGGGTCCTGCTCTCCATTTTCCCGGGATTCGTGGTCTTCGGCCTGCTCGCCTATGCGACGGCCTGGTTCATCATGCCCGCGGCGGCGGTGATTCCGGCCACGGCGCCCCCGTCGACGCCGCCGCCCGCCCCGTCACCGGATCCGGCCCCGGCCGCCAGTCCGGCACCAGCCGCCAGTCCGGAATAGGGGTCGCCGCGCCGGCGGCGTCGCCTTCGGCCGCGGTCACCACCCAGACGGTCCGGGCGTCGTGGGGCGCCACCGGAACGGTCATAGCGCGGGCACCGGCGGCAACGGGCCGGTCCCGCGCTATGCTCCACGGCAACATGACCGGTTCCGTCGACGCAATCCCGCTCTCCAACCTCAGTCTCTCCCTGCTGCCGGCGCTGGTGGTGCTCGCCATCCTCCAGCGTTGGTCGGCCGGCGCGGGCGCCGCGCTTTACGGCGTCGGACGCATGGTCGCGCAGCTTGCACTCGTCGGCTACGTGCTGACGTTCCTTTTCGGCACCGGACACCCGGCCGTGGTGCTTGGCACGCTGACGGTAATGCTCACCGCGGCGGGTTGGATCTCGCTGAGGCCGGTGGCGCGGCGGCGCAAGGCCGTCTACCCGCAGGCGCTGGCCGCGATCTGCGCAAGCGGGGTGTCGACTCTCGCCCTCGTCACGCAGGGCGTCCTGGCCGCCGACCCCTGGCACGACCCGACGGTGCTGATTCCCCTTGGCGGCATGGTCTTCGCCTCCTCGATGAACGCCGTCAGCCTGTCGGCGGAACGGCTCGACGCGGAGCTCGCCCGCGGCGCGGCGTACCTCGACGCGCGCCCCATCGCCATGCGCTCGGCCCTCATCCCGCAGGTGAACACGCTGTTCGCGGTCGGCCTCGTCTCGCTGCCGGGGATGATGACAGGCCAGATCCTGTCCGGCGTCTCGCCCCTGATCGCGGTGCGCTACCAGATCATGGTGATGTGCATGCTGTTCGGGGCGGCCGGCATGTCCGCAGCGTGCTTCCTGGCGCTGCAGCGTCCGCCGCGGGGCAACCCCACCAGCACCGGCACCTGACGTCGGCTGAGCCGGCAGAAGCGACGTGAAGCATCGAGGCAGGCAGTAGAAGCCAGGCGGGCCACCCACAGGTGTGCAATTTCCTGCGGCAGCGCTTCCCTGGCACGCGATGAATCCAGCAGCGGCGCGGGAGCGGCATTCGATCACGCCAGTACCCGGGCGCCGTCAGTGTTGACCGGGCCGACGTAACGGTCGCTCTCGAGTCCGGCTATCGTGAACGCCGCCTGCATCGCATCGGCCACGGCGGCCGCCGAGACATCCGACTCGGCGAAGGCGAGTACGCTCGGCCCGGAGCCGGAGATCGAGCAGCCCAGCGCGCCGGCGTCGAGCGCGGCCCGCTTGACCTCGGCGAACGCGGGCACGAGAGGCGCGCGGACCGGCTCCACCAGCGCATCCTGAATGCTCCGACCCAGGAGAGCGAGGTCCCCGCCGTGGAGCGCGGCGACCAGCGCCGCAACGTTGCCGAGGTTGGCAACCGCCTGGCCGATGGTGAACCGCCGCTCGGCCACCAGCCGCCGCGCCTCGGCGGTAAGCACCTGCGCGTGGGGATGGACCAGCACGACGCGCAGCGCGTCGGGCACCGGCAGCCGGATCAGGTCGAGAGGGTCGGACGCGCGGATCAGGACGATGCCGCCGAGCACGCTCGGCGCCACGTTGTCGGCGTGCGCGGTTCCGGAGGCCGCTGCCTCGCCGCGCAGGGCACAGGCGACCAGGTCGTCCGTCGAGAGCCGCCCCCCGAAGAGCGCGTTGACCGCGACGGCGCCGCCCACGCTGCTGGCGGCCGAGCTGCCCAGGCCGCTCCCCAACGGCATCTGCTTGTGCAGCCGGAGCCGGACGCCGCGATCCTCGCCCGGCAGCCGGTCGAGCGCGGCGGAGGCCGCGATGCCGACCACGTTCTCCCGCGGGTTGGTGTTGAGCGAGTCGGCGCCGGTCACCTCGACGATCTCCACCCCCGGCGCGTCGCGGACCTCGGCCTCCACGAGGTCGCCGGGACGTTCGAGGGCCAGGCCCAGCACGTCGAATCCGGGGCCGAGATTGGAAGCGGTGGCCGGGGCGAAGACGCGTACGCGATCGGGCACCCGGTGATTATGGACGATGGCGCAATCGGTTCGCCCGTTGCCGGCAGCATGGACGATGGCGCAATCGGTTCGTCCGTTGCCGGCAGCGAGGACCATTCGAGGCGGAACACTCCAACCGCGTGGTACGCTGACGTCTATGAGTACCAGAACCGACGCGGCGATAGTCCTGGTCGCGCTGGTCGCCTGCTCCACCGCGATAGCGGCAGAGATGGAACCGACGGCGCCTCCACCGCAGGCAAGTGGGGCGGAGCAGACCGAACAGCTTCAGCGACAGCTCCAGGAAACCCGCACGCGGCTCAACCTGACCGATGCCCAGGCCGAGCAGGTCAGACCGATCCTCCAGGCCGCGTTGGAGGCCCGGCTCGAGGTGCTCCGCGAATACGGGATCGACCTCCGGGACGATTCGGGACCCGCCGGCCGACTCGGGTTTTTCCGGGCTCGCCGGCTGCGTCGAGATCTCGATAGCGTGCAGGAGCGGACGATGGACGAACTCGACGACGTGCTGACCGACACGCAGCTCGAGGCGTACGAGGAGCTCCAGGAGGAGAGGCGGGAAACAGTGCGGGAACGCCTCCGACAGCGGCGCTGAGCGTCCTGGATGGTCATGAGCATCACGATCCGGAGCGCCGGCGTCGACGACGCCAAGGCCATCGCCGCCGTGCACATTGCCAGCCTGCAGGCTTCCTATCGCCCCTTGATTCCCGGTCGAATCGCCCATTCGGTTCTGGACCCGCCGGAGGTGGAGCCTCGCATTCCCGGCTGGCGGCGATGCCTTGAGCGACCCCGGGTCAGCACCACCCTCGTGGCTTGCGACAACCTCACGGTCGTGGGGTTCTGCACACTGCGTTCGGCGCCCGGCAGCCACGCCGCGGGGACGATCGGGGAAGTCTGGGCGCTGTTCGTACGACCCTCGCACTGGCGTCGCGGCATCGGCCGTCTGCTGTGCGAGCGGACGCTGGCGGACGCCCGGGCGCGAGGCTTTACCGGCGTGAATCTCTGGGAGTTGGAGTCGAACGAGCGAGCGCGGCGGTTCTTCTGCTCGCTGGGCTTCCGTGCCGACGGAGAGTCGCGTCTCTTCCTGGAGCGCGCCGGCGTCGCGCTGCGCGAGCTGCGTTACCGGCGAACGATGCCCACCGCGGAGACTGCGCCGTCCCGTGACCCAGCCTCCGGGCGAGGCCCGTTTGGGCGGCGATCGGAGCCGCGCGCGACGAATGTCGGGCTAGACTGTCCGGAAGACCCGCTGAACGGGTCAGACTGAAGGAAGATGCCATGCACGCACGTTACGCCGTAGCCGGAGTGCTCGCCGCCGCCATCGCCGTCTCGACGACCTGCGGGGGAGCCGCCGCGCCCGACCCGAATCTGCCTTCCATCGTGGCGCAGTCCATCGCCTATCACGGCGGCGCGCTCTACGAGAGCTCCAGGATGACGATGACCATCACGTCGCTGTCCGGCAGTTTCGATATCGAGGCGACCCGCAACGGCGGCGATTTCGAGTTCATCGTGACCGACCCGCCCCGGGGCGATCGGCCCGAGCGCCGCGTCCGCCTGAACAACGACGGCGTCACCGAGTGGCGCGGCGGCGAGCAGGTCGAGCTGGACGCCGAGGGCGAGCGGCGTGCGACCGCGTTCGCCAACGCCCGCGTCTTCTTCCCCCTGCTGCCCTACACGTTGAAGGGCGGCGACATCCACTTCGAGGACCAGGGGCTCGACCGCTGGCACGGCCGCGAACTGCAGCGCATGAAGGTGTCGTTCACGCCCGGCACGAGCAACGACGCCGATGACGCCTACACGTTCTGGTTCGATCCGGAGACCGGCCGCATCGAGCAGTTCGGCTACGACTTCGACAACGGGCTCCGCTACCGCCGGGCGACCTCCTTCGAGCGGGTCGGCGGCGTGCTCTTCTCCGACCAGGACAACTACGCCGTGGATGGCGGGAAGGTGCCGGTCGATACGCTGACGCCCGACTACGTGGTCAACAGCATGCGGCTGCTCTCGCACGTGGCGATCAGCGACGTGACGGTGGAGCCGCTCTGAGACCGCCTGCCGCCGCGTCTTGAAGCCGCCGGGTCGCGGGCCGTTCTCCAAGGCGACGCGTTCAGGCCGCTTGCCGCGCCTGCCGCCCCAGCGGCGTAAGGCGGTACATCTGATTTCGGGCGCTGGGCGCGTCGGGACGGGTCATCTCCACGTATCCGCCCTGCAACGCGGGCAACAAGTACCGCTGCCGCAGCGACTTGCGGTCGCGGAGCCCGAGCGCGTGCAGGATTTCCCGCAGCGACATCTCGCCGTCCAGCACGGACAGCAGGCGCGCAACCTGGGGGGCAACCTGGGGGGCAACCTGGGGGGTCCGGACGGCTGCGAGAATCGTCTCCAGCATGAAGGCAACGAACGCCGTACTCTCGCCGTCGGCCGAGCTCTGCCGGATGGCCGCGTAGTAGTCGCCCTGGCGGGCACGGACGAGGCTCTCGACGGGCACGTGTGCGAACAGCGGCTTCCAGCGGGTCAGGATCAGCGTCTGCCAGAGCCGGCCCAGGCGACCGTTGCCGTCCTCGAAGGGATGGATGAACTCGAACTCGTAGTGGAAGACCGAGCTCGTCACGAGCGGATGGTCGGCGGTGCTTCCGATCCACGAAAGAAGGTCGGCCATGAGCCGCGGCACCTGCCCGCCGGGCGGGCCGACGTGATGGACCCGGTCCTGCCCCATCACGGCCACGCCGCCGCGACGATAGCAGCCCGGCGCATCCAGCAGCCCCCTCATGAGGGTCTCGTGGGCGTTGAGGAGATCGGATTCGCTGGCCGGGTTCCACTGCTCGTATCGATCGTAGGCCTGGATGGCGTTCCTGGCTTCCTGAACGTCCCGCAACGGGGCGACGACCGGTTTGCCGTCGAGAATGGTCGATATCTGCTCCTCGCTGAGGAGGTTGCCCTCGATGGCCAGCGAGCCCTGGATCGTGCGGATGCGGTTGATGCGGCGCAGACGCAGGTCCCGCGAGAGACCGGACGCCTCCGTGCGACCGACCGCTTCGGCGATCTGCGCGACCCGGGTCAGGATGTCCGGGGTGATCCTGTACGGTGGCGGCGCTTCGCTCAACATTGCGCTCCCGGCTGACTCTGGCTCCGATCCCTTCGACTCCAGCCCTGACTGACTCCGGCCCCGACTCACGGCCCCGGGGATATTGCGCGGCGTTCACGCGCGGCGGTGGTCTGCTGGACGAGCGTGTCCTCGGTGTAGGGAGAGGGGGTCATCGGGTCACGTCGGAACCGCTTCGCTTCACTACGCCGCCATCGTACGGATGCCGTAGAGCGCAATCCGGGCATCGCGGGTGACGAGAACCAGTCCTTCGATCTGCGCCTGAGCGATCAGGAATCGATCGAATGGGTCACGATGATGCGACGGAAGGCTGCCCGCCTGCTCCGCGTGGTGGAAGTTCAG
>CATQHX010000078.1:115000-139757 GCA_958296065.1 Vicinamibacterales bacterium | reverse complement strand
AACGTTCGCCCCGCGGTTCCCAGACCAAGGTTGCACGGACGTGCGGCACGTTCGAGCCGTTGCCATTCTAGGGGCGTGACCTCGCACCGCGCAACCGCAACGCGACGGAGGTGGTGTGATGGTGGCGCGACGATTCGCTCGGGGTGCGTCCACGGTCGTCCTGCTGATCGGCATGGGCCCGGTCCCCGCGGCCGAGGCGGGCCCCGGCGAAGCCGGCTTCGCGGAGCCGACGGAGGGCGTCCTGGTTCCCGCAGGGACTGGAGCGGCCGGGGAACCCGTGGCCGGCGCGGAGGGCGAGCTCGCCGAGGGTGAGGCGGAAGAGCAGGACATCGAGGAGCAGGAGGTCGACGTCGAGGAGCTCGAGCGTCGCATCGAGCTGCTGGCCGAGGAGCTCGAGCGGCTGCGGAGCGGCGAGCCCGAGAACCAGGTGACCATCGATCAGGCCCGCGCGCTCGGCCTGGCGCCGTCGGCGGCCGCGACCTACGAGATCGACTCGGGCGTGTCGATCGCCGGCTACGGCGAGGCGCTGTATGAGAACTACGCTTCCGACAAGACGACGCAGTTCGACTATCTGCGGGCCATTCTGTACGCCGGCTACCGATTCAACGACAAGTTCCTGTTCAACTCGGAGATCGAGGTCGAGCACGCGAAGGAGATCTTCGTCGAGTTCGCGTACGTCGACTACCTGGCGACTCCGAATTTCGGCCTCCGGGCCGGCATGCTCCTGATTCCGATGGGACTGGTCAACGAGTTCCACGAGCCGACGGTCTTCATCGGGGCCGAGCGCCCGGTGACGGAGAACAAGATCATTCCCACCACGTGGCGGGAGAACGGCGGCGGGGTCTACGGGGCGTTCGACAACGTCGCCTTCCGCGCCTACGTGGTCAACGGCTTCAACGGCTCGGCCTTCTCGTCGAGCGGCCTGCGCGGCGGACGGCAGAAGGGCGGCAAGGCCAAGGCGAACGACATGGCGTTCACCGGCCGCCTCGACATCACGCCGACCCCCGGGGTTTTCTTCGGGGCCAGCTTCTATACCGGCGGCTCGGGTCAGGGCGACATCGTCGACGACAACGGCCGCAACTACGGCGTTCGCACCAGCATCTTCGACGTGCACGCGCAGGCCCAGGTCCGGGGCTTCGATTTCCGCGCCCTGTACGCGCAAGCGGGTCTCGACGACACGTCGATGCTGAACCAGGTGCTCGGGCTGGAAGGCACGAAGGGCGTCGCGGAGAAGATGCAGGGCGGCTACGTGCAGCTCGGCTACGACGTGCTGTCCCAGGCGCCGGGGGCCGGCGGCGTGGGGCTCACGCCGTACCTCCGCCTGGAGAAGGTCGACACCCACACCGCGCTGGCGGCAGGGTTCACCCGCGACCCGGGCAAGAACAACCGCTACACGACCTTCGGCATCGAGCTGAAGCCGATCCCGAACATCGTGCTGAAGGTGGACCACATGTGGGTCAGCAACGCCGTGGACAGCGGGGTCAACCAGTTCAACGTCAACGTGGGGTACGCGTTCTAGGAGCTTGCGCCGTAGAACGCAACGGAGTGAGTGCTGCGGCGCAAGCTCCTGGGGCGGTGGGGATGGGGCCAAACACGGAGCGCTGCGACGGGTTTGGCGGCGCTAGCGGTCACGCAGACGACGCAGACCCGGGAGAGAGTCCGATCATGACGCAGGGGTCGACCGCGGTGCGAGTGGCACGCAGGCAAGTAGCAGGCGCGCTGGCAACCTGGCTCGTCCTCGCGGGCGGCTCCGCTTCCGGGCAGGCGGGCGTCGTGTCGCGCCAGGAGGCGCTGAACGCGGTGTTCGCGGGTGCGACGATCCGCGGGGACCGCGTCTATCTGACGGCGGGGCAGGCGGAGCGGATTGCCGAGCTGTCGCGCGAGGACATGCGGACCCGCATCTACGCCCGCTACGTCGCCCGGCGCAACGGCGTCGTCGTCGGCAGGGCGTACGTCGACACGCACGTGGTCCGGACCAAGCGCGAGAGCCTGCTCATATCGCTCGAACCGGACGGGCGGGTGCGCCGCATAGACGTGACCGCCTTCCTCGAGCCGCCCGAGTACGTCCCGCCCGAGCGCTGGAAGCGGCAGTACTACGAGCGGCCGCTCGGGGACGACATCGCGATCCACCGTGCTATCCGCCCCATCGCGGGGGGGACGCTGACCACCCACGCGGTCAACGCGGCGGTGCGCCGCGTGCTGGCCCTCGACCAGGTGCTGGAGGGGCGTCCGCCGGGGCGGGGGCGCGGCGTGCAATGACCTGGTGGGAGCGCTGGGGATTCAACGCCGTCCACGTCATCGTCGCGGTGACCGGGCTCGTCTACCTGTACATGAAGTACGCGCTGACGACCGACGACCCGTTCGCCATCGTCAACCATCCTTGGCAACCCACCATGCTGTCGGCCCACGTCCTGGCGGCGCCGCTCTTCGTCGCCTTCTTCGGGATGCTGTTCCGCTCGCATTCCTTCGGGAAGCTCCGGTCTCGCAATCCGGCGAACCGCCGGACCGGATGGACCTCGGTTCTGGGCTTCTCGGCCATGGCCCTCAGCGGGTATCTCATCCAGGTCGCGACCACCTCCGCCCTCATCACCTTCTTCATCTGGGCGCACGTGGCGGCCAGCGTCGTGTTCGTGGTCGGCTACGGCATCCATCTCGTCAACGGCTGGCGGATCGACAGGACTCCGCGCGGGACGGTCGCGACGCCGCGTCCGAAGCCCGCCCCCGTTTCGCCATGACGCGCCTCGCCTCACGCGTCGCAGTGCGCCGGCTGTTGTGCCTCGGCGCGGCGGTCTGCGGTCTTGCGACGGCCCCCGTACGTGCCGCGGGCGTGGAGAACCCGGTCCGCGTCGAGCGCACCGTCTTCCTGATGGGTACCCTCGCCACCTTCGTCACCGAGGCGATCGACCGCGAAACGGGCCTGGCGAAGCTGGAGCGCATGGTCCGCATCGTCGAGCGGACCGAGGCCGAGCTCAGCACGTGGCGGGACGACACCGTCCTGAGTGCATTGAACCGGCAGCCGGTGGGAGAGGCGTTGCGGCTGCCGGGGGGAACCTGCGCATTGCTGGCGCGCGTCGGGGATTGGCAGGAGGCGACGGGGGGCGCGTTCGATCCGGCGATTGGCACTCTCATCGACGCCTGGGGTCTGCGCGAGGAAGGGCGGCATCCTGACGACGACGAGCTGGAAGCGGCGCTCGCCGGCGCGGGATTCGAGAACCTCTCGCTCCATCCGGAGCGGTGCGCCGTCACGCGGGACGCCGCCGTGATCCTGGACGCCGGCGGTTTCGGCAAGGGCGCGGCCATCGACCGCGTGCGCGCGGCCGAGCGCGGCCGGGAGGGCGTCTGGCGCATCGACTTCGGCGGGCAGATGGCGGTTTCCGGAGAGGCTTCCGACGGCCCGTGGACGGTGGGTGTCGCGCACCCCGCGCGGCGCGGCACGGCCGTTCTCGATCTGTCGCTCGCGGCGGGCTCCATCGCCACCAGCGGCGGCTCCGAACGGGATCTGGTTCTGGAGGACGGCAGCCGGATCGGCCACATCATCGACCCGCGCGACGGACGGCCCGTCCTCCGATCCGCGTCGGTCACGGTCTGGCACGAGAGCGCCTTCGTTGCGGACGCTCTGTCGACCGCGCTGTACGTGATGGGGCCGGACCAGGGGATCGCGTGGGCCGCGGCGCGCGGCGTCGCCGCCTGCTTCATCGCCATCGAGCCTGGTTCGGCGGATGTCACGTTCCGCGCGACGCCAGCCTTCGAGGCGCGATTCCCCCTGCCGGCGACGCCGTAGGGCGCCTGCAGCCGTGCCGCGACCCGTTCGGATTGCCTACAATGCGGGCAGCAAGGGAACGAGGAGGGATGAGGACTCGAATCATGCATAGAGGAACCGCGCTTGTTGCCGCCTGGATGCTCACCGCGCTCTTTGCCTGCGCGCCGGCCGAGGAGCCGCCCGCCCCCGAGCCGGAGGCGCCCGCCGAAGAGGCTGCGGGCACCGTCGAGCGGCTCGATCCACGCCTGGACGAGCTCCTCGGCGCCGACGCGGCGGTCGAGCAGGTCGCAGACGGCTTCCAGTTCATCGAGGGGCCGGTCTGGGTGGGCGGCGCCGAGGACGGCCACCTGCTGTTCAGCGACATTCCCGGCGATACGGTGTACCGCTGGTCCGAGGCGGAGGGGACGAGCGTGTTCCTCAACCCGGTGTTCCTGCCGGAGCTGGAAACCAACGGGCAGGGCGGCTCGAACGGGCTGACGCTGGACCTCGAAGGCCGCGTCGTGCTGTGCGAGCACGGCAACCGGCGCCTCGCGCGGATCGAGGAGGACGGCTCGCGGGTGACGCTCGCCGACCGCTACGAGGGGAACCGCCTCAACAGCCCGAACGACATCGTCTTCCACTCCAGCGGCGCGGCCTTCTTCACCGATCCGCCCTACGGCCTCGCCAGCCCCGAGGCGGCGGAGCTCGACTGGAACGGCGTCTACCGCCTCGATCCCGACGGCGCCGTGCACCTGCTGGCCGACGGGCAGACCCGGCCCAACGGCATCGGGCTCTCGCCGGACGAGAGCACCCTCTACGTCGCCAACTCGGACGGCGAGGCGCGCCAGTGGGTGGCCTATCCGGTCAACGACGATCTGAGCGTCGGCGAAGGCACGGTGCTGCTCGACCTGACCGACAGCGAGGACGCCGGCGTCCCGGACGGCTTCGCGGTCGACGCGGCGGGCAACCTCTGGTCGAGCGGACCCGGGGGCATAGTCGTCATCAGCCCCGAGGGGGACCATCTCGGCACGGTGCGGCCGGCGGAGCAGCCGGCCAACGCGGCGTTCGGCAACGACGGCCGCACGCTCTACATCACGGCGCGGACCGGCCTCTACCGGATCGACACCCTGGTCGAAGGCCTGATGCCCTGATCGCCGCGGGCGGCGGCGGCCGTGCGCCGTTTAGCGCCGGTCGCCGCTGCGGTGTGCGGCGAGGCGCGTCCGCGTCAGGGCGCCGCCGCCGTCGCGCGCCGCAACGGCTGGTGTGCCCCGTACGTCAGCGATCGCCACACCCACTCGGCGGGGCCGAAGCGGTAACGCCGCAGCCAGAGCGGCGAGGCGATCAACTGCACCGCCCAGACGCCGAAGACGATAGCAAGCTGCCCCACGCGGTCGACGGACCCGTAGAGCCCGAGACCGTGGCCGTAGAAGATGGTCGTGCAGATCACCGTCTGCAGCAGGTAGTTGCTGAGCGCCGTCTGGCCGACGGCGGCGAACGGGCGGGTGGCGCGGCGCAGCGCCGTCGACCGGCACGCCAGCATGACGAGGCCGACGTAGCCGAGACCGACCGCGATGCTCGGCCAGTAGTTGAACTGCCGGCCCTGCAGCAGCGACCAGTCGAGCGCCCACCCGTACTCGAAATCGAGCGCGACGCCGTAGGCCTCCACCGGGATGCCGGCCGCGAGCGCCGCCGCGATCAAGGCGCCGTAGAAACGCGGCGAGCACCGGGCGCTGAAGACATCGAGCTTGAATAGCGCCATTCCGATCAGCATCAGGCCGCCGGCGCGCCAGCCCCCCCAGATGACGAGCATGAAGGTCTCGAAGCCGAACGCCATCGCCGACCGGGTCGGAAGCTGTTCCAGCCAGCCGCCGCGGTAGGTGGCCAGGGCGTCGTCGACGATCGCCCGCGTCGGCTGCCACGCGCCGACCGTGACCTCGGCCAGCGCTTCCTCCGGCCAGGAGGGCAGCGATGCCTGCAGGCCCGCGAAGACGGCCGACGCCACGGCGACCGTCGCCGTGCCGACGACCAGCAGCCGGCCGGGAGGCAGTCCGCGGAACGGGTAGACCAGCATGCCGCAGACGGCGTACAGGAACAGGATGTCGCCGGCCCACAGCAGGTGCGCGTGGAGCAGACCGATGACGGCGAGCCATCCCATGCGGCGGTAGTGCACGCGGCGCGTCGCTCCGCGCGCCTCGGCCCTTGTCGTCATCAGCACGATGCCGGCGCCGAACAGCATCGAGAAAATCGTCATGAACTTCTGGTCGGCCAGCAGCCGTCCGCCGAGCCAGACGTACAGGTTGGCGCCTTCGAGATCGCCGTAGGCGGTCGGGTTGTAGTAGGCCGCCTCCGGCATCGCGAACAACTGGATGTTCATCACCAGGATGCCGAGCAGGGCGAAGCCGCGCAGCACGTCGATGGATTCGATGCGCGCGGTCTGGGCGACGGGGCCGCCGGTTGCGCGGCCGGTGGAACCCGTCACGGCCGCTCGCGCTCCTGGGCGCGCGCGCCGCGCAGGATGAGCGGCATGCTGTAGTTGCCTTCGTGGCAGGCGTTCTCGAACACCGGCCCGGCCGCGCGCGTGATCGGGAACATCACCGTCCAGGGGCCGGCGAACGAGTCGGGATCGTGGGCCGTGAACTCGTAGTGCAGCGTGTCGGCGTCGGAGAACCGGATGCGCTCGACGTAGCGCGCGTCGGGTCCGCTGCCCTGGATCGTCCAGGCGCCGTTGAAGCCGCCGGTCTCGACGACCAGCGTGTCGCCTTCCCACCGGGCGCGGGAGCTGCCCTGCCACTGGCGGATCGACGCCGGCGGCGCGGGCCGGCCGTCGAGCGGGACGATGCGCAGGTCGGAGTTCTGCTCGTGCAGGATGGCGACGTGGTCCGGCGTCTGGAAGATCTGCGCGAGCCGGTTCGGCGAGACCGCGAGCAGCGGGACCGTCCGCCCCATGATGCAGCGCTCGTAGCGTTCGCGGTCCTCCGGGCCGTCGGCCGACCGCAGCCGGATCGCGATGCCGAGCGTGCGCGCCCGCTCCGCCCCGGCCGCGGTGCGTTCGGGCAGCCTGCCGTCGGGCGGATCGACGATCAACGACGTCCGGCCGTCGGTCAGTCCGCCCGGTTGCCACCAGTCGGCGTTCAGTTGCAGGTCGCGCTCGCGCCCGATCGCGGCGTGACGTTCGGTGAGGTACTCGGCTTCCTCGGCGGGCGTCAGCACGGCCTTGCCGGCCAGCGCGGCGGGCCGTTGCAGGGGCGTCGCGCTGCGGTATTCCCAGTAGCCGCTCAGGTCCGGCGTACCCCAGGGGGTGCGCGGCGGGCCGGACTCCTGCGCCGCGGCCGGGATCGGCGTGATGAGCAGGAGAACGACGATCGACGTCCGACGCATGGCGCTGGGCCTCTCTTTCTCGTGTTCGCCGATTATAGGCATGCGCGGGGGCCGGCGCCGCGCCGGTCTCCCGGCGGCTGCGTTCACGGGCGCGTCCGGGCATAATCGGTACGAGGCCGTGCCGGCCGGGATTTCACAGGAGGAGATGCGGATGGCGCTCAACCCGGACCTGGTCGGTTTCGTCAGGGAGAGTCTCGCGCGCGGCGTTTCGCGTCCGGACGTCGAGGAGGCGCTGGTCCGCGCGGGCTGGCCGCGCGATCAGGTCGCGCGGGCGCTGGCCCGTTTCGCGGAGGCCGCCGGGTATCCGATCCCGGTCCCGCGGCCCGCGGTCTCGGTGAAGCCGCGCGAGGCGTTCCTGTACGCCGTGATGTTCCTGGCGCTGTTCGTGAGCGCCTTCAACCTGGGGGCGCTGGCGTTCGGCGTCGTCGACCTGGCGTTTCCGCATGCGGAGGACCCGCCCGAGGAGTTCACGCGGGACGCCGTCCGCTGGGCGGTCTCGGTGCTGGTGGTCGCCTGTCCGGTGTTCCTGTACGTCGCACGCGTGATCGGCCGCAGCGTAGAGTCGGACCCGACGGCGCGCGCCTCGCGGCTCCGGCAGCAGCTCACCTACGTGACGCTCTTCGTCGCCTCGTGCGTGCTGATCGGCAGCGTGGCGGCGGTCGTCTACAACTTCCTGGACGGCGCCGTGACCGTGCGCTTCGTGCTCAAGGTGCTAACGGTCGGCGCCATCGCGGGTACGGCGTTCGCGTACTATTTCCGGGATCTGCGCGAAGCGGAGACCGACCCCGAGACCTGAGCGGCCGGAGAATGCGCGGGAGCTGCTGGCCGCGCGGCGCGCTGGCGGTAGAATGACGTGCTCCGTTCCTGGTGCGATGCGACATGACAAGACGACTCCTCGCGACGGTTCTGCTCGTCCTGCTCGCCGGCGCGGCCGCTCCCGGCGCCCAGGAGGGCGTCATCACCCGCAGCGAGGCGCTCGCGGCGGTCTACCCGGGCGCGGCGGTGACGCGCGACCGGGTCATCCTGACCCGCGAGCAGATGGCGGCGGTGGCCGCGATCGCGCGCGTCGGGATGCAGGGCAGGATCTTTCCCCGCTACATCGCCCGCAACGAGGCCGGCGCGGTCGTCGGGCGCGCCTACATCGACACGCACACGCCGAAGACCGAACGGCAGAGCTTGCTCATCTCCCTCGACACCGAGGGACGCGTCAAGCGGGTCGACGTCACCGTCTTCTTCGAGCCGGCGCAGTACATGGCGCCGCAGGACTGGCTGCGGCAGTTCGACGGGCAGGTGCTACACGACGAGCTGGCCATCCGGCGCGGCATCCGGCGGATCGCCGGCTCGTCCTTCACCGGGCGCGCGGTCAGCAATGCCGTGCGCCGCGTGCTCGCCCTCGATCAGGTGCTGCGGGCCGACGCGGCCCAGCCGTAGTCATTCCGGCTGCCGGCGACTTGAAGACCGCGCTCGTCGCGGCGAGGTTCCCTCACACCGCGGTCGGCGGGTGCTCCGGGGGGGCATCCACGTTCCGGGCCGCCGCCGCATCGAGCGGCGCGATCCCGATCCGCGCGAACGCGTAGACGGCCGCGACCAGCGGGTTGATCAGGTTGAAGAAGGCGAACGGCGCGTAGGTCAGCGTCGACACGCCCAGCGTCTGGGCCATGAACGCGCCGCAGGTGTTCCAGGGGATGAGCACCGAGGTGATCGTGCCCGAGTCCTCGAGGCTCCGCGACAGGTTCTTCGGGTCGAGCCGCCGCCGCTCGTACTCGCGGCGAAACATCCGGCCCGGCAGCACGATGGAGATGTACTGGTCGGAGGCCAGGACGTTGACGCCGAACGCGGTGGCGAGGGTGGCCACGATCAGGCCGCCCGCGCTGCGCACGGCGTAGAGGATCCGGCGGGCCAGCGCCTGCAGAATGCCGGTGGCCTCCAGCACGGCGCCGTACATCATCGCGGTCATGATCAGCCAGACGGTCTGCAGCATGCTCGCCATGCCGCCGCGCGAGAGCAGCTCGTCGAGGGCGGGGTTGCCGGACTCCAGCACGTAGCCGCCGTGCAGCGCCTGCCACACGCCTTTGACCAGCGCCACCGGGCGCGCCAGCTCCGGCTCGCCGACGTAGCGCAGCAGCGCCTCCTGCTGGAACACGACGGCGAAAAGGCCCCCGACCAGCGCCCCGATCAGCAGCGCCGGGAACGCCGGCATCCGGCGCACCACCAGGGTCAGCACGAGCGCCAGCGGAATCAGCAGGTGCGGGCCGATGGCGAAGCTGCGGTCCAGGGCGGCCAGCACCGCGTCCAGATCGCCCGCACCCTCCGGCGCCGGCGTGGCGAGGCCGATGGCGGCGAACAGGATCAGCGCGAGGCCGAAGCTGGGGGCCGTGGTCCAGACCATGTGGCGGATATGGGTGAACAGCTCCGAGCCGGCCACCGCCGGGGCCAGGTTGGTGGTGTCGGAAAGGGGCGACATCTTGTCGCCGAAGTAGGCGCCCGAGATGATGGCGCCGGCCGCGATTCCCGGGTGCAGGTCGTAGGCCGCGGCGGTGCCGATCAGGGCCAGGCCGACGGTGCCGGCGGTGGTCCAGGAGCTGCCCGTGGCCAGCGCGACGACGGCGCAGATGACGCACGCGGCAGCGTAGAAGATCGAAGGCGCCAGCAGCGACAGGCCGTAGTAGATCATCGTCGGCACGATGCCGGCCAGGATCCAGGTGCCGATGACCGAGCCGACGACGAGAAGGATCAGGACGGCGCCCATCGACGTGGCGATGCCGCGCTTGATGGCCCCCTCGATCTCCGCCCACGACTGCCCGTTGGCCAGGCCGACGAGCCCCGCGACGGCCGTCCCGAGCACCAGCGCGATCTGGTTGGGGCCGAACGACGACTCGTCGCCGAAGAGGTACACCGCGCCGCCGAGCAACGCGATGAGCAGCACGACGGGGACGAGCGCCTGACCGAGCGGCGGTTCGACACGGGTTGCGGAGGTGTCTTCGGCCATGGACTTCTGACGTTACTCAATCCTGGGCCAGCAGCTCGTCTATATTGAGCCGGCGCCGCTTGAGCAGCAAGCCCTTGCGCGACACGCCGAGCCGGACGGCCGCGGCACTCAGGTGACCTCTGGCGATCGAGAGCGCTCTGATGATGAGCGCGCGTTCGAGCTCCGCAACGGCGGCCGGCAAGGGTTGGTCCGCGGCGATCGTGACCGTTCCCGGGTAGGCCGACG
The DNA here is from genome assembly GCA_958296065.1 of Vicinamibacterales bacterium. GTDB lineage: Bacteria > Acidobacteriota > Vicinamibacteria > Vicinamibacterales > UBA8438 > WTFV01. Next base: position 129,426 of record CATQHX010000078.1, on the reverse strand, counting down.
CCTCGGTGTCGGCCTCGATGGGGGCTGACCCGAACGACTCGGCCCACTGCGCGAGGTGTGCCGTCGTGATGACCGTACCGTTCTTTGCGAGGGTCATCAGGCGTCTGATTTCGTTGGCCAGTTGCCGCACGTTTCCCGGCCAGTCGTGCGCGATGAAGTGCCTGATGACCTCGCGCGACAGGCTGATGCCCCGCTTGTGTTGCTCGGCGGAGAAACGGCGCAGGAAGTAGTCGACGAGCGGCAGGATGTCCTCGCGATGATCGCGCAGGGGGGGAACGTGAATGCGGATGATGTTGAGGCGGTAGAAGAGGTCCTTGCGAAATCGGTTCTCGCGAACCATCCGGTCGATATCCGCGTTCGTGGCGGCCACGATGCGCACGTCGACGTTCAAGGGTCGGGGCTGGCCGATGGGCTGAATCTCGTAGTTCTCGAGGAAGCGCAGCAGCTTGGGCTGGATGTGCGCGTCGAGCTCGCCAATCTCGTCCAGGAGCAGGGTGCCGCCGCTGGCGCTTCGAATCACCCCGGGCGCCTGCTCGCTCGCGCCGGTGAACGAGCCGCGCCGGTGACCGAAGAGCTGCGAGTCGACGATCTCGCGGGTGGTTCCGGTGCAGTTGTATGGGACGAACTGATTGCGAGGGCGGCCGGAACGGTCGTGGATGATGCGCGCGAGCACTTCCTTGCCGGTTCCCGATTCGCCCGTAATCAGCACCGGGAGGTCGCTGGGGGCGGCGCGCGTCGCGATCGCCAGCACGCGCTGCATCGCGCATGAAGCGAAGATTCCCCGTTGCGGGACGTTCCGATGTCTGTCGTGTCTTCTGATGGAGCTCACAATCACCTGCCGCGGCTTGTTGGCCGGCGCCTGCGTACTGCGCAACGATAGAGGCGGCATCGGCTCTGTGCGTGTCAAAAAAAGACGCGTTTTACCATAATTCGGCGCACGAGCAACGAGAGCTCCGTCACATATACTCCCCAAGCGATGAAGTTTGCCGTGGTCACGTTCGGCTGTCGGGTCAATCAGGCCGACTCGTTCGCGCTGGAGCGTGGCCTGCGCGCTGCAGGGGCGAGCCCCGCTCCGGTCGAGGCGGCGGACGTTGTGGTCGTCAACAGTTGCTCGGTCACGGCAACCGCCGATCAGGGGACGCGTCAGGCTATCCGGCGCATCGCCCGGACCAACGCCGGCGCCCGAATCGTCGCCACCGGCTGCTACGCATCCCGTGCCGCCGAGGAGGTCGCGGCCCTGCCTGGCGTCGTCGCCGTGGTGCCGAACGTGGAGAAGGAGGAGCTCGCGGCGCGCATCCTGGGCACTGTCGAGCCGACCACGGCGGTGCGCTTCGGTGCGGGGCAGGGCGCCTGCGGCGCTCCGATCCGGCCGGACGAGGGGGGGCGCACGGCCTACACGCTGCGCGTGCAGACCGGCTGCGACGAGGCATGTGCGTACTGCATCATCCCGTCGACGCGCGGGCGCGGGCGCAGCGTGCCGTTGCCGCGCGTGCTCGACGAGGTGGACCAGGCCGTCGAGGCCGGGTACCGTGAGCTGCAGCTCACCGGGGTTCACCTCGGTTCCTACGGCCGCGACCTGACTCCGACGTCGTCGCTCGCGGCGTTGCTGGGAGCGCTCGCCGCCCACCCGTCCGACTTGCTCGTGCGGATGAGCTCGCTGGAGCCGATGGACTGCACCCCGGAAGTGGTCGAGCTGGTGACCACGAGCCCGCGGTTCGCGCCGCACTTTCATCTGCCGCTGCAGCACGCGAGCGACGCCGTCCTGCGACGGATGCGGCGGCCGTACACGGCGGCCGGGTACCGGGCCGTGGTTACGGACATTCGCGAACGCCTGCCGCACGCGGCGCTCGGCACCGACCTCGTGGTCGGGTTCCCGGGGGAGACGGACGGCGACGCCGCGACGACGCTCCGCTTCATTCGTGACAGTCCTCTTACGTATCTGCACGTCTTCCCCTACTCGGATCGTCCCGGCACGGAGGCGACGGGGATGTCCGGGAAGGTGCACGGGCGCTGCATCCGCGAGCGGGCGCGCGCCGTGCGGGAGGTCGGTGCAACCTTGGCGGAGCGGTTCCGGGCGTCGCAGGTCGGCAACGTCCGGTCGGGCCTGACGCTCGCCCGGGCCGGCGATACGGTCGTGCTGACCGACAACTACTTGCGCGTCCGGGTACCTGCCGAGTGCCCCGGGAACGAACGCGTGCGGGTGCGCATCACCGCTGCCGGCGAGACGATGGTCGGTGAGTTGGTCGCCTCCGCCGGCTGACGGCGCTTGCGTCACGGCGGTCGGCGTTCGAGCAGGGCGGCGGCGCGCTGTCCCGGGGCCGGCCGCGCCCCCTCGACGATGAGCTGCCCGCAGGCGGCGCGGATGTCGCGTCCGCGGCTCTTGCGCACCGACACGGTCAGGTGCCGCTCGGCCAGGGTGCGCGCGAAGCGGTCGATCTGCGCGTCGGACGGCCGGCGGTACGGAATGCCGGGCGCCTCGTTCAGCGGGATCAGGTTGATCTTCGACCGGATGCCGCGCAGCAGGTTCGCCAGCCGCCGGGCGTCGGCAATCCCGTCGTTGACGTCGCGCAGCAGGACGTACTCGAAGGTGATCCGGTCGCGCCGCGCCAGCGGGAATCGGCGGCACGCGGCGATCAGGTCCGCGAGCCCGTACTTGCGGCTCACCGGTACCAGGCGGTCGCGCAGCTCCTCGGTGGTGGCGTGCAGCGAGACGGCCAGGTTGGGCATCAGCGGCTCCTGGGCCAGCCGCTCGAGCGCCGGGAGCACGCCGACCGTCGAGAGGGTCACGCGGCGGGGGCTCACCGCGAGCCCGCAGTCGGCCGCCAGTATCCGGAGCGCCTTCATCGTCTCGTCGTAGTTGTGCAGCGGCTCGCCCATTCCCATCAGCACGATGTTGAAGCGCCGGCCGGCGAGATCGAGGTCGTGCGCCATCACCCGCACCTGCGCGGCGACCTCGCCGGCGGTCAGGTTGCGCAGCAGGCCCATCCGCCCGGTCAGGCAGAAGCCGCAGCGCATGGCGCAGCCGGCCTGCGTCGACACGCACAACGTCATCGCCGGGGTGTCGGGGATGAAGACCGACTCCACTTCCCGTCCATCGCCGAGCCGCAGCAGGAACTTCACGGTGCCGTCGGCGGACTCGCTGCGCGTGGTGACCGCCGGCGTCGGGATGGTGAACGTCCGCTCGAGATTCGCGCGCAGGTCCCTCGACAGGTCGGTCATGCGGGCGAAATCGGCGATGCCGCGCCGGTAGATCCAGCGGTAGATCTGCCGGGCGTGGAACGGCTTCGCCCCGAAGCTGGCCAGCGCCTCGGCGAGCGCGTCGGGCTCGAGCTCGGTGAGGATCTGTGGCGCAGACATTGGGCAGCGTGTCCCGGCGGACGGACGGGCCGCATGCTACCACGCGGCCGGCGGCGGTGGAGGCGGCGTGCAGCGGCCCAACGGACGGATGCCAGTTGCTGCGATCCTGTAACGTGTGGTACGATTCAGGTGCCTGGGTTCGTTTAACTGTAGTCTTTGCAAGCGTTTGCGTGCTGACAGCGCTCCTCTGGCGGCCCCTGTGGGGCGGATGCCCTCCGACATGATCGAGCGTCACGAATTCGATAGCGGTCTCCGTCTGCTCACCGAGCCGATGCCGGCGGTCCGCTCGGTCAGTCTGGGAGCCTGGTTGACCAGCGGCTCCCGGCACGAGGGCTCCGACCGGGCGGGCATCGCGCACTTCGTGGAGCACATGCTGTTCAAGGGGACCACATCGCGCTCGGCGGAGGCCATCGCGCAGGAGATCGACTCCATCGGCGGGCAGCTCGATGCGTTCACGGCAAAGGAGTACGCCGGCTACTACGTGAAGGTGCTCGACGAGCATCTCCCGCGGGCCGTCGATCTGCTGAGCGACCTGCTGTTGAACCCGGCGTTCGAGGACGAGGAGATCCGTCGCGAGCAGAGCGTCGTCCTCGAAGAGATCAAGATGGTCGAGGACACGCCGGACGATCTGGTCCACGAGGTGTTTACGGCCAGCTTCTGGCCGGGCCATCCGCTCGGGCGCCCGATCCTGGGGACCGCCGAGTCGGTCGGCGCAATCGATGCGGCGGCTCTCCGCAGGTACTTCGCGGGCGCTTACACGGCCGGCAACCTGATCGTCTCGGCTGCCGGAAGCGTCGACGCGGCCGAGATGCGGGACCTGGTGGGGACGGCGTTCGCGCCGCTGGCGGAAGGCGGCGAGCCGCCCGGTTCCCGCGAGCCGTCGGTCGACGCCGGGATCGAGCTGCGCGACAAGGATCTCGAACAGGCGCATCTGTGCCTCGGCACCCGCGGGTATCCGCAGAGCCACGAGGACCGTTACGCCACCTACGTGCTCAACACGGTGCTGGGCGGCTCGATGAGCTCGCGCCTGTTCCAGAACATCCGCGAGAAGCGCGGGCTGGCCTACGCGGTCAGCAGCGGCCTGACCGCGTACCGGGATGCCGGCGTGCTGACGGTGTACGTGGGATGCGACGGGGCCGCGGTGGCCGAGGTGGTGGAGCTCGTCGTGAAGGAGTTGCGCGGGCTGCGGCGCACGGCGGTGCCCGACGACGAGCTGCAGCGCGCGAAGGATCACCTGAAGGGCAGTTGCGTGCTCGGCCTCGAGAGCACGAGCAGCCGCATGTCGCAACTCGCGCAGTGCGAGATGTACTTCGGCCGGCAGGTACCGCTGTCCGAGACCCTTGCCGGTATCGACCGCGTCACGACCGGCGACGTACAGCGGGTGGCGGCGGATCTGTTTCGGAACGGCGCGCTGGCCGCGACGGCGGTGGGCCCGGTCTCGGGGGCATCGCTCTCGCCGGCGCGGCTCGATCTGGGCTGACCACCGAGCGGAGGGACAGAGCCATCGGGGTCGAGTTGACGGTGCTGGGGAGCGGGAGCGCCGGGAATGCGACACTCGTGCGCCACGCGGGCAATCGCGTGCTGCTCGACGCGGGGTTCAGCTATCGGGAGCTGAGCCGCCGCCTGCGGGAGGTCCGCGTCGACCCCGGGATGCTGGACGCCATCCTGATTACGCATGGCCACGGCGACCACACCCGAGGCCTGCGCATGCTGTCGAAGCGTCACGGCGTGCGAACCTGGGCGACCGCCGCCGTCCGCGACGAATGGAGGTCGATGGACGGTGTCGACTGGCGAGAGCTGGCGCCGGGCGCGGCGGTCGATTTGGGTGGCCTGCGGTTCATTCCGTTCGAGGTGCCGCACGACGCCTCCGAGACGGTCGCCTTTCGCATAGAGACGCCGGAAGGCGCCATCGGCTACGCCACCGATATCGGGAAGCTGACGCCCCTGCTGATAGAGCGATTCCGTGACTGCCGGCTGCTGGTCATCGAATCGAACCACGCGACCGAGCTTCTGCGCGTCAGTCCGTACGCGCGCTCGACCCGCGAACGCATCGCCGGCGACGGCGGCCACCTTTCGAATGAATCGCTCGCCGCGTTCGTGCGCGACCATCTGGGCGCGTCGGTACGCTGCCTGGTGCTCGCCCATCTGAGTCGCGTCAACAATCTGCCGGAGTTGGCCCGCATGACCTGTCGGGAGGCGTTGTCGGGGAGCGGCAGGACCGATGTGGACGTGGTGGTGGCGTGCCAGGATCGGGTGACCCCGACCATCGAGCTGGCTGCCTGGGCGCAGCCGGCGACATCGCCGCCGGCCGCTCCGCGACAGACGGCGCTTCCGTTTCCCGTCCCGCCCGGCGCGAGTCCGGACCCGGCCGGCAACGAGGTTCGTTCGCGATGATTTCCCGCTACACACCGCGCGAGATGGGCCGCCTGTGGACCGATCAGCGCAAGTACGACACGTGGCTGCGCGTCGAGATCGCCGCCGCGCAAGCGATGGCCGACCACGGTCTGGTTCCCCTGGACGCGGCCCGCGACATCCGGGAGCGCGGCGCCGTCGACGCGGCGCGGGTCGCGGCGATCGAGGAGACGACGCAGCACGACGTCATCGCGTTCACGACGGCGGTGGCCGAGCACGTCGGTCCCGCGGCGCGCTGGTTGCATTTCGGCATGACGTCGTCGGACGTCATCGACACCGCCCACGCGCTGCAGATGCGCGAGGCGTGCGACCTGCTGCTGGCCGACCTGGATGCCCTGGCGGAAGCCGTGCGCCAACGGGCGGACGAGCACCGGCGGACCCCGATGATCGGCCGGACCCACGGTGTCCACGCGGAGCCGATGACGTTCGGCCTCAAGCTGGCGCTCTGGTTCGCCGAGCTGGTGCGCGACCGCGAGCGCCTGGTCCGCGCCCGGGAGACGATCAGCGTCGGCAAGCTGTCGGGGGCGGTCGGAACCTATGCGCACCTGGATCCGGCCATCGAGCAGGGGGTATGCGACCGTCTCGGTCTGACCCCGGCCCCGGTCGCTTCCCAGGTCGTGCAGCGCGACCGTCATGCCGAGCTGCTGAGCGCCCTGGCGATTGCCGCCGCGTCTCTCGAGAAGTTCGCGCTGGAGGTGCGCGGCCTGCAGAAGACAGAGATCGGCGAGGTGGCCGAGCCGTTCGCCAAGGGCCAGAAGGGCTCGTCGGCGATGCCCCACAAGCGCAACCCGATTGGCTGCGAGCAGATCACGGGCCTGGCCCGCGTGGTGCGCGTCAACGCGCTGGCCGCCATCGAGAACGTCGCGCTGTGGCACGAGCGCGACATCTCGCATTCGTCGGTCGAGCGGGTCATCGTGCCGGACAGCTTCTGTGCGCTGGACCACATGGTTCGCCGCTTTACCCGCATCGTACGCGGCCTGGTCGTCTACCCCGATCGGATGCGCGAGAATCTGGAGCGATCCCGCGGCGTAGTGTTCTCCGGCACAGTGCTGCTGGAACTCGCCAGTCGTGGCGTGTCTCGCGAGGATGCCTACCTGCTCGTGCAACGCAACGCCATGCGCTCGCACGACGAGGGGCGCGATTTCAAGTCGTTGCTGCTGGCCGATGGCGAGGTGACCGCCGTGCTCGATGCGGCCGGGATCGAGCGTGCGTTCGATCTGGACGTGCAGCTTCGCCACGTGGATGCGATCATGGACCGTGCGTTCGCGACCGGGGAGGCTGCCGCGGTGCAGCCGCCGGCCGCACGGATCGGCGAGCGGGTCGGGCTCGTTTCGGAGGCGTCGTGAAGGCGAGAGTCTACGTCACGTTGAAGCCCTCGATCCTGGACCCGCAGGGCAAGACCATCGCAGGGGCTCTGCACAGCCTCGGCTACGACGCGGTTCGCGATGTGAGACAGGGCAAGTACTTCGAGCTCGACATCGACGCGCCGACCGTCGACCAGACGCGTTCGCTCGCGGGCGAGGTGGCCGACCGGCTGCTGGCGAACCCTGTGATCGAGAGCTACCGGGTCGAGGTCGGCAAACCGTGAGCTGCCCGGGAAGAAGCCAGGCAGGCAGGAGGCAGGCGTCAGGATGAGATTTGCGGTGGTGGTCTTTCCCGGATCGAACTGCGACCACGATGCGTACCACGCGCTCGCGGACGTGCTGGGACAGCAGGTCGACCTGGTCTGGCACAAGGCGACCGATCTGCGCGGCCCCGACGCGGTGGTGCTGCCTGGTGGATTCTCGTACGGCGACTATCTGCGGTGCGGCGCCATCGCCCGCTTCTCGCCAATCATGGATCGGGTGAGGGAATTCGCCGCTGCCGGCGGGCCGGTCATCGGCATCTGCAACGGTTTCCAGGTGTTGCTCGAGGCGGGACTGCTGCCCGGGGGAATGCGGCGGAACCGCGATTTGAAGTTCATCTGCGAGCACGTGCACCTGAGGGTGGAAGCCTCGGACACGCCGTTCACGCGACGCGCGGCCGTCGGCCAGGTATTGCGCATCCCCATCGCCCACGGCGAGGGAAACTACTACGCTGATCCGGGGACTCTGAGCGAGCTCGCCGAGAACCGGCAGATTGTCTTCCGCTACACAGCGCCGGACGGAGCCGCTGACGAGCGGCGGAACGTCAACGGGTCGACCCAGGCGATCGCGGGGATTTGCAGCCGCGAGCGCAACGTCCTCGGCCTCATGCCGCATCCCGAGCGAGCTTGCGAGGTCGCGGTCGGGAGCACGGACGGCCGCGTGGTGTTCGAGTCGGTGCTGGCGGCAGCGGCTGTGCCCGCGTCCGTCGCGGAGGCAATTTGATGGCGTCTCCGGAAGCGCGGCGGCGACTCGCCCGAATCTTCGTCGGCATCGGATTGCTGTTGCTCACCGTGGCGGCGCTCTTCGGCGCAAGCGTCGTGCCGCTGCCGCCACCGGGGGGAGTCATCGTGGCGGCGGTGCTGGCTCTGGCGGGAGTGGTGATGGCCGCCTTCGGGATCCTGCTGCTGACCGGAGCCCGTTCGTGATCGATCCCGGCACCATCGCGGCGCACGGGCTGACCACCGAGGAGTATCAGCGCATCGTCGCCATCCTCGGGCGCGACCCCAATCTGCTGGAGTTGGGCATCTTCTCGGTGATGTGGTCCGAGCACTGCAGCTACAAGAGCTCGCGGATCCACCTGCGAACCCTGCCGACCGCCGGCCCGCGCGTGCTGCAGGGACCGGGCGAGAACGCGGGAGTGCTCGACATCGGCGGCGGTCTGGCCGCCGTGTTCAAGATCGAATCGCACAACCATCCGTCCTTCATCGAACCGTACCAGGGCGCGGCGACCGGTGTGGGCGGGATCATTCGCGACATCTTCACGATGGGCGCCCGGCCTGTTGCGCTACTCGACTCGCTGCGGTTCGGATCGCTGGAATCGCCGGCGACCCGGAGGCTGGTCCAGGGGGTGGTCGCCGGGATCGCCGGCTACGGCAACAGCATCGGAATCCCGACCGTCGGTGGCGAGGTCGCCTTCGACGACACCTACTCCGGCAACCCGCTCGTCAACGTTTTCTGCCTGGGCATCGCTCCGGTGGATGGCGTGATTCGGGGTCGGGCCGAGGGGACCGGCAATGCCGTCTATTACGTAGGTGCGAAGACCGGCCGCGACGGCATTCACGGCGCGACGATGGCGTCGGCCGAGTTCGACGACGCGTCGGCCGAAAAGCGCCCCAACGTGCAGGTCGGCGATCCCTTCATGGAAAAGCTGTTGCTCGAGGCGTGTCTGGAAGTGCTGCAGACGGACGCACTGGTCGGGCTGCAGGACATGGGGGCGGCCGGGCTGACCTGCTCTTCGTGCGAGATGGGAGCCCGTGGCGGTGCCGGCATCGATATCGACGTCGCCCGTGTGCCGCAGCGCGAGTCGGACATGACACCGTACGAGATCATGTTGTCCGAGTCGCAGGAGCGGATGCTCTTCATAGTGCGGCAGGGACGCGAGGCGGAAGTCGATCGCGTGTTCGAGAAGTGGGACTTGCACGCCGTGCGGATCGGCGAAGTGACCGGTGACGGCCTGCTGCGCGTCCGCGACGGCGGAGAGATCGTGGCGGAGATCCCCAACCGGCCGCTGGCCGACGAAGCGCCGCTCTACGATCGCCCGTACCGCGAGCCGGAGGATCTCCACCAACGACAGACGCTCGACCTGTCAGTGCTGGCGCCCGGCGGTACGCCGTCCATGGCCTTTCGGCGGCTCCTCGGCTCGCCAGGCATCGCGAGCAAGCGCTGGATATACCGTCAGTACGACCACATGGTGCGGACCAACACCATCGTGCCCGCAGGTGCGGGAGCAGGCGTGGTGCGCGTCAAGGGGACACCTCGCGCCCTGGCGTTCTCAGTCGACGGCAACGGGCGGTACTGCTTTCTCGATCCGTACCGCGGGGCGATGCTGGCCGTGGCCGAGTCGGCCCGCAACGTCGCCTGCGTTGGCGGCCGGCCGATCGGCGCCACCAACTGCTTGAACTTCGGTAACCCGGAGCGGCCGGAGATCATGTGGCAGTTCGCCCGGGCGGTAGCCGGAATCGGCGACGCCTGTCGTGCCCTCCACATCCCGATCACCGGCGGCAACGTCAGTCTTTACAACGAAACGGATGGCCAGGCGATTCTGCCGACTCCGGTTCTCGGCGTGGTGGGCATAATAGAGGACGCCCGTCGGGTCGTGGGCCGGGTGTTCCGCGAGGCCGGGGCGGTCGTGATGTTGCTTGGAGCGCCGGGTGGCGCGCTCGGTGGCAGCGAGTACCTGAAGGTGATGCACGGGATCGTGCGCGGCACACCGCCCGAGCTCGACCTGGAGGCAGAGCGTGCTCTGCAGCAACTGGTGGCGGAGCTTGCCGAGGCCGGGCGCCTGCGTTCAGCCCACGATTGCTCGGATGGCGGCTTGGCCGTTGCGCTGGCGGAATGTGCGTTCGGGAACGGCGGAATAGGCTTCGACGTGGCGATTCCCGGTTCGAGTGACGGGGCCGGCCTGGCAGCCGCGCTGTTTGGCGAGGCGGCCTCGCAGATCGTCGTATCGGTACGGGAGGCGGACGCGGACGCCGTGCTGGAGCGAGCCGCGGCGGCGAGTGTTCCGGCGCAGGTGCTGGGTAGAACCGGCGGCGAGCGCCTGCGGTTCACGTTCGACGGGGAACCGGCCGTCGAAGTGGAGTTGGCCGAGGCGGAGCAACGATGGGCGACGGGCCTGTCGCGGTACTTCGAGGTTCCCGCCGCATGACGGGATCGGTGTGTTGGGAGTCTGCGTCGCAGATACCGAGCAGACGACGCGGGGAACCGCGAACTGACTTGCCAGCCGCCGGCATGTGGGTGCCAGGGCCGCCGGCGAGTGAACGCAACGGCTGAGAGCATGGACGACAAGTTCCACGACGAGTGCGGCGTCTTCGGCATTTACGGCCACAAGGACGCGTCGTCGCTGACCTACCTCGGCCTGTACGCGTTGCAGCATCGGGGCCAGGAAAGCACCGGGATAGCCGCCGCGTGCGACGGAACGGTAAAGCTGTCGCGCGCGATGGGGTACGTCGGCGACGCCTTCAACGACCGGATGCTGGCCGCCCTGCCCGGTGCGTCCGCGATCGGCCACGTTCGGTACTCCACCTCCGGCGACAGCCGCATCGTCAACGCGCAGCCGATCCTGATCGACTGCTCGCATGGGCAGATCGCGCTCTGCCACAACGGCAACCTTGTCAACGCGGGCGACTTGCGGCATCGGTTGGTGCGGGAGGGCTCGATCTTCCAGACCAACAGCGACACCGAGGTCGTCCTGCATCTCTACGCCAAGTCGAGCGCCGCTACCCCTGAGGATGCCATCGTCGAGTCGGTGTCACAGGTGAGCGGCGCGTTCTCGCTCGTGCTGCTGACGCCGAACAACCTGATCGCGGTGCGCGACCCGCACGGATTCCGCCCCCTCGCCCTCGGCCGTCTGGGAGATGCCTATGTCGTCTGCTCCGAGACCTGTGCCATGGACCTGATCGGGGCCCGCTACGAGCGCGAAGTGGAGCCGGGCGAGATCCTGGTGATCGGCGAGGACGGCGTGCGCTCGTACAAGCCGTTCCCGCCCGCGCCGGCTGCGCACTGCGTGTTCGAGCACGTCTATTTCGCACGTCCCGACAGCGACGTGTTCGGTCAGAGCGTCAACACGGTGCGCACGAACCTCGGACAGTTGCTCGCGCAGGAGTCGGCGGTCGAGGCGGACGTGGTGGTTCCGATTCCCGATTCGGGGCTGGTCGCGGCGATAGGCTACGCCGAGAGCTCCGGCATTCCGCTCAAGATGGGGCTCATCCGCAACCACTATGTCGGCCGCACGTTCATCCAGCCGCACCAGTCGGTCCGCGGCCTCAAGGTGAAGGTCAAGCTGAACACGGTGCGGAGCGTGCTCGACGGGAAACGGGTCGTGCTGGTCGATGACTCGATTGTGCGGGGGACGACCAGCCAGAAGATCGTGTCGATGATCAAGGCGGCCGGCGCGCGGGAGGTGCACATGCGCATCAGTTGTCCCCCGACCGTCGCGCCCTGCTATTACGGTATCGACACGCCTTACCGCGACGAGCTGATTGCCGCCCGGAAGAGCGTCGACGAGATCCGCGACTTCATGGGGGCCGACACACTCGCCTACCTGAGCCTGGCGGGGTTGCGACAGGCGGTCGGCGCACGGCACGATCAGTACTGCAACGCGTGCTACACAAAGTCATATCCCGTGGATCCGCCGCGTGATACCGATGCCTACCGGCAGATGGTGCTCAAGATCGCCGACGTCGAGGAGGTCGCGTCCAGCGAACCGTGACCGGTTCCGTTCCGGAGGATCCGGCGGGAGAAGGGCGGCGGACGGAGGTTATGGACTACAGGGCGTCGGGCGTCGACATAGACGCCGGCATGGAGGTGGTCGAGCGGGTCAAGCGACTCGCCAAGAGCACGTTCACCGACGGGGTGCTGAGCGACATCGGCGCCTTCGGAGGCTTGTTTCGGCCCGAGCTGTCCGGAATGAGCGAGCCGGTGCTGGTTGCGAGCGCCGATGGGGTCGGGACCAAACTGGCGGTGGCGTTCGCGGCCGGCGTGCATACGACGGTCGGGGTGGACCTCGTCAACCATTGTGTCAACGATATCCTCGTACAGGGCGCGCGCCCCGTGTTTTTCCTCGACTATCTCGCGACCGGCCGTCTGTCCCCCGACGTGTCGGCTTCCGTGATCGAGGGAATCGCGACCGGCTGCCGACAGAACGGCTGCGCACTTCTGGGCGGCGAGACGGCCGAGATGCCCGGCTTCTACGCCGATGGCCAGTACGATCTGGCGGGCTTCGTCGTCGGCCTGGTAGACCGTCCGCGGATCATCGACGGCCGCTCGATCGTGCCGGGCGACGTCCTCATCGGCCTGCCTTCGAGTGGGCTCCACACCAACGGCTACTCGCTCGCGCGAAGCATCCTCTTCGACAAGCTCGGGCTGCGCGTCGACTCGGCGGTCGAGGCGCTCGATTGCACCGTCGGCGAGGAATTGCTGCGCACGCATCGGTCGTACCAGTCGGCGGTCCGGCCGGTGATCGAGACGGGCCGCGTCAAGGGGATTGCCCACATCACGGGCGGCGGCCTGACCGACAACGTGCCGCGAGTGCTGCCCGGCGCCTGCGCCGCTGCAATCGATCCGGAGCGTTGGACGAGGCCTGTGATCTTCGATTTCCTGCGAGATCAGGGCGAGGTGCCGCTGGCGGACATGTACCGCACTTTCAACATGGGCATAGGGCTCGTTGTCGTTTGCGCGCGAGAGGACGCACACCGCGTGCTCTCGAAGCTCGTCACGTGCGGCGAGATCGGCGCGGCGCTCATCGGCGAGATCCGCGAGGCGGTGGCCGGCGGTCCCCGGGTCGAGTACGCGAGGGTCGAGCTCCCGGGCGACGCGCAGTTGGCGTGCGGCACATGAGCAGCCGGAAAGCCGCACCGGCGAAGGCCGCCGCGAACCGTCGCCTGGGCGTTCTCATTTCGGGTCGAGGCAGCAACCTGCAGGCGATCACCGACGCGATCGCCGAGCAGCGTCTGGATGCGGAGATCGCCGTGGTCATCTCCAACCGGCGGGATGCGCCGGGGCTGGAGCGCGCCCGGCGGGCCGGCATCGAGACCGTCGCCTTGCGCCACACGGATTACGGCTCGCGGGAGGCGTTCGATGCGGCGATGGTCGGCGAACTCAGGCAGCGTGACGTCGGTCTCGTCTGTCTCGCCGGCTTCATGCGTCTGCTCAGCGGGAGCTTCGTCGCCGCATTCCCGAATGCCATCCTCAACATCCATCCGTCCCTCCTGCCCGCGTTCGTCGGTCTCGACGCCCAGCGGCAGGCGTGGGAGCACGGCGTCAAGGTCAGCGGGGCAACCGTTCACATCGTGACGCCGGAACTCGATGACGGACCCATCGTGCGGCAGGCGGTGGTTCCCGTGTTGCCGACCGACAGTGCCGACTCGCTCGCGGCCCGTATCCTGGTCGAGGAGCACCGCATCTATCCCGAAGCGATTCGGGTGATCCTCGACGGCGGATGGAGGATCGACGGCCGGCGATTCGTCGAGCAGCCCTGACCTCCGCGAGAAGAGCGCGGTCGACCCGGGGCGGAACCGGTATCCGGTTGGTTCTCGGTACAATTGTTCCGATGACGCTTCAGGAGCAGATCGCATACCTCACCAAGGGCTGCGTGGATGTGGTTCGGGAGTCGCAGTTGCGGGCCAAGCTCGAGCGCGCGGCTACGTCGGGCGACCGGCTCATCGTGAAGGTGGGATTCGACCCGACGGCGCCCGACCTGCATCTCGGCCACACCGTGTTGCTCCGCAAGATGAAGCACTTTCAGGATCTCGGTCACCGGGTGATCTTCCTGATCGGCGACTTTACCGGGCTCATCGGCGATCCGACGGGCCGGTCGAAGACCCGGCCCCCGCTGACGCGGGAGCAGATCGAGGAGAATGCCGAGACCTACAAGAAGCAGGTGTTCAAGCTGCTGGATCCCGAATCCACGGAAGTCGGCTTCAACAGCGGCTGGCTCCGCGCCCTCGGTAGCGAAGGCTGGATTCGGCTGGCGGCGCGCTACAACGTAGCCCAGATGCTCGAGCGCCGCGAGTTTCGCCAACGGTATGACGC
>CATQHX010000078.1:0-110000 GCA_958296065.1 Vicinamibacterales bacterium | reverse complement strand
AAGGAGTTGTTCAGGTACCCGTACCGCAAACCGACACAGGTAGGCAGGGAGAAAATCCCAAGGCGCGAGTGAGAACCCTCGTCTAGGAACTCGGCAAACTCGCCCCGTAACTTCGGAAGAAGGGGTGCTCCCGCCCGTGATCCGGCATGCCCGGTGAGCGGGAGGGAGTTGCAATAAAGAGGCCCAGGCGACTGTTTACTAAAAACACAGGACTCTGCCAAGTCGAAAACGACGTATAGGGTCTGACGCCTGCCCGGTGCCGGAAGGTTAAAGGGAGGAGTTAGCCGCAAGGTGAAGCTCTGAACTGAAGCCCCGGTAAACGGCGGCCGTAACTATAACGGTCCTAAGGTAGCGAAATTCCTTGTCGGGTAAGTTCCGACCTGCACGAATGGCGCAACGATCTGGGCGCTGTCTCGACGAGGGGCACTGCGAATTTGTGGTACCGGTGAAGACGCCGGTTGCCCGTGGTAAGACGGAAAGACCCCGTGCACCTTTACTACAGCTTAGTAGTGAGTGCTGGTGTGTTATGCGCAGGATAGGTGGGAGACTTTGAGCTCGGCCTCTCGGGGTCGGGGGAGTCGTCGGTGAGATACCACCCTTAGCATTTCGGTGCTCTAACCTCGGCCTGTCATCCAGGTCAGGGACACTGCTTGGTGGGTAGTTTGACTGGGGCGGTCGCCTCCCAAAATGTAACGGAGGCGCGCGAAGGTTCGCTCAGGCTGTTTGGAAATCAGCCGGAGAGTGCAAAGGCAGAAGCGAGCTTGACTGCGAGACATACACGTCGAGCAGGTGGGAAACCAGGCCTTAGTGATCCGGTGGTTCCGCATGGAAGGGCCATCGCTCAACGGATAAAAGGTACGCCGGGGATAACAGGCTTATCTTGGCCAAGAGTTCATATCGACGCCAAGGTTTGGCACCTCGATGTCGGCTCATCGCATCCTGGAGCTGTAGCAGGTTCCAAGGGTTCGGCTGTTCGCCGATTAAAGCGGTACGTGAGCTGGGTTTAGAACGTCGCGAGACAGTTCGGTCCCTATCTACCATGGGCGCAGGAGATTTGAGGGGGGCTGTCCTTAGTACGAGAGGACCGGGATGGACGAACCTCTAGTGTACCAGTTGTCGCGCCAGCGGCAGTGCTGGGTAGCTACGTTCGGAAGGGAGAAATGCTGAAAGCATCTAAGCGTGAAACCCTCCCCAAGATGAGATCTCCCAGGACCTGCGGGTCCCTGAAGGCACCTGGAAGACTACCAGGCAATAGGCCAGATGTGTAAGGCTTGCGAGAGCTTGAGCTTACTGGTACTAATCAGCCGTGAGGCTTGACCATATTCTTCGGGTACTGCGTCGGGAAGCTGCCGTTTGTAGGGTGTTCAGTTGGCGGGTTTCAGCCCGCTCTTTGACAGAAACGCGTCGCGCGGTCCGCCGCCAGGGTGGCGGGTGCGGGATGTGCGTTTAGAGTTTTCCGGTGGTCATAGGAGAGGGGAAACACCCGTTCCCATGCCGAACACGGCAGTTAAGCCCTCTTCCGCCGATGGTACTGCGGGGGCAGCTCCGTGGGAGAGTAGGTCGCCGCCGGGAGTTTTCGTTGCGCCCGGGCTCGAATGTCGAGTCCGGGCGTTGCCTTTTGCGGGACGGGATGCGACGGGTCCGGGCAGAGTGATGATGCTGGAAACGAGGCGGACGGATCACCGGGGGATCCCGGTGGAGCTCGCAGTGGAGCGGAGAATTCGTGCGAGAAACACAAGGCTGTACCGTTTGGCGCACTGGCCGATCTGGATCTGGGTGTTCTTCCTTGTGCCGGGGCCGCTGACGTTCGAGCTGTTCGCGGCGGGCTTCGACGTGCGGATGGGCGTGTGGATCGGCGCGGTGGTGGTGGGGACGGGCATCGCGGGCTTGAGGGGACGGTTGCCGGGCGTGGAGCCGGAGCCTTACATCATTCGATTCACGGAGGATCGGCCGAATCCGGTGTATCGGCGGGTGTGCTACACGTTTGCGTGGAGTGCGGTAGTGTCATTCGGATTGCTGAATCTTGCAGGCGTGTTGTGGGCCGCCGCGACGGGGGAGTGGCAGATGCGGGCCATTTACGATGCCGGGTACTTTCCACTGGCCGCAGGTACGTGGGTTCTCGGCGCGGCGGGGCGTCTGCCAAGGGTCAAGAGGTCGACGCGGGGCGAGGGTCACGAGCGGCGGATCTTCTACGGGTTGGGGTGGGCAGTGTGCATCGCGCAGCCCACGCTGTGGTTGCTTTGGGGCCTGTTGCCGTTGAGTCCCGGAGGGAACCTCGTGAAGGCGACGGTGTTTGTGGGGCTGCTCTGCGGCATTGGGTATCTGGCCTATCGAGGACGGCTGCCACGGACTCGCCCCATCGTGCCGGGGGAGCTGGCGGTGAGCGATTGAGGGGGTGGGGAGGGCGAAGCGGCCTCGGTTGAGTCGAGCGGTCGCGGCGGGCGGTAGAATGGCGGCATGCAGGAGAAGCGAGGACGGAGTCAGGGTGTCGTGGGGCTGGGGGCGGTCGCGTTGGCGGCTTCGGCGGCCGTGGCGGTGATTGCGCTGTACGGTGGCGGGGGTCGGTTGGGGGCGGCGCAGGCAACCGGGCAGGGAACGGGCGGCGCCGGTAGCTACGACGCGCACTTCGTCGACAGGACGATGCGGGTCGACTACTTTCACTCCGGGGGCCTCGGCACGGAGATTGTCGCGCTCGACCAGGTGGTGGCTGACGGCCCGTGGTCGGGCAGCCGCACCCGTTTGATCGATGACCTGAATCTGGGGAAGTATCTCTTCGAGGTCATCGACCGCCGGACGAACCGGGTGATCTACTCCCGGGGCTTCGCGTCGATCTACGGTGAGTGGGAGACGACGCCGGAGTCGCGTCAGATCCACCGGACGTTCCACGAATCGCTGCGGTTTCCGTGGCCGCGACGACCCGTGCAGGTGGTGCTGAAGGTACGGGACGAAGAGAACAGCTTTCATGAGATCTGGTCGACCGTCGTGGATCCGAATTCGCGCTTCGTCAACCCGGAGGAGCGCGCGGCGACGGGCGAGGTCTGGACGCTGTTCAGCAGCGGACCGCCGTCGGAGAAGGTCGACTTGCTGGTCCTCGGCGAGGGTTACACGGAGGACGAGGGGGAGAAGTTCCGGGCCGACGCCAAGCGGTTGACGGACGCGCTGTTCGAGGAGGAGCCGTTCCTGAGCCGCAAGAACGACTTCAACGTCTGGGCAATCCACCTCCCGTCGTCGGAATCGGGCGTTAGCCGTCCGCGAGCCGGGCAGTTCCGGCGCACTCCACTGTCGGCCGAGTACAACATCTTCGATTCCGAACGTTACCTGCTCACCTACGACAACCGGGCGCTGCGGGACGCGGCCTCCGCCGCGCCGTACGAGTTCATAGAGATTCTGGTGAACGAGGAACAGTACGGCGGAGGTGGGATCTTCAACTTCCAGGCGACGGCGGCGGCCGACACGGGGTTTGCGGAGTACGTTTTCATCCACGAGTTCGGTCATCACTTCGCGGGTCTGGCGGACGAGTACTACACCTCCGACGTGGCGTACGAGACCGGGGCCGCGTATCACCCCGAGCCGTGGGAGCCGAACGTAACCGCGTTGCACGATCCGGACAATGTCAAGTGGGGTGACCTCGTCGAGCCGGACACGCCGTTGCCGACTCCGTGGGACAAGGAGGCCTTCGAGGCAGGCAGCACGGCGGCGCAGCGCGAGCGCCGCGGCCTGCGGGAGGCTGGTGCGCCCGAAACCGAGATGGACCGGCTCTTCACCGCGCAGATGGAGCGGGAGACGGCCCTGCTGGTCTCGATGCCGCACTCCGGCAAGGTCGGTGCCTTCGAGGGTGCCTCGTACGAACCGACCGGCCTGTACCGCTCGGAAGTCGATTGCATCATGTTCACGCGCAACCCGGTCGGGTTCTGTCGGGTGTGCCAGCGGGCAATCTCGCGTGTGATCGATCAGTACTCGCGGCCGTAGTGGAGCGATGCTCGGAGGCCGCGCAGGGAAACGTACCGCCGACGGCAATCCGCGGCCGTGCTCGGGATACGGCATCGCTTGGAAGGACCGAAGGACATGAAGAGCCAGATAGTCACCGAGCTGGAGCGCATCGTCGGACGGGACGGCATCGTGCGCGACGACGGTGAATTGCTGACCTACGAGACCGACGGGCTCGTGAAGCTGCGCTCCAAGCCCGGTGTCGCCGTCCTGCCCACGTCGGCCGATCAGGTGCGGCGCATCGTCCGGCTCTGCCACGAGAACGGCGTGCCCTTCGTGGCGCGCGGCCAGGGAACGGGGCTTTCGGGCGGGGCGCTGCCGCATCCGGATGGTGTCCTGATAGTGATGACGCGGATGAACCGCATCCTGGACATCGATATTCCGAACCGCCGTATCACGGTCGAGCCCGGCGTGATGAACCTCGACGTCAGCAAGGCGGTGGCGGCCGCGGGCTACTACTACGCGCCCGACCCTTCCAGTCAGGTGATCTGCTCCATCGGCGGCAACCTCGCCGAGAACTCCGGGGGCGCCCACTGCCTCAAGTACGGCTTCACCGTGCATCACGTCCTCGGCGTGGAGGCGGTGCTGCCGGACGGCGAGCTCGTGCACCTGGGCGGACCGGCCCTGGACCCCCCGGGGCTCGACCTGCTCGGCGTGCTGGTCGGGTCGGAGGGCACGCTGGCCGTCGTCACGAAGGTCGTCCTCAACCTGTTGCGCAAGCCGGCCGCGGTCGAAACGCTGCTCGCTGCTTTCGATTCGACCGAGGCGGCGGGCAACGCCGTTTCCGGCATCATCGGCGCGGGCATCATTCCCGCCGCGGTGGAGATGATGGATCGGGTGACGATAGAGGCGGCGGAGGCGGCGGTCCATCCGAACTTCCCGAAGACGGAGGCTATCCTCATCGTCGAGCTCGATGGCGCCGAGGCGGACGTGTCGGCGCTTTTCACGCGCGTCGAGGAAGTGTGCAGGGCGGCGGCGGCCAGCGAGATACAGATCGCGCGCACGGCCGAGCAGCGGGCGCGTTTCTGGCAGGGCCGCAAGGCGGCGTTCGCGGCCATGGGACGCGTCTCGCCCAGCTACTACGTGCAGGACGGCGTGATCCCCCGTACCAGGCTGCCGGAGGTGCTCGGCCGCATCCGGGATCTCTCCGATCGCTCGGGCCTGAAGATCGGCAACGTGTTCCACGCCGGCGACGGCAACCTGCATCCGCTGGTCTGCTACGACGAGCGGATCGAAGGGCAGGCCGATCTCGCACAGGAGGTCGCGTCCGAGATCCTGACGTACTGCCTCGATGCCGACGGTTCCATTACCGGCGAGCATGGCGTCGGTGCCGACAAGGCGGAGCACCTGCCCAAGATGTTCAGCGAGGACGATCTCGACACGATGCAGCTTGTGCGGTGCTCCTTCGATCCCGGCTACATCTGCAACCCGGGGAAGGTGTTTCCGACGCCGCGCCTCTGTGGCGAGGTGCCCGGGCCGTACCGCAAGCATCCGGCCGAGGCAGCGGGCCTGGCGGAGCGTGCCTGATGGCGGGATCCTCCACCGCCGCGCTGCTCGATCAGCTTGCCGCCCAAGCCGGTCATGGCGCAACCGTGCGCGCCGGCGGCGACAAGGACGCTGTCGACGGGGTCCAGCCGCGCCTGGTCGCGGCGCCGGCAGACGGCGAGGCGCTGGCCGCGACACTCGCCTGGGCGTCATCGGAGGGGTTCTCGGTGCGGGTCACCGGGGGAGGCACCAAGCAGGACTGGGGGACTCCCGGAGCGCCCGTGGATCTGCAGCTCTCCACCGCGGCGCTCTCCCGTGTCGTCGAGCACCGGCACGGCGACCTGACGGCGACCGTGGAGGCCGGGGCTACCCTGGCGGCGGTGAATGGCAGGCTGGCGGCGCACGGCCAACGCCTTCCGTGGGATCCGCCGTGGCCGGAGCGCGCCACCGTCGGCGGCATCGTGGCCACCAACGACAGCGGTCCGCGGCGTTATGGCCATGGCGCCCCGCGCGACTCCATCATCGGTGTGACGGTGGCGCGTAGCGACGGCCGGGTGGCCAAGGCCGGCGGCATCGTCGTCAAGAATGTCGCCGGCTACGATCTCGCCCGCCTGCTGACCGGTTCCTTTGGTTGTCTCGGCGTCATCCTCACCGCGACCTTCAAGCTGGCCCCCGCGCCGCCGGTGTCGCGGACCGTGGAGGTGCAGGTCGATTCCCTGGAGGACGCGGCGCCCATCGCCGCCGATCTCGCCGGTTCGTCGTTGACACCGACCTCGATCGAGATCTCTTGGGCGCCGGCTCGTCTGTTCGTGCGCTTCGAGTCGGTCGAGGTCTCCGTCGCCCAGCAGGCGGCGGCGGCCTGCGCTCTTGTCGGCGAGCGCGGTTCCGCCGTCGTGCTCGGCGGAGAGGACGAGCGGGCGGCCTGGGACCGGCACGCCGCGCACTGGTCGCCTGGCGGAACCCTCGTCAAGCTGAGCACGGTGCCCGCCGAGCTGTTCCCGACGCTCGTCTGGCTTCGCGATCGGGCGGCAAGGGACGGAATCGAGATGGCGGCGGGCGGGCGCGCCGGTCTCGGGGTGGTCGACGTGCGGTTGAACGGGCCGGTCGACGCGCAGGCCCGCCTCATCGGCGATGTTCGAGGCCGGCTGCCGCTCGGCCGTGGTTCTGCGGTAATCCGCCGGGGGGACCCGGAGCTTCGGCGGAGTATCGATGCCTGGGGGCCTGTCGGTGACGGGATGCGGGTGATGATGGCGATCAAGCGCCAGTTCGATCCCGCCGGGCTCCTGAATCCCGGCCGTGGCCCGGGAGGCCTCTAGCAGCGGTGGCGGGCGGCGGGCGGAGTTGGCTCCCGCAGCTACGGCTGGCGGCCCCGGATCGAAGCGTCGACCAGCGCGACAAGGTGCATGGCCGGCAACGGTCGTCCCTCGCGCTCGAGCGCGCTGCCGAGTTGCAACAGGCACCCCGGATTCGACGACACGATGGCGTCCGCCCCGGTCGACAGGACGTTCCTCGCCTTGCGCTGCCCCAGCTCGCCCGCGGCCTCCGGTTCCACCAGGTTGTAGATGCCCGCCGACCCGCAGCAGAGCCCGCCCTCCGGCACGTCGCACACATCGAGATCCGGTATCGCGGCCAGCACCTGGCGGGGCTCCATGCTCACCCCCTGCGCATGCTGCAGGTGACAGGCGTCGTGGTAGGCCACGCGCATCTTCAGGGGGTGTCGCGGAGCCCGCGGTTCGAGCTCGGCCAGCACTTCCGAGATGTCGCGGCATCTGGCGGCCAGCGCCGCCGCACGTGCCGCGTACTTCGGGTCGTCTCGCAGCAGATGCCCGTACTCCTTCAGCGTCGACCCGCAACCGGCGGCGTTGATCACGATGGCGTCGACGTCGGCCAGCGCCGGCTCGAAAGCGTCGATGAAGCGCCGCGCCATCGCTTCCGCTTCGCTCTCCAGGCCGGAGTGCATCATCAGGGCGCCGCAGCACCCCTGCGCCGGCGGGATCACCACGTCGCAGCCCTCGGCCGCGAGCACGCGAGCCGTGGCGGCGTTCACGTCGCTGAAGAAGACCCTTTGCACGCAACCGAGCAGCATGGCCACGCGCCGCCGCCGCTCACCCTGCGCGGGGATGACGGCGGGCATCGAGGACCAGATGCCGTCGAACGTGATGGGCGGGGCCACCGCCTCCAGGGCGCGCAGCCGCGCGGGGAGCAGGTTCAGCAGTCCGCTCGCGCGCACCAGCCACCGGATTCCCAGCCGCTGGTAGGCCCACAGCTTCAGCGCCACCCAGCGGAGCCGGCCGGGGTAGGGAAAGAGCGAGAAGACCAACCGCCGGAACAGGCGATCGCCCGCCGGTCGCTCGACGTGCCGCTCGATCTGCGGCCGGGCGGCTTCCACCAGCTTGTCGTACTGCACCCCGGACGGACACGCGGTCAGGCAGGCCATGCAGCCGAGGCAGGTGTCGAAATGCCGCGCAAACTCCGGCGTTATCTCCGCCTTGCCCTCCAGCGCCACCTTCATCAGGTGGATTCGCCCGCGGGGCGAGTCGGTCTCGCGGTTCCACAGCGCGTAGGTCGGGCACGGCGGCAGGCAGAAGCCGCAGTGCACGCAGTCGGCGAGCAGATCGGACGACGGTGGGTGGTGCGCGTCGAAGGCGCCGGTGGTCGTGGCCATCTGCGGGCTATGGTACCGCAACGGCGGTCGGGCGTCGGCCGGCCCCCCGGTCGGTTCCGATGCCGTCCGGCTGCTAAGATCGCCCTGCAACTCACCGAGAACGTTCATCCAGCCCGGAGCGATCGATGACACACGCGATTCGCATTCACGAAAACGGCGGTCCCGAAGTCCTGCGCTGGGAGGCGGTCGACGTTCCCGATCCGGGGCCGGGAGAGGCTGTCGTCCGGCAGACCGTGGCCGGGCTCAACTTCATCGACGTCTACTTCCGGACCGGCCTGTACCCGGCGCCGTCGTTCCCGCTGACCATCGGCAACGAGGGGGCCGGCGTGGTGGAAGCCGTCGGCGAAGGAGTGACCGAGGTGGCGGTCGGCGACCGGGTCGCCTACTGCATGAGCCTCGGCAGCTACGCGCAGCGCCGGATCATCGCGTCGAAGCTGCTTGTGAAGATCCCGGGCGGGATCGGTGACGAGCAGGCGGCTGCGGTCATGCTGAAGGGCTGTACGGTGCAGTACCTCGTCCGGCGCACCCATGCCGTGCAGCCGGGCGAAACGGTGCTCTTCCACGCCGCGGCGGGCGGGTGCGGCCTGATCGCCTGCCAGTGGCTGAAGCACCTCGGCGCCACGGTCATCGGCACCGTCGGCACCCGCGAGAAGGCGGAGCTGGCGAAGGCCCACGGCTGCGACCATCCGATTGTCTATACCGAGGAGAGCTTCGTCGACCGCGTGAAGGAGCTGACCGGCGGCAAGGGCGTCCCTGTGGTCTACGACTCGGTCGGCAAGGACACGTTCGACGACTCGCTGCGCTGCCTGCAGCCGCGCGGGCTGATGGTGAGCTTCGGCAACGCGTCGGGCGCCGTCGACCCGTTCAAGCCGGCGATCCTGGCCCAGAAAGGTTCCCTGTTCCTGACGCGTCCGACCCTGGCGACCTATACCGCGACGCGGCAGGAGCTCGAGGAGACGACGGCGGAGCTGTTCGATGTCGTCGGGAGCGGAGCGGTGCGTATCGAGGTCAACCAGACGTACGCTCTCAAGGACGCGGCGCAGGCGCATCGCGACCTGGAGGGCCGGAGGACCACCGGCTCGACAGTGTTCCTGACCGGCGCATGAGGGCCGGACCGCGCCGTGCGCCGGCAGCATTCGATCGGCAGGCGGAAACCCGTGGCGCCGGCCCGCGGCCGGCGAGTGGACGCGCACGGATGAAGGCCTTGCATCGGCCTACGCGGAGCGCGTTGCACGTTTCGACCAGGAGGACATGATGAGGGCTCGTGGAAACGGTTTCGTCTTCGTCGCAGGCATCGTCATCGGCGTGCTCGTCTCTGGCGTGGTGGCCGCGCTGAACGCCACGCAGGATTCCTCGCCCCGTGCCATCAACCTGCCGGGCCGCACGACGACCGCGCCGTTCAGCGATGCTGTGCTGGCCGGCGACACGCTGTACGTCGCGGGTCGTCTCGGCATGGACCCGGAGACCGGCCGGCCGCCGGCGACCGCCGAGCAGGAGGCGCGCAACGTCATGAACGGCATCCAGGCCGTGCTGGCCGAGGCCGACATGACGATGGACGACCTGGTCAGCGTGAAGGTCTTCTGCTCGGACGTCTCGCTGTACGGCGCGTTCAACAGCGTGTACCGCGAATACTTCAACGAGGCTCCGCCGGCCCGCGCGTTCCTGGGCTCCGGCACCCTGCTGTTCGGGGCGCGTTTCGAGGTGGCAGGGATCGCGGTCAAGGGGTGAACGCTGGGATGCGCCTATCTGCCTCGTGGCGGCGAGCATGCGCCGCGGCCGCGGTCGCGCTCGGAATTGGCGTGAGTGCCCTCCCGGGTGCGGCGCAGGGGATTGCGCTGCCGTGGGTGACGATTCCCGCCGGTGCCTTTCGGATGGGCTGTGTACCGGGCGATGCCGCGTGCCTCGACAGCGAACGCCCGCGTCACGAGGTGACGCTGTCGACGTTCGACCTGATGGCGACGGAGGTGACCGTCGGTCAGTACGCCGCGTTCGTGGCGGCGACCGGCTACGCACGGCCGGCGGTCCCAGACTACCCGCAGGCGCCCGATCACCCGGCTGTTCACATGACCTGGCACGATGCCGCGGCCTTCTGCGCCTGGGCCGGCGGGCGCCTGCCCACCGAGTGGGAGTGGGAGTACGCGGCGCGGGCCGGGCATGACGGGCGCCTCTACTGGTGGGGCGACGAGCTGACGCGCGATTACTCCAACTTCGGAGCCCCGCAGTGCTGCAGCGGCGCCACCGGCGGGGTCGACGACTGGCTGAACACGGCGCCGGTCGGTTCGTTTCCGCCGAACGATTTCGGACTCCACGACATGACCGGCAACGTCTGGGAGTGGGTGAACGGCTGGATCACGATCCGCTATCCGGACGGGCCGCTCACCGATCCGCAGCCGGCGGAGACGGGCTACCTGCGCATCATGCGCGGCGCGTCGTGGCTCAACTTTCCGGGCGTCTTGCGGCTCTCGGTCAGGCTGCCCTTCTCCGCCGACGGGCACACGAGCAACGTCGGCGCGCGGTGTGCGCGGGACGCGCGGGTCCTGCTCGTCTCCGCCGAGTAGTCTGCCGTGGTCGCACCGCGGCGGTTGCACGGCCCCGTCCCGCCCGGCGCAACTGTGTCGGCATCGCGTTGACACCTTGGGGACGCGCGATTAGGATGCCGTGCGCGCAGTGGTGCGGTCACCACGCGGCGCACTGCGGCATTCATCGCGAGAACGGCGGGAGCCCGGCGGCGTCCAGGCGTGTGGAGGATCTCATGAAGACGAAGACGCGGAGCGCGAAGCGATCCGGCGGCACGGCGGAGTCACGGCGCGCGTTCATGCGCCAGGCGGTTCTGGGTGGAGCCGGGGCTACGGCGGCCGCGCTCGGCGGCGGCGGAGCCGCTCGCGCCGCCGAGGACGATGTCAAGCCGATCACCATCCCCAGCGAGTTCGAGAAGGCCAAGGCGGCCCCGCTGCCGGAAATCGACTTCCCGATGTCCGGCGCACAGGTGTTCGCGCGCGCCTGCAAGGAAGAGGGCGTCAAGGCGCTGTTCTGCTGCCCGGGCAACTACGACGTCGTGCACGCCATCGGCGACATGGGTATTCCGACCTACTCGGGACGCCACGAGGGCTCGCTCTGCCACGCGGCAGACGCCTTCTGCCGCGCGACCGGCGAGGTGGCGGCGACCTCGGGGACCGAGGGGCCCGGCTTCACCGACATGATCGGGGCCATCTCGGCCGCCAACTCGGCCCGCTCGCCGATCCTCGTTCTTGCCAGCAACAAGACCATCTTCGCCGAGGACACCGAGCAGGGCATCCAGGATCAGCGGCAACAGCCGCTGACCGAGGGCATCAAGAAGTACGGCAAGCGGCTCATCACTCCCGCCCGTACCTGGGAGTACGCCGGCTACGCGTTCCGGCAGCTCAAGAGCGGCGTGCCGAAGCCGGTGCACCTCGACTTCCCGGCCGAGATCGCCCGCGCCCGGTTCACCGATCCGATCGACGTCGAGTACTTCTACGACAAGACCAAGTACCGCACCGACGCCAGACCCCATCCCGATCCGCGGGCCGTGGACGAGGCGGTCCAACTGCTGCGGAGCGCCGAGCGGCCGGTCATCGTGTCCAGCAACGGCGTCCTCTACAGCAAGGCGTGGGATGCGCTTCGAAAGCTGGCCGAGCGCGCGCACATTCCGGTGGTCGAGTCCGGCGCCATGAAGGGCCAGTTCCCGGCCGAGCACGAGCTGTCGGCCGACGCGGCGCCGATGGCGATGATGAGCGCGGACGTCGTCCTGCTCGTCGGCCAGTACTGCATGCCGACGCTCGGGGAGTTCGCTTTCGGCCCCGACGCGCGCTACATCCGCATCGATCCAGGCGCGGAAGACATCGGGCGCAACCTGCCGATCGACGTCGGCATCGTCAGCGATGAACGGGCCGCGCTCGAGGCGTTGGCCGACGCCATGCCACGCCAGCGGCGCGAGGCGTGGGTGGCCGAGGTGGCCGCGGCGCGGGAGGCGTTCGAGGCGGAGAACGAGGAGTACTACCGAACTGGTCTGGGCTATACCGACGCGGTGCATCCGGCGGTCATCGGCAAGGAACTCGCCGACTTCCTGCACCACGGCGACCTGCCGGCGGATCGCACCACGATCCTGCAGGGCGGCTATGGCATCGCCCGCTACACGCGGCGCTACCTCCGCGCGCACCGGCCGGCGCAGATCATCAACGGCGCGTACCAGTACGGGGCGATCGGTCCGGACATCGGCTACACGGTAGGCGTAGCGGCGGCGGTCCGGCACGGCGTCGGGGCGCAGGCCGGGTTCGAGGGCCATCCGGTGATTGGCATTACGGGAGACGGCGGCTTCGGCTATACCGCGATGGAAGTCGAGACGCTGTCCAAGTACCGCTTCCCGGCCGTGATCGTCGTCTACAACAACAACGCGTGGGGCACGTGGACCGGCCAGCGCAACAACACCCTCGGGCTCCCGGTGCACCTGTTCCAGGAGAATCTGCGCTACGACAAGCTCGGTGAGGCGCTCGGGGCGCACGGCGAGTACGTCACGCGGCCCGACGAAATGCGGCCGGCGCTGGAGCGGGCCTACCAGGTGGCGCTCGACGAGAGCCGTCCCAGCGTTGTCAACGTGCAGGCCAAGAAGGAGTTCTGGCTGCGCGACCAGTATCCGCCCGGGTTCCTCGGCAAGATCGAGCCGGGCGTGATGTCCTACTACCATTAGTTGGTGGAGGAAGGCCGGGACGTTCGGACGGAGGGGCGCGGGCCGCTGCACGACGGCTTGACCGAGGTGCGGGCTCGATTGCAGGAGTATGCCGAGCGGGGCGTCTTTCGGGGGCTGGCCGAAGGGCCGGGCCGGCGCGGGCGGTACGAGTTCACGTTCCGCTGGCTGGCGCCGTCGCCGTTCACGCTGCGCTACGATCCCGCGTCCGGCACACTGGCGTTTCGGGATCTGCTCCCGAACGTGCCGGCGCGGTCGTCGCTGGCGGGTGCATTGCGCCGGTTCGTCCGGGGCCGTGCCTCCGCCGACCTGCCGGCGCATCGGCGTGTCGATCCGGAGCGCGCCGAGGTGCGCTGCTTCGTTCGTCGGGCCGCCCTGTCGCTAGAGGTGGTGGCGCGCGAGCATCATCACGGCTACGGCGTGAACCGGGCGGTGAACCTCGTTCACGAGGTCTTCATGCATCTGCACACCTACTTTCCCGAGTACATGTGGGAGAACTTCGATGCGCCGCAGGAATGAGGATATGAACTTCGTACTGGCCGTTCATCGCTGGAGGGGGCGCCTCATCGCAGCGGCGGCTGCGGCCGGCTTCGCGCTGGCTGTCGCAGTCCAGGTCTCTGCCGCCGCGGCAACCGCGCAGGAGCATCCCGCGGAGCCTCACCAGCACGCCGATGCGCAGGCGCTGGAGAACCCGGTCGAGCCGACCCGCGAGTCGCTGGTCGCCGGCCGGCAGCGCTACGTCTTCCTGTGCCGGCAGTGTCACGGCAATCGGGGCGCGGGAGACGGCGACATGTCGCACGCGGGCGGCATCCCGTCCGACTTTACCGACGACGTCTGGACGCACGGCGCGAGCGACGGCGAGATATTCACGGTGATCAAGGAAGGCGTGACCGCCGACATGCAGGGCTATGGCAACCAGCTTCGCGACGAGGACATCTGGAACCTCGTCAACTACATCAAGAGCCTGTCCCGCTAGGAGCTTTCCCCTGTCGCGCCGCCCCGCGACGGCGGGCGGGGCACGCGGCAAACCGCGAGGTCAGACGTGAGCGACGCTGTGTGTTATCGAGTCATGCAGCCCGGCGAAGCCGGCGCCGTCTCGGCGCTGGTCCTCTCGTCGTTCGACGAGTTCATCGGTCCGGAGCTGACCGACGAAGGCAATGCGGAGTTCCGCAGGTTCGTCGCGCCCGAGGCGCTCGAGGCGCGTACCGCCGAGGACCATTTCGTTCGCGTGGCGACCGTCGACGGCGTGCTGGCCGGCATGATCGAGATCCGGCAGAACAACCACGTCGCGCTCCTCTTCGTCGACAAGGCGCACCAGCAGCACGGTATCGCCAAGGGGCTGCTGCACGCGGCGCTCGCGGACGCCCGCGCCGCGGACCCGGACCTCGAGCGGGTCACGGTCAACTCGTCGCGTTACGGCGTGCCGGCCTACGAGCGGCTCGGTTTCCGCCAGACCGGACCCGAGCGCGCGGTCAACGGCATCGCCTTCATCCCGATGGCGAGGCAGCTCGACGTGGACCTCTGATAGTGCGTGTCCCGTTTCTCGACCTGGCCGCCCAGCTCGAGACCACGCGGCCGGAAATCGAGCGGGCGGTGCTCGACGTCGTCGCTTCCGGCCGCTACGTCGGCGGACCGGTGCTCGAGTCCTTCGAGCGGGCGATGGCCGACTATATCGGCGTCGACCACGCGATCGGCGTTTCCTCCGGCACGGATGCGCTGCTCGTCTCGCTGATGGTTCTGGACGTCGGTCCCGGCGATCTCGTCGTCACGACGCCCTACTCGTTCTTCGCCACTGCCGGCGCGGTGGCCCGGCTCGGTGCGATCCCGGTCTTCGTCGACATCGATCCGCGGACGTTCAACATCGACCCCGCGCGCCTGGCCGACTGGTTCGAGCGCGAACCGGAGCGTCGGTCGCGGGTCAAGGCAATCGTGCCGGTGCACCTGTTCGGACAGTGCGCGGACATGTCCCCCATGCTGGAGCTGGCCGCGTCGCACGGGATCCCGGTGGTCGAGGACGCGGCGCAGGCGCTGGGCGCACGCTATCCCGGTGGCGGCGCCAACGGGAGCAGCGGCGGCGCGGGCGGCAGCATCCGCGGCGGCACCAGCGGCAGTCGAGCAGGCCGTGGGGGCAGCCACGGCGACCGACGGGCCGGCACGATGGGCACGCTTGCCTGCTTCTCCTTCTATCCCACCAAGAACCTGGGGGCCATGGGGGATGCGGGCTTGGTGGTCACCGGTGATCCCGAGGCGGCGGAACGCGTGCGCCGGCTACGCAACCACGGCGGGCACGCCGCCTACCGGCATCCCGAGGTGGGCGGCAACTTCCGTCTCGACACGCTGCAGGCGGCGATACTCGCTGCGAAACTGCAGCATCTGGACGGCTGGCACGCGCGGCGCCGCGAGCGCGCCGCGTACTACGATGAGCACTTGGCGATCCCCGGCGTAGAGCTGCCCGCGCCCGCCTGGGGACG
Source organism: Vicinamibacterales bacterium (assembly GCA_958296065.1). Taxonomy (GTDB): domain Bacteria; phylum Acidobacteriota; class Vicinamibacteria; order Vicinamibacterales; family UBA8438; genus WTFV01. The sequence continues at coordinate 94,690 of CATQHX010000078.1, read as the reverse complement.
AGACCTCCATACGTACCACCAGTACGTCATCCGTGTCGCGGACCGGCGGGACGCTCTGCGCCAACACCTCGCGGCGCGGCGCATCGATACGATGATCTACTACCCCGTGCCGCTTCACCGGCAGCCGTGCTTCCACCACCTCGCTCACCCGGCGGGCGCGTTTCCGAACAGTGAGGATGCCGCCTCACGGTCGCTCGCGCTACCGATCTACCCGGAACTGACGCCCGCGATGCAGGATCGCGTCATCGAGGAAACCGACGCCTTCCTCCGCGGCTGATGAGGGACACGCTCGCACCAATGCGGCGGGCCCGGAAACACGCAGTCGGTTCGACCAACGGAACGTCGAGGCGGTGCTGATGGAAGTATCATAATGTCAACGACATCGTGTGAACTCAAGGGGCCGCAATGAGTCAGATCACGGCACGCCTGGCGGATGACGTTGTGGAGGCGCTGGATGTCGCCGCCAAGGCGTTGCACCGCAGCAGGGCAGACATCGTCCGTCAGGCGGTGGAGCGCTACCTGGAGGACTTCGACGATCTCTCGGTAGCGCTGGAGCGCCTGCGCGATCCCGCCGACCCGGTGCTGGACTGGGACAGAGTCAGGGATGAACTACTCGGTTCGGATCAAGCGGAGCGCCGCCAGGGAGCTCGCCCGCATTCCGGAGGCTGAGCGCCGCCGAATCGTTGCAGCGATCGACGACCTTCGAGCGCGTCCACTCAGGGGAAGCGTCCTGAAGGGGGAGCTTCTCGGCCTGCGACGGGTTCGTGTCGGCGACTATCGAATCGTCTACGAAGTCCTCGACGAGGTCCTCGTCGTCCTCGTCGTACGGGTCGCACATCGCCGGGAGGTTTATCGGCGCCGGTGAGATTGGCGGCGCCGGCCGGATGTGCGTACGATCGAATTCGCACGTTCCATGGCGCGCATCGCACGAGCCGGCGCCGACGTTGGCCGGCGTCTCGCGCACGTCCCGCCAGTGGCCGTCCGGCAGCGTGAAGCGGTGCAATTCCGGAAAGAGCTCCAGATCGATGTTGCCGTACGTCTCTCGGGCCTCGGACGTCCTTCGTCCCAGACGTCGCTGATCCGCTTGAAGAACAGCAGCGGGAGGATGTAGCCCTTCCAGTCGGTCCGGCCGTTGGCGCTGCCGCGCAGGATCTGCGCGCACTCTCTCTCCGCGCTACGCGGCGCCGAGGACCGCGGTGATCGCGTCCCGCATCCAGGCGGTTCGTGCAAGATCGAGGCGCTGCAGGTTGAACTCCCCGAGATAATCGCCGGGGCGCTGGTTCTTCATGTCGAGGAACGAGTAGAAGGTCTCGAAATCGTCGGACGCCGTCGCCTTCGCGATCTCCTCCATCGCACGCGCCTTCGTCTCCCTGGGAAGCGTCTTGATAACCTCGTAGCCGTTGCGGCTCCGTTCCAGGTTCATCAGCAGGCGGTCACGAGCTTCCACCATGCGCGCCTGGAGCAAACCCCGATATTCCGTTTCGTCGAATCCGGGCGGCGACACCTCCGCCAGGTTCAGGGGATGGTAGACGTAGCTCTCGAGGGAGTAGTACCCGAGCACGAAGAGGTGCGGCTGCTCGCGGCGCAATTCCTCGATTTCGTCCGAACCGAGGAAGTCGCGGTCCATCAGGCCGCGGAACTCGTCGTTCGTCCTGATCTGCAGCCCGACGGCGTTCTTGTCCCTGGCGCCGACGAACAACAGGCCGGGGAGCTGGATCGCGTTGTAGAGCAGCGCGTCCTGGTTTTCGCAGACGACCAGCGTCTGGTTGGGGAAGACCTTCAACGCGGAGTCTCTGGGCACCGCGATGTCGAAGATGTCCGGGGATTTCGTCGCCGGCGCCAGCACCTGCGGGCGGTCGAAGTCGAGGTCGTCGAAGTCGATGATGGCCGCATCCGCGGCCTCGCCGGCGTACTCGATGAAGCCGAGCGAGTGGCTGGCCGCCCAGAGCTGCGAGTAGTCCGGAATCCAGTGCTCGACCACTTCCCGGATCAGCGCGTGCTGAAGCCGCGTGTGCAGATGTACGTCGAGCTCGTCGATGAAGTAGATGGCGTTCGGGAAGTGCTCGCGGCGAGTGAACAGGTTGAGGAGGATGTTGAACACCTCCTTCTCGCCGCTGCTGAGCAGGTCGTAGTGGACGTTCGACTGGCCTTTCTGGAAGCGAAACGCGTGTCGAACTCGATGAACCGCCGCGGGCGGTCGGGGTCGGTCCCCACGTCCACGGATTGGGGCGTGGCGCGAAGCTCGGGGACCGTTCGCAACGAGCTCCGTCCGTAGAACGCCGACTTCACGTCCCACTCGGTCGGTGACGTCGTCGGGCTCGAGCCGTTGGACCGACGGACTTCGAAGCCTCCCCCGAACGCGCAGGCCGCCGACATCTCTGCGGCCGGGTCCTTCTTGAGGTAGTTCAGGAACTTCTCGTACGCCTCGCCCTTGTAGAACGCATCGGAGAAAGCCTCCGAGAAACGCGTCGAGGGTGGCGCCGCGTCGCCCTTGTGCTGTGCCGACAGGTACTCGAACGCGTCGAAGACGGACGACTTGCCGCTGCCGTTCGCCCCGATCAGCAGCACCAGCTTCGGCGCGCCGGCGCACGACGACAGGTCGATGGTCAGGTCGGTGAAGCGCTTGAAGTTCTCGAGGCGCAGCCTGGTGACATTCATCGAGCCTGGGTCCGCCCTCAATCCGCGGGCAGCGCGAAGGCCACCACCCGCGGGCCGCCGCCGATGCTGACGGCGATGTACTGCCGGCCGTCGACCAGGTAGGTCATCGGCGTGCCGATGGTGCCCGCGGGCAGGTCGACCGCGCCGCGGATCTCGCCCGTCTGCTTGTCCCAGGCGACGAGGCCGGGTCCGCCCTGGCTGCCGGCGGTCGGCACGGTGCTGATGAGCAGGGTCTTCGTCAGCAGCGGCCCCCCGATGGTGCCGTCGCCGAGCGGCGGCAGGTTCAGGTGGCGCAGCCGCGGGTGGTTGCGGATGCGGTCGCCGTTGCCGAGGGGCACCATCCAGGCGTGCTCGCCGGTGTTCATGTCGATGGCGGTGATCCGCGAGTAGGGCGGCTTGAGCAGCGGCAGGCCCTGCGGCATCCGCGCCTGGTAGGACTGTCCCTGCCGGATCTGGCGCAGCCGCTGATCCTCCGGGGCGCCGTGCGTGTAGAGCATCGTGGCGCCGAGGTCCGGGTCGGGCGTGTAGAGCGGGATGGCGACGGCGATATTGCGTGACGGGACGTAGAGCATCCCGGTCTCGGGGTCCACCGCCGCGCCGGCCCAGCCGGCAGCGCCGAAGTCGGGCGGACGCATCAGCGTGCCCTGCGTGCCGCCGTTGATGGCCCGGCCGGGCGGGGTGAACAGCGGCCCGATCTGGTAGTTGCTCACGACTTCTATCGCCATCTGCCGAAGCTCCGGCGTGAAGTCGACCAGGTCGTCGATGGTGACCCCCTGGTAGTCGAACGGGGCCGGCTTTGTCGGAAACGGCTGCGTGGGAGACGGGATCTCGCCCGGCATGTTCGTGGCCTGCGGCACCGGCCGCTCCTCGATGGGCCAGATCGGCTCGCCGGTAACCCGGTCGAAAGCGTAGACGAAGGCCTGCTTGCTCACCTGCACCAGCGCCTTGATGGGCCGGCCGTCGACCTCCACGTCGACCAGGTTCGGATGCGTCGGGAAGTCGTAGTCCCACAGCCCGTGGTGGACCGCCTGGAAGTGCCACATTCGCTGGCCCGTCTCCACGTCGACGGCGATGATCGATTCCGAGAACAGGTTGTCGCCCGGCCGGTCGGCCCCGTAGTAGTCGTTCGTGGTGGTGCCGGTCGGCAGGTAGACGTGGCCCAACTCGTTGTCGCCGGCCAGCATCGACCAGACGTTGGCGTTTCCGGAGTAGCGCCACGATTCGTTCAGCCAGGTGTCGACGCCGAACTCGTCGGCGCTGTTCGGCACGGTGTGGAAGTCCCAGGCGTGCGCGCCGGTGCGGACGTCCCAGGCCCGGACCCAGCCGGGAGGCGCTTCGCGGGTGATGCGCCGGTCGGCGATCTGCGAGCCGTGGATCACCTTGTCGCGCACGACGATGGGCGGCGAGTTGATGGAGTAGAGCAGGGCGTTCAGGTAGTCGCGCGCTTCGCGCTCCACCCGCGGAATGCCGATCATTGCGTCGACCATGCCGCTCCCGTCGGGTCCGAAGTCGGGGCAGGGCTGCCCGGTCTTCGCCTTCACGCAGACCATGTAGCCGTTGCCGGTGCCCCAGAAGATGCGCTCGTCGCCTTCGCCGTTTGTCCAGTAGGCCACGCCGCGCTGTGTCCAGGGGCCGCTCATCGACGGGGTCCCTTCCTCGTAGCCCTTCGGGTTGAAGATCCAGAGCGTCTCACCGGTTGTCGCGTCCACGGCGACCCCCTGCGACAGCGGCGTGTTGAAGTAGAGCACGCCGTCGATCATCAGCGGCGTCACCTGCAGGCGCGACGGATTAGGCGGCTGGCTGCTGCGGTAGAGGTTCGGGGTCTCCTCGACCAGCGAGTCGACGATGACCTCGAGCGGGGCCGACCACTCGCCGCCGCCGGGGGTGGTCCGGCTGACGAAGTTGTCGATTGACGTCCACTCCCACGCGATCTCCAGGTCGCTGAAGTTGCCGGCGTCGATCTGGTCGAGCGGCGAGTACTTGGTGCCGGCGATGTCGCCGGCGTAGCTGCGCCATTCGCCGTTCTCGGTGCCGTAGGTCTGCCACGGCCCCTCCGATGTCTGTTCCTGGGCGGACGCCACGCCGGTTGCAGCCAGCGCGACGAGCGACATGATCAGCAGCGACCTCATTCCGGATCCTCTCTTTCAAGCCGTGCCGCCGACGGCCCCACCATGCGTCTGGCGGGCGCCTTCTCCACGGTTTCCGTCGATGCCTGCCCGGCGGCGACCGCCCGGACCCCGAATCCCTGTTCGAAGACGAGCCGGGCGCCGTGCAGCGCGGTCTGCGCGAGCGCACCGAGTCCGACCAGCGCGACGGCGAATGCTCCGATCCGCAACGCTCGCCGCGGACGAAGGATGTACGACATCGCGAGCCGCAGCGAAGCGAAGAAGGCGAACAGCCACGTCGCGACGAATGCCCGATCGGCGTGCAGGGCGACGAGCGCAGCGAACTCGGCCGGCGGCCCCGCCGCCTGCGCGGCAGTGTAGCCGGTGAAGTAGGCGCCGACGGCGGTCGCCGCACCCGCGATGTACAACCACGTCGCGACGTCCCGCACCGGCGTGTGCGCTTGCATCAGGAGGCTGGCCGCGTCGACCGCCGCCGCCGCGAAGAGCAGGGCGATCGGAAAGTGCACGACGAGCGGATGCAGGTTCGGCGCCCAGACGGGTACGAGCGACATGCAATCCTATACTACGGTGGAAACTCGTCGAGGAAGTGGACTTCCCCGTCGATTGCGCCCGCCTCGACCCCCACCGCGGCCGACTCCGGCGATGCCATGAACGCCTCCGCCCGGGCCCGATCCTCGACGTCGAGCAGGAAGAACACCTCGTCCTCCGCATCGACCGCGCGCCATACGTGAAGGACCCTCAGACCGGCGGCGGCGCCCGCGGCCGCCTGGCGGTCGAAGACCCGCTTCCATCTGTCGATGTCCCGTACGCGATTGCGAACCAGCAACACCATCGTCTTCTCCTCGCCGTAGCGGGCTCCGCGGAGAACCCAGGGTCCGAGCGCTGCTTCTATACTACGAGCCGGCGCGTTCCTGTCTCGGCTCCCGACGGCGGGTGCCCGGACGACGCCTGACGATGCATGACCTCGGACACCAGCGCCGCCGGCTGGCAGGGCTGGGACGCCTACGCCCCGTTTTACGACTGGGAGAACCGGCGCACCATAGGGCGCCGCGACGTGCGGTTCTGGACGGACCTGGCCCGTCGCGCTGACGGTGCGGTGCTGGAGCTGGGTTGCGGTACCGGGCGCCTGTCGGTGCCGGTGGCGAGAGCGGCGCGCCGCTTCGTCGGCATCGATCGGTCGGCGCCGATGCTGCGCCGGCTGCGGGTGCGCATCCGCCGCGCCCGCCTCGACGGCAAGACATCGATTCTGCGCGGTGACATCCGTGCCTTGCCGTTTCGCCGCCGTTGGCGCTGCCGGCTCGTGATGGCGCCGTACGGCATGTTGCAGTCGCTGCTTTCGGACGAGGATCTCGCGCGGATGCTGGAGTCGGTCGCCGGCGTACTGCCCCGCGGCGGGAGATTCGGCATCGACCTGGTCCCGGAGCTGCCGCGCTGGCAGGAGTACCACCGGCGGGTGGGGTTGCGCGGGCCGATGAGCGGGGGACGCCGCGTCACGCTGATCGAGTCCGTGCGGCAAGTGCGCGAGCACGGCCTGACCGTCTTCGATCAGGAGTTCGTGGAGTGGCGCGGCCGGCGCCGCACCGTACACCGCTTCTCGCTCGCGTTCCGCACCGTCAGCGTGCCGCAGGTGGCGGCGCGCCTGGAGCAGGCAGGCTTCCGCATCGATGCCGTCCTGGGCGATTACGCCGGCGCGGAGTGGTCGCCCGACGCGGAGGTCTGGGTGATCATCGCCCGGCGAGTCTGACTTGCCGTCCGGCGTGTCTGCAACCGTCGGACGGCCCCCGAGAGGTTTTCCGCGGCCGGGGGTTTTGCGATAATGGGGTCATGTCTGGGCATTCCAAGTGGGCTTCGATCAAGCACAAGAAAGGCGTGGCGGACGCGCGGCGCGGCAAGCTCTTCACCCGCATCATCAAGGAACTGACGGTGGCCGCGCGCGACGGCGGCGGCGATGCGACGATGAACCCCCGCCTGCGCACCGTCATCGCCGACGCCAAGGCGGCCAACATGCCGGCCGAGAACATCAAGCGCGCCATCCGGCGCGGGACCGGGGAGGAGCCGGGCGTCTCGTACGAAGAGGTGACCTACGAGGCCTACGGGCCGGGCGGCGCGGCGCTCCTCATCCAGTGCCTGACGGACAACACGAACCGCGCCGTCGGCGAAATCCGCCACCTGTTGTCGAAGCACAACGGCAATCTCGGCACCACCAACTCGGTGGCGTGGATGTTCGAGAAGCACGGCCACATAGTCGTGGAGCAGGGTAGCGTGGACGAGGAGACGTTGATGACGGCCGCGATCGACGCCGGGGCCGACGATTTCCGCGAGGATGGCGACAATTGGGAGATCGTCAGCAGTCCGGAGGCCCTCGAAGCCGTACGGGAGGCGGTCGCGGCCGCGGGTGCAACCCCGATCTCGGCCCAGATTGCGATGCTGCCGCAGAACTTCGTCAAGGTGGAGGGCAAGGCCGCGCAACAGATGATCAAGCTGATGGACGTGCTCGAGGACCAGGACGACGTTCAGCACGTCTGGTCGAACTTCGACATCGAAGCCAAGGAGATTGAGGCCTCCCTGGCGTGAAGATATTCGGGGTGGATCCCGGCTCCGCCCACACGGGATACGGCTGTATCGATGCGTCGGCCGGCCGTCACCGTATCCTCGCCTGCGGAGCGCTGAGCCCGCCGGGCCGGAGCGCCTTTCCCGAGAAGCTGCGTATCATTCACGACGGCCTGACCGCACTGCTCGACGAGCACCGGCCCGAGGCGGTCGCCATCGAGGATCTCTTCTACGCGCGCAACGCGCGCAGTGCCCTGAAGCTGGGCCACGTGCGTGGTGTCGTCATGCTTGCTGCCGCCGAGGCCGGGCTGCAAGTGTTCGAGTACGCTCCGGCCGAGGTGAAGCGGGCGGTGGTCGGCTATGGTCGTGCCGAGAAGCAACAGGTCCAGCAGATGGTGAGCCTGCTGCTTGGATTGGATCCGCCGCCCTCCCGCCTGGACGTGACGGATGCACTGGCGGTGGCCGTGTGCCACGCGCACTCGATGCGGCCGGACACGAGCGGCGAGCAGCCCGTCGAAACGCGCGGAGCGCCGCGCTCCTGGCGGCGTTACCGTCCCCCGGACACCGCTGGCCGGCGGTCGGAACCATGATCGCAGCGCTCCGTGGAACCCTTGCGGAGAAGCAGCCAGGCCGGATTGTCATTGACGTCGGGGGCGTCGGCTACGAGGTCCAAGTCCCGCTTTCCACTTACTATGCCGTCGGTGAGCGGGGAGCGGAGGTGGCGTTGCGCATCCACACCCACGTGCGTGAAGATGCCCTCTCCCTCTTCGGGTTCGTGACGCGCCTGGAGCTGGACCTGTTCGAGCGATTGATCGGCATCAGCGGCGTGGGCCCGCGCCTCGCCCTCGCGGTTCTGTCGGGCATGGAGCCGCCGGCGCTGGTCGAGGCCGTCCGCGCGTCCGACGTCGCACGGCTCACGGGCATCCCGGGCGTGGGGCGCAAGACGGCCGAACGAATCGCGCTGGAGCTGAAGGACAAGCTCGCGGCCGCCGCGTTGGCCGACGAGAGCGGCGGTGCGGCAGAGGTCGGGGAGGGCAACCTGCGAGGCGACGTCATCTCGGCTCTCCTCAACCTCGGCTACCAGCGACCGCTCGTCGAACGCGCCGTGAGCGCGGCGCTGAAGCGCAAGCCGAGCGATTTCGAGGGGACGCTTCGACAGGCGCTCCGGGAGCTGGCCGGGTGATCCGGTTTCCGGGCCCGCCTTCCGGCCCGCGCCCCGACCCGGCGCATAGAATGGTCGGACGGTGGTGACTACCGAGCACGTTCTCAGCACGGTCCGCGTGGAGGAGGATGCCCAGTACGAGGCCGGGCTCCGTCCCCGCGCCCTCGACGATTACATCGGCCAGGACCGCGTGCGCGAGAACCTCACCGTCGCCATCACCGCGACGCGCAAGCGCGACGAGGCGCTGGACCACGTCCTGCTCTATGGTCCGCCCGGGCTCGGCAAGACGACTCTGGCCCACGTCATCGGCAACGAGCTCGGCGTGCCGGTGCGCAGCACCGCCGGCCCCGTACTGGAGAAGCCGGGAGATCTCGCGGCGATTCTGACGAACCTGCAGGTGCGGGAAGTGCTGTTCATCGACGAGATCCACCGCATGAGCCCGGCGATCGAGGAGATCCTCTATCCGGCGATGGAGGATTACGAGCTCGACATCATGATCGGACAGGGTCCGAGCGCGCGTTCCGTCAAGGTTCCCCTGCAACACTTCACGTTGATCGGCGCCACGACCCGGGCCGGGCTGCTGACGTCTCCGTTGCGCGCCCGGTTCGGCATCGTGCACCGGCTCGACTTCTATACGGAGCGCGACCTGGTGGAGATCGTGACCCGATCGGCCCGCATCCTCGGCGTTCCGATAGATGCAGCGGCGACAGGCGAGGTCGCGCGCCGCTCGCGCGGGACCCCGCGCGTCGCCAACCGGCTGCTGCGGCGGGTGCGCGACTACGCCGAGGTGCGGGCCGATGGGGCCATCACCGTCGAGGTCGCCGGCAGGGCGCTCGAACTGCTGGAGGTGGACGAGCAGGGCTTCGACGAGGCGGACCGGCGGTTGCTCCATGCCATTATCGACAAGTTCGGGGGCGGTCCGGTGGGGCTCAACAGCCTTGCGGCCGCCATCAGCGAAGAAAAGGACGCGATCGAGGACATCTACGAGCCGTACCTGATTCAGGCCGGGTTTCTGGATCGGACGCCGCGCGGGCGCGTGGCGACCGCCCGCGCCTACGACTACTTCGGGCTTCCCGGCCCGGAGCGGCACCCGCGGCTGCTGTAGGAGTTGGCGCCGTGGAACGGCGCGGACTCCTGTAGGGTTGGTTGGGCGACAACCGGCGCCGCAAGGCGACAGTGCCGGGCCAGGGCGGGCGCGGGCCAGGCACACCGGCAGCGGATGCCGGAGACAAGGACGAAGAGCGAGTGGCGAACGGAACTGGTGGGCGATTCGATGGGAACGGCGCGCGGCGGCGTGTCAAGGTCACGTCGCTGGGCACGTACGTGCCTCCGCGCTTGCTTACGAACGCCGACCTCGAGAAGCTGGTCGACACGACGGACGCGTGGATTCTCAAGCGCACCGGCATCCGCGAGCGGCATATCGTCGACGACGGGGTTGCGTCGTCGGACCTCGGCAAGGAGGCGGCGATCGCGGCGATGGCCGAAGCGGGGGTGGCCCCCGAGCAGATCGGGTTCATCGTCGTTGCCACGACGACACCCGACATGTTCTTTCCGAGCACGGCCTGCCTCGTGCAGCACAAGATCGGCGCCACGAACGCATGGGGTTTCGATCTGGGGGCCGCGTGCTCCGGCTTTACGTTCGCGCTGACCACGGGCGCGCAAATGGTGGCCAGCGGTGCGCACGACCACGCGCTCGTTATCGGCGCCGACGTGATGTCGTCCATCATCGATTTCCAGGATCGAGCGACGTGCGTGCTGTTCGGCGACGGCGCCGGAGCGGTGGTGGTGTCCCCTGCCGCGGACGACGAGCCGGGGATCGTCGACTTCGCGCACGAGATCGACGGCAGCGGCGGTCCTGCCTTGTGCATGCCGGCCGGCGGCAGCCTGCGGCCCGCGTCGCACGAGACCGTCGACGGACGTCTTCACTACGTGCATCAGGATGGTCCCGCCGTGTTCAAGTTCGCGGTCCGCAAGATGACCGAGATCTGCCACCGCGTGCTCAACGCCAACGGACTCGATGCCGGAGACGTCGACCTGTTCGTCTCGCATCAGGCGAACCGGCGCATCATCATGAGCGCCGCGGAGCATCTCGGGGTCGACCGGGACAAGGTCGTGATCAACATCGAGCGGTACGGCAACACGACGGCAGCGACCATTCCACTGGCGCTGGCGGATGCGCGGCGCGAGGGCCGCCTGGAGAAGGGGGCGCGGGTCCTGCTGGCCTCTGTAGGAGCTGGCTTCACCGTCGGCGCGGTGCTGCTGCGCTGGGCGACCTGAGGCGCGCCCGTCTCGTCCATGCGCCTGTCGGACTTCGATTACGAGCTCCCGGCCGAGCTGATCGCCCAGGAAGCGTTGCCGGTGAGGGACGCGGCGCGCCTGCTCCGGCTCGACCGCGCCACCGGAGCCCGCTCGCACCATCGTGTTGCTGACCTGGACACGTTGCTGGAACCGGGCGACGTGCTCGTGGTCAACGACACGCGCGTCGTGCCGGCGCGGCTGCTCGGCCGCCGCGACCCGAGCGGCGGCGCCGTCGAGTGCCTCTTGCTGGCGCGGCTGGATGGGGAGCGCTGGGATGCCCTCGTCCATCCTGGACAGAAGCTGAAGATCGGCTCGCGAGCGGTATTCGCGGCCGGCGGCCACCGGCTGGAGCTGGAGGTGCTCGCCCGTCACCATCACGGACGGCGCACGATTCGGCTCGCCGCGGACGGCGGCGATGTGGATGCCGCCATCGACGCCATCGGACACGTGCCGTTGCCGCCCTACATCAAGCGGGCCGATAGGCCCGTCGATCAGGAACGGTACCAGACCGTCTTTGCGGCCGCGCGTGGTTCCGTGGCGGCCCCGACCGCCGGATTGCACTTTACTCCGGTGCTGCTCGATCGGCTGCGGGCGCGCGGCGTCGAGCGCCACGCGATCACCCTGCATGTCGGGTACGGCACCTTCGAGCCGGTGCGGACGCATGAGGTCGAAGCGCATCGGGTGGCGCCCGAGCGGTACGCCGTGCCGGAATCCACGGCGACAGGGGTCAACCGGGCCCTCGACGAGGGCCGTCGCGTGGTTGCGGTCGGCACCACCACCACCCGCACCCTGGAGGCCGTTGCCCGCGCCCACGGCGGTCGGCTCGAACCCGCTACCGGAGAGACGGACCTCTACATATACGGCGGCTTCGATTTCCGGGTCGTCGGCGGTCTGCTGACCAACTTCCACCTGCCCCGTTCGTCGCTCCTGTTGCTGGTGTGCGCGCTGGCCGGCCGGGACGCGATCCTGGCCGCGTACCGCGAGGCGGTCGACCGGCGCTACCGCTTCTACAGCTACGGCGACTCGATGCTGATCCTGTAGGGCGGTCGCGCGTTTCCGCGCCTCCTGCGCCCGTGGGCTCGCCCGCCCATGGGTGCCGATGGGCGGCGTTTGCGGAGCGGACTGACGTATAATGACTGGATCCCATGCCGGTGTAGCTCAGATGGTTAGAGCAAGCGGCTCATATCCGCTAGGTCCGGGGTTCAAGTCCCTGCACCGGCACCACCTCTTTCCCTCGCCCCGGCCGGCGGCGCCGCTGACTGTTGCCCCAACGTGCGCGGGGGCCGTGCGCCCTGCTGCGCTTCGTCGGACCGGGCACCCTATGTCTTGCGAACGCCTGCGCTGAACTGTACTCTCGACCCGACGACGAAACGGAGGCGCCTTCCGGCCGTGCGGGAAGGACCACATGGGGCAGGTCGACGCGAGGAATCGACGCAGTGGCGAAAATCGAGGGAATCCGGATCGCGAACTACCGCGTGTTGAAGGACCTGACACTCGGCAAGCTGTGGAACACGCAGCGTGCTCAGCCCTTGACGCCGATGTCCGTCGTGATCGGGAAGAACGGGGTGGGCAAGAGTTCGTTGTTCGACGCCTTTGGGTTTCTCGCGGACTGCCTCAAGCTGGGGGTCGAGGAGGCGTGCGACGCTGGAGGCCGGGGCGGATTCGAGCGCATCCGCTCACAGGGCGGCGACGGCCCGATTGAATTCGAGGTCTACTACAGAGAAGAACCGAAGGCTCGGCCCATCACCTACGAGCTGGCGATTGACCGGGACGATACGGGGCGGCCCTATGTTTCCGGTGAGCGCCTTCGCCAGCGCCGCAAGGGACAGAGACACGGACGGCCATTTTCGTTCCTCATGATGAACGATGGCCGGGGATTGGCCTGGAGAGGAGACGCCCAGGGACGACAGATCGACGAGGCCAAGGGGATGAAGATCGTCCTGGAATCCCTGATTGACCAGATCGCACGAAGAGTGGTCGGAGAAGAGAGTGCGGAAACCGAGATCGTGGAGCTGCAGGACAGGCGCAAACTCGGCATCGCGACCCTCGGAGCCTTGAAACAGCACCCGAGAATATCGTCGTTTCGCCAGTTCGTCGAAGGGTGGTACCTGAGCTACTTCACTCCAGACGCCGCGCGAAGTCTGCCCTTGGCTGGGCCGCAGAAGCATCTGAACGTTCACGGTGACAACCTCGGCAACGTCGTGCAGTTCATGGAGCGTGAGCAGCCGGAGAGATTCGAGGGCATCCTGAATCGTATTGCAGGGAGGATCCCAGGCATCGACCGGATCGACACGGAGCAGAGTCCGGATGGACGACTGCTGCTGCGGTTCAACGACAAGGGGTTCGGCGATCCCTTTTATGCGCAACAGATGTCCGACGGGACGCTGAAGGTTTTTGCCTACCTGCTCATGTTGGAGGATCCGGAGCCGCCGCCGTTCATCTGCATCGAGGAGCCGGAGAACGGTCTGTACCACAAGTTGCTGGAGATCCTGGCCGAGGAGCTTCGCGAGCATGCCACGGGAAAGAAGAACGCACCACAGATATTCGTCACGACGCACCAGCCGTATTTCGTCGACGCGCTGAAGCCGGACGAGACATGGATTCTGGAAAAGCAGGCCGACGGTTTCGCCGCGGTGTGTCGAGCCAGTGACGACGAGGTGGTCAGCTCCATGGTGACGGAAGGGTTGCCGCTCGGCGGTCTCTGGTACAGCGAGTATCTGGATAGGAAGTAGACCGATGCATTTCGAGGTATTGATCGAAGACAAATCCGGCAGTATCGCGCTCGATATCGTCTTGGAGAAGATTCTGGGCGAGAACGGGCAGGCCCATTCCTGGAAGCTGTATCCCTACAAGGGCATTGGCCGGATACCGAGGAACTTGCGCGCCGTGCCGGATCCGCGGAAACGACTTCTGCTGAACCAGCTTCCCAGACTGCTGCGTGGGTATGGGCGAAGTCTGCGGCATGGATGTGACTGCGTCGTCATCGTCGTGGACCTCGACAACAGGAACTGCGCGGCCTTCAAACGGGAGCTGGTCGGCGTACTGAACGCTTGCAGGCCGCGGCCGAGCACGCTGTTCAGGATTGCGATCGAAGAGGGCGAGGCATGGTTGCTGGGAGATCGGGGCGCACTGAAGGCCGCCTATCCCAACGCAAGGGACACGGTTCTGAGTGCTTACGTTCAGGACAGTATTTGCGGCACGTGGGAAGTTCTCGCGGACGCCGTTCACCCGGGCGGAGCCCCGCAACTCACGAGCGCCGGTTACCCGGCCGCAGGCAGGGCGAAGTGTGACTGGGCACGGAGAATCGCGCCGCACATGGACGTGAACAGCAACCGGTCGGTGAGCTTCCAGGTGTTCCGGGATGGAGTGAGGCGCATGGCCGGCATATGAACTGGCACTTCGAGCGAGCACTGTGTCCACGCTGTCGCACCGCGTCCTGCAATCCATCGACCGCGACCGGTTCATTCCGCGGGACGCTCGTGTCCTCGTGGCATGCTCCGGCGGCGGCGACTCGGTGGCCCTCGCCGCGTTGCTGTGCGAGCCAGTGCTGGAAACGGACCGGTCGGTAGCGGGGCTCCTGCATGTCAACCACGGCCTGCGAGGCGCGTCGGCGGACGATGACGAGACGTTCTGCCGGCAACTCGCCCGGGAACTCCGTGTACCGATCATCGTCGAGCGTGTCGACGTGGCGGCGCGGGCCCGCAGCGAGCGGATTTCCGTCGAGGCGGCCGGGCACCGGATCCGGTACGAGCTGTTCGAGCGCATGGTTCGAGAGGGAGCCGCCGATCTCGTGGCGACTGCCCACACGCGCGACGATCAGGCAGAGACCGTTCTCCTGCGACTGATCCGAGGTGCGGGGCCGGCCGGCCTGGCCGGCATCCGCCCGCGCATCGGCGCAGTAGTGCGTCCACTGCTCGATATCCGCCGGAGCGAGTTGCGCGAGTACCTCCGCCTGCGCGGCCTGTCGCATCGGGAGGATGCCAGCAACCGCGACGAGCGTGTCCTCCGCAATCGCGTGCGGCACAAGCTGATTCCATTCCTGGCCGAGCACTTCTCGCCCGCGATCACCGACGTTCTTGCCCGCGGTGCGGCGATCGCCAGGGACGACGACGATTGGATCGAGGTTGCGGCGAACGCAATGGCGGACAAGATCGTCCAATGTACAGAGGGCGGCCTGGATATGGACGCCGCGCTGCTGACAGCCGAACCGCCCGCTATCGCGCGTCGCGTCGCCCGGAGGGCCCTGGAGCGGGTCGGCGAACGAGGGGTCGGCTTCGATCACGTCGAGCGTCTCCGGCGCCTGGCGGACGCAGGTGGCACCGCTCCGGCCTCCGCGGACTTTCCCGGCTGCAGGGTCGAGCGATCCGGGTCGACGTTGCGAATTCGGCGCCGGCCCGGCCGTGCGGCGCCGGGGGTCGTCGGTGAAGGTTTCCAGTACCCGCTGACCGCGCCCGGTGAGGTGGAGATTGTCGAGGCGGGTCTGCGCATCGCGGCCGCGCGTGGCGGGCGGCCGGCCCGGCTCGTCGCCCGTGGCGACGTCGTTGCACTGCCGGCAGCGCGCATCTCGTTGCCGCTGACGGTGCGGAGCTGGCGTCCCGGCGATGTGTTTCGTCCGCTCGGGTTGGGCGGGCGCAGCAAGAAACTGCAGGACTTCTTCGTCGATCGCAAGGTGCCGCGCGAGCAACGCGGGATCGTTCCGCTCGTGGTCGACGACCACCTTGGCATCGTCTGGGTGGCAGGGCACGCGGTGTCGGAGGGCGCACGAATGATCGACACGGACGAAGGCGTGGTAACCTTGAAGATCGTGAAGACGGGAGGTCTCGGTTGAATCCGTCTGTCAGAAGCTTTGCCTTCTGGATGGTTCTCGTTGTCGTCGTGGTGCTGATCTGGAATTTCTCGACTGATTTCCAGACCCGCGACGAGTCGGTCTCGTTCAGCGAGTTCATCCGGATGGTGGATAGCGGCCAAGTGGAGAGCGTCACGCTGGCCGGCAACGAGGTGAGTGGTTCGACGACCTCGGGCGAGTCGTTCCGGTCGTTCGCGCCGCCGCAGTACGAGGGGCTGGTCAACAAGCTCGTCGAGCGCGACGTGGCGGTGAGCGCCCGCGAGGCGGCGGGCAGTCCCTGGGCGACGCTGCTGTACTCGTGGGCTCCCATTCTCCTGATTCTGGGGTTCTGGATCTTCTTCATGCGTCAGGTCCAGAGCGGGGGCAACAAGGCACTGTCGTTCGGCAAGAGCCGCGCCAAGTTGTCGTCGAGCTCGCAGAAGAAGGTCACGTTCAAGGACGTGGCCGGCGTCGAGGAGCCGAAGGAGGAGCTGCAGGAGATCATCGAGTTCCTCAAGGAGCCGCAGAAGTTCCAGAAGCTGGGGGGGCGGATCCCGAAGGGCGTCCTGCTCATGGGGCCTCCCGGAACCGGGAAGACCCTGCTCGCGCGCGCCGTCGCGGGGGAGGCGAACGTCCCCTTCTTTTCGATCAGCGGGTCCGATTTCGTCGAGATGTTCGTCGGCGTCGGCGCGTCGCGAGTCCGCGATCTGTTCGAGCAGGGCAAGAAGAACGCACCCTGCATCGTCTTCATCGACGAGATCGACGCGGTGGGTCGGCACCGAGGGGCCGGGCTCGGCGGCGGGCACGACGAGCGGGAACAGACGCTGAACCAGTTGCTCGTCGAGATGGACGGCTTCGAGTCGAACGAGGGGGTCATTCTGGTGGCCGCCACCAATCGGCCCGACGTGCTCGATCCCGCGTTGCTGAGACCCGGCCGTTTCGACCGGCGCATTCTCGTCAACCGGCCCGACGTCAAGGGGCGCGAGGGTATTCTCGGCGTCCATACCCGCAAGATTCCGCTTTCGGACGACGTCGACGTCCACATCGTCGCCCGCGGCACGTCCGGGTTCTCGGGTGCCGATCTGGCCAATCTGGTGAACGAGGCCGCCCTGAACGCGGCGCGTTACAACCAGAAGGTCGTCCAGATGCAGGACTTCGAGTTCGCCAAGGACAAGGTCCTGATGGGCTCGGAACGACGTTCGATGATCATCAGCGACGAGGAGAAGCAGGTGACCGCCGTGCACGAGGGGGGGCACGCGCTTCTGGCCGTGCTGCTGCCGTACGCGGATCCGATTCACAAGGTCACCATCATTCCTCGCGGAATGGCACTCGGCGTCACTCAGCAGCTTCCGGTCGACGACAAGCACAACTACTCGCGGGATTACCTGAACGATCAGATTGCCATCCTGCTGGGTGGGCGTCTGGCCGAGGAGCTGACGAACGGCAACATCACCACCGGCGCCGGGAACGACCTGGATCGTGCTACGGACATGGCGCGGCGGATGGTGTGCGAATGGGGGATGAGCGAGTCGATCGGCCCGCTGACCTACGGCAAGAAGGAAGAGCAGGTGTTCCTGGGGCGCGATTTCGCGCAGTCGCAGGACTACAGCGAAGGCACCGCGATCAGCATCGACCAGGAAATCAAGAAGATCGTGACGGACAACTACGAGAGGGCGCGCGAACTGCTCAGCTCGCACAAGGAGGAGCTCCTTCGTATCGCAGAGGAGCTGCTCATTCGCGAGGTGCTCGATGCCGATCAGGTGACCCGGCTCGCGAAGGGGTTGCCGATCGACGAGCCACTATCCGACCCGGCGCCCGGACCCGCACCGCCCACCGGTACCGTATCGACACCCGACGACGAGGCCGAAACCGCGCCAATCGTGCCACCGGTGCCCTCGTTCGAAAAGGTCGTTCCGCAGGAATAGGGCCTTACCCGTCCGGCCCCCACGTCCAGCGCCAATCTGCGCAAGGCCGGCGGTTGTCGTTCGTTCCGAATCGAGGATGACGCCAAGGACGCGGTATACGCTCGCACTGCCCGGAGGGCGTACCCTGGCCTTGGGGATGCGAACCCTGGTCATGGGCATCGTCAACGTCACGCCCGATTCATTCGCCGACGGCAGCGTGACCATGGACCCCGGGCTGGCTGCCGCTTGGGCCGTTGCGCTTGAAGAAGCAGGGGCGGATCTTCTCGACATCGGCGGTGAATCGACGCGCCCCGGCGCGCAGCAAGTGCCGGCGCAAGAGGAGATGCGGAGGATCCTGCCCGTACTGGACCGGCTCGCCGGGCAGGTGAGAGCGCCTGTTTCCATCGATACGTACAAGCCTGAGGTCGCGCGGGCGGCACTGGACCGCGGCGCGGCGATGATCAACGACGTCTCCGGACTCGCGGCCGGACCGGCGCTCGCCAGGGTAGCTGCCGGTGCCGGAGCGCCGGTGCTGCTCATGCACAACCGGGGCATCTCACGCGAGATGTACCGGCACGCGAGCTATCGCAACGTCGCTTCGGAGGTGACGGCCGAGTTGCGCAACGTCGTCGATCGGGCTGTCGCGGCAGGCGTTCCGCGCGAGCAGATCGTGGTGGACCCGGGTCTCGGGTTCGCCAAGCGTGCCGATGCAACGCTTGCGGCGCTGGCGGACCTGCCCTTGCTTCGAAGCCTGGACCGACCGATCCTGATCGGGCCGTCCCGCAAGTCGTTTCTGACCGCCGCGCTCGGTGACCGTCGACCCACCGAGCGGGAATGGGGTACGGCGGCCGCCGTCGCCGCGGCCGTATGCCTCGGCGCGCACATCGTACGCGTGCACCGGGTAGCCGCGCATGTGGATGTCGTCCGGGTGGCGGACGCGATTCGGGCGGCGGCTGGAAGGGAACCGGACAGCGCGGAGTCGGCCGTTCCGCAGATGACGGACCGCTGGGGCTGACATGGTGTTCGATGTCATCGGAAGCATGCTCGGCGTTCGCGTCGGCTGGCGCGACGTGCTGGACGTCGCGGTTGTCACTTTCCTGTTCTACGAGCTTCTCAAGCTGATCCGTCACACCCGCGCGGCACAGGTGGTTTTCGGGGGAGTGCTGCTCGTCGGCCTCTACTACGCCTCCGAGCTCGCCACGCTGCGGACGGTGCGCTGGATCATCGGCGACATGTTCGGCTACATCGTCTTCGCAGCTATCGTGCTGTTTCAGGCCGACATCCGGCGTGGCCTGTCGAGGTTGGGTCGCGCTCCCGCCTTTCGCTACTTCACGCGTCGCGCAACGACGGACGAGACGATGGAGGAGATCGTCACGGCTGCGGGCTTGCTGGCCAGCCGGAAGGTCGGTGCGCTGATCGCCATCGAGCGTGCGATCGGCCTTCGCAACTATGTCGACAGCGGAATCCCGTTGGACTCGCGGGTGACCTACGATCTGCTGGTGAGCATCTTTCAGACCGAGTCGCCGCTGCATGACGGTGCCGTGATCGTTCAGGACGAGCGGATTGCGGCCGCGGCCTGTTTCCTGCCGCTGACCGTCAGTCCCCAGAGCACGGAACTCGGCACGCGCCACCGCGCGGCGATAGGACTGACCGAGGAATCGGATGCCGTCGCGCTCGTGGTGTCCGAGGAAACCGGCACGGTGTCCCTTGCGGTCGACGGGCAGATCGACCGCGACCTCGACGCCGGTCGTCTCGCGGCGAGGCTCGAGACGCTGGTACGGCCGGCACGCCGGGGACGTCCGGTCGGGAGCGACTTCTGATGTTCCGCCAGTTGGTCATGCGCGACCTCGGGCTCAAGCTGCTGGCGCTGGCGCTGGCCGTGGTGTTCTGGCTCCAGGTGGCGGGTCAGCCGGTGGTCGAGCGCGGGATTGACGTGCCGCTCGGCTTCGAGAACGTACCGGAGCTCCTGCACGTGGGCGGCGACCTGCCCGACAACGTCCGTGTCCGGGTGCGTGGAGCAGCCAACATCGTGAGTGGCCTGCAACCCGGCGACGTGGTAGCGGCCATCGATCTGGCCGGAGAACGTCCGGGGCGCCGCCGCCTGTTCGACATGTTCGCGGGGCGTGTACGGGTCCCGTTCGGTGTCGAGGTGACGCAGGTCTTTCCCGCGACGATCACGGTCTCGCTCGAATCCGTCGGCGCGCCGAGAGCGGTGACGGTGGTGCCCGACATTCAGGGTCGACCGGCTGAGGGGTTTGCGGTCGGTCGAATCAGCACCACGCCGGCGACCGTGCAGGTGGTAGGCCCGGAGAGCCGCCTTGCCGGCCTGACCGAGGCGTTGACCGAACCGGTGTCGATAGAGGGGGCATCCGGCCGCGTACAGGCAACGGTGACCGTTGGGGCCGCCGACCCCATGGTCCGGCTCCGTACTCCCGGCTCGGCGCAGGTGACCGTCGAGATCGTGCCTGCGCCGACGGAGCGTGTCCTGCGTTCCGTGCCGGTGCAGACGGACGGCGGCACTCGTGCCGCGTCTATCGAGCCGCCTTCGATCACGGTCGGCGTACGCGGCCCGCAAGACCGAGTGGAATCCCTCGCGGACACGGGGTTGGAGGCGTTCGTCGATCTTGCGGGGCTCCAGCCCGGCCGTTACAATCTGCCCGTCAGCATCGTGGGTAGCGCCGGCATCGGCGTAACGCACATCGACCCTTCGCGGGTAACCGTTACCGTGCGCTAGGAGTCTGCGCCGAAACGCCGAGCCCGCGAGGCGTTTCGGCGCGTTAGCAGTCTGCGCCGCGAACGGTGACGCGGACGACGCCGGCCGGGAGTTTGCGTGTCCGCCACCGGTGCTGGTGCGGACAACGCCGGGTCGGTGTTCCGCGAGCGGACTTTCGGGCGCACGGTCTTCCCAAGCCAGTTGTCGATTGCATGTCGAGCGTCCTTTTCGGCACCGATGGCGTGCGCGGCGTTCCCGGTACCCCGCCGCTCGACGGAGTCACCATCGCCTGCGTCGGTGCGGCCCTGACGGAGGAGTTGGGCGGCGCACCCCGCATCGCCTGCGGGCGCGACACGCGGGATACCGGCGGCTGGGTCGAGGAGCGGTTCGCCGCCGGGGTACGGGCGCGAGGCGGATCGCCTGTGGATATCGGGATCATGCCCACGCCGGGGGTCGCCGTCGTCGTGGCGAGCCATGGTTTCGATGCCGGTGTCGCCATCTCCGCTTCCCACAATCGGTATCCCGACAATGGAATCAAGATCCTGCAGTCGAGCGGGGCGAAGGCATCCGACTGCCTCGAGCGCAGGCTCGAGGCACGGGTCGCGAGCCTGCGCGCGGCGGGCTCGGTGCCGGATGTGCAAGGGCCGTTGCTGGAGAAGGCGGATGTGCTCGAGGCCTACGTCGACCACCTGATCGACGTTGTGGGGAATGCTCCCGTGGCCGGCCTGCCGATCGCCATCGACTGCGCCCATGGTGCGACCAGCGGGATCGCCTCCCGCGTGCTGGGACGGCTGGGCGTTTCCGCGGTCGAGCTGCACGCGGCACCGGACGGCCGCAACATCAACGAGGGGTGCGGTTCGACCCATCCCGAGGCGCTGCAGGCGGCGGTGGTCGAGCAGCGGTGCCGACTGGGCTTCGCGTTCGACGGTGATGGCGACCGGGTCGTGCTGGTCGACGGCAGCGGCCGGATCATCGACGGAGACGGCGTTCTGTTCGTCGCGGCCCGTCATCTGCAGCGGTCCGGTCGGCTGGCGGGCGGTGGTGTGGTGGCGACCGTGATGAGCAACTTCGGGCTCGAGTCGGCGCTGCGCGAGACGGGCATCGCGCTCCACCGGTGTCCGGTCGGGGACGCTCACGTGCACGCGGAGATGGAGCGGCGCGGCGTCTGCCTCGGCGGTGAACAGTCGGGTCACGTCATCTTCTCCGACCTCCTGCCGACCGGAGACGGACTCGGGACGGCTTTGTCCATGCTGCGGATCGTCGCGGAGAGCGGGATGGAACTCGCCGACCTGGTGAGCGGGCTGCGCATCTATCCCCAGGTTCTGATCAACGTGCACGTGGCACGCAAGCCACGGCTCGACGAAGTACCTCCGATAGCCGAAGCCATCCGGGCCGCTGAAGAGCGGCTCGCCGGCGCGGGGCGTGTGCTGGTACGCTATTCGGGGACGGAGGCGGTGCTGCGTGTCATGATCGAAGGACAGGATCAGGAGGTCGTGCAGAGGCTCGCAGAAGGCGTCGCCGCGTGCGCGAAACGCGAGCTGGGAGCTTGCGCCGCAGGACGCAGCGAAGCGGAGTGCTGAGGCGCAAGATCATGGAGCGGAGGGGATGGGCCGAAATGCCGAGCCAGCGAGGCGTTTCGGGGCGCTCGCCTGATCGACGCCGGGGTTGTCGTGGCCCGAGCCGGGAAGAGGCACGATGGCATGGATGCTGCGTCTGCTGTTCGCGGTGCTGATCATCCGCCTGATCTGGAAGTTCGTGGCGGGCATGGTTGCCGGTGCCCGTGAGGGGCGGCCGCGCGGCACGAAGACAGGCGGTGTCCTCGTTCGTGATCCGGTGTGCGGGACGTACATCGAGCCGTCGCGAGCCTTCAGCACGCATGAGGGCGGGACAACGCACTATTTCTGTTCTCGGGAGTGCCAGCAGTCTTTCGGGAAGACCACGTGAATCCTGGCAGCCCGCAGATCTGATTCCATGAGCTCCGAAGAAACCAAGCGCGCTGATATCGTCGAGATCGGCCGCCGTCTGCACCAGCGCGCCTACGTTGCTTCGAACGACGGAAACATCAGCGTGCGCCTCGACGCGGACCGCCTCCTGACTACGCCGAGGAGCGTGTCGAAGGGTTTCATGACGCCTGACATGCTGGTGATAACCGACTACGAGGGCCGGAAGCTGGCCGGCGAGCGAGATCCGTCCTCGGAGTTGCTGATGCACCTTGCCGTCTACCGGCGCCGTTCCGACGTCACGGCTGTCGTCCATGCCCATCCCCCGGTCGCAACCGGCTTCGCGGTGGCCGGCATCCCGCTCGACCGCGCCGTGCTGGCCGAAGTCGTGACCACGCTGGGCAGCATTCCGATCGCCGACTACGGCACTCCGTCGACACAGGAGCTCGCTGACGCGGTCGACAGGCATATTGCCGTGCACGATGGCCTTCTCCTGGCCAATCACGGCGCCCTCACGGTGGCCGATGGGCTGCTGCGCGCGTACTACAAGATGGAGACGATCGAGCACTTCGCGCGTATCAGCGTGGTCGCACGCCTCCTCGGCCGCGAGCGCTTGCTCTCGCGAGAGGAAGTCGACCGCCTGCAAGAGCTGCGGGGGAGCTACGGAATCGCCGCGCCTGCTCCGATCTGTCCGGAGGACAGCGACGGAGTGGCAGCTTCCGGCGATCCGAACTGCCAGACGATAGAGGCGCCGGCCGCTCCCGGCAGGCGCCTCGTGGACGACGCACCGGGCGTTCCCGCGCCGACGCCGCCGGCGGACGGAGATACGGAAATTCGTTTAACATACCGCGAGCTGGCGGCAATCGTGGAGGACGCCGTCAACCGACTGCGCGAGTAGGCGGGCACGCCTTGCGCCAATACGCGGACATCAGGCGCGCGCGCGGAGGACACCATGGGTGAAGCGTTGGGACTGGTCGAGACCAAGGGTCTCGTTGCGATGATCGAGGCGGCCGACGCGATGGTCAAGGCCGCCAAGGTGACGCTGGTCGGTTGGGAGAAGATCGGCGCCGGATACGTCACGGCGATCGTGCGTGGCGACGTGGCCGCCGTGAAGGCCGCAACCGATGCCGGTGCCGCCGCCGCGCGCCGCGTCGGTGAGTTGGTATCGGTGCACGTGATTCCGAGGCCTCATTCCAATCTCGAGGACGCGCTCCCGATCGGCAAGTCCGGCGCCTGAACGGTGATCCTCGCCAAGATTGTCGGCACGGTCGTAGCGACGCGCAAGGACGAGCGGCTCGTCGGCAACAAGCTCCTGCTGGTGCAGCCGATCGATCCGGACGGCGCGCCGCGCGGCAACCATCTGGTGGCCGTCGACACGGTCGACGCGGGCGCCGGGGAGACCGTACTCGTAGTCAGTGGCAGCTCGGCGCGGATGGCCGGCGACCTGAAGGAGACGCCCGTGGACGCCGCGATCGTCGGCATCGTCGACTCCATCGAGGTGACGGCCAGCGAGGGCTGATGCCGTTGCCAGCGCGAGGTGCGCAAGATCAATGCAGTTGGCCCGCGTCGTCGGCGACGTCGTCTCGACGATGAAGGACCGTAGCCTGCACGGCCAGAAGCTGCTCGTGCTGCAGCCTCTCACGCCGGCGGGGGCGGCTGTCGGGCGTCCCCTCGTAGCGGTCGACTCGGCCGGAGCCGGTGCGGGAGAGACGGTCTTTTTCGTGCGTGGACGCGAGGCCTCGTTTCCGTTTCTGCCGGAGCTGGTGACGACCGATGCGAACATCGTCGGCATCGTCGATCATTGGACGGTGGAACCCGAAGCGTCCACCTGATTCCGAAGCATGCAGCTTGCCCGTGTGACCGGGACCGTCGTCGCGACGCAGAAGCACGAGAAGCTGCTCGGAGCAAAGCTCTTGATCGTGCAGCCGCTCGACGCCGACGGCGTAGCGAAGGGTGTGCCGCTGCTTGCCGTGGACGCGGCGCAGGCAGGCGTGGGTGAACGTGTGCTGGTGGTTCAGGAGGGGCGTGCTGCCGTCGCGGCCATTCGCCGGCCCGCCGCGCCCGCGGACACCGCCATAGTGGGTATCGTCGACCGCGTCGACCGCGTCGACGGTCTCGATGGCGGACCGTTGACCGCGCGGTCGGATGTCGGGTCCCACGGGAGGCAACCGTGAAGGGGTCGGACGTGCGGGCCGCCGTCGATGCGGCCATTCGCGGTCACCTGGAAGCACGCCGGTCCGCGCCGGCGGCAGGCGGCCCGCGGTCGATTGCGGCTCCTGCGCCGGGCGATCCTTCCCATGCCCGCTTTGCCCGAGCCGTGTTTCCGCCCGATCCACCGGATGGCCGTTGCGTGATAGAGCCGTCCGTCGAGTGCATCGGCTGCGGATACTGCCGGTCGCAGGGCCACTAGCAGTCCTGACGAACATCATGGCTGGGCGCGGCGCTCCTCCGGGGCATCGGTACTTCGCATTCGTCGGGTCCGCGTTCGTGGCGACGCTCCTGATCTCCAATATCGCCGCCCAGAAGCTGATCCTGCTGGGCCCGTTCGTTTTCCCGGGCGGCATTCTGCTGTTTCCCGTCACCTACGTGTTCGGCGACGTCCTGACCGAGGTCTACGGCTATGCCAGAACGCGGCAGATCATCTGGGTGGGGTTCGGCGCGAACGTGCTGATGGCGGCGTTTCTCACTCTCGTGGTCGCCCTGCCGCCAGCGCCCGGCTGGGAGCTGCAGGCGGCCTTCGCGGCGGCGCTCGGCCTTGTGCCGCGCGTCGTCGCCGCGTCCATCCTCGGCTATTGGGCCGGCGAATTCGCCAACTCCTTCGTTCTGGCGAAGCTGAAGGTGGCCACCGACGGCGAGCACTTGTGGGCCAGGACGATAGGTTCGACGGTGGTGGGGCAGGGGGTGGACACGGTGCTCTTCACGGTCACCGCGTTCGGCGGC
The DNA here is from genome assembly GCA_958296065.1 of Vicinamibacterales bacterium. Lineage (GTDB taxonomy): Bacteria > Acidobacteriota > Vicinamibacteria > Vicinamibacterales > UBA8438 > WTFV01. The sequence continues at coordinate 69,574 of CATQHX010000078.1, read as the reverse complement.
GTGCTGCCCGCCTCCGTGCTCTTCACGACCGTGTGGTCCGCTTATCTGTTCAAGGTCTTCTATGAGGTGGTCGCCACGCCGCTGACCTACCTGGTAGTGAGACGGCTGAAGGCCGCCGAGGAGGTCGACGTGTACGATCGCGAGACCTCGTTCACGCCGTTCTCTCTCAACCCGTCCGACGGATGAACCATTGTCGCCAGCCAAGCGCGCCGTCGTCCTCCTGAGCGGGGGCCTCGATTCCTACACGGCCGCCGCCATCGCCCGATCTCAGGGGTACGGGCTCTTTGCGCTGACCGTGCGCTACGGTCAGGTCCACGCTCAGGAGCTGGATGCGGCGCGGCGGGTCGCCGCCGCGCTGGGCGTCGAGCGCCACCGGGAGCTGTCGGTCGACCTCGCCGCTCTGGGTGGGTCGGCGCTGACCGGAGCCGCCGCAGTGCCCAAGGACCGGGTGCTCGACGAGGAAGAGATTCCGTCGACCTACGTGCCGGCCCGCAATACCGTCCTGCTGTCGCTCGCTCTGGCCTGGGCCGAGGTGCTCGGAGCCGGCGCCCTCGTCATCGGGGTCAACGCACTCGACTACTCCGGCTATCCGGACTGTCGTCCGGAGTACATCGCGGCCTTCGAGCGGCTCGCGGCCCTGGCGACGAAGGCGGGCGTCGAGGGTGTCCGCTTCCGGATTCATGCCCCGCTGCTCGACATGACGAAGGCCGACATCGTCCGCCGTGGGCTCTCCCTCGGGCTCGACTACGGGCTGACCCACAGTTGCTACGACCCCACGCCGGCCGGCGCCCCCTGCCGCCGGTGCGACAGTTGCCGCCTGCGGGCCCGGGGATTCGCCGAGGCGGACGTCGTCGATCCGCTGCACGCCCGGTGAAGCTGCTTCGGCTGCGAACGCGCATGCCTCTCGCGCAGGGCCCTATCGGCGCGAGAACGACGCGAGAGTGGCGACCGCCTCATCGATCACGCGGGTTACCTCGGCGGCCGGTGCGCTGAAGTTGTTGGCGAGAACCGCGAACGCCAGCGATTCGCCGTCGGCCGTCTCGACGTAGCCGGCAAGCGCTCGCACGCGGCCCATCGAGCCTGTCTTGGCGCGGGCAACGCCCTCGGCGGCGGTGCCGACCAGCCGCCGGCGCAGCGTCCCGTCACGGCCGGCGACCGGCAACGCGGTCATGATCCGCGGGCGGTGGTCCGGATCCCGGTACAGGCGCGCGAGGACCTCGACGAGAGTGCCGGCGGTCAGGTAGGTATAACGCGACAGACCCGATCCGTCGGCGATCACCGCCCCGCGTCCGTCGACGCCCCAGCCGGCCAGCACCTCGCCCACCACCGAGCGGCCGGCGTGCGCGCCAGCGCCGGCAGAGACACCGAGATGGCGCACCAGAGACTCCGCATAGAGGTTCTTGCTCTGCTTGAGCATGTCGACGCCGATCTCCGAGAGCGGCTCCGATCGGTGCAGGACGAGTGGACGCAAGCCGAGGAGTGCGGTCGCCTTGTCCCGCGGCGCCAGCAGGTCGATGTCGACGGCCTCGCCGCTTACGGCGATGCCGTGCTCGGCGAGCGCTTCCTTGAACGCCCGCACGAAGAAGAGGGTCGGGTTCCCCACCGCGGCGACGTGCACCAGGGGGGAAGCGCCCTCCGGGATCCGGCCGCGGACGACCAGCGATGATTGCCCGGGTAGCCGCCGGAGCCGGATACCGGCCTTCTGGTCGGCGCGAGCGGTCACCACCTCGTTGCGCAGGGTAAGGCCCGATCCAGGGTGACGGAAACGCGCGTGCGCCGGGCCGCCGACGCGGCCCGGTTCCACCACCACTTCGACGAGGTTCTCCCGGTGCTGCAGCGCTCCTGCCGGCGCCGCAAACCCGCGCGACAGGTCGTCCCAGGCCCATCCGCTTCCGAAGCCGGACGTTTCGAGGGCGCCATCGTCCAGAATGTCGTCGTCGCCGATGATCCGTCCGGCGATGCGCCGCACGCCCAGCGTCCGCAATTCGTCCGCCCAGAGCAGAAAGGTATCGTGGGACCCGCGTGCGTTGATTGTCGGATCGCCGACTCCGCGCACCACCAGATCGCCATGCAGCGTGCCGTCCCGGAGCGGGGCGGCGCTGAGCAGCGAGGTCTCGAAGCGGTCGTCCCAGCCGAGCCGCTCCGCGGCGGCGGCCAGGGTGACGAGCTTCATCGTCGACGCGGGCGTCAGCAGCACGTCGGGATTGCGGGCGTAGAGGCGCTCGTTCCGGCCGAGCACGCGGACTTCCATGCCCCAGATGGCCGGCCCGATCCCGCTCGCGCTGAACAGCCGATCGAGACTCCGGGTCAGGCGTGGGGCGCCCCGGCGATCCATGGCCCGGGCAGGAGCCGGCTCGCGGACCTCGGGCGCGCGCGGACGATCCCTGGCCGGGAGGGGAGGCGGTACGCGCCGGGTGGCGTTCCCTGCGGAAGCGGAATCGACCGGGCGTTCCGCGGGACTGACCGTCGGCGCCGACTCGACCGGGCGTTCCGCGGGGACGACCGCCGGCGCCGTCTCGACCGGGCGTTCCGCGGGGACGACCGCCGGCGCCGTCTCGACCGGGCGACCGCCGGCGTCGGCGGGAGCGGTGGCGCCCGGAAAGGAAACCGGTGTGCCGGCGCGCGCCAAACACCCGCTGAGCGTGACGGCGGCCAGCACCGTTCCGATACGAAGGGCCCACGGACGCACCTCAAGCATGCTTCGTAGTGATCTATCGGCTCGAAGGTGCCGGAACAATGCGGTCGGGGCGGACCTACCGCGGGGAATCGTTCGATTGCGATCAGGCGTACGCGGCGGTCAGTCCGCCACGGCGTCCGGGTCGAGCGCATCGAGCGCTTCCAGGGCAGCGTCGACCGCGTCCGTGTCGAGGACGGCGGCGCCCGGCTCGTCGCCGTGCAGGCCGTAGGAGGCGCCGTCCCCGGAACGACCGATGAGCACGCGCTCTTCCTCGTCGTCGTCGCCGAACGTCGCGGTGACGGCGGCCAGTGGCTCGTCGAGGCCGGTCTCCCGGCGATTCTCGACAAAGGAATCCGCGCGCAGCTCCGACAGCGCCCGCAGCAGGGCGTCCATCTGCGGCCGATCGACATCGGCCGGCGCCGGGTCGATTCGCCGCCAGACCTCCTCCCCTGCCGGAGCGCCGTCCTCCGTATCCTCGTCCTCCTCCGCCGGTCCTTTCGCGAACCGGATCGTCCGGTCGTCGCGGACGACGGTGAGTGCGGTGGCGTTGAATGGACGGAAGTCGAACAGGTCCTTCTCGCGATAGGTGTCGGCCCCGCGCGCGAGGTCGTCGACCAGCGCGGCATCGATGGTGAAGACCAGGTCGCGCGCGGCGTCGCGCGCGTAGACGGTGGTCTCCGGGTTCTCGTCGCCGACCAGCAGGGTATGGCTCTCGCCGGCGACCTCGACCGTTGCGGTGAGGCGGGGGGCAGCGAGGCCGAAAGGCCCCAGCACGTCGGCCGCCGCCTCCTCCGATTCGATGGAAACCATTTCGCCCGAGCCGATGCGCCCGACCATCGCTTCCACCAGCCCGAAGTCCGCCCGGCTCGCCAGAGGCTCCACAATCCGCCATTCACTGTCCGTCTTCGTGAAGCGGAGCATGTCGTCGCCCTGCCGGACGGTGAGGCTGCCGACGTCCGGGCCGGTGAACTCCAGGATCGACCGGTCGCGCAGCTCGAACGTGGTGCGGTTCAGCGTCGACTCGACGAAGTCCGCGACCAGGATCACGCGGCTGCCGACGGCGGCGTAGTGCTCCCCGCCGGTGGGCGTCTCGTCGCCGACGGACAAGGTCGCCGGTTCGCCGTCGGGAGTGGCGAACGTGACGCTCACCGTCGGCTCGGCCAGTCCGAACGGCGCCAGATCCGCCTCCTCCTCTTCGACCACGCGGCGGATCTCGAGCGCGGCCAGAGTGGTCGCGATGGCCGTCGCCGCGTTGTCGTCCGCCTCGGTCCCGACCGGGGCGGTGACCATCCAGTCGATCTCGTTCTCGGTGCGGGTCAACACCGTGACGTCGCCGTTCTCCGCGTTCACCGTGAGGTCGGTGATCCGGCCGGCCGCGACGTCGAACGCCTCTTCGTTGACGTCTGCTTCCGAAGCCGGCGGCCGTTCGCGCTCGACGAACCAGGCGTAGCCGCCGATGGCCAGGAAGAGCACGAGGAGCAGGAGCGTCGAGCGCAGGCGTCGCATGGGCGTTAACCTCGCCGGTTCCACCAGGTGTAGACGCCCGCGCCCGCTATGAAGCCCGGCAGGAGCACCAGGGACAGCCAGTAGACGCGCGCCTGCTGGTCGGCGGTGAGAGTTATGCGCCGGTCCTCGGGCTCGCGCGGCCGGATCGCGATGAGGTTCTCCTGCTGCGCGAGCCAGTTGAGGGTGTTCAGGGCCAGATCGCGGTTGCCCTGAATCCCTACCGCGCTGTTCGAGGCGAAGTCCGAATCGCCGAACACGGCCAGGCGCGCCTGCCGAGGCTCGTCGTCGTCCCCGTTCCCTTCGTCCATGGCGGTCTCGTCCGCACCGTCCGGGTCCGCTTCGGCGTTCCGGCCCTCCTCCGCCGGCTCGGGCTCGTCGATGACCTGCGACACCACGGCCGCGATGGGCACCGGCCCGGGCACATCTCCCGCATCCTCGTCCAGGGTGACCTCGCCGGCCGCGAGCTGGCTCATGTCGGCCTCCGCCCAGCTCCGGGCGCCGGTCTCGACGACGACCTCGCCGATCCGCCCGGATGCGCCGCCCGCCACCGGACGGACGGAGCGGGTGAGGGGAAAGGCTGTCAGCAGATTGAAATCGTCGGTGATGGCGTGTGGGGGGTAGGTTGCCGCGACCGGCACGGAGGCGTCCGTTCCGAGCAACTGGCCGACGCCGCTGGCGTCGACGACCACGTCCGTGCCCAGCTCGATGCCCCATTCGCCCGCCAGCGCGACGAGGTTCGGCTGCAGCGGATCGTCGTCCGTGTCCGGCGGGTCGAGCATGAGCAGCAGCTTGCCCCCGCCCTCCAGGTAGTCGCGCAGCAGGTCGGTCTCGGTCGGCAGCAGGTCGGTCGACGGGCCCGCCACCACCAGCACGGTGGCGTCCGCCGGCACTGCCCCGGTCTGTGCGAGGACAACGGTCTCGACGCGGAAATTGTCCCGCCCGAGGGCGTCGCTCACGGCGCCGTAGCCGTCACGATCCTCTCCCTCCGGATCGCGCTCGCCGTGGCCCTGCACGAAGTAGACGGAGCGCTCCTCGCCCTCGACCGCCTTGATCAGGGCGTTCGTCAGCTCCTGCTCGCTGTTGGACGTGGTGCGTTCGACGCGGCCCTCGTACTCGAAGACGATGGTGCCGTACGCCTGCACCTCGTATTGCCGTGCGCGGACCGGACTTCGATCCACGTCGATGTACTCGACGGTCACCTGCGACGAGACGTAGGAGTACTCGTCGAGACGGTCGCGGTAGCCCGGGAACTCCGCTTCCCGGGCGAAGACGAGCACCGAGATGGGCGCTTCGAGTCCCTCGAGCACCCGTCGTGTCTGGTCCGACAACGAGTACTGCTGCGCCGCGGTCAGGTCCCACCGGACGTTCTGGCGCGACAGTATGTAGTTGGCGGCAACGAGGATGCCGAGCGCCAGCACCACCCCGGACGTTGCCATCACGCCCTCGCGTGCTTGCCGCCGGCTGAAGAAGGCGAGGATGTCGCGCCACTGGTACAACGTGTGCGCGGCGACCATCGCCAGGCCGGCGACGGCCAGCCACCACCAGAGCTCCTGCTGATCCGGGAGCGTGAAGCGGATCAGGAGCGCCGCGAACACCACCGCGACCCCGGTCCATCCGAGCCCCTGCAAGACCCTGTTCGTCATTCCTACCCCCGCCACCTTTCGCTGTCGACCGACTTGGCCGTCAGGAACAGGCCGAAGGCGATGAAGCTGAGGTAATAGGCCACGTGTGCGGTGTCGACGACCCCCTTCGAGAAGTCGTCGAAGTGCTCCAGGATCGACAGGTACGAGAGGATCGCCCCCGCCGTCGGTCCGGCGGAGTCGGACATCCAGCTCAGTACCCAGAACAGCAACAGCAGCGAGAACGTGCCGACGCCCGCCACCACCTGGTTGCGCGTGGCGCTCGACACCAGCAAACCGAGGGCGATGAAGGAGCCGCCCATCAGCGCCAGCCCGAGGTACCCGGTCAGGATCGAGCCGAGCTCCGGATCGCCGTACCAGAACAGAATGCCCATGTGTACGGCGGTCACCGCCAGCATCAGCAGGAAGAGGGCGAGCGCCCCGAGGAACTTGCCGAGAATGATCTCCAGGTCGCTGAGCGGCGACGTCAGCAGCAGCTCGATGGTGCCCGAGCGCTTCTCCTCGGCGTAGGCGCGCGCGGTGAGGAACGGCAGGATGAACAGCAGGATGATCGCGGTGTTCGACAGGAGCGGCCGGATCATGAACTCGTTGACGTTGACGGTCTGCGGTCCGCCGCCGAACATGCCGGCCTGCGCGCTGAACTGCACCATGAAGGCGAGACTGGCGATGTAGAAGTAGCCGTAGAGCAGTGCGAACAGGCCGACCACGACGTAGGCGATCGGCGAGACGAAGTAGGAGCGCAACTCCCGGTGGGCGATCGCGAGGATGTTATTCATCGGCGCTCTCCGTTGCCGCGGCCGGTTCGTCGAGGTCTTCGTCCGCGGCGTTCTCTTCGTCCGCGGCGTTCTCTCCGTCCCCGGCCGGTTCTTCCGCGGTCGTCAACTGCAGGAAGATCTCTTCCAGACTCAGCCGCGCCCGGCGCATTTCCAGCAGGCCCCAGCCATTGGAGACTACCGCGTTCGCCAGATCCCGTCGGATGTCCACGTCCTGGGCACTCTGGATCTCGATGGTGCGACCTTCGTCGCCGGGCTCGCCCACGCTGACAGCGGCGACCCCGGGAACCGCATGCAGCGCGGCGGTCGGATCGGCGCCTCCCGTGTCGACCTGCAACTGCACGGTGACCGCCCCGTGGAGACGTCCCGTCAGGTTGTCCGGCGAGTCCTCGGCGACGACGCGGCCCTTGTTGATGATCACCACCCGCTCGCACGTCTGGGCCACCTCCGGCAGGATGTGCGTGCTCAGGATGATGGTGTGATCGCCCGCCAGCTCCTTGATCAGCTCGCGGGTCTCGATGATCTGCTTCGGATCGAGACCCGCGGTCGGCTCGTCCAGAATCAGCACGTCCGGGTTGTGCAGGATCGCCTGGGCCAGACCCACACGCTGGCGGTAGCCCTTGGAGAGCTTGCCGCAGTGGCGGTCGGCCACGTCGCCGACGCTGGTGCGCTCCATGACCTGGTCGAGGCGGTTGCCGCGCTCCGCCGCCGAGAGGCCGTTGATGCGGGCGACGAAGGTCAGGTACTCCCGGACCGTCATGTCGGGATAGAGCGGCGGCGTTTCCGGCAGATAGCCGGTGCGCCGCTTGACTTCGATCGGATCCTTGAGCACGTCGAACCCCGCGACCGTGGCCGTGCCCTCGGTCGGCGGCAGGTAGCCGGTCAGCACGCGCATCGTGGTCGTTTTCCCGGCGCCGTTGGGGCCGAGGAAGCCGAGGATCTGCCCCGCTTCCACCCGGAAGCTCACGTCGCTGACAGCAGCCACCGGGCCGTACCGCTTCGTGACATGCTGCACTTCAATCACTGCTGCAACTCCTGAGTCGGGCTCCCCGGGAGGGATGTCCCCGGGCGCTTGTGGTAGCCGTAACGCGGTCAGATGGATCTCAACGGTTCATCGACAAAAAAATGGTAATCAGGAGGTCGAAAAAGTGTCAACCGTCGACCATGGGAACCGCTCCTGGCCCGACAATCGTCGCCTGCGGTTCCACTTGCCGCCCAACCGGGCCCGACCAGAAGTCTACGCCGTTCTACGGCGCGGACTCCTAGCGCGCCTCGTTCCCCGAGGCGTTCCGGTCGACGAAGTCGTCTATGGTCGCCTGATCCGCGGAGTCTACCCGTTCGAAGCGCAGACCCATGCCCCGGCGCCGGTCGCTCCAGACCACGCGGGAGCGCACCTCGATGTCGCGCTGCGTCGCCGGCAGTCGGAATCTCACGTCTACCGCCGTTCCGGGCGGGAGCGGGTTCGTCGTCCAGATGCCCAGACCCCCTTTGCCGAGATCGAAGATGCGCGCGGCGACAATTGTACCGTCGAATCGGCAGGCGACCGGAATGCCGAGTGCCACCCGGGGGCTCAGCCGTCGGTCGAAGCTGTCGGGGAAGAGGTGCGGGGCCAGCAGGGGAACGATGTGTGCCGCTCCGCTGTGCTCGTTGACGTACCCGGCGACGCCCAGACCGGCGAGTTGCCGAATTTCCTGCGCGTTCGAGATGGAACCGCTCATCACCAGAATGGGCAGCCGGCAGGCGCCGCACTCGCGGATGGCCCGGATCAGGTCGACCGCCGGAGGCGGTACGAGCCGCAGGTTCAGTACGAGCAGATCGATCGTCTTCGGCTGCTCACGGAGAAACGCGATCAGCTCCGCGGCGCTTCCGACGCCGATCGTCGTGTGGCCCGCGTCCTCGAGCGCCGCCGCGAAGCGGTCGCGGATGTCAGCGGTGTCGTCGGCTACCACAACCGTCTTCGGCGCCGTGGCGGATGCGGCCATCCCTGGATCTATCGGTTGGTGGCTGCCCGCGGACAGAGCGCGCGACGGAATATCGGACCATTGCGGCGTGCCACCGCTATCGCTATAATCCGGCGAATATCGGTCATGGCCTATTGTCCGGCGTGCAATGACGAGATCGATGTCGACGAGTTCGATGTCGAGCGCGGCGACGAGTTGAGCTGCCCGGCATGCGGATCCAACCTCGTGGTCGCCGGCCTTGCACCTGTTGTGCTCGATCTTGCCCCCGACTTGCCGGAAGATCGGGCCGCCTGGTTGCAGGACGACGATGAAGAGGAGGCTAAACCTTTCCATTGACAGGGTTTGACCAGAATCTGTAAGCTCGGCCTCTGACATGGCCGATGCAATCGTGGCCGTCCGAACGACGCGCCCGAGCTGAGTACTGCTTAAATGTGGAGAGCCGCATTATGAAACCAGCGTGGCGACGCCTCTTTGTCCTTTTCCTGGCTGCGGTCATGGCTCTTGGGGTCGTGGCTTGCGGCGGTAACCCACCGCCTGAACCGCCTCCGCCGCCTCCGCCGGCACCGGAGCCACCGCCGCCTCCACCACCGCCTCCACCGCCGCCTCCTCCGCCGCCTCCTCCTCCTCCGACCGAGGAAGAGCTGTTCATGCAAATGACGCTGGACGAGTTGAATGCAACCGCGCCTTTGCTGCCGGTGTTCTTCAACTACGACGAGGCGGAGTTGCTGCCGGAAGGCCAGAGTACCCTTCAGCAGAACGCCGTGTGGATGCGTCGCTGGACGTCAACGCGGGTGCGCGTGGAAGGGCACTGCGACGAGCGGGGCACCAACGAGTACAACCTGGCGCTCGGCGATTCGCGGGCTGCCGCGGTCCGCGACTACCTGGTCTCGCTGGGGATCGACGCCAGTCGCATCATCACGGTGAGCCGTGGTGAGGAATCGCCCTTCTGCGTGGAGGATCACGAAGGCTGCTGGTCGCGGAACCGGCGCGGGCACTTCGTAGTCGTCGAGAAGTAGGCACCGCGGGCCGAGCCTCGTCAAGTCGGCTGGGGGGCGCGTGGGCGAATCCACGCGCCCCCATCCTCACGGCGAGCCTTTACTCGTGAGTCCTCGTCCGCTCCTTCACCTGCCGCAGGGATTCCAGGAGGGCGGCGCGGTTCGTCCTGACCCGCGCGACCACCTGCTCTCCGCTAACCAGCACCGGGATCTCGGCTCCGAAGCGGTGCTCGAGTCCGACGTCGCCGGAGATGTCGATCTCGCGGAGCGTGATCCGCTCCTGCCGCGCGACGTCGTCGACGACCCCTTTCAGCGTGTCGCACAGGTGGCAGCCCGGCCGTGTGTAGAGCGTCAGCTTGATCATCGTGCCTATGCGCTATGAGCTGACCCACGCATTCTCTCGCGCCGACAGATCGACCGTTCCGACGATGTCGCCGACGGCGGCGTGCCCGTGGCGTTCCAGGTAGTCGGTCAAGCCCTCCCGCAGCTTCGGCCAGATGCCCGGGTCCTCGAAGTTGGCGGTCCCTACCTGCACGGCGCTGGCGCCTGCGATCAGGAACTCCAGCGCATCGCGTGCGGATGCGATGCCTCCCATTCCGATGATCGGAATGCGCACCGCGTTGCTGCATTCGTACACCATGCGAACGGCGATGGGACGGATGGCCGGGCCGCTGAGGCCGCCCACGACGTTGGACAGCCGCGGGCGCCGCGTCTCCACGTCGATGGCCATCGCGAGAAACGTGTTGACCAGCGACACGGCATCGGCGCCGGCGTCCTCGGCGGCGACCGCGGTCGCGGCGACGTCGGTGACGTTCGGCGTCAGCTTGGGAAAGATCGGCAGCGTCGTGGCCGCCCGTACCGCCTGAACGACGTCGCGCACGCCGGTCAGGCTGCAGCCGAACGTATGGCCCCCCTCGTCTATGTTGGGGCACGAGATGTTGATCTCGATGGCGGCTACGCCGTCCGCGTCGGAGAGAATCCGGGCGATCTCGGCGTATTCCTCGACCGTCGAGCCGCAGATGTTGACGACCACGACGGCGCGGCGGGTCCGAAGGTCGGGCAGCTTCTCTGCCACGAAGGCCCGCACGCCGATGCCCTGCAGCCCGATTGCGTTGAGCATGCCGCTCGGCGTCTCCACGATACGCGGCGGGGCATGTCCATCGCGGGCCTCGAGGAAGAGTCCCTTGACCGCGATGGCGCCGAGCTCCGACAGGTCGACCAGATCGGCGTACTCGATGCCGTAGCCGAAGCAGCCGCTGGCGGCAATGAGCGGATTGGCCAATCGCAGGCCGGCGATCTCGACGCTCAGGTCAGGTCGGCCCACGAGACGCGGTTTCCCTCGAAAACCGGTCCTTCGAGGCAGCTCCGGACGAACCGGGCGCTGCCGTCGAGGACCCGCACCACGCAACTGTAGCAACCGCCGAGTCCGCAGCCCATGACCGGCTCCAGGGAGACCTGGACCGGTTGACCCGCGCGCGCGGACAGCTCCGCCACGGCACGCATCATGGGGGTCGGACCGCACGCGTACAGCATCAGCGGCTGGCCGGCCGCGGAGGCCAGCTCCCGCGCCAGCGGCGCCGTCACCCGTCCCGATTCGCCCCGCGTCCCGTCTTCGGTGGTCAGCACGACTCGAACCCCGAGGCGCTCGAAGAACGGGATTCGATACAGGTCGTTGCTCGATCGTCCTCCGTAGAACAGCGTGGTGTCCACACCGCGCGCATGGAGCGCCTCGGCCAGCGTGGCGAACGGGGCCAACCCGACGCCGCCGGCCACCATCCAGGCGCGGGTCGGCGGATCCACGACCGAGAACGGTACGCCGAGCGGCCCCAGACAGCGGAGCCGTTCTCCCGGTTGAGCCCTGAAGAGGTCGCGGGTGACCGAGCCCACCTGCTTGCTGAGCAGCGACAGGCCGGTCGGGGCGCCATCGGCGTCGCGCAGGACCTCGAAGACCGAAAACGGACGGCGGAGCAGAGGCTCGCGTCCGAGGGCTCGCTTTACCATCACGAACTGTCCCGGCCGGGTCCGGAGGGCAATCTCCGGAGCGTCCAGCTCGAGGATGTTGTAGGCGTCGGAAAGACGGTGGTTTGCCGCGATGCGGGCGTCGACGTCGACCGGACCGGCCACGGGCCGAGTATACCCGAGCCACTCCGGCCGACGTGCGTCTTGCGCACCCTGCACGGGGCGGGCTACGATGTTCCAACTCTTTAAGCGCGTCCCCGTGAGGTCGCAAAGAGGTGCTGACCGTTCATACCGCGCGCCCGCACGTTTCTCGTCTTCCGCAAACGGCATTTCGAGCCGCTGGTCCCGTCATGCCGGGGATCGTAATCAGGCCATGCCTCGGGTGATGGAGGCGGAAGGGATCCGCCGCGCACTCGTGCGGATTGCGCACGAGATCGTGGAACGCAACAGGGGTGTCGGCGGCGTGGCCCTGGTCGGCATCCGGCGCCGGGGCGTCCCTCTGGCGCAACGGCTCGCGCGCAGCCTGTTCGAGATCACGGGACGGGACGTGCCTACCGGCTCTCTCGATATCACGCTGTACCGCGACGACTTGATGCGGCAGGCGGTCGGGCCCCAACCGGTGCTGCGGCGGACCGAGATCCCCTTCTCGATAGACGATCGACGCATTCTGCTGGTCGACGACGTTCTTTACACCGGACGTACGATTCGGGCGGCGCTCGACGCGCTCATCGACTTCGGGCGCCCCCGCAGCATTCAGCTCGTCGTCATGGTCGACCGCGGTCACCGGGAACTGCCGATCAAGGCCGACTACGTCGGCAGGAACGTGCCGACCGCGGCGCGCCAGAGCGTGCAGGTGAAGCTGGCCGAGGAGGACGGCGTGGACGAGGTGGCGATAGAGGACGTCGCCGAGGAGGGCGGCTCCGTGCCGGCCGCGGGAGGAGGCGCGCCTTGAGCACTGCCCTCGATGCACCCGGGACGGCGGAGGGCGAGCGTCCGGAGCCTGCACCGCGGCTGCGGTCCAGGCACCTGCTGAGCGTCGGCGACCTGAACCGCGAGGAGATCCTGCTCATCCTCGATTCGGCGGAGGCGATGAAGGAGGTCGGCACCCGACGCATCAAGAAGGTGCCGACACTACGGGGCGCGACCGTCGTCAATCTCTTTCTGGAGCCGAGCACGCGGACACGCACGTCGTTCGAGATCGCCGAGAAGCGGCTGAGCGCCGACACGCTCAACATCGCGGGCGGCACGTCGAGTCTCCTGAAAGGGGAGACGCTTGTGGATACGGCACGGACGCTGGAGGCGATGGCTCCGGACATGGTCGTGCTGCGGCATTCCGCGTCCGGTGCGTGCCATCTGCTGGCCGGCGTCTGCGATGCACGAGTCATAAACGCCGGCGACGGGATGCACGAGCATCCCACCCAGGCGCTGCTCGACGCGTTCACGATCCGCGAGCACAAGCCGCGGTTCGAGGGGCTCAAGGTGGCTATCGTCGGCGACCTGTTGCACAGTCGCGTGCTCCGGTCGAACATCCTGCTGCTGACCGAGCTGGGCGCGAAGGTGTGGGTCTGCGGTCCGCGGACGCTGATGCTGCCCGGCGTGGAACGGTTCGGAGTGCGGGCGACGACCTCGCTGGACGACGCGGTGGCCGATGCCGACGTGGTGATGCTGCTGCGGGTGCAGGAGGAACGGATGCACGGCCATTTCTTCCCCTCGCGCCGGGAGTACTTCACCACGTTCGGGCTGACCGCGGAACGGCTCCGGCGGGCCCGTCCCGACGTCATCGTGATGCATCCGGGGCCGATGAACCGGGGGGTCGAGGTCGCCTCCGACGTGGCGGACGGCCCGGTGTCGGTCATCCTCGAGCAGGTGGCGAACGGCGTTGCCGTGCGGATGGCCGTGCTCTATCTGCTGGCCGGATTCGAGACGAACGAGGGGACTGCATGACGACGCAGGCGGTGGTGCTCAAGGGTGGACTGGTCGTCGACCCCGCGCAGGGGATCAACGGGGTGGCGGACGTCCGCATCGAGAATGGCCGCGTGGCCGCGGTCGGGGCCGGATTGCCGCTCGACGGGGCGTTGTGCGTGGAGGTACCGGCGGGGTTCGTCGTCTGTCCCGGCTTCATCGACATGCACGTCCATTTCCGGGAGCCCGGACAGGAGCACAAGGAGACGATTGCGACCGGGGCCGCGGCGGCGGTCGCGGGCGGCTTCGTGGCGGCGGCCTGCATGCCCAATACCGATCCCGTCAACGACCACGTCGGCGTTACCGAGGAGATCGGGCGCAGGGCGAGCGAGGCCGGCCTTGCCAGGGTCTACCCGATCGGGGCGGTTTCGGTGGGCTCGCAAGGGGAGCGGATGACCGAGATCAAGGCGCTCCGGGAGGCCGGTTGCGTCGGGATATCCGACGATGGCCATCCGGTCGCCAGTGCGCTCCTGATGCGGCGGGCGCTCGAGTACGCGTCGATGTTCGGCATGCCGGTCATCAATCACTGCGAGGAGCCGTCGCTTGCCGCCGGCGGGGTGGTGCACGAGGGTTACCGGGCGACCACCCTGGGATTGCGGGGGCAGCCCGGAGTGACCGAGTCGATCATGGTGGAGCGGGACGTCAGCTTGAGCGGCCTGACCGGCGGGCCGGTCCACGTGGCCCACATGAGCGCGGGCGAGTCGCTTCGGGCGGTACGCTCGGGGAAGGAGCGCTCCATCCGGGTGACGTGCGAGGTGACCCCCCACCACTTCATTCTGACGGACGAGGATCTGCAATACGACACCAACTTCAAGATGAACCCTCCGTTGCGCGCGGTGGCGGATCGCGACGCGATGCTGGAAGGGCTCGCCGACGGCAGCATCGACGCCATCGCCACCGACCACGCGCCGCACCATGCGGACGAGAAGGCGGTGGAGTTCGACCGGGCGCCGTTCGGCATCATAGGTCTGGAGACGGCGGTGTCGCTGTCGCTCGACCGGCTTGTCCATCGTGGCGTCCTCTCCACCACGCGGCTCGTCGAGCTGTACGCAGCGAACCCGGCGCGGATTCTGGGTGTGGAGGGGGGCACGCTCGCACCCGGCGGGGCGGCCGACATCACCATCCTGGCCCCGGAGACGGAAGTGGAGGTCGCCGCCGACCGTTTCCGTTCCAAGGCGCGGAATACCCCGTTCGACGGTTGGCGCCTACGAGGAGCGGTCGCCGCCACGATCGTCGACGGGCGAGTCGTCTACGCCAACGACACGGTCCCGGGTGCGGCGGCGCTGGCGTGGCCCTGACCCGGTCCGTGCGACCACGTCGGCGTAGACCGCCGCGGTCTCTTCGACCATTCGATCGGCATTGAACGCGGCGCGGGCTCGCTCGCGTCCCGCCGCGCCGAACGCCTTCCGCTTCTTGTCGTCCTGCAGCAGATCGGCGATGGCCCGGGCCATCGCCACCGCGTCGGCCGGCGGCGTGAGGAGCCCGGTTCCTCCATCGACGACACTCTCGGGAATACCTCCGGCGCGCGTGCCGACGACGGCCAGCCCGGCCGCCATCGCGTCGAGCACCGAGGTGCCGAGTCCCTCGGTGACCGAGCTCATGACGAAGAGATCCAGTCCCTTCAACACCGACGGCACGTCGGACCGGAAACCGGTCAGTATCACTTTCCCGGCCAGGTGCAGGCGTCCTATCTGACGGGAGAGAGCTGCCTCCAGCTCACCCGCGCCGACTATCAGCACCCGTGCGTCGGGGACCTCGCGGACGACCCGGGCCGCGGCGTCGACGAGGTGGCGCTGGCCCTTGTGCGGCACGAGGGCGGCGACGTTGCCGACGATCGGGCAGCCCGCCGGAAGATCGAACTCGCGGTGGAGATCGAGGGCGGGCGCCCGTTCGATGCGGCCTGTCTCTATCCCTTCGTGCACCACGGAGGCCCGCTCCGGGGGCACGCCGTCCCCGGACAGCATGTCCCGGATTGCCGCCGAGGCGCAGATGAAACGGTCGACGCATCGATACTTCCAGCGAGAGAACGCATTGCTCCGGATATGGAAATCGACCCGGCGGGAGGCGATCAGGGGAGGTGTCGCACGTGGTCCGGCCAGCGACCGGGAGAGCGACGCGATGGCCACCGCGTGGGCATCGTGGGCGTGGATGACGTCCGGCGCCAGGCGGCGGATCAGCCGGGAGAGCCTCCAGGCGGCAACCGGGTCCAGGTCACCCCGCGGGGCGAGCGGATACAGGTCCGCGTCGCCGGAAGCCCGCCGAAACAGCTCGCCTCGCGGCTGGGCGGCGAGGGCGGCCCGCTGGCCCCGGCGGCGCAGGCCGTGCACCGTCAACAGGGCCTGGTGCTGGCCGCCGCGCCATGTTCGCGCCGTGTCGATATGGAGGGAGAACATGAGCGTCAGCCGCCTCGCCGGGTCAACGCCGGTCCGCGCCGCCGCTGCGCTGCCGCTCCCACAGCTTCACGAACTTCAGCAGGACATAGCCGGCGTTCAACAGCGAGACGATCAACCCCGGCGCGCCATCGCGCATGCCGCCTCGAAGGACGTAGTTGCGCAGGAAGGCCGCCGGCGGCCGGGTTGCCAGGTCGATCCATCGGGCGCGGCGGCCCTCGCGGTACATCTGCCGGGCGGCCAGCGTGGTGTAGTGCTCGATGGTCCGCACGTGGTGCGACACGTCCCGGTAGGCGTGGTGCTCCAACTCCCCCTGCAACCGCCCGACGGGGCCGTCGACCACTACCCGCTCGTGCACCAGGCGGTCGTTCCAGCGGGCGGCGCGCCGGTCGTACAGGCGCAACTGCAGGTCGGGGTACCAGTCGGTGGAACGGATCCAGCGCCCCAGATAGCGTGTCACGCGCGGAAAGCGGTACGCGCGTGCGGCCGGCTCGGCGTCCAGCAGCGATCCGATCTCCCGCGCCAGGGACGGCGAAACGCGTTCATCCGCGTCGAGCGACAGGATCCAGTCGTGCGCCGCCAGCCCTGTCGCGTGATTCTTCTGCGCGCCATAGCCCTCCCACTCGTGCGCGGTGACGCGATCGGCGATCTCGCGCGCGATGCGCACCGTTTCGTCGGTGCTCCCGGAATCCACCACGACGAGCTCGTCGGCCCAGCGCACCGATTCGAGCGCGGCGCGGATATTCGCGGCTTCGTTCCTGGTGATCACGACCACCGAGAGGCGGGGCATGGAGATGGCTTCGGGTCCTGAAGTCTGCGCCGTAGAACGTAACGGAGTGTAGTTCTGCGGCGCAAGCTCCTGGGGTGGTGGGATGGGCCGAAACGCCGAGCCAGCGAGGGCGTTTCGGGGCACCGGGAGTCAGCACCGTAGCGCGTAACGGAGTGTAGTTCTGCGGCGCAAGCTCCCGGGGCGCCGGGGGCGCGGGCCGAACACGGAGCCGTGCGACAGGTGTTGGCGGCGCTGCCGGAGTCCGTATACTTGCTGCACGAGCCGCGCCACATGCATTTCGAACCTGCCGGATTCAGTTCGAAGCTGGCGGCTCGGCGACCGGCGCTGACGATTCCATGCATTCGGACGACCTGCTTCAGCACTTCCGGGACGCCGGCGCACTACTCGAGGGGCACTTCCGCCTCTCGTCCGGCCTGCACAGTCCCGGTTACCTGCAGTGCGCACTGGTGCTGCAGGATCCGGTGCGGGCCGCGGCTCTCGGCGCGGCCATCGCGGCGCGGGTGCGTCCGCTGGCGCCCGATCTCGTCCTGTCTCCGGCGCTCGGCGGCGTGGTCATCGGACACGAGGTGGCACGTGCGCTCGGCGTCCGGGGCATTTTTGCCGAGCGGCGCGACGGCCGCCTGATGCTGCGCCGAGGCTTCGCGCTCGCCGCCTCGGAGCGCGTCCTCGTCGTCGAGGACGTCGTCACCACCGGTGGCTCCACCCGCGAGACCATCGCGGTGGCGCGCGAGTCAGGCGCAGAGGTGGTCGGCGCCGCCGCGATCATCGATCGGAGCGGGTCTCGAGCCACCTTCGACGTGCCGTTCGAGTCGCTGGCGGACGTCTCGTGGCCCACGCACGAACCGGCCTCGTGTCCGCTGTGCGCGCGTGGAGTGCCGGCGGTGAAGCCGGGCTCGCGGCCGGGAGCGACCGTCCGGGAGCCCACGCCGTAGAACGGCGCGGACTCCTGCCGGACGACGATTGCCGCCGGACGGCTGCGATGCGCACGATCAAGCTGACCGTCTCCTACGATGGGACCGAGTACGTCGGCTGGCAACGCCAGGCGCGCGGGCATTCGATACAGGGCGAGCTGGAGCGCGCGCTCGCGGAGGTCGAGGGACGCCCCGTGGCCGTGGTCGGTGCGGGAAGGACCGATGCCGGCGTGCACGCGTTCGGGCAGGTCGCCAGCGTCCAACTCGCACACCGGATCGAGACGCAGGTGCTGGTCCGGGCGATCAACGCGAAGCTGCCTGCCGACATCCGCCTGCTCGCGGCCGAGACGGTGGCCGCCGGCTTCCACGCCCGGTACGCGGCACGAAAGAAGCTGTATCGGTACAATCTGACGTCCGGTCCCGTCGCGAGCCCCTTCACGCTCCGCTACGCCTGGCACATCCGTGAGCCGCTCGACGTCGGCGCCATGCGCGAGGCCGCCGCCCGGTTCCCGGGGCGTCACGACTTCGCGGCGTTCCAGGCCGTGGGGACGGAAGTGGCGTCGACGGTGCGGACCGTGCACTCGGTCGCGGTCGAGCCCGGAGCCACCGCGTTTCCGGCCGGTGCGGCCGTTGCTTCGCCGGCGTTGACTGTGGAGGTCGCAGGTGACGGGTTTCTCAGGCACATGGTGCGGATCATTGTCGGTACGATGATCGAGGTGGGAGCGGGTCGGGTCGAGGCGTCCGCGATCCCGGCGATCATGGCGTCCCGAACGCGGGAGCGGGCGGGACCGACGGCACCGCCGCACGGGCTGTTTCTGGTAGCCGTCGACTACTGATTATCATAGAGGTCAATGGGCCTGCACGACGTACTGGCGTGGGCGCCGTCGGGATCCGTCGAGGCCGGTCTCGCGCGGCAGGTGGATTTCGAGCGCTTGCCCGCGCACATCGCTGTCATCATGGACGGCAACGGCCGCTGGGCCGCCCGCCGTCGCCTGCCCCGCGTCGAAGGGCATCGCGCGGGCATCGATTCGGTACGCGACTCGGTCGAGGTTTCCGCTCGCCTCGGCGTCAGGGTCCTGACCCTCTACGCCTTCTCGGTGGAGAACTGGAAGCGCCCCCCCGCGGAGGTGCGGGGGCTCATGGGCCTCCTCAAACGCTACCTGCGCCTGGAGATCGCCACGCTGATGGCAAACGATATCCGCCTCAATGTCATAGGCAGCGAGGCCGAGCTGGCGGGCGACGTTCGCGCGGAGCTCGATGCGGCGCAGGAGCGGACCGGCGGCAACACGGGCATGGTCTTCAACATCGCGCTGAATTACGGCGGCCGGGCGGAGATCGTGGCCGCGGCCCGTCGTGCGCTGCGCGCCGGCGTCGATCCCGACGAACTGGACGAGGCACGGTTCGGCGGACTCCTGTACACCGCGGGTCAGCCGGACCCCGACCTGCTGATACGGACCGGCGGAGAGATGCGCATCAGCAATTTTCTGCTCTGGCAGATTGCCTACTCGGAGATCTGGGTCACCGACACCTACTGGCCGGACTTTCGTGCCCGGAACCTGTTGGAAGCCGTGCTCAACTACCAGAAGCGAGACCGCCGCTACGGCGGGATCGAGGAGGAGCCGGCGGCCGTCGGGCGTCATTCGTGACCAGAGTCCTCAGCGGTATTGCGCTGGCGGTCCTGGTCGTAGGGGGAATCTGGTTCCTCCCGCCGCTCGCCACGGTCGTACTGGCCGGCTGCGTTCTGCTGCTCGCGTTCGCGGAGTACGCCTTTCTCGCGGAATCGACAGGGATCACCGTCGCCCGAGTTCCCGGCGCGGCCGCGGTGCTCGCGACGGGAGCCGCGGTCGCCCTCGCTCCGGGTGCGCTCGCGGTGGTCGCCATGACCGGCGGTCTGCTCATCGCGGTGACGGTGCTCGCTGGAGGGCGCCGAGAGGACGCACTGGCGAGCGCGGGGGCCGCTGCTTTCTCTCTGCTCTACCTCGGGCTCCCGCTGGGCGCGCTTGCCGCACTGGCACTGGATGCAGGCCGCGAGGTGCTGTTGCTTCTAGTCGCGACCATGGTGGCCAGCGACACGGCGCAGTACTACGGTGGCCGCCTGCTTGGCCGGCGGCGGCTCGCGCCCGCGGTCAGTCCCGGCAAGACGGTCGAGGGCGCGGTCTGCGGGGTGGTCGCGGCCGCGGTCACGTTCGGATCCGTCGGTGGCTGGTGGCTGCCCGGCCTGGACCTGCCCGCGCGGGTGGTGCTCGGGATGACGCTCGCGGTGAGCGGCATGGCGGGCGACCTGTTCGAGTCGCAACTGAAACGAGCCGCCGGAATGAAGGACTCCTCGGGCCTCATTCCGGGTCATGGCGGGGTGCTGGATCGTATCGATGCGTTCCTGTTCGCGGCGCCCGTCTACTACGCCGTCGTGATCTTCGGGGGAGCGCGACTGCCGTGAAGCGAGTCGCCATTCTCGGCTCGACGGGCTCGATCGGCCGCAGTGCGCTCTCCGTCGTGGCCGCGCATCCCGAGCGCCTCGAGGTGATCGGTCTTGCCGCCGGGCGCAACGTCGATCGTTTTGCCGACCAGGTCGCGCGCGTGCGGCCCGCGGTGGTCGCGCTGGCCGACGAGCAGGCGCTCGGCCGCGTGCGGGCATCCGGCGCATTGCCCGACGGCACGCAGTCGGGATGGGGCGAGGACGCTCTTGTCGCCGTCGCCACCCATCCGCGCGTGGAGCTCGTGCTCTGCGCGTCGGCCGGCACGGCGGCGTTGGGCGCCACGCTGGCCGCCATCGAGGCGGGCAAGACCGTCGCGCTGGCCAACAAGGAAGTGCTTGTGATGGCCGGCGGGTTGATGGTCGAAGCGGCGCGGCGGCACGGAGTGGCGATTCTGCCGGTCGACAGCGAGCACAACGCGATTCACCAGTGCGTCGACGGTCGCGGGTCCGACGACGTGCTGCGGTACATCCTCACGGCGTCGGGCGGACCGTTTCGGGACCGGCCGGCCGCGGCGCTGGCGGCGGTGACCCCCGAGGATGCGCTGCGCCACCCCACGTGGTCGATGGGACCCAAGATCACCATCGATTCCGCAACGTTGATGAACAAGGGGCTGGAGGTGATCGAGGCTCGCTGGCTTTTCGACGCGTCGCCCGATCGCATCGACGTCGTGGTCCATCCACAGTCCGTCGTGCATTCGCTGGTCGAGCTGCGCGACGGTTCGGTCATCGCCCAGCTCGGCGTGACCGACATGCGCCTTCCCATCCAGTACGCGTTTTCCTACCCGGAACGCTGGCATGCGCCGCTTTCCCCGCTCGATCTGACCACCTGCGGCCCCCTCGACTTTCATGCCCCCGATACCGGCCGGTTTCCGTGTCTCGGACTGGCCTACCAGGCGTTGCGCGCCGGGGCGGCCTTTCCGGCGGTGCTCAACGCAGCCAACGAAGTGGCGGTGGCCGCGTTCCTGGAGCGCCGATTGTCCTTCAGCAGCATCCCACGCGTGATCGAGACCACTCTCGACGCCGCGACACGGCGCGCGCCGGTCGAACCGTCGGGGCTGGAAGAGGTCCGCGAGCTGGATGCCTGGGCGCGCTCCTTTTCGTCGTCCGTCGCGGACGGGTAGAATCAGGGAAGGCGCCTGGAAAACGGATGAATCAGCCGTGACTACCCTGCTTGCATTCCTGTTCGTTCTCGGTGTGCTCGTCTTCGTGCACGAGCTGGGCCATTTCCTGATGGCCCGGCGGCTCGGCGTTCGCGTGCTGACCTTCTCCCTCGGGTTCGGGCCGAAGATCTTCAAGGCCACGCGTGGCGATACCGAGTACTGCGTCAGTGCGATACCGCTCGGCGGCTACGTGAAGATGGCGGGAGAGCACGGGGAGGAGAACCGGGTCGGGGCTCCCGACGAGTTCATGTCGAAGTCCAAGTGGGAGCGCTTTCTGGTGCTCATCATGGGACCGGCGATGAATCTGGTCCTCGCCGTCATCGTGATGTGGCTCGTGCTCTACCAGGGCGCGGAGGAACCCGCGTACGAAGTCGAGCCCCCGGTGATCGGTCGCGTGGTGGAGGATTCTCCCGCCGCCCGAGCCGGGATCGCGGCCGGCGAGCGGATTGTGAGCGTTGCCGGCCGGGCCGTCGACACGTGGAACGCGCTTTTCATGGAAGTGCTGCCCCGTGCCGAACGCGAGATACCGGTCGTGGTGCGCGACGTGGACGGGCAGGAACGGACGCTGCGGGTCACCCCGGATGCGCAGACCAGCTACGAGATGGGCGATCTCGGCGTCGGGCCGGCGGTGCACCCGCAGATCGTGCAGGTAATGCCCGGCGAGCCGGCCGAGAGGGCCGGGCTCAGGGCTCGCGACGTCATCGAGGCGGTCGATGGAGAGCCGGTCGACCGCGCCGAGTTGATTGCGCGCATCAATGCCAGTCCCGACATTCCCTTGACCCTTACCGTGCGTCGCGACGGCGAACCGCTGCAGGTCAGCGTCACGCCGGCGCTGCGTGGGGACGTCGGTCTGACGGGCATGACGGTCAGTCCGTTCGAGACGCGGATCGTCGAGCCGGGCTTCTTCGAGGCGTTCGGGATGAGCCTCGAACGGAACTACGAGTGGTCCGGATTGATCTTCCAGACCCTGTGGGGACTGCTGACGGCGGAGACGTCGCCGCGGCAACTGGTCGGTCCGGTCGGCATCGCCCAGTTGTCCGGCAGCGCGGCCCAGGTGGGGTGGGTCCAGTTGTTCAGCCTGATGGCGATGATCTCGCTGAACCTCGGCATTCTCAACCTGTTGCCGATTCCGGTTCTCGACGGCGGCCACATCTTCATCATGGGCATGGAGAGCGTGGCGCGCCGCGACTTCAGCATGCGCGTCAAGGAGCGGATGCTGCTGGCCGGCTTCGTGGTGCTGATGATGCTGATGGTCACCGTCATCTACAACGACCTGACACGCATCCAGTGGATCGAAGCGCTCATGCCCTGGCGCTGACGATCGGTGCGCGGCGCCGCACGCGCCTCGTCTCGGCGTAGAATCCCGCACGCAACCGAGCAGGTCGATCCCGCGGCAGGCCCGTGTCTCGGGGCCGACCTCGAGGCCGTGCCGTCTCTCGGTGTCCTGCGTCGATACGCACATGCCCCTCGTCGACACGCTGCGCCGCGAACTGCGGCCGACGGTCTCTCTGGCGGCGCCGGTGGTGATAGCCGAGGTCGGCTGGGTGGCGATGCAGATCGTCGACATCGCCATGGTCGGGCGTCTCGGTCCGGAGGCGATCGGCGCGGTCGGCGTCGGCAGCGCGCTGTTTCTGGCGTTCAGCGTCCTGGGCATGGGCCTGCTGCTGGGCCTCGACACGCTCGTGTCGCAGGCGTTCGGCGCCCGCGACCGGAAGCAGTGCGACCGCTGGCTGCGGCACGGGATCTTCCTGGCCCTCGTTCTGACGTTGCCCCTCGGTCTGTTGGCCCGGACGGCAGGGAACCACCTCGACCTCTGGGGCTTCGATCCGGACGTCCTGCTGCTGGTGCGTCCCTATTTCGCCATCGTGACCTGGAGCCTGCCCCTGCTGCTGCTGTACGCCGCGTTCCGGCGCTACCTGCAGGCGGTGTCGGTGGTCAGGCCGATCATGGTCGCCCTGGTCACCGCCAACGTCGTCAACGCCGCCGCCAACTGGGTGCTCGTCTTCGGCAATCTCGGCGCGCCGGCCCTGGGCGTCGACGGCGCGGGCTGGGCGACGTGCATCTCCCGCGCCTACATGGTGATCGTGCTGGCGGGCGCGGTCGCGCGCCAGGGAGTCCGGCCCTGGACGCTGATTGCCGGCGTCCGGCTCGCCGGCCTCCGGCGGATCCTGGAGCTGGGCTGGCCCGCCGCGACGCAGGCGGCGCTGGAATACGGGGCGTTCGCGGCGGTCACGATGCTCGCCGGAAGGCTCGACCCGTCCACCCTGGCGGCGCATCAGATCGTCATCAACCTGGCCGGGTTGACCTACATGGTGCCCCTCGGCATCGCGTCGGCCGGCGC
This sequence comes from Vicinamibacterales bacterium, assembly GCA_958296065.1. Classification (GTDB taxonomy): domain Bacteria; phylum Acidobacteriota; class Vicinamibacteria; order Vicinamibacterales; family UBA8438; genus WTFV01. The sequence goes on along the minus strand of CATQHX010000078.1, from coordinate 46,033 downwards.
CGTGCGCGTCGGGCACGCGGTGGGCCGCCGCGATGCGGCGGGCGCGTCGGCGGCCGGATGGACCGCCATCGCGCTCGGGACCGGTTTCATGGCGTCCGCCGCCGCGATGTTCCTGGCCGTTCCGGGCGCGATCCTCGGCATCTTCACCACGGATCGCGGCGTGGTCGAGGTGGGGCTCGCCCTCATCGTCCTGGTCGCGCTGTTCCAGGTTTTCGACGGGCTGCAGGGCGTGACCACCGGGGCGCTCCGGGGCCTGGGCGACACGCGGACCCCGATGCTCCTGAACCTCGCCGGCCACTGGATGATCGGTCTGCCGGTCGGCTATCTGCTCTGCTTCGCTATCGGCTGGGGCGTCGTCGGTCTGTGGATCGGGATCTCGACCGGTCTCATCCTGGTCGGCTGCCTCGTGACCGCCATCTGGTGGGGACGGGCGCGGACGCTGGCCGCGGTGCTGGGCGACTCGCCGGCGGCGTGACGCGGGTGGCTCAAGCCTCGGCGGCCGATCCGTGCCCCGTGATCTGGTCGATGGCGTCCGCGAGGCCGCAATCGTCGTGGTTCGCGGTGATCTCCCAGCCGAGCTGCTTGAGCGGCTCCACCGCGTTGCCCATGACCACCGGTCGGCCGGCGAAGGCCAGCATCTCGCGGTCGTTCAGGTTGTCGCCGACCGCCATGATCGCGGAACGGTCGAGCTCCAGCCGGCGCGCGTACTCCCGCAGAGCCGCGCCCTTGGACCAGCCCCCGGCGATCAGGTCCAGCAGGGAGAAGTCGCGCTCCGCGTACTCCGTCAGGGTGATGGTGACGTCCGATGCTTCCGGGAGCCGGCGGACCTCGTCGGCCAGCGCCCGCATCTGCTCGATGCCGCCGGTGAAGGCTACCTGTGCGGGATCCTCGGTGAGCGCTGCGTCAATCGGCTCGACACGGGTGATGAACGCGCGGTTCCGCTGGTAGTACCAGTGCCGCTGGGGGTGACTCCAGTCGATGCGCTCGAAGACGTACTGCCGCGCGTCGGGCCGGTCGAATATGACCGCGACGCCTCGATGGCGGGAGCGCATCGCCGTCACGATGGCCAGTGCCGTTGCGCGCGGTATGAGGCGGCGGTCCAGGGTGGTTCCATCCGCCCGTTTGGTCAACGCCCCGTTGCTGACGATGAGGGCAAGCGCATCCGGCGCATGCTCCGGCGCAAGGGCTTCGGCGATCGGCCGGGCGTGGTGAAAGGCGCGGCCGGTCACCAGTGCCACCCGGATGCCCTGCTCGATGGCCCGGTGGACGGCCCGGCGGTTGCGTGCGGGCAGCGCGCTGCGGCTATCGAGCAGCGTGCCGTCGATGTCGATCGCGATCAGGCGGATGGGACTCTCGGACGTCATGGATGGGCGCTTTCGTGCAGGGTGTGGCCGCAGGCCGGACGGTGCCGGATGACGCCGCGCGGCGCGCCGGCCGACGCGCCGCGCTTCCGGTCGGGCACCTACGGCGCCGCGACCGGTTTCCTGGCGTACTTCTCCTCGACGTAGCCGTCGATCAGTCGGCGAAACGCCTCGGAGAGCTCGTCGCAGGAGCCGCGCAGCGTCGTTGCGTGCCGGCCGTCCACGTAGACCGGGCAGGTCGGTTCCTCGCCCGTGCCCGGCAGGCTGATGCCGATGTTCGCCGCCTTCGATTCGCCGGGACCGTTGACGACGCAGCCCATGACGGCGACGGTCATCGCCTCGACGCCTTCGTACTCCGTCTTCCAGGCCGGCATCATGCCGCGCACGTAGCCCTGAACCCGTTCGGCCAGCTCCTGAAACGTGGTGCTGGTGGTGCGGCCGCAGCCGGGGCAGGCGGTGATGCTGGGGGCGAAGGCCCGCAGCCCGAGGGCCTGCAGCAGCTCGCACGCGGCGTAGACTTCCTCGCGGCGGTCGCCGTTGGGACGCGGCGTCAACGAGACCCGGATCGTGTCGCCGATGCCCTGATTCAGCAGGATGCCCATGGCGGAGGCCGACCACACCAGCCCCTTCAACCCCATGCCCGCCTCGGTCAGTCCGAGGTGCAGCGGCTGCGATGTCTGCGCGGCCAGCGCGCGATAGACGGCTACCAGATCGCGGGGCCGCGATACCTTGGCCGAGATGATGATCCGGTCCTCGCCGAGTCCGCTGTCCAGAGCCAGCGCGGTCGACTCGAGCGCCGAGATGACCATGCACTCGTTGATGATCTCCTCGGAGGTTCGGCCGAGGTCGCGGTCGGTGTTCTCCTGCATCTTCGCCATGACGAGCTCCTGGTTCAGGGAGCCGCCGTTGACGCCGATGCGGACCGGCTTGCCGTGGTCGCGGGCCACGGCGCAAATGGTCGAGAACTGCTCGTCGCGGCGGCGTCCGGTGCCGACGTTGCCCGGATTGATGCGGTACTTGTCGAGGGCCGCCGCGCATGCCGGATGGCGGGTGAGCAGCAGGTGGCCGTTGTAGTGAAAATCGCCGATGAGCGGCGCCGTGCAGCCGGCGTCCAGCATGCGCCGCTTGATCTCCGGCACCGCCCGCGCCGCGTCCTCCTGGTTGACGGTGACGCGTACCAGCTCGGATCCCGCCTCGGCGAGCTCGATGCACTGCGCGGCGGTCGCCTCGGCGTTGGCGGTATCGGTCAACGTCATCGACTGCACCGCCACCGGGGCGCCGCCGCCGATCTGCAGGCCGCCGACCGGCACGGGCGTCGTGCGATGCAGGCGAATGTCCGTCATCCCGGCTCGCATGATATCAAGCCCGCGCGACGCGGGGAGGACGCTCGCACCTCAGCACTTCGCTTCGCTGCGTCCTGCGGCGCAAGCTCCTAGCGCCTGAGCGCCTGATGGGCCGCGCGGACCGTGCGATCGACGTCGCGCTCGGTGTGGGCGTCCGACAGGAACCAGCCCTCGAACTGCGAGGGCGGCGGGTAGATGCCGCGCTGGAGCATGCCCCGGAAGAAGGCGGCGTAGGCGTCGGTGTCGGCGGCGGTCGCCGCGGCGTAGTCCGTCACCGGGCCCGCGGTGAAGAACGGGGTCAGCACGGATCCGGCCGCGTTGACGGTGAGGGGCACCCCGGTCTCGCGAGCGGCTTCCCGGAGTCCCGACGCCAGGCGGTTTCCCAGCTTGTCGAGCCTCCGGTACAGCGGCGCGGACAGCTTCGAGAGCGCCCAGATCCCGGCCGTCATGGCGAGGGGGTTGCCCGACAGCGTTCCGGCCTGGTAGACGGGTCCGGCCGGCGACACGCGCTCCATCAGATCGGTCCGGCCGCCGTACGCCCCGACCGGCAGTCCGCCGCCGATGATCTTGCCGAGGCAGGTGAGGTCGGGGAGCACGCCGAACACCGCCTGAGCGCCTCCCTTGGAGGCACGGAATCCGGAGATCACCTCGTCGAAGATCAGCACGGCGCCATGCTTGTCGCACAGCTCGCGGAGTCCGGCGAGGAACCCGTCGGCCGGCGGCACAACGCCCATGTTGCCGGCGATCGGCTCCACGATGACGGCGGCGATCGTGTCGCGGTGCGCGCGGCACAGCCGGTCGACCGATTCGATGTCGTTGTAGGTCGCGATAAGCGTGTCGGCGGCGGTGGCGCGTGCAACGCCGGGGCTGGTCGGCACGCCGAGCGTGGTGGCGCCGGAGCCGGCCTGCACGAGGAACGCATCCCCGTGCCCGTGGTAGCAGCCGGCGAACTTCACGATGCGGTCCCGGCCCGTGGCGGCCCGTGCCACGCGGACGGCGCTCATCGTCGCCTCGGTGCCCGAATTGACGAAGCGCACGCGCTCGATGGAGGGCACCAGCCGGCAGACGAGCCGGCCCAGCTCGACCTCCCGTGCGGTCGGGGCGCCGAAGCTGGTCCCGCGGCCCGCGGCGGCGCGCAGGGCGCGGGTCAGCTCGGGCGGCGCGTGTCCGTGGATGAGCGGGCCCCAGGACATCACGTAGTCGATGTAGCTCCGCCCGTCGACGTCGTACAGGCGCGCGCCGCGGGCGCGCTCGATGAACGGCGGCCGGCCGCCGACCGCACCGAAGGCGCGCACGGGGCTGTTGACGCCGCCGGGGAGCACGCGGGTCGCCCGGTTGAAGAGACGAACGGATTCGGACGCCGGCATTGGCAGCGAACGATATCATGCCCGGTCATGGCCGACCCCTGCGACGTCTGCGGCGCCGCTGGCGCGATGACTCCGCTTGTCGAGGTCGGGCTGCCGGGCGTCGGGCCGGTCTGGATTCACCGCTGCGGCGGGTGCGGCGTCCGGCAGGTTCGGCCGCGCCTGGCGCCGGCGGCGCTCGATGCCCTCTACGGCGGCGACTACTTCGCGCCGGGCTCCGCGCACGGCTTCGCCGGGTACGCCCGCCAGCGCCAGCGCTACGAGCGGGATGCGTTCTTCCTCGCCCGCGAGCTCCGCCGGATCGCTCCGGCGGGGCGCTTCCTCGAGGTCGGCAGCGCCCTCGGCTTCCTGCTGGCCGCCCTCGCCCCGCTCGGCGGCTGGGAGGTCGAGGGCGTCGAGGTCTCGGCGTTCGGCGCCTGGTACGCCCGCGACCGGTTCGGGGTCACGGTGCATCAGGGCACGCTGGAGCGGGCCGGCCTGCCGCCGGCGGCGTTCGACTACGTGCTGCAGAAGGATCTGCTGGAGCACGTCACGCACCCGCGCCGGCATCTCGAGCAGACGCGGCGGATCATGCGGCCGGGCGCGCGGCTGCGCGTGATCACCCCGAACGGGGAGGCCGACGTGCGCCCCCTGCAGCGCGCGGCGGCGGAGTCGCCGCCGGACGCGTTGCCGGTCCTCGGCCAGGGGCACCTGTCGTTCTTCTCGCGGGCGCAGCTCCTACGACTCTTGGAGAACGTCGGATTCCGCGTGCTGCGCGTCCGCTCCATCGGGGTGCGCCGCGGCCTGCGGGCGCTCGGCGCGATTCCCGGCTGGCGCAGCCGGACGCGCCTGATGCGGCGCGTGGACCTGACGGCTCCCGCCGGCCCCGCGGCCGGTGAGGCAGGGCGCGCACCGGAACGTCGCGAGGACCAGGCGGCGCGGATCGACGCCGAGATCGCCGCGCAGCACCGGCGGGTAAGGGCCTGGCGGCCGTACTTCCACTACCGTCGCCTGCTGAAGCGGTTCGACGCGGTGCCGGGTGCGTTGGCCGTCGGTCAGGACTTCGACGTGCTGGTCGAGAAACGCTGAGCGGCTCGCTTCCGGGATTCTGTAGGCGGCGAATATGACAGAATAAGCGACCAGGAGCCTGCGCTGCGGAACGCAGCGAGTGAAGTGCCGCGGCGCAGGTTCATGGAGCGGGGGATGGGCCGAAGCGCCGCGCTGGCGAGGCGTTTCGGGGCGCCAGGAGTTGAGCACCATGTCTGTTTCGATCACACGTCGTTTCGCTCTCGTCCTGTTCGCGGCCACGGTCGTTGCGGCGGCGCTGTCAGTGCCGTCGGCGGCGGCGCAGGAGCGCACCGTCAACGACGGCGTCTTCACGGCCGAGCAGGCGACCCGCGGCCGGGCCGCCTACCGCGCCCAGTGCGCCGCCTGTCACGCCACGAACCTGTTCGGCGGCGAGATGGCGCCCGGACTCAAGGGCTCGGGTTTCACGGGCGGATGGAGCGGCGCGACACTCTGGGAGCTGGCGGACTTCACCAACGCCACGATGCCCCAGGACGCGCCGGGCCGGTTGAGCGCCCAGGAGCTGAACGACATCATCGCGTACATCCTGCGGGAGAACGACTACCCGGCAGGCTCGGACGAGCTCGCGATAGATCTCGCGAACCAGGGCGACCCAATCCGCATCGAGTAGGGGTCTGCGCCGTAGAAGGTGCAAACGCCCAGCGAGATCTGGCTGGCTTGGCGTCCTGGCGGGGTGGAAAACGGAGCCGGAAGGGCGACGGTAGCCGGGGCAAGGCCCGCGGACGCCGGGACGCCTCAGCGCAGGCCGGCCCGTTCCAGCTCGGCCGCAATCTCGCGGGCCAGCTCCAGGTTCTGACGGGCCTGCGCGTGCCCCGGGTCGATCCGCAGGGCGCGCTGGAACTGGTCGATGGCTTCGTCGAGGAGCCCGCCGACCGCCAGCACGCTGCCGAGATTGTTGTGGGCCTCGGCCGAGCCGGGCCGGAGCCGCAGGGCCTCGCGGTGGTGAGTCGCCGCCTCGTCGAGCCGGCCGAGCTCGCGTAGCGCGTGCCCCAGGTTCGTGTGGGCCGCGGCGTGGTCGGGTTCCAGCGCGACCGTCTCGCGGAGATGGCGGGCCGCGTCCTCCAGGCGTCCCCGGGCGAGATGCACGCTGCCTAGGTTGTAGTGCCCGTCGGCGTACCCGGGATCCAGCTCCACCACGGTGCGGAACTCCGCCGCCGCCTCGTCGATCCGTCCCTGCCGCTCGCGAACGGCGCCCAGGCTCGTGCGCGACGGCACGTGGGTCGGATCGGCGCCCAGGCCCGCCAGGTACTGACTCGCCGCCTCATCCAGGCGGTCCTGTTCCAGCAGGGCGTTCCCGAGCTCGTAGTACGACCACGGATTCGCCGGGTTGCGGCGGATCGCGTGCCGGTAGAGCGACTCGCGCAGCAGCACCAGGTCGGCCGCGCGCCGGGGCCGCACCTGGAGCTGCAAGTGCGCCATCTCGTCCGACGAGCGGTTGCCGGCCCGCACCCGCCGCGGCGGATCGCTCGGATTGCGCGGGTTGTCGGCCGAGTTGTCGTACGTGAAGCGCATCGAGAGGGTGGTGCCGGCCGGCAGCAGGTACGGCTCGCGCATGCGGTAGACGTCCTGCCAGTTGAAGTCCCAGTCGTCGATGCGGATCAGCCACCGCTCGGTGCCGTCGGGCAGTATCGCCCTGCCCTCCATGGACTTCGCCAGGTAGTGCGCATGGGGATAGACGGCGTGGATCTCCACGTCGATGGGTAGCTCCACCGCGTCCTCGACGACGAAGGCGGGGTCGCCCGGCGGGATGTCGAGCAGATGGTCGGCGTCGAGCCGGATCAGATACAGGGGCGGTCCCGACGGCGGCGTGTCCGCGAAGTGGAAGCCGGCCACCGGCGCGATGGTCTCCGCGCGGCCGGACGGCAGCATGTGGAGCTGCAGCACGAAGTCGGTGCCGGGATCGAGCCGCCAGGCGAGCCCGTCGATGCCGGGGTTGGGCGCCATGCCCGGGGTCCAGCCCATCAGGTGGCCGTCCGGCATGAACGCCAGGCCCATCTCCATGCCGCTGAATCCAGGTTCCCCCGGCTGCTCGGTCTCCTCTTCCTCGCGGCGCCGTGACGACGTGGTGTCGTCGACCGCCATGATCGCGTGGTGCACGAACCGCGGATTGCCCGGGCGCAGCTCGACCGTCTGCACCCAGCGGGTCTCGTCGACCGGCAGGGGCATGACGAGATTCCTGAAGACGTCGGGGCCGTCCGCGGGCAGGGTGTACGGGGCCGGCAGGGTCACCGTCAGATCAGGCTCGCCCAGCGCCCAGCCGTCGGTGGCGGCCGGAGGCTCCGGGAGATTCGCCGCGTCACCCTCCGCGGCGTCCGACTCGACCCACGCGGCCAGCGTGGCGATCTGCGTCTCCGTCAGGCGCCGCTCGCCGACGAACTCGCCGAAGCCCGTTTCCGGCAACCACGGCGGCATGAAGCGGCTCGTCGTGACCTCGGCGATCTGCCGGGCGCGGCGGGCCACGTCGTCGTAGCTCAGCAGCGTGAACGGGCCCGAGCCGCCGGGGCGGTGGCACGGCGCGCAGTGCTCGAAGACGATCGGAGCGACGTGGCGGGTGAAGGTGACGGGGCCGTCCGGCGGGACGGCCGCCGGCGCGTCCAGGGCATGCGGTTCCGAGGCCGGCCGGGCTCCGCAGGCGATGGCGAGAAGGCTGGCCAAGGCTACCGTCGCCAGCGTTTTCGCGTGACGGTCCATACTCGACAGGGTACTTCAGGTGGCCGATGAACGGAGCGACTCCGGCGCTGTCGATGGTGGTGACGTTCGGTCAGGACGAGAAGATGGCGTGCAGGTCGAGCTCGAAGCCGGCGAGCAGCGGCGAGCGCAACACTTGTTCCCGGCCGAACGTGCGTACCACCACCAGCGCGCCGCCGCGCGGGCGCAAGATCGATACCGTCTCGGCCACCGGATCGACCAGCCAGTACTCTTTCACGCCGTGCTTCGCGTAGAGCGCGCGCTTGTAGCCGCGGTCCCGCTCGGCGGTGGCGGGCGACAGGATCTCGACCACCAAATCGGGTGCACCCCGCACGTTGTCGCCGCCGAGCAACAGGTGGTTGCGTTCGTTGGACACGAACAGCAGGTCCGGCTGCACGACGTCGGTATCGGACAGCACCACGTCGCAGGGAGCGAAGAAGAACTCGCCGAGGGCGTGTTCCTCGATGAACCGGCCGAGCCTGCTTCCCAGGCGAAACTGCAGCCGCTGGTGCTTCAAGTTCGGCGCCGGGGTCAAGAGCAACTCTCCGTCCAGCAGCTCGTAGCGCTTGTCCGGCGGCGCGGTCCGGTAGTCCTCGTAGGTAAACTTGAAGGCTGGCTGTGCCGTGGCCACGTGGGCAAAGTCCCCTTGTATCGCCGTTGACCGTCAGACCCATCATAGCGTGTGGCGAGCCGGCCTGCGGCCAGGGCACCTCCACCTCGCGTGACGTCGCGCAACCGCGGTCGCGCGCCGAGACGAACCGCCGGCAGAAAAAAGGCCGGCGGGAGAGGCGCCCCCACCGGCTCGAGGACAACGGCTCAACCGCGAGCCGAAGGTCGGATTACCACTTCACCTGGAACGCCACGCGCGCCAAGCGGCCCTGCAGCAGCCGCGTCGGCGTGGCGTAGCCCGACCCGTAGGAGTCGTTGTCGCTGATGATGGCGCTCGCGTTGAGCGCGTTGTAGACGTCGAGCTGGGCCGAGTACTCCCAGTTGCCGACCCGGAAAAGCCGCCGGATGGCGAAGTCGACCTGCGTCCAGTAGCCGAAGTAGTTGGTGCCCGGAGCGAACATCTGCACGGGCTGGTTGTCCGTCAGGTTTCCGCCGGGGTAGTAGGCGTCGGTGATCGTCCAGCGCATCTCGCGCTCGTTGCCCGAGTAGGCCTGGATCGATCCGCTGAACTCGAAGTCGGCCGGCAGCGGGTAGGCGCCGAACAGCTTGAAGTCGTTGCGGAACGGGATGCCGAGGGCGCTCTGATCGCAGAATCGGCCGCCGCGCAGCGTCGTCCGGTTGCGGTCGATCATGTCGCGCTCGCTCACGCCGTTCGGGTTCTGGGTGAGTCCGCAGGTGTCCTGCACGTGCTGGTGCATCGTCCAGCCGCCGAACAGGGTGCCGCCGTTCGGCAGGCGCGCCTGCAGGCTCAGCTCGAGCCCGTTGTAGTAGTTCCGGTTGATGTCGGAGTTGACGTGGACGATGTCCTTCAGGGTCCGCGTCGCCGGGTCCTGGTTGAAGGCCAGGAACGACGTATCCGCCAGGGTCGGCGACTGGCCGATGCCGCTCAGGTACGCGAGCCGCCCGCCCGGATCGTCGAACGTGACGTTGAACGGGATCCAGTCGCCGCAGAGGACGCCGACCTGGGCGGTCGAGATGTCGCAGCTCCGCAGGGCGCGGTTCTCGGCGTGCTCGATATTGTAGAAGACCCGCCGGTAGTAGGCGGCGGTCAGCGAGACGCGCGGGGCGATCTCGTGCTGGATGCTGCCGGTCCACTCGACGTTGTACTCCCGCTGCAGGTTCGGGTCGGGACGGACGCCCACCTGCGCCAGCTCGCCGCTGGTGAAGACCGTGGCGTTGGTGCCGACGGTGCCGATCTCGTGGTCCTGGGCGATGAAGTCGCCGTTGGTCCCCGTGTAGTCCGGCATCCCGAGCGCCGCGAGCTCGGCTGCCGTCGCGCAGCGGGCCGCGCCGCCGCCGTGGATGCCCGGGTGCAGGGCGCAGTCGAACCAGTCGCGGGTGTCCGCCTGGAGGGAGATAGGATGATAGCGCCGCGCGAAGCCGTTCGTGTACGGCTTCATGAACCGGTTCACGGAGAACTTCAGCGCGGTGCGGGCGTCGCCGAACAGGTCGTAGACGACGCTGAACCGCGGTGCGATGTCGTTCCAGTACGGCTTCTGGTCCTGCGCGTTGTACATGCGGCCGCCGATGAACCGGCCGCCCTGGATCCCGGCGCCGGCGCGGTAGGTGTCGTTCCCCGACTGGAACTGCTCAAAGCGGACGCCGGCGTTGATCGTGAGCCGGTCGATCGTCCACGTGTCCTGGGCGTAGATGCCCCGGTCGGCCCGCACGTAGGTGTTGTAGTACGCGGGCAGGTTGTAGATGCTCACCTCCTCGGGCACGCCCTCGTTGAACCGCGCCAGGAGGCTGCCGTTGCCGTCGTAGCCGACGCCGCCGTTGCTCATCGACCACTGCATCCCGACCTTGAAGTTGTGCGAGCCGGTGACGTAGGAGAACGATGCGTTCGGGTAGCGGCGGTCGGCCGGCGTGACCAGGATGTCGTAGGTGTAGTTGTGGGTGGTGAGCCCGGTGCCCCGGTCGTAGAAACGGACGTCCCGGAACCAGCCGCCGGTCTGGTCGTAGCTCAGCGGGTGGTAGCAGGGCGTGTGGATGCAGGTCATCAGATCGGCGGGCCTGTCGTGTGCCAACTGCACGCCGGCGCCGCCCTCCGAGATTGGGGTGTTCGGCTGGTAGCCGAGCCGCAGCCGCTCGTAGACCTGCGAGTAGCCCACCTCGAGCAGCGCGCGGCTGCTGATCGTCGATGTCCACTTCGTCTGGAACGTGTGGTAGTTGCCGAAGTTCGGATCGCGGTGGCTGGAGGCCCGGATGGGCTCGGTGTTGCCGTAGAACTCGCGCGCCTTGAACTTGAAGATCCGGTCGAGATAGGCGCTCACCTTGTTCCGCTGGGAGACCTGCGACGTCAGGCGGAACAGCGCGCTGCGGACCCACTGCTCGACGATGGCGTCCTCGCGGCTCTCGACGGCCGGGTGGTCCTTGTCGAACGTGCGGAAGTAGTCCTCGATCTCCTCCTGGCTGGCGCCCTGCCGGAACGTCGGGACGAACGCGTTGGGCCACAGCTCGTCGACCGAGATGCCGCGGACCGACGTGAAGTACCACAGCTTGTCGCGTAGGATGGGGCCGCCGATGGCCGGGTTGACGTCGTGGATGTTCGAGACGCCCTGCGTCGACTCGAGGCCGAGCTGGTTCAGGGCCGGGGTCAGGTTGTTGGCCTGCCATCCCCCGTCCGTGAAGCCGACGTAGTTCGATCCGCTGAAGTTGTTCCCGCCGTCCTTGGGGATCATGTTCAGCCGGAGCCCGCCTGCCGACACCTCCGCGGGGCTGCCCGAGGTGCTGACGGCCATCTCCTGGCTCAGCGCCTGGTTGTTGTAGTTCATGATCCGGCCGTCGCCCAGCTCGGCATTGACCATCATCCCGTCGACCTGCATCACGGAGTGGTCGGAGTTGGCGCCGTGCGAGACCATCTGCACCTGCTCCATCATCTGGGCGCCGCCGACGTCGGGAATGGTCAGCCGGACCCCCTGCGCCAGGTAGCCGATCGACTGCGTGTTGCGCGGCGTCGGCAGCGCGTCGATGGTGTCGCGCTGCAGGACCTCGGTCCGGGCCGCGCTCTGCACGTCGACCACCGGCGCTTCACCCGAGACCGTGACGGTCTCCTCGAGCGCGCCGACCGACAGCGCGCCGTTCACGGTCAGCGTGAAGTTCGCCTGCAGCTCCAGGCCCTCCTGCACGAAGGTGGAGAAGCCCGGAAGGCTCATCGTGACGCTGTAGGTGCCGGGCCGCAGATCGATGACGGTGTAGCGGCCGGTGCCGTCGGAGACCGCCACGCGGCTGCCCTCGATCAGCGCCGGGCTGGAGACTTCCACGGTGACGCCCGGCAGGACTCCGCCGGTGTTGTCGCTGACCTCGCCCGTGATCGAGCTCTGGGCGAGCGCGGCCGCGGGCAGCAGGGCCAGACAGGTGAGGACGGCCAACGCGCCGCGCGCGCACTTGACGACTGTCATCTCTCCTCCTCGTGGAATGCGGTTGCGAACGTCGATCTATCCGCCATGAACGCCTGCGATTGCACAGAACGGTCAACGCGCGACGGAGAGCGACGACGACAACGGCGACAACAACGAGTACGGACGACGACGGACGCCGGGCGAACGATGCGCTATTGCGCCAAGCGTAGCACCTGCAGGGGGAGGATCAAGCCTCTTGTCGAGCGCGGGCGGGTATTTCCAGCATCTTGAAGCCGAGCGCGCGCGCCGCGGTGGCCTGGCTGGCGTCGTATTGGGCCGGGGAGCGAGAACTTCCCCGCGCGGGGTCCCGAAGGAGCCCGGTGATAGTCAGGTATGCAACATGGGTATGAGTAAGATACGCGTAAGCATGTTACTCTTGCGAGGTGTCAGGATTCGTCAATCGAACGGACGAGTTGGCCCTTCTCGGTCGGCTTGCTGCGTCGGACCGTCGGGAGCTGCTCGTCGTTTACGGGCGGCGCAGATTGGGCAAGACGGCGCTGTTGAGACAGTTCTCCGTTGCCAGGCCGCTGGCGTACTATTCGTGTCCCCTGAGTACCGCTTCGGAGGCGCTACGGCTGTTCACGCGCGAGCTCGCACGCACGTTCGACGATCCGCTGCTGGCCCGCACGCGGTTTCCCGGCTGGAGCGAGGCCGTCGAGTACGCGCTGGAGCGCTGCGGCCGCGAGAGGATTCCGCTGGTCCTCGACGAACTGCCGTATCTCCAGCGCAGCGCACCCGGCATCGACGCGCTGCTGCAGCATGCCTGGGACGGCCACGACGGCGCGGTGAAGCTGGTGCTCGCTGGGTCGTCCTTCTCAGTCATGGACGCCGCGGTCGCGAACCCGCGGGCGCCGCTCTACGGCCGTCGCACGGCGCAGCTCGAACTGCAGCCGATGACCTTCGACCAGGTCTCCGGCTTCTACCGGGACTGGACGTTCGAGCAATGCGCCGTCGCCTACGGCCTCTTCGGCGGCGTGCCGGCCTACGCCGAGCAGGCGGCGCGACACGAATCGCCCGCGGACGCGGCGCATGCCCTGGCGCTGTCACCTGCCGGAGCGCTCTACGCCGAGCCCGAGTTCCTGGTCCGCGAGGAACTCCGCGACCCCGGCGCCTACTTCGCCATCCTGCACGCGCTGGCGGCGGGGCGGACCCGGCCGAACGAAATCGCCCAGGACGCCGGGATCGCCCATGCCAGCGTGGGAAAGTACCTCGACGTCCTGCGGCGTCTGCGCTTCGTCGACCGGGAGACGCCGGTGACCGAGACGCGGCCGGAACGCTCGCGCCGGGGGCTCTACCGTCTGGCCGATTCCTTCCTGCGCTTCTGGTTCCGGTACGTGTATCCCAACCGGTCGGCGCTGGAGGCGGGCCGGAGCCGGGAGGTGCTCGACGCGGTGGTGTTCCCCGACCTGGACGCTTTCATGGGCCAGCCCTACGAGGAGATCTGCCGCCAGCACCTGATCGCCGACGCAAACCGGCTGCTCGGCTGGCAGCCGCTGCGGGTCGGCCGCTACTGGGACTCCCGTACCGAGATCGACCTGGTCGCGGTCGACGCGGCCGGCGAACGCGCCGCGTTCGTCGAGTGCAAGTGGGGCAGAACCGTCGACGTGCCGCGCGTCGTCCGGCGGTTGCGGGAGAAGGCGCGCGCCGTCGCCCCGTTCGCCGCCGCGTCCCACCGCTACCTCGTCATCAGCCGTACCGGCGTCGACGACGAGCACCACGTTCGCCTGGCCTGATGCGCCGCGTGGCGGACGTCGTCGTTTCCGGCGACCGGAGGGTCAGGGGAAGAAGGCGATCCTGATCAGCAGGCCGACGATGAGAGGGCCGTACGCGAACTTGAGAAGCATATCGGACCGGCCGAAGAAAAAGGCCGGTGAGGGAGGACCCCCACCGGCCTGAAACAACGGCTCAGACGCGAGCCGAAGGTCTTGCTACCACTTCACCTGGAAGGCCATGCGCAGCAGGCGGCCCTGCAGCAGGCGGGTCGGCCGTCCCCAGGAGCCGCCGTACCCCTCGGTCTCGTCGACGACCACGGCGGAGTTCATCAGGTTGTAGATGTCCGCCTGCACCGACGACTCGATGCCGCCGAAGCGGAAGATCCGCCGCAAGGCGATGTCCACCTGCGTCCAGTAGGGCAGGTAGTTCGTGCCCGGCTGGAACAACTGGACCGTCGGACGCGATGTCGGAGCGCCGTGCGGGATGTAGGCGTTCGGCACGGACCAGGTCAGCTCCCGCTCGCCGCCGGAGTAGGCCTGGATCGATCCGCTGAACTCGAAGTCGGCCGGCAGCGGGTAGGCGCCGAACAGCTTGAAGTCGTGGCGGAAGGGCATGCCCAGCTCGCTCTGGTTGCAGAAGCGGCCGCCCCGGATGATGCCCTCGTCGGACCCGCGGATCGGGTCCTCGATGCTGACGCCGTTCGGGTTCACGATCAGGCCGCAGGTGTCCTGGATGTGCTGGCTCGCGGTCCACCCGCCGAAGATGTTGCCGCCGTTCGGCAGGCGGGCGTTCAGGCTCACCTCGAACCCGTTGTAGTAGTTGCGGTTGATGTCCGAGGTGACGTCGAGGTTGTTGACCAGTCCGCGATAGGCCGGATCGAGATCGAACGCCAGCAGATTCGGCGAGACCTGGATGTCCTGGCCGAGTCCACGGAGGCGGGCGACGTGGCCGCCCGGATCGTCGAAGTTCACCTGGAACGGGATCCAGCTTCCGCACGGCACGCCCGCCGTTGCGTTCTGGAAGTCGCAGGTCTGCAGCAACGTGTTGCTCCGCGACTCGATGTCGCCGAACACGCGGCGGTACCAGCCGACGTTCAGCGATACGCGCGGCAGCAGCTCGTGCTGGATGCCGGCGTTGTACTCCCAGTTGTACTCGCGCTGCAGGTTGGGGTCGGCCATGGAGGCCGGAATCGCGACGCCGCCCTCGCGGAACACCGTGCTGTTGCCCACCAGGCCGATCTCGTGGTCCTGAACGACACCGTCGTAGTTCGTGCTCAGATAGTGTTCGGGCGACGCGGGCAGGCCGGCCAGGTCGGCCGCGGTCGCGCAGGCGGCCCGCGGGTCGGAGTCGAGGCCCGTCTGGTGGACCGACGGCTTCATGACGCAGTCGAACCAGGGACGCCGGTCGCTCGCCTCGCGGTAGGGCGAGTAGCGCTCGGCGTGGCCGCTCGCGTACGGCCGCATGTACTTGTTCATCGAGAACTTCACCGCCGTCCGCGCATCGCCGAACAGATCGTAGGTCGCGCTGATGCGGGGCACGATGTCGTTCCAGTAGGGCGTGGCCGGAATCTCCGGGGCCGCGCGCTCGTTGATGAAGCGGCCGCCCGGCAGGATGCCGCCGGTGCGGAACGTGTTGATCAGCGACTCGAAGTGGTCGTAGCGCACGCCGGCGTTGATCGTCAGCCGGTCGAGTGTCCAGGTGTCCTGCACGTAGAAGCCGCGATCCGCCCGCACCGTGGTGTTCCAGCTCGTCGGGTAGTTGAGCGCGTCGACTCCGTGCCGGTCCTCGCAAATCACTGACGGGTCGGGGTCGCACGGCTGCGGCAACCCGTTGTACGGCCGCATGTTGATGTGGCCCAGCCGGTTGCGGGTGTCGCCGTCGTTGCCGAACGACCACTGCACGCCCACCTTGAAGTTGTGCGAGCCGGTGACGTACGACAGCGCCGCGTTCGGGTAGCGCCGGTCGGACGGCGTGATCCAGATGTCGCCCCAGTAGTTGTTGGTCTGCAGGCCCGTCGACAGGTCGCCGATGACCGCGTTCTGGAACCACGGACCGGTCTGGTTGTAGCCCGCGTCCCAGTAGCAGGGGGTCTGGATGCAGGTGCGCAGGTTGCTCGGCGTCTCCGCCCGCAGGTTCGGCAGCGGGATGTTGTCCGGGAACACCTCGCGCAGCGCCGACTCCGGCTGGCTGGCGATGAGCAGCCGCTCGTAGACCTGCGAGTAGCCGACCTCGAGCAGCGCGCGGCTGCTGATCGTCGACGTCCACTTGGCCTGGAACGTGTGGTAGTTGGCCTGGCCCGGATCGCGGAAGCCGGCCGCCTGGATCGGCTCGCGGGTGGACGAGAACTCGCGCTTCTTCCACTTGAAGATGCGGTCGAGGTACGCGCTCACCTTGTTGCGCTGCGAGACCTGCGACGTCAGGCGCAGCAGGGCGCTGCGGACGTGCTGCTCGGCGACGGCGCGCGTGGCCGACGCCACGGCCGGGTGGTCTCCCACGCAGCCGATGCTGGCGTTCGGGTCCTCGCAGGTGATCTTGGCGCCGCGCTTGAAGTAGTCCTGGATGACCTCCGGGCCCACGTCGGTGCGCAGGGTCGGCTGGAAGGCGCCCGCGAAGAGCTCGTCGACCGAGATGGCCCGCGCCGACGTGAAGTACCACAGCTTGTCCTGCAGGATCGGGCCGCCGATGGCCGGGTTGATGTCGTGGATGTTGGTCACGCCCTGGTTCGACGTCAGCCCGAGATCCTGAATGTTCTGGGTGAAGTTGTCGGCCTGCCAGCTCTCGTTCAGCGTGAAGCCGACGTAGTTCGACCCGCTGAGCTGGTTGCCGCCGTCCTTCGGGATCATGTTCAGGCGCAGTCCGCCCGCCGCCACCTCGGCGTTGTTGCCCGAGGTGGTCATCGCCATCTCCTGGCTCAGCGCCTGGTTGTTGTAGTTCATGATCAGGCCGTCGCCCATCTGCGAGTTGACGATCATGCCGTCGACCTGCATGGTGGTGTGCCGCGGGGTGGCCCCGTGCACCGACATGCGGACCTGCTCCATCATCTGCGCCCCGCCGACGTCCGGCCGGGTCAGCCGCACGCCCTGCGCGAGGTAGCCGATGGACTGCGTGTTGCGGGGCGTCGGCAGCGCGTCGATGACGTCGCGCGCCACGACTTCCGTGCGCGCCGCGCTCTGCACGTCGACGATGGGCGCCTCGCCCGAGACGGTGACCGTCTCTTCGAGGGCGCCGACGGACAACGCGCCGTTGATCGTGACGTTGGTCGCCGCCGAGACCTCGATGCCTTCCTGTACGAAGGTCGAGAAGCCCGGCAGCGTCATCGTGACGCTGTAGATGCCCGGGCGCAGATCGATGATGTTGTAGCGGCCGGTGCCGTCGGTGATCGCGATACGCGAGCCCTCGATCAGCGCCGGACTCGAAGCTTCCACGGTGACGCCCGGCAGGACGCCGCCCGTGTTGTCGGTGACTTCGCCGGTCAACGCGCTCTGGGCGAAGCCGGTCGCCGGCAGCAGCACCACGGCCGCGCCGACGAACAACGATTTCACGAGTCGCATAACGAGTCTGCCCTCCTCTGTCGTGCGGGGATGCCGGCGGCATGCCGGCGTCTAACTGAACTAACGCACGCGAGACGGCGCATTATATAGCAATTGCCGTGCCGTCATCGTCGCGCCGGCAGGGCGCGCCCGGTTGCGCTGTCGAAGCCCGTCCAGAGGCACTTCCGGTCCCGGGACTTGATGTATGCAGGTCCGGTCCGGGACAGTCGGCGTCCGGGTTCCCGGGTTGTCGATCCAGGAATTTGGATTCCCTTTGGCAGTCCGGCGTCAGGGTTGCGGTCCGCCGAGCGGGGCACGCGACGGGAGGCCGCGCGCGTACCGGTCGAGCGCCGCGGCGAGGACGCGGGCCATCTCCGGGTACCCGGCCTGTTCGGCCCCGGCTATCGCGCGGCGCTGGCGCTCGGCCGCCTCCGCGTAGCGGCCCGCCTCGGCCAGGGCCATCGCCACGGTCTCGTCGAGGGTCGGGTTGGGGGGCGCACCGAGCATGGGCTCGACGAGAGCGAGCGCCCGGCGCCCGTCGCGCGCGGCGGGGTCCGGGGAAGCGGCCAGGACCCGAACCAGCAGGTCGGTCAGGCCGGCGTGGCGGGGATGGACCGTGCGCGCCTCTTCCAGGCGGTCGCGCGCCTCCCGGTAGCGGCCGAGCTGGACGAGCATCAGCCCCCGGGCGAGCCAGACGTCCGCGAAGCCCGGGGCGATCTCGATCGCCCGGTCCAGCTCGGCCAGTGCTTCCTCCGTTCGCCCGCCGGCGCGATAGGCGTCGACCAGCCCGAGCCGTGCCTCCAGGTAGTCGGGGTCGTGTTCCACGGCCGCGGCGAAACGCTCGATGGCCTCCTCCAGCCGGCCGCCCATGCTCGCCAGGGTTGCCAGGCCGGCATGCGCGCGCGCCTGCGCCGGATCCAGGCGCAGGGCCGCCTCGAACTGCTCGGCCGCGCCGTCCCGGTCGCCGCCGGCGAAGAGGGCGGAGCCGAGCTGCTGGCGCAGCGACGCATCGTCGGGCGTCTGAGCCACGCCTTCGCGGAAGATCTCCACCGCCTCGGCCGTCCGCCCGTCCCGCATCGCCGCCACGCCGCGCGTCTCATAGGCGCGCGGGCTCCGCAGCAGGCTCTCGTAGGCCAGCATCAGCGGGTCCGGCGGCTCGGGCGGATCGCCGCCGCGCCGGCTCAGGTGCTCCTCGGCCCGCTCGGGATTCCCCGCCTCGCGGTACGCCGTCGCCAGGTTGTAGTGGATGTCCCAGGCCGGCGGTCCGACCGCCCGCGCACGTTCCAGGTGCTCGATGGCCCGTGCGGTCTCGCCCTGCGCCAGCGCCGCGCGCCCGATGCCCGACAGCGCGGGGGCGGAAGCGGGGTCGACGGCGAGCGCCTGCTCGAACAACGGCTCGGCTTCCTCCGCCCGGCCGTCGTCGAGGTAGAGCTCGCCGAGCCGGACGAGCGCCGCGACGTAGGTGGGATCGAGCTCGACGGCGCGCTCGAAGCGCTCGACCGCCCGCGGCTGATCGCCGGTGGTTCGGTGGAGCTGCGCCAGGTAGTACGGCCAGCGCATCTGGCGCGGGGCCAGCGCCTGCGCATGACCGAACGCGGTCTCCGCCGCATCGTAGAAGCGGGTCGCCATCAGGATCAGGCCCAGCTCGCCGTACGCGTTGGCCCGGGCGGCGGCGGACGCGCCCGTGTCGTCGGCGCGCCGCAGGGCGTCGTGGCGGTCCCGGACCTGCGCCTGGACCGGTTCGGGCAGGCCGGAGAGGTCGGGCAGGACGAGCGGCGGCGGAACCGCCGCGTCGACCGCGCCGGCCGCGGCCTCGGGCGAGGCGGTCTCGTCCTGCAGTCCGCAGGCGCCGCCCAGCAGACCGGCGATGACCACCGCGACCAGCGGGGACTTGGCGGTCCGGCATCCGCGGAAGGCGGCGACAGTCACGGCGTTCCGGTGCCCCTTGCCAGCGTCGTATAGCGATTCGTCCGCACGTCCGTCCATGTTTCGACCTCGCCGTCCGGCCAGAGTACCCGCACCAGCGAAACGTTGGCGGAGTCGCCGAGTCCGACGAGCACGCGGGGATCGTTCGCCGAGGCGAAGCTGCCGTCCGCGCGCGCCCGGCGCCACAGCGTCGTTCCGTCGGGGCGGACCACGGCGACCCGGGCGCCCACCGCGTCGCGCCGCGTCTCGGGATCGACCAGCCGCAGGCCGAGCCAGTGGCGCCGGTGGCCGACCTGGTTCAGCAGCAGGCGCACCGGCCCGGCCGCGTTGGCCATCAATATGTCGGTGTCGCCGTCGTTGTCGACGTCGCCGAACGCGGCCCCGCGGCTCACCTCCGACAGCTCGAACACCGCCCCGGCGCGGTCCGTCGCCACCTCGAAGCCCGCGCCGCCCAGGTTGCGGAACACCTGGTTGCGCTGGTCCAGGGCGAAGGGGTTGTCCGGCCCGAACGTCTCGAAGTTCAGTACGACGGCGCCGTTCGCGGCAACTATATCGAGCCAGCCGTCGTTGTCGATGTCGACCCACGCGGTTCCGAAGCCGGTATACGGCAGGCTCGGCGCGCGGATGCCGAGCCGGGCGCTACGCTCGCGGAACAGGCCGGCGCCGTCGTTCACGTACAGCGTGCTGCCCTGGCCCGACAGCTCCGTGATGAACAGGTCCTCGTCGCCGTCGTTGTCGAAGTCGCCGGCGTCGACCCCCATGTCGGCCTTGGCGTTGCCGCCCGCCCCGAGCGCCGCTCCCGCCGCGAGGGCCCGGTTGGCGAAGGTGCCGTCACCCTGGTTCATCCACAACTGGTTCTCGCGCTGATCGTTGGCGACGAAGAGGTCGATCCAGCCGTCGCCGTCGAAATCGGCGGTCGCCGAGCCGAGGGCCGGCCCGAACTCGCGCCCCAGCCCGGCGGTCGCGGTCACGTCCTCGAACGTGCCGTCCCCCCGGTTGCGGTACAGGACATCCGGGTGCGGCCGGCTCGTTTCCGGCGCGCAGTAGTCGGGCGCCCCGGCCCGGTCGTAGCACTGCGTATGGCCGGCCAGCGTATAGCTCAGGTAGTTGCCGACGAAGAGGTCGAGCCGGCCGTCGCGGTCGTAGTCGACGAACGACGCCGGCACTCCCCAGGCTGGATCGCCCGTGCCGCTGCGGTCGGTTACGTCGGCGAAGGTGCCGTCGCCCTGGTTGCGAAGCAGCCGGTTGGGGCCGAAACGCGTCAGGTAGAGGTCGATCCAGCCGTCGTTGTCGTAGTCGCCGGCCGCGACCCCCATGCCGTAGCCGCGCACGCCGATCCCCGACTCGGCGGTCACGTCGGTGAAGCGGAGCCTGCGCTCGCCGCTACCCGCGATCTCGAGATCGTTGCGGTAGAGCCGGTCGCCCGGCGGCTGATCCGCGGGCGGCGGGAGGAGCGCTTCGCCCTCGCCGAGCAGCTCGCCCTGCACCAGGTACACGTCGAGATCGCCGTCGTTGTCGTAGTCGAACAGCCCCGCGCCGGGGCCGGCCATCTCCGGTTGGTAGAACCTGCCGGTCATTCCGTTGAAATGAACGAAGTCGAGGCCGCTGTCGGCGGCCCGATCGACGAACCACTCCACGCCGTGAGCCTCCCGGTCGGCGAGATCTCCGTCCGGCGGCGGAGGCGAGGCCGGGTCGCCGTCGCAGGACGTCAGGCACGCGGCGAGCACGGCGCAGATCGCCGAGCGAAGGACAGTCGGATGCATGGGGTCGGCAGACCGTGTTCCCGATGGCTTGCGGCGTCCGTCAGCGCAGCATCCGCGAAGCCTCGCGGGCATAGTAGGTGATGACGATGTCCGCCCCGGCGCGCACGATGGAGGTCAGCACCTCGCGCATCGCCCGCTCCTCGTCCAGCCAGCCGTTGCGCGCGGCCGCCTTGAGCATGGCGTACTCGCCGCTGACGTGGTACGCCGCCGTCGGGTAGCCGAACTCCTCCTTGACTCGTGCGATGACGTCCAGGTAATGCAGCGCCGGCTTGACCATGACGATGTCGGCGCCTTCCTCCAGATCGAGCGCCACCTCGCGCAGCGCCTCCTCCGCGTTGGCGGGGTCCATCTGGTGGGTGCGCCGATCGCCGAACGCGGGAGTCGAGTCGGCCGCGTCGCGGAACGGCCCGTAGTAGGCCGAGCAGTACTTCGCGGCGTAGGTCATGATGGCGACGTCCTCGAAGCGCGCGGCGTCTAGGGCCTCGCGGATCGCGCCGACCCGCCCGTCCATCATGTCCGAGGGGGCGACCACGTCGGCGCCCGCTTCCGCGTGCGAGACGGCCGTGCGTGCGAGCCGCTCGACGGTGGCGTCGTTGACGATCTCGTCGCCGTCGACGATGCCGCAGTGGCCGTGCGACGTGTACTCGCACAGGCAGACGTCGGTCACGACCAGCATGTCCGGCATCTCCTGCTTGATGGCCCGGACCGCGGCCTGGACCGGAGCGTCCGGATCGTCCGCGGGGCTGCCGACCTCGTCCTTGTCCTCGTTGTGCGGCAGGCCGAACAGCAGGACCGACCGCACGCCGTCGCGCGCCGCGGCCGACGTCTCGGCGACCGCCCGATCGACCGACAACTGGCATACGCCGGGCATCGACGGCACCTCGCGGCGCACGCCTTCGCCTTCGCAGACGAACAGCGGGTAGACGAACGCGTCGGGAGAGAGCCGCGTCTCGCGCACCATGTCGCGGATCGCGGCCGAGCGGCGCAGGCGCCGCGGGCGGCGCCGCAGGTCCAGGGATGCTCCGGACGCCGCCTTCCGCGCAACGGCAGCGGGTGATGGAGGAGCGGTGGTGGTCATGGGCTTGGTTCCCGATTCATGCCGACTGAGCGGTTGGTAGTCCGGCGAAATGTTCCCCGAGCGCTTGTGCGAGCGCCTGCGTAGTGTAGGTCGACGGCATGACCTTCGTTTCCACGCCGAGCTGCCGCGCGGCCCGCGCCGTGACCGGGCCGATAGCCGCGACGACGGTCGTACGCAGCAGGTCGACGGCCCGATTCGCGCCCAGGGACTGCACGGCGCTCCGAACCGCCGACGCGCTGGTGAACGTCACCGCGTCGATCTCTCGCCGCAGGAGCAGATCGAGTATGGCCGCGCCCGGCCAGTCCGGCGCGGCGATCGTGCGGTAGGCGGTCACCTCCGTTACGTCGGCCCCCGCCGCCCGGAGCGCGTCCGGCAGGGCCGGCCGCGCGATGTCGGCCCGCGGCAGCAGCACGCGCGACCCGCGCAGGTCGGCTCCGGCCCGGAGGGCCGCGCTTACCGCTTCGCCCCGGTGTTCCGCCGGCGCCAGATCCACCCGCAACCCGTGTTCGTGGAGCCGGGCGCCGGTGGCCGGGCCGATGGCGCAGATGCGAACGCCCGCGAGCGCGGCACCGCCGCGGCCGGCGGCTGCGAGGCGTGCCATGAAGGCGTCGACCGCGTTGGCCGAGGTGAACACGATCCACGCGAACGAGCCTGCTGCCGCGCACGCGTCGTCGAGCGGTTGGGTATCCCGCGGCGGAACAATCCGGATTGCGGGCGCCGCGATCGGCTCGGCGCCGAGGACGGCCAGCCGATCGACCAGCTCGGGAGCCTGGGCGCTCGGGCGCGTCACCAGGACCGTCCGGCCCGCGAGCGGTTGCGCCTCGCGCGTCGTCACCGCGAACTCCTCGCCGCGTCCAGCAGCGGCCCGGCTCCGGCCGCCAGCAGTCCCGCCGCGACCTGTGCGCCGAGGGCGGCGGGAGCGGCCGTGGAACCCTCGGATTCGTGGAGCACCAGCCTGGCGCCGTCCGGCGAGGCGACGACACCGCGCAGGACGAGACGGTCTCCGGCGACCGTCGTCACGCCGCCGAGCGGCACCTGACAATCGGCGCCGAGGGCGGTGACGAGCGCGCGTTCCGCGGCCAGGGCCGCCGAGCTGTCGCGATCGGCAATGGTCGCGAGCAGCTCGCGCATCGCTTCGTCGTTCCCGCGGTACTCGGCACAGACGATTCCCTGGCCAGGGGCCGGCACGCAGAGATCGAACGGCAGCCGGAGGGTGATGCGGGCCGCAAGGTCCAGTCTCACGAGTCCTGCCGCGGCAAGCACGAGCAGATCGAAGCCGCCCGCCTCCAGCTTGTCCAGCCGCGTGCCCACGTTGCCGCGGATCGCGGCGATGTCCAGGTGCGGATAGGCATGCCGGAGCTGCGCGGTGCGGCGTACGCTGCCGGTGCCGACCCGCGGCGCCCGGTCGGATCCGAAGAGCGCGTCCGGACCGTTCGCGGCGTGCGCGGGCGACCGTCGCGCGACGACCGCGTCCCGCGGATCCTCCCGTGGCAGCACGGCCTGCACGCTCAGGCCCGGCAGCCGCTCGGCCGGCAGGTCCTTGGCGCTGTGCACCGCCAGATCGACTCGCTCGTCGACGAGCGCCTCCTCGATCTCCTTGACGAACACCCGCTTGCCGCCGAGGCTGGAGATCGGCTTGCTCACCGTCCGGTCGCCGCTGGTCCGGATGGGAACCAGCTCGGTCTCCGGCCCTCCGGCACGCGCAATGGCAGCGGCCACGGCTTCCGCCTGCCAGCGGGCGAGGGGGCTGCCGCGCGTGCCGATCCGCAGCCGTCTCACCGATTTCTCACGGCCGACGCGCGCTCCGCGGTCCCGGCCGATTCGCGATGCCGCGGTGCGCGCCGCCGCGCGGCGTCCGCGTGCTCGCCGAGTCCGAACAGCCGGCCGAGCGTGTCGGCGTCGGCGGCCACCGCTTCCTCGTCCGGCGCCGCCTTGAGCTGCTCGGTCGGCGACGAGAGCAGCTTTTCGACCAGCAGCCGGGTGACCTCGTCCACGCGGGCCCGGGCGGATGCGGGCAACGAGGCCAGCTTGGGCTTGAGCCGTTCCAGCTCCTGCTGCCGCGTGCGCTCGAAGTGTCGACGCAGCGCCACCACGGTGGGTACGGCGCCCCGCGAGCGCAACCAGCGCATGAAGCCGTCGACCTCCTCGCGCACCATCAGCTCCGCCCGGTCCACCTGCGTCTGCCGGCGGGCGAGGTTCTCCCGCACGATCGACTGCAGGTCGTCGATGTTGTAAAGGAAGACCTGCTCGACGTCGCTGGCCGACGGCTCGACGTCGCGCGGCAACCCGATGTCGATCATGAACAAGGGCCGGTCGCGGCGCGGCTGCATGGCCTCGGCCACCTGCGAGCGGGTCAGGAGCCAGCGGGGCGCGCCGGTGGCGGTCAGGACGATATCGGTGGTGGTCAGCTCGGTGGTGATCTCCCCCCACGGCACCGCGACGCCGTCCACCTTGGCGGCGAGGGTCGCGGCTCTGCCGGCGCTGCGATTGGCGACGCCGATCCGACCGACATTCTGGGAGCGCAGGTGGGTGGCCGTGAGCTCGGCCATCTCGCCCGCCCCGACGACCAGGGCCCGCCGGCCTTCCAGCTCGCCGAAGATCTTGCGCGCCAGCGAGATGGCGGCGTAGCTCACCGACACCGCGCCCTCTCCGAGCCCCGTCTCGTTCCGCACGCGCTTGCCGACGGTGAACGACGTGTGGAACAGCCGGTTCAGCGCCGCCCCGGTGAATCCGCGTTCCGAGGCGACGGCGAACGCGTCCTTGACCTGCCCCAGAATCTGCGGCTCCCCGACCACCAGCGAGTCGAGTCCGGCCACGACCCGGAACAGGTGCCGCGCGGCGTCCGCCCCCTGGCGACGGTACAGGTGCGGGGCCAACTCGGGCTCGGGCACGTCGTGGAACGCACTCATGAAGCCGGCCAGCGCCTCGCCGACCGGTTCGAGGACCTCGGAGTGCGCGTAGATCTCGGCCCGGTTGCAGGTCGAGAGCACCACCGCCTCGCTGACGCCCGCCACCTCCACTATTTCCGCCAACGCCTCCGGAGTGCCCCGGCGGGCGAAGTCGATGCGCTCCCGCAGCTCGACCGGTGCGCTGTGGTGGCTCGCCCCGAGCAGGAACAGATGCATGTGGTGACCCGCGTTTTGCGCCGCGATTGCTCTTCCGTGGAAATTGTGGCCTCAGTAGAAATTGTGGCTGCTGGTGCCGAAGTACCCTATCGGCACGAAGTTCAGCATCAGGATCGCAAACCCGACCGTCGACAACCACGCGGCGCGGCGGCCTCCCCAGCCGAACGACCGGCGGGCGTACAGCGAGAACGTGTAGACCACCCAGCAGAGCAGCACGATGAAGATTTTCGGATCGAGGAGCGACATCGCTTGCACCCGCGGGTCCGCCGCGCCCGGCTGCACCTGGATCAGCCAGATCGCACCGACTGCCAGCCCGAGCGTCAGGAACACCCAGCCGAACGTTACCGCGCGCCCGTTCATCGTGTCGAGCACTTGCAGCGACGGCAGGCGCGCGTAGAAGACGCCGGGGTGCTTGGCCTTCAGCTCCTTGAAGAGCAGGACGTAGGTGACGCTGATGACGCACGCGAGCGCGAAGGTGGCATACGCCACCAGGAGCGAGAACACGTGAATCTCGAACCAGCGGCTCTCGAGCACCGGGGGCCGCGTCGCCACGCTGTTGCTGATGGCCGGAATCAACTGCAGGAAGATCATCAGCGGCACGATGAAGATGCCCATCGCGCGCTCGTCCGTGGTCATCTCGGTGTAGAGGTAGGCGAGACCGAGAAACCACACGAAGGCCGAGATGGCGCCCGTGGTGCCGACCAGCGGTACGTGGCCGACCTGCATCGTCTGCATGCCGATGACGAACGTGTGCACGAGCACGCCGAACACCAGCGAGACCGTGGCTATGCGGCCGGAAGAAGCGCTGCGCGTTCCGAAG
Source organism: Vicinamibacterales bacterium (assembly GCA_958296065.1). Lineage (GTDB taxonomy): Bacteria > Acidobacteriota > Vicinamibacteria > Vicinamibacterales > UBA8438 > WTFV01. Next base: position 20,187 of record CATQHX010000078.1, on the reverse strand, counting down.
TGAACGGCGTAGGCGACTCCCGCCACGAGATAGAGAGCGAGAGGGGGCGCGTTCATCGAGGGGCCCGGGCTATGGACAAGTCAGCCCCGCGGGGCGTAGTAGCCCTGCTTGGTCCGCGTGGATACCGCGTCGCGGTCGACCCGCACGATAACGCGCCGCCAGCGGCCGTTCCGGAGAGGGTTCGCGGAGATGTAGCCGACGGAGTACTGACTGGAGAGCTCGTCGGAAATCTGCTGGTAGATCTCCGGCAACTGCTCGATGCGCTCCGGGAAGAACGCGCGCCCGCCGGTTTCCTGCGCCAGTTGGCGCAACACGAAGTCCGCTTCGCGGAATCCGGTGCGGGAGCGGCTGTCCTCGGACTGCAGGCCGATGGAGAAGATGGCGGTGTTCGAACGCTTTGCGAGCTCCAGGACCTCGTCGAAGCTCACCAGGCTCGAGGTGTCCTCGCCGTCCGACAGCACGATGATCGCCTCCCGCCGCAGGTCGGCCTGCCGGAGCGGGGCCTTGGCCAGCTCCCGCAACGCGATGTAGATGGCGTTGTAGAGCGAGGTGGAGCCGCCGGCCGCGGTGCGCTGGATGGCGCGCTCGAGCTGCTCGACGTCGTTGGTGAACGGCTGCAGGATGTTCACGCGGCTGTCGAAGTCGACGATCTCCGCGAGATCCTCGGGGCGCAGCCGCTGCGCGAAGCCGATGGCCGCCTCCTGCGCGGTCGTCATCTTCTCGTCCATGCTCGCGCTGGTGTCGATGAGCAGCGCGAGCGCGATGGGCAGTTGCGTCCTCGTGAAGAAGTTGACCTCCTGCTGGACGCCGTCTTCGTACACCTGGAAGTCGATCTGGTCGAGGTCGGTGACAAAGCGCCCTTCGCGATCCATCACCGTGACGTTCAGCGAGACGACGTCCACCCCGGCACGGAACGCCGGCGGCTGGGCCGGGGTGTCGGGCGGCTGGGCGCCCGCGGCACCCATCCAGATGATGCCCGCGACGGCGGCGGTGGCTGCTGCTGTGGCCCGGCGAATCATGTCGGCTTCCGTGCCGCCCCCTGGAGAGGCTCCTGGGGCTAGCGGTTACGAGTTTCGTTGCTCGAAAGGAGGGTTCCACGCGCCGTGAGTCCGGGCCGGTCGACGCTCACCCTGACTTCCTCCGGCGGGATGAGCAGGTCCGGCCGCGCATAGACGACGAGGTACTGGTTGCGGAGCTCGGCGACCAGCTCCTGCAGGGCGCGCTCGACGGCCGAGCTCGCCAGCAGGTCGCGATGGCGCCCGCCGGTTTCGGCGGTGCCGCGCGCGAGGACGCGATCCCGCTCGAAACGCTGCCGCCCGAGGTCGATGCCGCCGGGCTGCCCGCCGAACGCCGACCGGTCCGCGAATGCGCCCCGGCGTGCCTCCACGGACATCGTGTACAACGCGGCTCCGCTCTCGCCGATGCGTTCGATGACGTCGCGGCTCTGGCGGTTGCTGTAGTCGAGTCCTTCGGCCGTCAGCACCACGATGACCGGTCGTTCGGCCCGGCGCCGGGCGAACCCCTGCGAGACCTCGTGGATGGCGTCCAGCATGTAGGCCGCCTGACCGGTCTGCGGGAAGACCCGGTCGATCCCGCCGCGCAGGCGCTCCGCGTCGTCGGTCGTTTCGACCAGAATGCGTGGCGGGCCGCCGAAGGAGATCAGCGAGATGCGGTTGCCTTCACGCATCTCGTCGACGAACGTCGAGAGCCCGCGGCGGAAGTCGGAGACCATCCGCAGCGCGGCCTCGCTGGTGTCGACCAGGATGGCGATCTGCCGCCCCCCCCCGGCCGGCTCGACGTGCAGGACCTCCCTGGCGGCATCGTCCTCGCGGATGACGAAATCGATTGCCCGCAGGTCGGTGACGGGCATTCCGTCGTCGTCGAGGACGGAGACCACCATGCTGCGTTCCACCGTCTGGGCATCGGCCGCCGTGCCGCCGGCGAGCAAAGCCGCGAGAGCGAAAGCGAGCATCCTGGAGGCGTGTCTCGAGAGCAGCATCCCGTCCCGGCAGTATAGGTCCGGTTTCGCGGGTCCGTCAAGGCGATCATGGCGCGAAAAACCCTGTAAACGCGGGGGTTGAACGCTCCGGTGGTTGGGCCGGGGCGCGCCGGGGCAGTCTTGACAGGCCCCCGGCCACGTGCAATAATCCGCGCGGTTTTGGCCCGCACGTCGCACCTTTCCGGTCCGCATGGTTCCGCCGTGGTGCCTCGTGTTCGCGTGACGAGCCGGGGGAGAGCCGCGAGCCGGAGCCGGGGGCGCGAGAAGGGGCGGCGACGACGATGCTAGAAGCCTATATTCCGGTCTTTCTGTTCATCCTGGTGGCTCTCGGCTTCGCCATCTTCACGCTGATGGTGTCCCAGGTCCTCCATACCAAGCGCTACAACCGGGTCAAGTTCGAGCCGTACGAGTGCGGAATCGAGCCGGAGACCGACGCACGCGACCGGTACAGCGTGCGCTACTATCTGGTCGCGATGCTCTTCGTGATCTTCGACGTCGAGACGGTCTTCATGTTCCCGTGGGCCGTGGTCATGGACGAGCTGGCGCTGTTCGGGCTGATCGAGATGCTGGTGTTCCTGTTCATCCTGGTGGTCGGCTACGTCTACGCGTGGCGCAAGGGTGCGCTGGACTGGGCCTGACAAGTAGAGGACGGCAGGCTGGAAGCCGGGTAATGGCGGACGAAACCAAGTCGCAGTCGCAGGAGTCGGGGCAGGGTGGCGCCGACACGCCGCCGGACGCCTCCGCCAGGCCCGCGGCCGATCCGAAGAAGCCGGCCGCCGCGGCCGCCAAGCCCGCGGCGGCGGCCAAACCGCGACCCAAGCCCAAGCCGAAGGCTCCTCCCGAACCGCCCAAGGCGCCGGAGGATCAGGCTCCTCCCGAAGGCGCGGAGCTTCCCGCCACGGTGACCGCCGTTCAGGACGGGGTCTCGGGCGCGGTTCAGCAGGTCTCCTTCTGGGTCGGAGACTGGACGATCATCGTCTCCGCGGAGCGGCTGCTCGACGTCATGCGGTTCCTGAAGGCGGACGCGGCCACCTTGTTCGACTACTGCTCGGACGTGACCGCCGCCGACTGGCCGCCGCGCGAGAAGCGGTTCGACGTGGTCTACTGCCTGTACTCCACCCGTCTGCGTCACCGCCTGCGCGTCAAGGTGCGGGTAGACGAGAAGGACCCGGTCGAGTCGGTGACGGCGCTCTGGCCGGCCGCGGACTGGCTCGAGCGCGAGGTCTACGACCAGTTCGGCATCAACATCGTGAATCACCCGGACCTGAGACGGATCCTGATGCCGGAGCAGTGGCAGGGCTATCCCCAGCGCAAGGACTATCCGCTGGAGGGCCCGGGCGAGCTCTTGATGGAGAGTCCCCAGGACTGGCTCCGCGTTCGCAATATCGCGGACGAAGCAGGCGCCGTGGCGGATGCCGACGCCGAAATCGAAATCGAGTAGACGGCAGGATCTGAGCCGATGACCCTCGAAGCCCCGCGCACCAGCACGACGCAGTTCGATACGGACGAGCTGGTCATCAACATGGGGCCGCAGCACCCCAGCACGCACGGGGTGTTGCGGGTCGTCCTCAAGCTCGACGGCGAGCGGGTGATCGACGCCGACTGCGTGATCGGCTACATCCACCGCGGCATCGAGAAGCTCTCGGAGAACCGCGACTGGACCCAGATCATCCTGCTGACCGACCGGATGGATTACGTCGCCGCCGCGACGAACAACCTCGGCTACTGTCAGACCGTCGAGAAGCTGATGCAGATCGAGGTGCCGCGCCGGGCGCGCTATCTCCGGACGGTGCTCGCCGAGTTGCAGCGGATCGCCAGCCACTGCCTGTGGCTCGGCACCCACGCGATGGACATCGGCGCGATGACGGTGCTGCTCTACGCATTCAGGGAGCGCGAGTTCGTGCTCGACCTGTTCGAGGAGTTCTGCGGCGCGCGGCTGACCTACAACGCGATGCGCATCGGGGGCCTGCCGCTCGACATTCCTCCCGGCTGGGACAAGAAGGTCCTGTCGTTCTGCGAGTTGATGGAAGGCAAGCTGAACGACTACGAGATGCTCCTGACCAACAACCGGATCTGGCTCAAGCGCACGCGGGACGTGGGTGTCATCGGCGCGGAAGAGGCGATCGGGCTCGGGCTGTGCGGTCCGCCTCTGCGCGGATCCGGCGTTCCGCGCGATTTGCGCAAGGACGAGCCGTACGCCGCGTACGACGAGATGGAGTTCAATGTCCCGCTGGGAACCCGCGGCGACACCTACGACCGCTACCTCATCCGGATGGACGAGTTCCGCGAATCGATCCGGATCATTCGGCAGGCGGTCGAAGGGCTCCCGGAAGGCCCGATCATGGGCAAGGTGCCGCGTCTCATCAAGCCGCCGGCCGGCGAGACGTATCACGCCATCGAGTCGCCCAAGGGCGAGCTCGGCTACTTCATCGTCAGCGACGGGAAGTCGACCAACCCGTACCGCTTCCGCGTCCGGCCGCCGTCGTTCTGCAACCTGCAGGGCCTCAAACGGCTCGTGACGGGCCACCTGGTGGCCGACGTGGTCGCGCTGATCGGCACGATCGACATCGTGCTGGGCGAGGTGGATCGGTAGGCCATGCTGGAAACCGTTGTCGTCCCGCTGCTGAAGATCGCGGTCCTGCTGAATGCGGTGCTGGTGGCGGTGACCTTCCTGGTCCTGATGGAGCGGAAGGTCATCGCATGGGCGCAGTCGCGCCTGGGTCCGATGCGCGTCGGCCCCTACGGCATCCTGCAGGCGATTGCCGATCCCATCAAGCTGATCCTCAAGGAGGACATCACCCCGGCCAAGGCGGACAAGTACGTCTTCACGCTGGCGCCGATCATGAGCCTGGTGCCGGCCCTCGTGGTGTTCGCGGTGGTGCCGTTCGGGCCGGACCCGCTCTACTACGTGAGCGACATCAACGTCGGCCTGCTGTTCATCATCTCCGTGACCTCGATCGGTGTCTACGGGATCATCCTGGGCGGCTGGGCTTCGAACAGCAAGTATCCGCTGCTGGCGAGCCTGCGCGCTTCGGCGCAGCTCATCAGCTACGAGATCGCGGTCACCATGACGCTCGTCAGCGTCATTCTGACCACCGGCACCCTCAGCCTGGTCGGCATCGTGGAGGCGCAGCGGGAGGGCGGCCTCTGGTTCGCGTTCGTGCAGCCGGTGGCCCTGATGCTGGTGTTCATCGGGGGGCTGGCGGAGACCAACCGGGCCCCGTTCGACCTGCCGGAGGCGGAGACGGAGCTGACCGGCGGGTTCCACACGGAATACAGCGGGATGCGCTTCTCGCTGTTCTTCCTGGCCGAGTACGCGAACATGATCGTCATCTCGGCGATCGTCGTCATCATGTTCTTCGGGGGCTGGCTGGCGCCGTTTCCGAACGTGCCGGCGCTGGCGTTCCTCGGGTTCCTGCCGCCCTGGGTCTGGTTCATCGGCAAGATCTTCCTGTTCCTGTACGTCTTCATCTGGATTCGGGCGACGCTGCCGCGGTACCGCTACGACCAGTTGATGGGGCTCGGCTGGAAGGTGCTCATTCCGATCGCGATCGGCAACCTGGTGGTGACCGGCATCCTGAAGGTGGCTTTCTAGCCGTGCAGGCGTAACCGATGGCCGAAGCGATTGTGTTCTGGACGCTCGCGGTGTTGATTCTGGGGTTGGGGGTCATGGTGATCTCCGCTCGCAGCGCGGTGCACAGCGTGCTCTTCCTGGTAGTGAACTTCCTGCTGGTGGCGGTGCTCTACGTCACGCTCAACGCGGAGTTCGTCGCCGTCATCCAGGTGCTGGTGTACGCGGGCGGCATCGTCGTTCTGTACTTGTTCGTCGTCATGCTCGTGAACCTGAAGAAGGCCCCGGAGCGCTATGCGGATCCGCGACGCATCGCGTGGACCGGCACGCTCCTGGCGGGCGCGGTGCTCGCCGAGGTCATCGCCATCGTCTACGCTTCGGTCAGCAGCGACGAGGCGGGGGCTGCCGGCGGCGGGTTCGGCGCCGATACGCCGTTCGCCGAGTGCGGGGCGGGGCCGCTCGTCAGTTGCAATACCGAGCAACTCGGCTGGGTGCTGTACACGAGCTACCTGATTCCGTTCGAGTTGGCCTCGATGCTGCTGCTGGTCGCGATGGTCGGGGCCATCGTCCTGGCCAAGCGGCACTTGTAGAGGGAAGCGCGTGCTCGAGATCACCCCACTTCACTACAGCCTGCTGTCGGCCGCGCTCTTCATGATCGGCGTGATCGGCGTCCTCGTGCGCCGCAACGTCATCATCATCTTCATGTCGATCGAGCTGATTCTCAACGCGGTCAACATCAACCTGATTGCGCTGTCCGACCGGCTTCAGGATCTCGCCGGACAGGTGTTCGTCGTCTTCGTGATCGCGGTGGCGGCGGCCGAGGCGGCCGTCGGGCTGGGCATCATCATCGCCTTCTACCGCAACAAGGAGACGGTGAACATCGACGAGATCCAGATCATGCGCTGGTGAGCCTGCTCTCATGGATTCAATCTGGCTGATCCCACTTCTGCCCGGCATCGGCGCCGCCATCAACGGCCTGGTGGGGATTCGCTTTTTCGGCAAGCGATTCGCCGGCGTGCTGGCCTCGTTCATGATGGGCTGGGCGCTGTGGCTGAGCCTGGTTGCCTTCTGGGAGCTGCTCGGGACCGAGGAACGGTTCCACCAGGTCACCGTCGCGAGCTGGATCCCGCCGATACCGCTCGAGACCGTCGACGGCATCGGCTCGTTCTCCGTGGACTGGTCGTTCACGCTCGATCCGCTGTCGGCGATGATGCTGCTCGTCGTCACCGGCATCGGGTTCCTGATCCACATCTACTCGATCGGCTACATCGAGCACGAGCCGCGGGGAGGCGTCGCCCGCTTCTTTTGCTATCTGAACCTGTTCTGCTTCTTCATGCTCACCCTCGTGCTGGGGAGCAACTTCCTGGTGATGTTCGTCGGCTGGGAAGGCGTCGGCCTCTGCTCGTACCTGCTGATCGGCTACTGGTATCAGAAGAAGAGCGCCTCGGATGCCGGCAAGAAGGCTTTCATCGTCAACCGCATCGGCGACTGGGGCTTCGTCCTGGGCGTCTTCCTCGTGTTCTTCACCTTCGGCACCCTGGATTTCCGGGCGGTTGCCGAGGCCGCTTCGCACATGCCGGTCGAGACGGCCGCGGTCGGGTTCGGGGTCATCTCGCTCATCTGCCTTTGCCTGTTCGTCGGCGCGACCGGCAAGAGCGCCCAGATTCCGCTCTACGTCTGGCTGCCGGACGCCATGGAGGGCCCGACCCCGGTGTCGGCCCTCATCCACGCCGCCACGATGGTGACGGCGGGCGTCTACATGGTCTGCCGCAACGCGGTGCTGTTCACCCACGCACCGATGGTGATGGAGGTCGTGGCGGTCGTCGGGGTGCTGACCGCGTTGGTGGCGGCCACCATCGGCTTGGTGCAGACCGACATCAAGCGCGTTCTCGCGTACTCGACCGTGTCGCAGCTCGGCTACATGTTCCTCGCCACCGGCGTCGGCGCGTTCGGCGCGGCCGCCTTTCATCTGATGACGCACGCCTTCTTCAAGGCGCTCCTCTTCCTCGGTAGCGGTTCGGTCATCCACGGGATGAACGAGGAGCAGGACATGCGCCGGATGGGCGGGCTGCGGCAGTACATGCCGGTGACGGCCCTCACGATGGCGATCGGCGCGGTGGCGATCGCCGGGATTCCGCCGTTCTCGGGGTTCTTCAGCAAGGACGAGATCCTGTTCCGCGCGTACCTGCATCACGGCGTCTTCGTGCCGGACAAGGTGCTCTGGGGCCTGGGCGTCGTGACGGCGATGCTGACCGCCTTCTACATGTTCCGGCTCATCAACATGACCTTCTTCGGTGCCTATCGCGGCCCGGCCTGGGGGCATGATGGAGCCGAAGCGCACGGGCACGACGACGCAGGGCACGGACGCGCGTGGCACGGACCGCACGAATCGCCCCGCTGGATGACGATTCCGCTCGTCGTTCTGGCGGTCGGTGCGATGCTGGCCGGCTTCGTGGGCGTGCCGATCGCCTTCGAGGCCGTCTGGCCCTGGACGGCGACGATCGAGCATTTCCTGCATCCGAGCTTCGTGGCGGAGGGCGCGCACGCCGCTGAAGAGGCGCACCACATGTCGCTGCTCGGGGAGCTGGGCCTGATGGCGTTCTCGGTGCTGATCGCGGTCGGCGGCATCTGGTTCGCCTACCGGAACTACGTCGAGCGTCCCGAGGAAGCCGAGCGCATGGCCGCGACCTTCGCCGGACCGCACCGGGTGTTGACGAACAAGTACTACGTCGACGAGCTGTACGACGCGACCGTCGTGCGGGGGACGATGGAGGGCGCCGGCGGCCTCTGGACCGTCGATCGCCGGGTGGTGGACGGAGCCGTCAACGGCACGGGCTGGACGACCATCGCGGCCGCCTGGGTGTCGCACATTCTCGACAAGTACGTGGTCGACGGTCTCGTGAACCTGACCGCCTGGATCTGCGGCGAGGCCAGCTACGTCTTCCGCCGGGCGCAGACCGGCCTGATTCAGAACTACGCGTTCGCCACGCTGCTCGGCGTCTTCGCGTTCGTGACCTGGTACCTCGTCGCCCGGTAATCAGACAACTGTCATGAGTAATGACTCCAGCCTGCTGTCGTTGATCCTGTTTACGCCGCTCGTCGGGGCGCTCGTGCTGCTGTTCGTGCCGAAGCGGCAGGAGGACGCGATCCGCTGGATCGCCAACGTCACCGTCGCCATCGGCTTCCTGGTGTCGTTGCCGCTCTGGTTCCGGTACGACTCGGCGAACCCGGACTTCCAGTTCGTGGAGCGCCTGCCGTGGATTCCCTCCATCGGCGCGGAGTATTTCCTCGGGGTGGACGGCTTCAGCGTGCTGCTGATCCTGCTGACGACGCTGATGGGCGTCATCGCGGTGCTGTCGTCCTGGACCGCGATCCAGATGCGGGTCAAGGAGTACTACATCTTCCTGCTGCTGCTGCAGACCGGGATGATTGGCGCGTTCGTGTCGCTCGACTTCCTGCTCTTCTTCCTGTTCTGGGAAGTGATGCTGGTGCCGATGTACTTCCTGATCGGCATCTGGGGCAGCGACAACCGGCTGTACTCGGCCATCAAGTTCTTCCTGTTCACCCTGGTCGGCAGCGTCATCATGCTGCTCGGCATCCTGGCGGTCTACTTCTACAGCCACGAGGTGACCGGGGTGTACACGTTCGACGTCACGCAGTTCCACCAGTTGGACATCCCGTTCAACATGCAATGGTGGATCTTCCTGGCGTTTTTCCTCGGCTTCGCGGTCAAGGTGCCGATGTTCCCGTTCCACACCTGGCTGCCGGACGCCCACACGGATGCGCCGACCGCCGGGTCGGTCATCCTGGCCGCCGTGCTGCTGAAGATGGGGACCTACGGCTTCATCCGCTTCAGCCTGCCGATCCTGCCGGAGGCGACCGTCGCGTTCGTGCCCCTCGTGGCGGGGCTGTCGATCGTCGGGATCGTCTACGGCGCCCTGGTGGCGATGGCGCAGCGGGACTGGAAGCGTCTGGTCGCCTATTCCAGCGTCAGCCACATGGGGATGGTGATGCTGGGCATGTTCGCCCTGACGCCGGTCGGCATTACCGGCAGCATCGTGCAGCAGCTCAACCATGGCATCTCGACCGGTGCGCTCTTCCTGATCGTCGGCATCGTGTACGAACGGCGGCATACTCGGTTGATCTCCGAGTACGGCGGTTTGTCGAAGGTGATGCCGGTCTACGCCGCCGTCTTCCTGATCATGACGATGTCGTCGATCGGGCTGCCGACCCTGAACGGGTTCATCGGCGAGATCCTGATCCTGCAGGGCGTGTTCGTCGTGCAGAAGACGTGGGCGTTCTTCGCGGCGTCCGGCATCGTGCTCGGTGCCGCCTACATGCTCTGGCTGTACCAGCGCACGATGTTCGGCACGGTGACGAACCCGAAGAACGAGAACCTGCCCGATCTCACCATGCGGGAGTTCGTCACGTTCGTACCGTTGCTGCTGCTGGCGGTCTGGATCGGGCTCTATCCGAAGCCGTTCCTGGATCGGCTGGAGACCTCCGTGGACAAGGTCATGATGCGCGTCAACAGCGACTACACGCCGCGCTTCGCGGCCGTGCTGGACACCGAGCCCGGGGAGGGCGCCGGCACGAGGGCCGCGGCCGTGATAGAGGCTCCGGTACGCGGCGGCGGGCGTTAGGGCCGGGTCTCGCCAGGAGCATCAGGAACAAGCATGCCTGCCGGGTTCACAGTTGACGACTTCTACTACCTGCTGCCCGAGATCCTGCTGACGGGCGGCGCGTTGCTCGTCCTGGTGGTCGATATCCTGCTGCCGCGGCGGGAGTGGGCGGCGCTGGGAATGACGCTCTTCACGCTGACCCTGACCGGTGCGGCGGTCATCGGCTTCACCGGCGTGGACACGACCATATCGGCCGGGTTGCTGGCGATCGACGGCTTTGCGACGTTCTTCAAGACGGTCGTCATCGTATCGGCGCTGCTGACGGTGCTGATGTCGCCGTCCTACCTCCGGGTCGAGGCCGTCCGTCCCGGCGAGTACTACTTCCTGATCCTCTGCGCGACGCTCGGCATGCTGTTCATGGCCAGCGGCGTCGACCTGATCACGCTGTTCATCGGCCTCGAGACGATGGCCGTCTCGTTCTACATCCTGGCGGGGTACCTGAAGCCCAACCAGCGTTCGAACGAGGCGTCGGTCAAGTACTTCCTGCTCGGCGCGTTCTCGCTCGGGATTCTGCTCTACGGCATGTCGCTGCTCTACGGCGAGACCGGCACGACCACGCTGGCCGGCATCGCCGAGGCCCTGGCGGGCGGCGAGCGGTCGCTGACGCTGGCGCTGGCGCTGATATTGCTCGTCGCCGGGATGGGATTCAAGATTGCGGCCGTGCCGTTCCACATGTGGGCGCCGGACGTCTACGAGGGGGCGCCCACGCCGGTGACGGCCTACCTGTCCGTGGGCTCGAAGGCCGCGTCCTTCGCCATGATCCTCAGGATCTTCATCGAGGGGCTGCCGGGTCTCGTTGCCGATTGGCAGGTGTTGTTCTGGGCGCTGGCCGCGGTCACGATGACGGTGGGCAACATCGCGGCCCTGACGCAGAGCAACATCAAGCGGATGCTGGCGTACTCGTCCATCGCGCACGCCGGCTACATCCTGATCGGCGTCGTGGCGGCGACCGAACGGGGCGTTGCGGCGGCGATGGTCTACCTCTGGGTCTACATCTTCATGCAACTCGGCGCGTTCGCCGTGGTCGCCATGCTGCGCCGCAAGGACGTCATCGGAGACGAGTTGAAGGACCTGAGCGGGCTGTATCTGCGCAAGCCGCTGGCTGCCGTCGCGATGCTCATCTTCATGCTGTCGCTGGGCGGCATTCCCCCGACGGCCGGCTTCATGGGCAAGTTGTGGCTGTTCAGCGCGGCCATCGAGTCCGGCCTCGTCTGGCTGGCCGTGATCTTCGTCGTCAACAGCGTCATCTCGCTGTACTACTACTACCGGGTCGTCGTCTTCATGTGGCTGAAGGACGAGATCGCCGGATCGGAGATAGCGGTCAGCCCGGCCATGGCGACGGCGCTGGTCATCGCGGTCGTCGGTTCGCTCCTGTTCGGTGTCTACCCGCAGGTCCTGTTCGACCACGCGCAGGTCGCCGCCGACATGTTCGGCTCGGCGGTTTCTTCGACCGCCGCGCTCCAGTAGGGCCCGGCGCGCCGCTCGGCGCGCTCCGGCCACCTTCTCCCCTCCGCAACCGCGGTGTTCTCGTAGCGCGCCTGGCTGCACGGCGGCCGCATTGCGCCCCTGTGGACAGGCTTGCCACGCGGGCGCCTCGCCGTTCTCGATGCGACGCGGGGTTTCACCACGGACTGCGTGGGGCCGCAGCGGCAGATACGAAATGGAGTGGAACAGGCGATAGCGGGATGAGGAGGCTCCGCCGCCCGAAGGGTCCAGGCGGCGGAGGGAATCCTCACTGAATGCGGTTGGAATCGACCTGCTGGAGTGCGTCGTCGATGAGCGCGGCGTTGTCTTCCCGGGTGAGATTGCGCCGAATGAGCTTCGACGCGATCATGACCGACAGCTCCACCGCCTGCTTGCGGATCTCCGAGACGGCCCGGTCCCGCTCCAACTGAATCTGCTGCTGCGCGTTGCGGGTGACCGCCTCCGCTTCCTTCTGCGCCGCCTCGCGCAGCTCCTGCCGGATGCGGGCGCCGTCCGCCCGGGCTTCCGACAGGATGGCGTCGGCTTCGGTGCGGGCCTGGCCGATGAGGGCGCTGGCCTTCGCCTGCACCTCGGACAGCTCCCGCTTGGCGGTATCGGCATCCTCGAGCGACTTGCGGATCCCGGCCTGCCGTTCCTCGAGGGCCGCGAGCAACGGTCCCCACGCGAACTTCTTCAGCAGGAAGAGCAGGGTCAGGAAGACCGCTATGGTCCAGAAGAACAGACCCGGATCGGGCTGGACGAGCGGATTGTCCATGATCCGGTCCCTACAGCATGAGGATCAGAACGAAGACCTCGGCCAGAATCGCGACGCCTTCGAGCAGAAAGAGAGGCAGGTTGATGGCGCCGGTGATCTGTGCCGCCGCGTTCGGCTGCCGTGCGATGCCCTCGGCGGCTGCCGCGGCGAATCTGCCGATGCCCAGACCCGCGCCGATCACGATCATCCCGAGTCCCAATCCCGCGCCGAGCAGGTGAAGCTCTTCCATAATCAGGTAACCTCCGTTTTCCTCTAGTGATGCACGTTGATGGCCATGCCGATGAACACGGCCGACAGCAGCGTGAAGACGTACGCCTGTACGAAGACGATGATGATCTCCAGCGCATTGATGCCGACCGCAAGTGGGATCGAGGCGCCGATGCCGACCGCGATGCCGGCCGCGGCGCTGAACTGTTCGGTGAAGATGAACACGAACGACAGAATCGCCAGGATGGCGATGTGCCCGCCGGTCATGTTGGCGGCCAGTCGCATGGTGAGCGCGAACGGCTTGACGAACATGCCCATGACCTCGATCGGGATCAACAGGATGTAGAGCGGCCAGGCGAGCCCGTGGGGCACCAGGTTGATCCAGTGCTTGATGAAGCCGTGGGCCAGGGTGCCGGCGACGATGATCGACACGAACGTGATCGTGGCGAGGGCCGCGGTCACGTTGAAGTTCCCGGTTGCGGTCGTCCCGCCGTGAATGATGTTCTTGACCAGGGAGTGCTCGCCGGTGTGCAGCACGTAGTGGTCGATCAGGCCGACGACCTCGAAGATCGGAATCAGCCCGATCACGTTCGCGCCCAGAATGAAGACGAAGAACGTGAGCACGAGCGGCGCCCAGGTCCTGACGTACTTCGCGCCGACGTTGGGCCGCACGATCGAGTCCCGGATGAACTCGACGATGAACTCCAGGGCGTTCATGAAGCCGCTCGGCACGAGTCGGTCCTGCCGCAGGTAGCGCCGCACGGCGGTCGTGATCAGCAGGAAGACCGCCGTCGCCACCAGAAGCAGCATGAAGACGTGCTTCGTTACCGAGAAGTCGATGCCGAAGAGCGGGGGCAGATGCAGGATCGGGTGCTCGAACGAGCTGTTCGCGACGTGCTCGATGATCACCTCGCCGGCATTGAATCCTTCCCCGGCGTGCTCGCCGGCGTGTTCCGCCGCTTCGGCGTGGCCGGCGGCTGGTTCCGTCGCTTCCGTGTGGTCGGGTTGCTGCATGCTTCTGTCGAGTCGAGTTTGCGTCAGGTGGAAGTCCGATTCGCTCGCGTCCGATTCAACCGGCGAGCAGGCGTTGCAGTTGTGCCGCCTCGGCGAGGTGCAGAACCACGAACGAGATGGCGAAGGCGCCGATGAACCACGTCCTGTCGAGCGAGAAGGCGCCGACGGTCACGGTCAGGTAGACGCCGAAAAACACGAGCTTGCCCAGGAACGCTCGGACCATCAATCGCGACAACCGCTCCGGGCTGCGTCGGTACGCGCTCTCCATCAGCCGCCACGAGCCCAGAGCGACGACGAGCGGGGCCAGCAACCCGAGCATGATCTCGACCGCCGCATCCGACACGACCAGCGCGGCCAGCGCGCTGCCCGCGGTCAGAATCAAGGCGGCTATCCCGACGGCCCCCATCAATTGCGTTTCCAGACCGTCTTCGCAAGCTCGTAGAATCCGACGACGAGCCCGGCCAGCAGACCCGCGAGAAGCCCCCAGGGCTCCGTGCCCTGCCAGCGGTCGATCAGATGTCCGCTCCCGCCGAGCAGGACGATGGCTCCGATCAACGAGTAGCTCGCCGTTGCCGCCGGTCCGGCCCTGCGGATATTGTCTTGCAGGTGCCGCAGGGATCCCGCTACGAACGACTCCCGCTCGCCGGGCATGTTCCTTGCCTTCCGCCAGCGTGCTGCGGGCGCCGGCGGCCCGCTGAACGAAGCTGCCGCACCCTGTGATCACTCTTCGCGACCGAACAAACAGCCAATGATACCAAGGGGCCATCGATGACGCAACGCGCTCGGGGATTCGAGTGCGCGCCGGGAAGCCGTCGGTGGTAGGTCGCGCGGCGTTACGTCTCCATCTCACGCCGCTCGACGGCCTGCTGCTTCTCCTCGTGCTCATCTGGGGCAGCAACTTCTCCATAGTCAAGGTCGCCATCGAGGAGTTGCCGGCCTTCGGCTTCAATGCGTTGAGGATGGCCACGGCGTGCATCGTTCTGCTGACCGTCTCGCGACTGCGCGGCGAGCCGGCTCCGGAGCGGGGCGATTGGCCGCGCCTGATCACGCTCGGTGTCTTCGGGCATTGCTGCTACCAGTTGGCGTTCGTCAGCGGCCTGGCGCGAACGACGGTCGCCAACAGTTCGCTGATTCTCGGCTGCATGCCCATCTCGGTTCTGGTGCTCAACGCGCTGAGCGGGCGCCCGGAGGCGGTGGGGAAGCGCCAGTGGCTGGGGGTTGCGCTGGCCGTGGCGGGCGTGTACGTCGTCGCCGGAGAGGGAGTCGGCGCCACGCCGGAGACGCTCCTCGGGGATGCGCTGACGCTGGCCGCGCTATGGTGCTGGGCCTGGTACACAACCGGGTCGCGGACTCTGCTGCAGCGCTACTCGCCGCTGCGGTTGACGGCCTATGCCACGCTCGTCGGGACCCTCTGCTACGTCCCGTTCGGCGTGCCGGACCTGTTGCGGCTGGACTGGGGGGCGGTCAGCGGCTGGGCCTGGGCGGCGCTCGTGGTTTCCGGACTTCTGGCGCTCTCGGTGGCGCACATCATCTGGTACACCGGCGTGAAGCGGCTCGGCAGCGCGCGCACGTCGGTCTATTCCAACCTGGTGCCGGTGGCGGCGATGGCGGTGGCGTTCGTCTGGCTGCACGAGCCGATAGGCGCCGTGCGCCTGGCGGGAGCGGCGCTCGTGCTGACCGGCCTGGTGCTGACGCGGGTGGAACGGACGGTCGTGTCGGCGCCGGTCCGGACCGTCACCATACGGTGAACTCGTAGCCGCCGGGGGCGACGAGCATCCGCGTAGCGTCCGGAAAATGCATGCTGGACGGTTGTACGACGCCGGCAGCCTGCAGGCGTACCGTGCGGATCTTCTCGCCGGACGGATCGTAGACGTAGAGGAACGGCGTGGACAGCGCCACCCAGAGGTTGCCGGCACGGTCGACCGCCGCGGTGCGCACGGTCGGCGGGACCACCGGAAAATCCCGGCCGCGCTCGTCCGGCCGGGTGGGCCAGACCGTCGGCAGCGCGTTGACGATGGGATCCATCTCCATGCCTTCGATGTGGCGCTCGAAGAGGAGGGCGCCGTTGCGGTCGTACTTCCGGAACAGCGGTCGGCCTCCCTGGAACACGAAATAGTGGTTGCCGTGCGGACCCTCGAGCGGAAGTCCGCTGTTGAGTGCGAGATGCAGGTCGCGGTCGGCCTCGTGGCCGGTCGCGCGGAAGACGCCGAACGTCTCGTAGGGATGGCCGTTGAGGCTGAAGCGCGTGATCAACCCGCCGATCTCGGGTTGGTTCATCAGTATCGACCGGCCGGTGAAATCGAGCGAGCCGACGCCGTTGAGGACCATGGTGCCGAGCGTGAGGCGGGGCGCGGCGCGGCCCGGCAGCCGGAAGCTGCCCAGGCGCCTGCCGTCGAGATCGAAGGTCTGCACGCGTTCCCGTCCGCCGGGTGCGTCGGCGACGACGAAGCGGGCGTCCGGACCGAGATCGAAAGTGCTCGCTCCCAGGATGCGGCCCGCCTCGGGGCCGACCCGCACGAGGAGGGTCGACGCCGTGCGGTCGCGGTCGATCCGGTGGACCGCCTGCCCGCGCCGGTCGAACACGAAGTACCGTCCGTCGGACGCCTGCTGAAAGACGCTCGGTTCCCGGAACGTGCCGACGATGTGGGGAGGCAGACCGCCGGTCGACCGCAGGACCTCCAGATGGTGCGCGGCTTCCGGCGCGATGGACAGGAAGGGGAGCGCCGCCAGCGACAACGCCACCACGGCCGCGAGCGCGGCAACCCGGGCGGGAGCAACCGCCGCCGCCGTGGGCGTAGGCTCAGGCCACTGGTTGTCGTTGTCGAAGCGGCGGGCGACGTGAGCACGCACTGGCGCGTTCACTCCTTCGTCAGTATCCCGCGGTCGTCCGAATTGCGTCGAGCACGTCGTCCGCCTGCGGCAGGATGGCTTCCTCCAGCACGGGGCTGTAGGCGACCGGGCAGTCGAGGGCGCCCACGCGCTTGACCGGCGCGTCGAGGTGCTCGAACAACTCATCGGCTATCCGCGCCGCGAGTTCCGCGCCGAAGCCGCAGGTCAACTGGTCCTCGTGCGCGATCACTACCCGACTGGTCGCTTGCACTCCCGCGGCGACGCTCTCCCAGTCGTAGGGGGCGATCGTCCGCAGGTCGATAACCCGCACGTCGATCCCCTCCCGGTCGGCCCGCTCGGCAGCCAGCAGGGATCGTTGCACGAGCGCGCCCCAGGTCACGACGGTGACGTCGCTGCCCTCGCGCCGGACGGCGGCGCGAGCGAAAGGCAAGGTGTAGTCCGGTCCCGGATAGACGCCCTTGTTGTAGGTCTGCCGGTACAGGTGCTTGTGCTCGAGGAAGAGAACCGGATCGTCGGCCCGGATCGCGGTGCGGAGCAGGCCGGCCGCGTCTTCGGCCGTCGACGGGAACGCGATGCGAAGGCCCGGGCAGTGCGCGAAGATGCTCTCGCCGGACTGGCTGTGGTAGAGCGAGCCGCCCTTGAGGTAGCCGCCGATGGGCACGCGAATCACGACCGGACACGACCAGTCGTTGTTCGACCGGTAGCGGAGCATGGTGAGCTCGTCCCGGATCTGCATCATCGCCGGCCAGATGTAGTCGAAGAACTGGATCTCGACCACCGGCTTCAGCCCGCGTACCGCCATCCCGACCGCCCGGCCGACGATGTTGGCCTCGGCAAGCGGCGAGTTGAAGACCCGCTCGCGGCCATGCTTGCGCTGCAGGCCGAGCGTCGCCTTGAAGACGCCCCCCTTGCCGGTCACCTCGGTCAGAAGCTCCGCGCGGCTCGCGTCCGCCACGTCCTCTCCGAAGACGACGATGCGGGTGTCGCGCGCCATCTCGTCCTCGAGCGTTCGATTGATGGCCGAGACCATGGTGTCCGGCTTGCCGGACGCGGCCGGCGCGGGCGTCGCCTCGAACGCGGCGGACGCGGGATCGACGGTGGGCGAGTACACATACAGCGCCGCGGTCGAGGCGTCCGGCTTCGGGGCCGCCACGGCGCGGTCCGAAGCGTCCTGCACTTCGCGGTCGACATCGGCGGCGACCGCGTCGAGCTCTGCTTCCGTGGCATGCCCGGCATCCACCAGGAAGCCGGCGAAACGTCGGAGAGGGTCGCGCGCGGCCTCGGCCTCGCGTTCCGCGGCGCTCTTGTAGTGGCGCTCGTCGTCCGACATCGAATGCGAGTACGGGCGCGTGACGTGAGCATGAACCAGCGCGGGCCCGGAGCGTCCCCGGGCCCAGGCGACCGCTTCGCTCATCGCCCGGAAGCTCGCCACGCCATCGGTTCCGTCGACCCGGATGACGTGCAGCCCGGGGAAAGACTCGACGAGTTCCGAGATGTCACCGCCGGGGGTCTGCACCTCGACCGGAACGGAGATGGCGTACCCGTTGTCCTCGACCAGGTAGACCACAGGCAGGTGCCCCATGCAGGCCGAATTGAGCGATTCCCAGAACTCGCCTCCGCTCGTCTGTCCGTCGCCGAGCGAGACCAGCGTCACCTCACCGTCCAGCGAGGGCGCGTCGGAGCGGATGTCGAGCAGCCGGGGCAGCAGCTCGCCCGCTTCCGCGGCGCCGACCGCGTGCAGGCACTGCGTCGTGCACGCGCTCGACGGCGACACGATGCGCAGGGTCGGCGAGCTCCAGTGGGTCGGCATCTGCCGGCCTCCGGAGTTGGGGTCGTCCTTCGCACCCACCGCGTTCAGCAGCATGTCGCGGGGCGTCACGCCGAGGGTCAGGCACAACGCGCGGTCGCGGTAATACGGGAAGACCCAGTCGTGACCGGGACGCAACGCCAGTCCGGCCGCTACCTGCACCGCCTCGTGTCCGGCCCCGCTGATCTGGAAGTAGCTCAGACTCTGGTTCTTGAGCTGCAGCTCGCGGTCGTCGAGGCGGCGCGACAGCAGCATCGTGCGGTAGAAGCGGATCAACTCCTCGCGGGACAGAACGCCGGCGCGATCTCCGACGGCAAGTGCATGGGCAGCGGGCTCCTTCGTGAGCGCCGGCCCCTTCATGGTGCAGATTCCTCGTGGAGGGCGGTTGCAGTAGACGGTCGGCTCGATCGAGTATCGTGCACGACTCCCGATTATATCACGCGAGTGCCGTCCGAAAGCACTCGCGTGAATCGACGTAACCTGTTTCCTGTCAACAGTTTCTATCAGGAATCCAGCCTTGGCCGGGGAGGAGCCGATGCCGTCGACCGCCGTCGTTCACCGCTGGGCCGCGCTCGATCTCGAGAAGGTCACCGAGCTGATCTCGCGCAAGATCGTTTCCGGCGAGCGCCAGATGCTCGTGCAGGTCCACTTGAAGCGCGGTGCGCATGTGCCGGTCCACCGGCACGAGAGCGAGCAGTTGCAGTACGTGCTCGAGGGTGCTTTGCGCTGTCGGGTCGGCGAGGAGGAGATCGTCGTCCGCGAAGGAGAGGTGCTCGTGATACCGGCGGGCGTCGAGCATCAGGCGGAGGCGCTCGCCGACACGTTCGCGCTCGGCATCTTCTGTCCGGTGCGGGCCGAGTGGCTGGCGCCGCCCGGCCGGGGGGCGGGCCGCTAGTGCACGCGGTCGTCCCAGTTGCGTCCACCGCCGCGCGGGTAGTCGTTCCAGTCGCGGTCGCCGCCACCCTGATGGACGTCGAAACGCTTCCTGAGTCGCGCCATCTTCCACTTGACGTAGCGGTACTTGATATCGGCGATCACGCCCAGCCGCCCGAATCCGATGCGGCCGCCCGCGAGCCGACCGGCCGACAGCCCGCTCATGCGCCGCAGGTACAGGAAACCGACGACCAGTCCGCCGAGATGCGCGACGTGAGCGACCCCGCCCCCGCGGGGCACCGACAGGAACGCGATGGCGCCGATGATCATCACGAAGTACTTCGCGGGCACCGGGAACAGGAAGAACATCAGGATCGGCGTCCGCGGGTAGTGCATCGCGAAGGCCATCAGCAATCCGTAGATCGCGCCGGAGGCGCCGATCGTCACCGCGGTGTAGGTCGGGTCGGCGAACGAGAACGGCAGCAGCGATGCGCCGATGGTCGACAACCCCGCGCCGATGCCCGTCACGAAGTAGTAGCGCAGGAAGAAGCGCGAGCCCCAGATCCGCTCCAGTTGAACGCCGAACATCCACAGCACCAGCATGTTCAGCAGCAGGTGTCCGATACCGCCGTGCAGGAACATGTAGGTGATCGGCTGCCAGACCCACATGCGGGTGAGGACCGCCTGCGGCGTGAGTCCGAAGATCCCGGTGAGCCAGTAGAAGAGCGGCGGGGCGAGCGCGGTCGGCAGGAACAGGCCGACGTTGGCCCAGAGCAGCATCTTCACCGCCGGCGTCATCAGGCCGGGGCCGAACGAGTAGTGGCCGCCACCGTAGTAGTTCGGGCGCATTGCGCCCATCGTACCATCCCGGCGCCCGCGGCGCCCGGCCGGCCGGGAGTCCGCGCCGCGGGAGACGATGCGGTCCGCCGGGGGCGCCGGCCGGGC
>CATQHX010000077.1 GCA_958296065.1 Vicinamibacterales bacterium | reverse complement strand
ATCGCCCCCGATCCGAACCTGTTTCCCGACTTCGACGAGAACCTTCGCGAGGCCTTTCGGCGGGAGACCGAGCTGTTCGTGGAGAGCCACCTGCGCGCGGACCGCAGCGTCGTCGATCTGCTGCGCGCGGACCACTCCTTCCTCAACGAACGATTGGCCCGGCACTACGGGATTCCGGGCGTCACGGGAAGCCACTACCGGCGAGTGACGCTGCCGGACGACCGTCGCGGCGGCCTGCTCGGACACGGCGGCATCCTCGCCGCCACGTCGTATGGCAACCGGACGTCCCCGGTGCTGCGGGCGAAGTGGCTCCTGGAGAACGTCCTCGGGACGCCGCCGGCTCCGCCGCCTCCGGACATCCCGCCGCTGCCGGCGGGCGGGGCGGCGGGCGAGCCTCGCACCGTGCGCGAGCGCCTCGCGCAACACCGGCGCAACGCCGCCTGCGCCATCTGCCACGCGCCGATGGACCCGCTCGGCTTCGCGCTGGAGAATTTCGACGCGGTCGGCGCCTGGCGCACCCGCGACGCCGGCCTGCCGGTCGACGCCTCGGCGGTCCTCGCCGACGGAACGACGTCGTTCGACGGTCCCGCCGGCCTGCGTCAGGTGCTGTTGGACCGTTCGGAGCAGTTCGTCGAGACGGTCACCGAGAAGCTGCTCACGTACGCCCTCGGCCGCGGCATCGAGCACTACGACCGCCCGGTGATCCGCGCCATCGTGCGCGCCGCCGCGAAGGACGACTACCGTTGGTCGTCGCTGATACTTGGCATCGTCGAGAGCACGCCGTTCCGGATGCGGAGGTCGGAGTCATGATCATCACCAGGAAGGCCATCCCTCGCCGGACCGTGCTGCGCGGCCTCGGCGCGGCGGTGGCGCTGCCCCTGCTCGACGGGATGGCGCCGGCGCTGACGGCGCTCGGCCGCGGCGCGGCCCGGCCGGTGCGCCGCTTCGGCGTCGTCTACGTGCCGAACGGCGTGGTGATCGACGAATGGACGCCGGCCGCCACCGGCGCCGGGTTCGAGTTCTCGCCCATCCTCAAGCCGCTGGAGCCGTTCCGCGACCGGCTGCTGGTGCTGACGGGGCTGACCCAGAACGTGAACGGGTTGACCGCCCGCAGCGGGGCGGTCCACGGCCGCTGCGCGACGAAGTACCTGACCGGCGCCATCCCGCGGCCGTTCGGGCAGGAGGGCAACGACTTCCTGGCGGATGTCTCGCTCGACCAGCTTCTTGCGCAACAGATCGGGCAGGACACCGCCCTCGGATCGCTGGAGCTGTCGCTGGAGTCGGGCGACAAGGGGGCCGGCACCTGCGACGGCGGCTACAGTTGCACCTACAGCCACACCATCACGTGGCGCGGCCCGCGAACCCCGCTCCCGATGGAGCACAACCCGCGCGTGGTCTTCGAGCGGATGTTCGGCGACGGCGGCAGCACGGATCCGGCCGTCCGCCAGGCACGGCTTGCACGGAACCGCAGCCTGCTCGACTCGGTTGGCGAGAAGGCGGCCGACCTCGCGCGGGGCCTCGGCCCCGCCGACGCGGCCAAGCTCACCGAGTATCTCGACGCCGTGCGGGACATCGAGCGGCGAATCCAGCGGGTGGAGGCGCAGGCGGCGCGGGAGCTGCCGGCGTTCGACCAGCCGGCCGGCGTGCCGGCGAGCTTCGCTGACCACGCGCGGCTGATGTTCGACCTGCAGGTGCTCGCCTACCAGAGCGACCTGACGCGGGTCATTACGTTCATGGTGGGCCGCGAGTTCAGCAGTCGCACCTACCCGGAGATTGGCGCTCCCGGCGGACACCATCCGCTGTCGCACGAGGACAGCTCGATCAGCCGCGAGCAGTTGATCCGCATCAACACGCACCACGCCGAGCAGTTCGCGTACTACCTGGGCCGGCTGGCCGCGACTCCGGACGGCGACGGCTCGCTCCTGGACCACCTCGTCCTCTACTACGGGGCGGGCATGTCCGAGGGCGACCACCAGCCGTGGAACCTGCCGCTGGTGGTGGCGGGCGGCGGCGCGGGACGCCTCAGGGGCGGCCGGCACCTGCGGTACGACGGCGGCGCCGGCAGCGGCCGGTCGGTCGCGGGAGGCACGCCGCTCGCCAACCTGCACCTGACCGTGGCGGAGAAGCTGGGTATGCGCCTCGATGCCCTCCACGACAGTACCGGGCGGCTGGACCTGTAGCGACATGGCGAAGCTCGCGCTGCTGGTGGCGGTTCTCCTGCTTGCGGCGCCGGCCGGCGTGCGGGGGCAGTCGGACCTCGCACCGGCTGCGTTACCTCTGATCTCGGCCGTGCGGTCCGTGGACGTTGCCGGCGTTCGGGCGCTGCTCGCCGGAGCGGCCGACGTGAACGCGCCGCAGCCGGACGGCGCCACGGCGCTCCATTGGGCGATGCACCGCGAGCATATGGAGATCGCCGGCCTGCTGATCGATGCGGGCGCGGACGTGGACGCGGCGAACGACCTCGGCGTAACGCCGCTGCTCATGGCGTGTGCCCGCGGCCACGGCGTGCTCGTCGCGCGCCTGCTGGCGGCCGGAGCGGATCCGAACGGGGCGCTCCCCGGCGGCGAGACGGCGCTGCTGGCGGCGTCTCGCGCGGGCAGCCTGGAGGCGGCCACCGCTCTCCTGGCCGCCGGGGCACGCGTGAACGACACCGAGTCCACCCGCGGCCAGTCGGCCCTGATGTGGGCCGTGGCGAACCGGCATCCGGTCATCGCGCGGGTGCTCCTGGAGCACGGGGCGGACGTCAGTGCCCGCAGCGGGATCCGACGGCGCGTCTTCAACATGGGCGGCAGCCGTTCCGCCGGTTCGGCGTCGCGCGGCATTGCCCTCGAAGAGGTTGCCGAGGGCGGAAGCACGCCGCTCCTGTTCGCCGCGCGGTCGGGCGATCTGGAGTCCGCTCGCCTGCTGGTTGCCGCCGGCGCGAACGTGCACGACATGGCGGCGGACGGCAACACCGTGCTCAACATCGCGGCACACGGCGGCCACGGATCGCTGGCTGCGTTCCTGCTCGCCGAGGGGGCCGATCCGGACGCGGCGCCGCTCGGCTACACGGCGCTGCACGCGGCGGTGCTCAGGGGGACACTTCGCGACCGCGGCGTCGCGAACGACGATCCGGGCGCCGGCGTGCCCCTCGTGCGCGCGCTCCTCGAACACGGGGCCGATCCGAACGCGCGGCTGATCAAGGGCACGCCGGTCCGCCGCTGGAGTCACGACTTCGCCTTCATGGATCGATGGGTCGGCGCCACCCCGTTCTGGCTGGCCGCCCGGTTTCTGGAGGTGGAGATGATGCGAGTGCTCGCCGCCGCCGGCGCCGACCCGCGGTTGCCGAGCCGGGACGGCACAACGCCGCTGATGGCGGCGTCGGGGCAGGGATACAACCGGGGCGGCGGAAGCGCGTTCATTCGGGACAGGCGCGATTTCTCCTCCTACAACCCGGTGGAGTCGGCCGCGCTCGGCTCGACGATTCCGACCGCGGAGGAGCGCCTGGCCCGTGCCGCGGTCGTTGCGGCGCTGGAGCTCGGTGCTGACGTCAACGCCGTCAACGATGCCGGCGACACCGCGCTGCACGCCGCGGCCTCGCATGGCATGAACAGCGTCATCGAGGCGCTGACGTCACGCGGCGCCGACGCGAAAGCGCAGAACCGGCGCGGTGAGACGCCGCTGGCGCTGGCCGTCTACTCGGACGGCATCGGCGGTGATCGCTTCGTGCGCGAGGACACCGCGGCGCTCCTTCGGTCGCTGTCGGGAGCGCAGGAGCCGGAGGATGCCGGGATGGACATCGCGCACCCGGCCCAACCGCGGCACCCCCCGGAGGCGCGCGCCGTGCCGAACCCGGTCGCGGCCACAGCGGACTCGGTGGCCGCCGGCGCCGAGCACTACGCTACGCATTGCGCGACTTGCCACGGCCCGACCGGACGCGGGGACGGTCGTCTCGCCGCCGCCACCGCGGCCTACGGCGCGCGTCCGTCGAACCTGGCCGACACGACATGGCGGCACGGAGGCAGCGACGGAGAGATCTTCATTGCCATTCGCGATGGCATCGGGCCGGACTTCGCCATGGACGCCTTCCGCGCCCGGCTCGCCGATACGGATATCTGGAACCTGGTGAACTACCTGAAGAGCCTGCGCTGAGCTCGCGCGGACCTCTCCAGGCAGCCGACCCCAGTAAGGATGTGGTGGGTATTACAGAAATGTACGGTCTGTCATATTGCGACGACAAATTCGTAGTTGTCCGGTTCTGAGAGTTGGTCCGCCGACCACCACGAGGCCGACTCTGCCAGTCCAGAAGGCCCCCGCCGCGGGCTGCTTCATACCGACGACCGGCGGGGCTACATAATTGTAGAATAGAGCAGCACGAAGCTACATGAATGTCTTTGCGGGTCTGTCTCTCACTCTCACTTCCTGAGGGTTCGCACCGCCAATAGTGTGGGATAGCCGCTGCACGCGGCTACGCATCCCAGACGCCACGAAGTCGGTGGATTCTCATTGGCACGGCCCTTGCACCTCCAGTTGTTTCGAAGGGGGCGTTGGCTCCCGCAACCGTTACCACCTGCATGCTGCAACGGAGAAGGAGACCTTTCGTGGCCTGTCATACGCATCAGAGCAACGGCCCCACACGCGGGCGGCGTTCCCGATTGGCGGCGGCGGCGTTGCTGGCGGCACTGGCCGGGTGGGCCGGCGCCGACACCCTTCGCGCCCAGGAAGAGGTGGAGGCCCGGGCGGTCGAAGCCCGCGAGGTAGAGGCTCGCGAGGCGGCAGCGCCGGTGGTCGAAGCCCGCGAGGTGGAAGCCCAGGACGTCGTGGAAGTGGAGGAAACGCAACCGGCAATCCCTCCGATCTCGGTGGGCGGCGGGCTGCAGTCCAGCTTCGTGCGGCACCAGTCCAGCAACACCGACGGCACCGATCACATGAGGGTCAACAGCCTGCGCCTCTACTTGAACGGTGCCGCCACGAACAACATCAAGTTCATGGTGAACACGGATATCGACTATGGCGGTTCGCTGGGCGCCCCGAATCCCGGTCAGAACACCAGGTTCAAGATCCTGGATGCGGTCGCCCAGTTCGAAATGTCCGACCAGTTCAACGTGTGGGTGGGGAGATTCCTGCCCCCGAGCGACCGGGCAAACCTGTACGGCCCGTTCTATGCGCACCATTGGGCGGTCTACGCGGACGGCGTCCAGGACGGCTATCCGTTCATCTTTCAGGGGCGGGCCAACGGCGCCGCCTACTGGGGACAGTTCGACAAGGTCAAGCTGTCCGCGGGAGCCTTCGACGGCCATTCGGCGACCGGACGCTCGTCGCTCATCGGGGCCGGCAGGGTGCAGGTGAACTTCTGGGACCAGGAGCCCGGGTACTACCTGAACAGCACGTACTACGGCGAGAAGAACATCCTCGCGCTCGGCCTCGCCGGGCAGACGCAGGCCGACGCCGGCAATGCCTACAGCGCCGACCTCCTCATGGAGCGCAAGGTCGCGGGCGGCGGCGCGGTGACCTTCGAAGCCGAGTGGGCGCGGTACGACGGCCTCGGCGGCTACGACCCGCGCTACGTGATGAACGACGGCGGCTATCTGCTGGCCGCGTACCTGTTCCCGAAACGCGTCGGTCCCGGTCAGTTCGAGATTCTCGGAAAGTACGCCCGCGCCAGGTTTCGCGAGGGACTCACGGCGGACTACAACCAGAAGACGACGGAGGTCGACCTCAACTACATCATCCGGCAGTTCAACGCGCGCCTGATGATCTTCTTCAAGGACACGAGTTACACCGCGGTCCAGACCGACGACTTTCAGGTCGGCGTCGGACTGCAGATCCAGATGTAGCGATCCGGTCCAAAACATGAGGAGCCAGCTGCAATGAAACTCATCCATGCATTTCTCGTCATCCTCGCCGTCGCCGTGGCCGGTTGCGGCGGGTCCGGTGACGCGCCGGACGCTACCGCCGCCGGCCCGACCGGCGATCCCATCAAGGTCGGCGTCCTGCATTCGCTTTCGGGAACGATGGCCATCAGCGAGACGACCCTGAAGGACACGATCCTGATGATGGTCGACGAACAGAACGCCAGGGGCGGTCTCCTGGGCAGGCCGGTCGAAGCAGTCGTGGTCGACCCGGCATCCGATTGGCCGCTGTTCGCCGAGCGCGCGCGCGAGCTGCTCGAGTCCGAACAGGTCGACGTCGTGTTTGGCTGCTGGACGTCCGTTTCGAGGAAGTCGGTACTTCCGGTGTTCGAGGAGAACAACGGCCTCCTCTTCTATCCGGTCCAGTACGAGGGCGAAGAATCTTCGAAGAACGTCATCTATACCGGTGCGGCCCCGAACCAGCAGGCGATTCCCGCGATCGACTACCTGATGAACGAGGTCGGCATCGAGCGCTGGGTGCTGGAGGGCACCGACTACGTCTATCCCCGGACGACGAACCGCATCCTCGAGGCGTACCTGAAGCAGCAGGGTGTCGCGGACGAGGACATCTCGATCAACTACACCCCGTTCGGGCACTCGGACTGGCAGACTCGCGTATCCGCCATTCGCCGTTTCGGCTCGGCCGGCAAGCCGACCGCGGTGGTTTCCACGGTAAACGGGGACGCCAATGTGCCCTTCTACCTGGAGCTGGCCAACCAGGAGGTCTCGGCGGACGAGATCCCGGTTGTCGCGTTCTCGGTCGGCGAAGAAGAGCTGTCGGGCCTCGACACGACGCCGCTGGTAGGCCATCTGGCGGCCTGGAACTACTTCCAGAGTGTGGATTCGCCGGTGAACAGCGAGTTCATCACGAAGTGGAAGGCGTTTGTCGGCGATGCGGAGCGCACGACGAACGATCCGATGGAGGCCCACTACATCGGTTTCAACCTCTGGGCCAAGGCGGTCGAGAAGGCTGGCACGACCGACGTGGACGCGGTGCTGGCGGCGCTGCCGGGAACGACGACCCCGAACCTGACGGGGGGCATCGCGGAGGTGCTGCCGAACCATCACATCACCAAGCCGGTCTACATCGGCGAGGTGCAGTCGAACGGCCAGTTCGACGTGGTCTGGCAGACCGACGACACCGTGCCGGGTGACGCCTGGTCGGACTTTCTGCCGGGGAGCGAGGACACGGAAGCGGATTGGGTGACGCTGAATTGCGGCAACTACAACACCGATACGCAGGTCTGCTCCGGGCAGAACTACGAGTAGCGCAGGCGGGGAGCCCGCGGTTCTCGCCGCGGGCTCCCCGACCGGCGGGCAGGTCCGGCATGGCGACGGCCCGGCCGGACCCGCGAGCTCCCGTGCCGGACGGGCGGCGGCCGGGAGTGCCCAGCGGGATGTCCGGGTCGCCGGCCTGCCTGCTGCTCGCCGCCTGCCTGCTGTTCTGTCCGCTTCCGGCAGCGGCGGAAACCGACGACCAGGGATTTCGGACGCTGGTCGGCGAGTTCGCCGGCGCCAACTTCCGCGAGAAGGAGGCCCTGGTCGAGCGGCTGGCCGCAACCGGGCACCCGGGCGTCCCGGCCGTGCTCACCGCGCTGCTCGAGGACCGGTTGTTCGAGCGCGAGCGCGACGGGCGCGTCTTCGTCGTGGAGGAGAACGACGAACGGCTGGCCGCCTTCCAGTTGCTTGACTCCGCCTCGCTGGCCGATGTCGAGGCGGTCGACCCCGAGCTGCTGCGACGAATCATCACGAACAACCGATTGCGGCGGTTCCTCCGCACCACGATGGCGCGGTTCGGTTTGTCCGGTCCCGATGCCGCAGCCCGCCTGGATGCCGTTCGTGAGCTCTTGCGGAGCCTGGATGCTCCGACGCTCGACCTGCTCCGCCGCCGGGCGCTGCGGGAGACCGACCCCGACGTGGCTTTCGAGATCGAGACGGCGCTGGCGCTCGAAGCCCTGGACCACGGCTACCCCGGCGTACGCCTGGCAGCCGTCGAGACGCTCTCGGGGCGGCTGAACCCGGTCGTCCGCAACCGTTTGGCCACCCTGCTCGAGACGAACGAGGACGGGGGACCCCTGGAGGCTGACGCCGCGGTGCGCGCCGCGGCGGTCGACGCGCTGTGGCAGATCGATTCGATGCGCAACGTGTACTCGGTAATCGAGACCGTCGCCTTCGGACTGAGTCTCGGATCCGTGCTGGTGCTGGTCGCCATCGGCCTCGCCATCACGTTCGGCGTCATGGGCGTCATCAACATGGCGCACGGCGAACTGATGATGCTCGGGGCCTACACGACCTACGTCGTGCAACTGTCGATGCCCGACCTGATCGGCATCTCCCTGCTGGTGGCGGTGCCGGCGGCATTCCTGGTCGCCGGTGCGGCCGGCGTGCTCATCGAACGAACCGTCATCAGGTTCTTGTACGGGCGCCCGCTCGAGACCCTGCTTGCGACGTTCGGCGTGAGCCTGGTGCTGCAGCAACTCGTGCGGTCCGTGTTCTCGGCCAACAATCGCGCGGTCGTCACCCCGGCGTGGATGAGCGGAACGCTGCAGTTCAACGAGGCGTTCTCGCTGACCTACAACCGTCTGTACATAGTGCTCTTCGCGATCATCGTCTTCGGGATCGTGCTCGCGGTCCTGAAGTACACGCGTCTGGGGCTGGATATCCGCGCGGTGTCGCAGAACCGCGCGATGGCGCGGGCCATGGGCGTGAGGAGCGAGTGGGTCGACGCGATGACCTTCGGACTCGGCGCCGGGATTGCCGGGGTCGCCGGGGTCGCCCTGACCCAACTGACGAACGTCGGCCCGAACCTCGGCCAGTCCTACATCGTGGATTCGTTCATGGTCGTGGTGTTCGGCGGGGTCGGGAATCTCTGGGGCACGCTCATCGGCGGCATGTCCCTCGGCATCCTGAACAAGCTGCTCGAGCCGTTCGCCGGCGCCGTGCTTGGCAAGATACTGGTGCTGATAGCCCTGATCCTGTTCATCCAGCGACGTCCGCGCGGACTGTTTCCCCAGACGGGCCGTGCCGCGGAGGGTGCGTGATGGCGATTGCGCCGCGTCTGCCGGCGGTGATCGCGGATCGTGCCAGTCTCGTGTTCCTGGCGTCGCTGGCCGCGCTGGCGCTGGCGGCGCCGATCCTGAACCTCGCGGTGCCCGAATCCTCGCCCCTGCACCTGTCGAGCTACGCCGTCGGCCTCATCGGCAAGTACCTCTGTTATGCGATGCTCGCCGTCGCCGTCGACTTCATCTGGGGCTTCTGCGGCATCCTCAGCCTGGGGCACGCTGCGTTCTTCGCGCTCGGGGGCTACGCGATGGGGATGTACCTCATGCGCCAGATCGGGCCCCGGGGGGTGTACGGGCATCCGATCCTGCCGGACTTCATGGTGTTCCTGAACTGGACCGAGCTGCCGTGGTTCTGGTACGGCTTCGACCAGTTCTGGTTCGCGCTCGTCATGGTGGCGCTGGTTCCCGGCGCGCTGGCGTTCGTCTTCGGATGGCTGGCGTTCAGGTCACGTGTCACCGGCGTGTATCTGTCCATCATCACCCAGGCGCTGACGTACGCCTTGATGCTCGCGTTCTTTCGGAACGACATGGGCTTCGGCGGCAACAACGGGTTCACCGACTTCAAGGACCTGCTCGGCTTCGACCTGCAGAGCGACGCGACGCGGTCGTCGTTGCTGGTGGCGACCGCCGTGGCCCTCGGCGCGAGCTACTGGACCTGCCGGGCGGTTCTCGCATCGCGGGCCGGACGCGTGCTGCGGGCCATCCGGGATGCCGAGAGCCGCACCCGTTTTCTCGGCTATCGCGTCGACGCCTACAAGCTCTGGGTGTTCGTTCTGTCGGCGGTGCTCGCCGGCGTGGCGGGAGCCTTGTACGTGCCGCAGGTGGGCATCATCAATCCCGGCGAGTTCGAACCGATCAACTCCATCGAGGTCGTCATCTGGGTTGCGGTCGGAGGGCGCGGAACGCTGTACGGGGCGGCCGCCGGGGCCGTGCTCGTCAACTACGCGAAGACGTACTTCACGGGGGCGCTGCCGGAGCTGTGGCTCTACGCGCTCGGGGCGATGTTCGTGGGATTCACGATTCTCCTTCCCCACGGGCTGGCCGGCGTGCTGCCACGCAGGAGTGGAGGCAGGTGACCGGCGACAACCCTGCCCGCGGCCCTTCGGGCAGGCGCGACGCCTGGCGCGAGAAACGCGAGGCCGCGATCCGGCGACAGCCGTCGGTGCTGCGCGGCGATGTACTGTATCTGCAGCACCTGACGGTGAGCTTCGACGGCTTCAAGGCTCTCGACGACCTCACGTTGCACGTGGACCCGGGCGAGCTGCTGTGCGTCATCGGTCCGAACGGAGCCGGCAAGACCACGATGATGGACGTCGTCACGGGGAAGACGCGGCCGGACGAGGGAACCGTGTGGTTCGGCAACGAGATCAACCTGCTCGCGCTGAGCGAGCCGGAGATAGTGCAGGTGGGCATCGGCCGCAAGTTTCAGAAGCCGACCGTCTTCGACTTCCTGACGGTATTCGAGAACCTGGAGCTCGCGCTGGCGGGTGAGAAGGCGTTCTGGCACACCGTCTTCGCCCGCTTGAGGCCCCGGCAGCGGGAACGTATCGACGAAGTGCTCGAGACGACCGGTCTGGCATCGCAGCGCGACGGCCAGGCCGGCACGCTGGCGCATGGGCAGAAGCAGTGGCTCGAGATCGGCATGCTGCTGATGCAGGACCCGAAGCTGCTGCTGGTCGACGAGCCGGTCGCGGGCATGACGCCGCAGGAGACGGAGCGCACCGGCGAGCTGTTGCTGTCGCTGGCCGGACAGCACTCGGTGGTCGTCGTGGAGCACGACATGGAGTTCGTCCGCGCAATCGCGAACCGTGTCGCCGTCCTGCATGAGGGAAGGGTGCTGGCCGAAGGCAACATGGATGCCGTGCAGGGCGACCCCCGCGTGATCGAGGTCTATCTCGGCGCATGAGCCTGCTGACGATCAGGGACCTCGGCCAGTCGTACGGCGGCAGCCGCACGCTGTGGGGTATCGACCTGGACGTGGAGTCGGGAACCCGCCTGTGCCTGATGGGGCGCAACGGAATGGGCAAGACCACTCTGCTCAAGTGCCTGATGGGGTTGATTCCGGTGGCCTCCGGCACGATGGACTTCGACGGCGTCGATCTGCTCGCACGTTCCACCGAGGCGCGGGCGCGACTGGGCATCGGCTACGTGCCGCAGGGGCGGGAGATCTTTCCGCAGCTCACGGTCGAGGAGAACCTCCAGATAGGGTTGGCGGCCCGGCGCGAGAGCCGGCGCACCATCCCTCCGCGGGTGTTCGAGCTGTTCCCCGTGCTGAAGCAGATGCTGCAGCGCCGCGGAGGCGATCTGTCGGGCGGCCAGCAGCAGCAGTTGGCCATCGGACGGGCCCTGGTTCTGGAGCCCAGACTGCTGGTGCTCGATGAACCCACGGAAGGGATCCAGCCGAACATCGTCCACGAGATCGGAGATATCATCCTGCGGCTCAACCGTGAGACCGGTGTGACGGTGCTGCTGGTCGAGCAGAAGCTGCCGTTCGCCCGCCGCGTGGCCAGCGAGTTCCGCATCCTGGACAAGGGCAGGCTGGTGGCCGGAGGGGCGATAGACGATTTGAGTGACGATGACATTCGCAAGTACCTCACGGTGTGAGCCCGGTGTCGAGGTTGCGTCGACTAGCGCCCGGGTGCCGGATGTCACCAGCGCCGGGCGCTCGGGCCGCGGGCGGGTTGCCGTCGAGCGGACGGGAGGGCGCAGCGTCGTGACGCAGGCCTACGCGACGAGCCCGTTGCGCCTGCTGACGCCGAAGAACCATGGTCGCGCGGCCTGGATCTACACCTCCAGTCACGGGGGGGGCCTGGTCGACGGCGACGACATCGGCATTCGAGTGTCCGTCGGAACCGGCGCCACCGCCTTCTTGTCGACGCAGTCCGCCACCAAGGTCTATCGCTCCCCGCGCGGGACCAGTGCAGTGCTCGACGCCGACATCCGCGAGAACGGCCTGCTCATCGTCGCACCGGATGCCGTCGTCTGTTTCGCCGGGTCTCGATATCGCCAGACGCAGCATGTCACCATCGCCGCGGGAGGCGGACTCGTCCTCCTCGATCAGGTCACCTCGGGTCGGCGGGAGTCGGGCGAGCGATGGGTCTTCGACGACTACGTCAGCCGCACGACCATCCATCTCGAAGGCCGCCTGGTCGTCCACGAGGCCCTGGCGCTGCGTGCATCGGATGGTCCCCTGGCGCCGCGTTTCGGCCGCTTCGACGTGCTGGCTGTCGCCGTGCTGATCGGGCGCGGTCTCGCCGACGAGATCGAGCGGCTCGACGCCCGGGTGCGGGCCGAGTCGGTGCAAAGGCGGGCGGATCGCCTCCTGGCGGCCTCCACCGTGTGCGAGACCGGCTGTGTTCTGCGCGTCGCAGGCCGCACACTCGAAGACGTCGACTACACCCTTCGGGATCTTCTCGGCTTTGTGCCCCGGCTTCTCGGCGACAGCCCGTGGGCACGGAAATGGTAGCGACATGCACCTGACGCCGCGCGAGGTCGACAAGCTGCTCCTGCACCAGGCCGGATTTCTTGCGCAGAAACGGCTTGCCCGCGGACTGCGGCTGAACTACGTGGAAGCGGTGGCGCTCATTGCCACCCAGTTGCTGGAGTTCATCCGCGACGGCCGATCGGTGGCCGATCTGATGGATCTCGGGCGCCGCTTCCTCGGCACGCGGGACGTCCTGGACGGGATACCCGACATGGTCGACGAAGTGCAGGTGGAAGGCACGTTCCCGGATGGGACGAAGCTCGTGACGGTGCACCACCCCATCGTCGCGGAGCACGGCGACCATGCCCTGGCGCTCTACGGCAGCTTTCTGCCGCCGCCGGCGCCGGAAACCGAGGTCGGGCCTGCCGCGTCGGCGCTGGCGGGCGTGCCGGGCGAGCTGCTTGCCGCCGACGGGCAGATCACGCTCAACGAGGGCCGCGAGGTCGTCAGCCTGGCGGTGGCGAACACCGGCGATAGGCCGATCCAGGTCGGGAGCCACTATCACTTCCTGGAGACCAATCGCGCGCTGGCCTTCGACCGCCCCGCTGCATACGGCCGCCGTCTGGACATTCCCGCGGGCACGGCGGTGCGATTCGAGCCGGGAGAGAGCAGGACGGTTCGGCTGGTCCCCATCGCCGGAGGGCGGGTCGTCCGTGGCGGGAACGCGTGGGCGAGCGGTCCGGTCGACGAGCAACGCGATCTGGGAGGGTGGGAGTAGTCATGCCGCACCGCATCGACAGACCGCACTATGCGGACCTATACGGTCCCACCACCGGCGACCGGCTGCGATTGGGAGATACGGGCCTGGTGGCCGAGGTCGAAGACGACGCGACCGTCTACGGAGACGAGTGCAAGTTCGGGGGCGGCAAGGTGCTGCGCGACGGCATGGGGCAGGCCGCGGGCGTGTCGGATGAGCGCGCCCTGGACTGCGTGATCACCAACGCGCTGATCGTCGACTGGACCGGTATTCGGAAGGCGGACGTCGGCATCAAGAACGGCCGGATCGCGGGCATCGGCAAGGCGGGCAACCCCGACGCGATGGCCGGCGTCGGCGAGGACCTGGTCGTGGGCGTGACCACCGAGGCCATCGCCGGGGAAGGGCTGATCCTGACCGCCGGCGCTATCGACGCCCATATCCACTTCATCTCGCCCCAGCAGGTCTACGAGGCGATCGCCAGCGGGGTGACGACGTTCATCGGCGGCGGGACCGGACCGGCCACCGGCACGAAGGCGACTACGTGCACGCCGGGCAGCCGGCACATCGAGCTGATGCTGCAGGCGAACGATCCCCTGCCCATGAACTTCGGTTTCCTGGGCAAGGGCAACACGTCCATGCCGGCAGGAATCGAGGAGCAGATCCGGAGCGGCGCCGTCGGCCTGAAGCTGCACGAGGACTGGGGCACGACGCCGGCCACCATCGACTGCTGCCTGACCGAAGCGGACCGCTTCGACGTCCAGGTCGCCATTCACACCGACACGCTGAACGAATCGGGGTTCGTGGACGCGTCGCTGGCGGCGTTCAAGGGGCGCACCATCCACACCTACCATACCGAGGGCGCCGGCGGCGGCCATGCCCCCGACATCATCCGCGTGTGCGGCGAGCCGAACGTCCTGCCGAGCTCGACCAATCCGACGCGCCCCTACACCGTCAACACGCTGGACGAGCATCTCGACATGCTCATGGTCTGCCACCACCTCGACAAGAACACGCCGGAGGACGTGGCCTTCGCCGAGAGCCGCATCCGCGGCAAGACGATAGCGGCCGAGGACGTGCTGCACGACCTGGGGGCCATCAGCATCATGGCGAGCGACAGCCAGGCGATGGGACGGGTCGGAGAAGTCATCACGCGTACGTGGCAGACGGCCGACAAGATGCGGGCCGAGCGCGGCCGACTGGACGCCGAGCGGGGCGACAACGACAACTTCCGGATTCGCCGCTACGTGGCCAAGTACACGGTCAACCCGGCCATCGCCCACGGCATCGCCCACGATGTGGGCTCGGTCGAGGTCGGCAAGCTCGCCGACCTCGTGCTGTGGAAGCCGGCGTTCTTCGGAATCAAGCCGGAGCTGGTCGTCAAGGGCGGGTTCATCGCCTGGGCCCAGATGGGCGACGCCAACGCCTCGATTCCCACGCCTCAGCCCCAACTGATGCGCCCGATGTTCGGCGCCTTCGGCCGGGCGACGGGAGCGACGTCGCTGGCCTTCGTCTCCGGGCTGTCCCTGCAGGCGGGAACGGTCGAGCGCTACGGGCTTGCGAAGGGGCTGTCGGCCGTGCGCGGGTGTCGGGCGATCGGCAAGCAGGACATGAAGCTCAACGACGCGCTGCCGCGGGTTCAGGTCGATCCGGAGACCTACGTGGTCACCGCCGATGGCGAGGAGCTGACGGCCCGGGCGGCCGAGGTGCTGCCCCTGGCCCAGCGCTATTGTCTCTTCTGACGCCATGTCCGACTGGCTCGTGTGGCAGGTCGTGGATTCGGCGTTTCCGGTGGGCGTGTTCGCCCATTCGTGGGGCCTCGAAGCGGCGTGTCAGGCGGGCCATGTGGACGACGAAGCCGCGTTGCGGCGGTTCCTGCAGGAATCGATTCGGCAGACGGGATGGAGCGCGTTGCCGCTGATGAGCGCGGCGTATCGTGAGCCGGGGCGACTGGAAGAGCTGGACGAGCTGGCCCACGCGTTTCTCACCAACGGGGTGGCCAACCGTGCCAGTCGGGTGCAGGGACGCACGCTGGTCGCGACGGCGTTCCGGGTCTGGCCCTCTTCCGCACTGGCCGCGCTCGAAGCCCGCGCCCGGAAGGGATGGACGCACGTGGCCCCGCTCTCGGGCGTCGTCTTCCGGACGATCGGGCTCTCCCCGGAGGTCGCGCAGAAGGCGGTCCTCTTCGGCGCCGCGCGCGGCATTCTGTCGGCCGCGGTCCGGCTGGGGATCGTCGGCAGCTATCGGGCACAGTGGATGCAGCAGGACGCGGAAGCCTGCCTCGACGCCACGCTGGAGATGTGCCGGGACCTCGCCGCCGACGAGATCTGCCAGACGGCGCCCCTCGTCGATCTCCTGCAGGGAGGGCACGACCGTCTCTATTCACGACTCTTTCAATCCTGAGGACCCGGTGTTCGTCGAGGGAAATCGCCATGCACGACCTGTTCAACGGCCCGCACCGCCACCATGATCCGGCCGGACACGATCCGGAAGGCCCCGGTCTGTTCGAGGAGCGAGGCGAACCGCGCGCCCGTGACTACAACCAGCGCGCGTTCACCGTCGGCATCGGGGGACCGGTCGGGAGCGGGAAGACCGCGCTGCTGCTCGCGCTGTGCCGCAGGCTGCGGGATCGGTACAGCCTCGCCGTGGTCACCAACGACATCTTTACCAGGGAAGACGGCGAGTTCCTCGTACGCCACCAGGCGCTGGAGACCGGACGCATCACGGCTGTCGAGACGGGCGGCTGCCCGCATACCGCGGTCCGCGACGACGTCAGCCAGAACCTGGATGCGCTGGCCCAACTGATGGTCAGGGTCGAGCCGGAGCTGCTGTTCGTCGAGAGCGGCGGGGACAACCTCGCCGCGCAGTTCAGCCGCGACCTGGCGGACTTCACGATCTACGTCATCGACGTGTCCGGGGGAGACAAGATTCCCCGCAAGGGGGGACCGGGCATCACGCAGTCGGACCTGCTCGTGATCAACAAGACCGACCTGGCCTCGCTCATCGGCGCGGACCTCGACGTCATGGCCCGCGACTCGCGGCGCATGCGGGGCGACGGCCCGTTCGTCTTCGCCCAGGTGACGAACGGCGTGGGCGTGGACACCATCACCGACGCCGTGGTCGAGGGGCTGCAGGCGACGTGTGCCAGGGTGTCCTGACGAATCAGGGCGTGGGCGCTGTCGACGACCTCCCGCAGGACAGTGTCGATGTCGAGGCTCCCGCAGACGCGCTCGACGGCCGGCGAAGCAGCTTTCAGCACTCAGAAGCCGGTCTCGAAGGCGCGGTGATCCGGTGCGACCACCGGCTCGAAGAGGCGTTCCACCTCGCTATGCAGGCGCGCCGCCAGCTCCTTGCGGTCACTTCCCCTGACTGCGACGGGACCGAAGCGGACGACGACGTCGAAGCGCCGCAGCTCGAACAGGCGCTGCGCGTGCGCGAAGAGGGGAGCGTCGCCCCACCAGCAGACCGAGAGGTGCGCCGGCGGCTCTCCGGACTCCGTGCGGTAGGTGAGCGCCGCCGCGTGGACCGGCATGCCGCTGCGCGTCGGATGGTCGAGGAGCGACGTGCGAAAGCGGCGGACCTCGAAGCCCTGCGTGCTCGTGCCCTCGGGGAAGATCACGACGCCGTAGCCGTCTGCCAGCACGTTCTCGATCAGCCGGTTGGCGCGCAGCACGTCCCGGCCCAGTTGCCGGTCGATGAAGATGGTGCCCACCGAACGGCAGAGCATGCCGACCAGCGGCCAGGAACGCATCTCCATCTTGGCGACGAACCACGCGTCCGTGCAGGCGGCCAGCACCGGAATGTCGACGTAGCCGAGGTGATTGCAGACCAGCAGGAAGGGCGCCCGCGGAGGCGTTCCCTCCACGCGCACGCGGGCGCCGATGACCCGCTGGCAGATGCGTGCCCAGACGCGGAAGATGGCGTTGCGCGCCGTCCGCCGCAGGCGCGGCGCCGGCAGGAGCAGGGCCAAGGCGGCCCACAGGACGGCGAAGAAGACGCCGGTGACCAGCGACAGCAACGCGATGCGCAGGTAACGGCGCCGAAGCCGCGTGAAGGGCGACGGCGCGCTGTGGCTCAGTCGGTCGCCCGGGACCTGATCCGCCATTCCGGCTTCTATCGCGGGACTGCGACGAAGCAGGGGCCGCGATCCGGCGTTTCCCAGCGGGGCGGCGTCAAGAAGTCGGCGGCATTGAGCCGTCCACCGCGGGTGCTGAGCCAACTGGCGGCGGCCTCCCGGACGAGCGGTGCCGAAGCCAGTGCCGCCGCCGGCTGCACGGCGACGGCGTCGCGCGCGGCGCGCCGGGCGAAGAAGTCCGTGGTCGCCACGACGAGCGTCTCCTCCGGGCCGATCGGTGCTCCCGATGGCCGGACGATCTCGAGCTGCCGCCGAACCCCGCCGCAGGTGACTCGCACGCGAATACCCGACACGCTCGGGATGCCGCGCAGGCTGCGGGCCAGCTCGCGGGTCAACTCGCGAGCCAGCGCCCGCCGCACCTGCGCCCCGGTCATCGTCAGCGTGACGACACGATTGTCGAAGGCGAACACGTCGTAGAGAGGGCCGCGGGTGAGAGGGCCGGCCGGCAGGTCCCGGCGCAGCCCCGCACGCCGGCCGCCCATGCCGATCGCGAGATCCGCGCCCGGCACGGCAGCCAGGATTGCATCCGCGAAGAGGTTGCCGAGCGGCGATTCGATGCCGTCCGGGTTCCGCGGGAGAGGAGTTTCCAGGGTGACGCCGAGCGGCTCGGTGCGCCAGCGGTTCACCCGGTCGAGCGCCGGTTGCATCGCGGCGAGGATCGATGCGTCGGGCCGGACGGGCGTGCCTTCGTAGGTCGCGGGCGTGCCGCCGTCGTTCGCGCACGACCAGCCGTCCCGGGCGACGGCGGCGCAGACCGCCTGGGGCGGAAAGAGCCGTGCGGACACGACCCCGGCGCCGCGCTCGACAGCCAGATCGACGCGCGCGAACGCGCTCCCCCGCGAATGGGCCTGCACGATCGGGATGCCGGCCACCTCGTGCGCCACCGCCCGGTGGGTGTGGCCGGCGACGATCGCATCGACGAGACCGGGCGGCAGCCGCCGGGCAAGCTGGAAGATCTCGGCGTCGTCGTCGCACGACGACAGATCCGTGGGATCGTCGAACCGAAAGCACGCGCCGCCGGCGTGCGCGAGCACCAGCACCAAGTCGGCGCCGCGGCGGCGCAGGCGTCGCGCCTCGCGCTCGACGGCGGGTTCCAGCGCCGTCGTGTCGAGTCCCTGGACGTTGGCGGCAAGCGTCCTCGAGAGTCCGTAGCGGGTCATGACCCCGACGATGCCCACCCGGAGGCCCGCGGCGTCGACGAGCGTGGACGGCCGGACGTTGGGCCACTCCACCACGCTTCCCGTCGCCGCGTCGATCAGGTTCGCCGCGAGAAAGGGAAACCTTGCCCGCGCGGCTGCGGCCTTGAGCGCACCGCGCATGTCGGGCGCGCCGTCGTCAGCGGTCGTGTCGGTCGCCGCGTCGTCGTCGACCGCCCCGTAGTCGAACTCGTGGTTGCCGACGGCGAGTGCGTCGTAGCCGAGCGCGTTGTAGGCGTCGACGACCAGGGCGCCTTCCGAGATGTTCGAGGCGATCCCGCTTTCGAAGGTGTCGCCCGCGTCGAGGAGCAGCACCGCGCCGCCGTCGGCCGCCCGCGCGGCGCGCAGGTTGCGCAGATACCCGCCCAGCAACGCGAGGCCGCCCCGCCCGTCGTCGGGGAAGGCGCGGCCGTGCAGGTCGGTGGTGCCGATGATGGAGAGCGTGACGCGGCCGGTCGCGCCGTCCGGATCGGTCGAGGGGCCCTGCCCAGCCAGGGCCGACCCCGCGAGCAGAACGAAGCAGGCCACCAGCGCGGCCGCGGCGACAATCGGCGGGCGCAGGCACGTCATGGCAGAATTCTACCGGGGAGTGGGGCCGCGTCTGCCGCGCGCGGGTGCGCATGTCGTACACGACGACCCCGACCGCGGGAGATCTAGATCCCCGTCAGATAACGCAGTGCCCCCGTGCTGTCCCCGAACGTCTCCACCGGCAGTCCCAGCTTTTCGAGCACCGCCACGTGCAGGTTCGACAGCGGCGTGTCGTGGTCGTAGCGCAGATGGCGACCGCCTTGGACCCGCCCGGCCGCGCCGCCGGCCAGCAGCGTCGGCAGGTCGAGGTGGAAGTGCAGGTTGCCGTCGCTGATGCCCGCGCCGTAGACGAACAGCGAGTGGTCGAGCAGCGAGCCGTCGCCGTCCGGGATGGACTGCATCTTCTCCAGGAAATAGCCGAACTGCCGGATGTGATGCGTGTTGATCCGCGCGAGCATCGCCAGGTTCTCGGGGTCGTTCTGGTGGTGCGAGTAGCCGTGGTGGCCGCCCGGCACGCCGATCTCGGGGAACGACCGGCCGCTGACCTCCTTGCCGAACATGAACGTGCTGACGCGCGTCAGATCGGTCTGATACGCGAGAATCAGCAGGTCGAACATCAGCCGGCAGTGCTCCTCGAACGTGTCCGGAATGCCGGCCGGCTGCGCGACGACCGGGATCTCGCGGTCGCTCTGTCGTTCGGCCATCTGGATGCGCCGCTCGACATCGCGTACCGCGTCCAGATACTGGGCCAGCTTGAGCTGGTCGCCGCTGCCGAGGGTGCGGCGGATCGAGTCGGCCTCGTCGGTCACGAAATCGAGAATGCTGCGGTCCTGGCGGAGCCGGGCCAGCCGCGCTTCGACGTCCGTGCTGTCGGTGGCGCCGAAGAGGCGTTCGAACACCGCGCGCGGGTTGTTCTCCATCGGCAGCGGCGTGGTCGGCGTGCGCCAGGCGATGGTGTTGGTGTAGGCGCAACTGTAGCCCTGGTCGCAGGCCCCGAGCACCTCGACCGAATCGATGGCCAGCTCGAGCGACGCGAGCTGGGTCTCGTTGCCGAACGCGCGGGCGGCGATCTGATCGACGGAGACGCCTGCCCGGATGTCGGGGCCCTCGGTCTTCTTGACGTGCACGCCGGTCAGCCAGGTGGATGCGGCCCGCGCATGGTCTCCCACGCCTTCGCCTTCGCGCGGTATGGCGACCTTGTCGGCCAGTCCGCTCAGCACGTTGAGCCGCTCCCGCACGGGTGCGAGCGGCTCCAGGATGGGGGTCAGCTCCAGCGCCTGGCCTGTTCCCGGCGGCGTCCACGCGCGCATTTCCACCCCGTTCGGCACGTAAACGGCCCCGAAGCGGCGCACGGGGTCGGCGGCCGAGTTGCGGGTTGCCGCGAAGGCCGGGACCATGCCGTCGAGCAACGGCAGGGCCAGCGAGGCGCCGAGACCGCGCAGAACCGTTCGGCGCGGGAGGGTTCTCTTCATGATCGTCATCTTCGTATCCCCTTCGATCGCTTGCCCGGAACCCACTGCCCGCACCGCACTATGGCGCAGCCTCCCGGGGTGCCGCGGCGACGCCGGCGTCCGACGCTCTCCGCATCTGAAACGGGGTGCTCTCGACGATGCCGAGGATCAACGAGGACCAGCGGTAGTCGTCGTCCCGGGCGCTACGCAGGATCCGGCGAACGGCCGGCGCGTCACGATGGTCCAGCCCGCGGCCGAGCGCGTAGGTCATCAGCTTCTCGGTGACGGTGGTGGCGAACTCGGTGGCCCAGGGCTCGCGCAGCAGCGCGTCGCGGAACGCGGCGGGGCCGTTGAACGGGGCGCCGTCGGGCAGCGTGCCGGAAGCGTCGATGGCGCCGGCCGCGCCGGTCTCGCGCGTCCGCCAGCGTCCGACCGCGTCGAAGTTCTCGAGGGCGAATCCCAGCGGGTCGATCTTGGCGTGACACGTGGAGCATGCGGGGCTGGCCCGATGCTGCGCCATCCGCTCGCGCATCGTCGCCGGCGCCGCGGCGGTGTCGTCTTCCCCGAGCTCCGGGATGTCCGGAGGCGGTGGCGGCGGCGGCGCGCCCAGCAGGTTCTCGAGCAGCCACTTGCCGCGCAGCACCGGGGACGTGCGGTGCGGGTAGGAGGTTACCGTAAGGATGCTCCCGTGCCCCAGCAGGCCCGGACGCCGGTTGTCGCCGTGCCGGACGCGGCGGAAGTGGTTTCCGTAGACGTTGGGGATGCCGTAGTGCCGTGCCAGCCGCTCGTTGACGAAGGTGTAGTCCGCGCGCAGCAGGTCGTGCACGCTGCGGTCCTCCCGGAGCTGGTTCCCGAAGAGCAGCTCCGTTTCCTGGCGCAGCGCCTCTCGCAGGTTGTCGTCGAACTCGGGAAAACGCGTGGTGTCGGGCGTCACGCTGCGCAGGTTGCGCAGATAGAGCCACTGGCCGGCGAAGTTCTCCACAAGCGCCTGCGAGCGGGAATCGGCGAGCATCCGCCGCACTTGCCGTTCGAGCACGGCCGGGTCGTTCAGTTCCCCGCGGGTAGCGAGGTCCACGAGCTCGTCATCCGGGAGGGTGCTCCACAGAAAGAACGACAGGCGGGAGGCCAGATCGAGGTCGGCGACTCGATACGGCCGGCCGGGGATCGCGTCCGCCGCGTCGCGCTCGAATCGGAAGAGGAACTTCGGCGACACCAGCAGCGCCTCGATGGCCCACCGGATGCCGTCGTCGAAGCCGCCGCCCTCGTCGCGGCCCACCTCGTAGGCGGCGAGGAGCGGGCCGGTGTCGGCCGCGGTCACCGGCCGCCGGTACGCGCGGTGCGCGAGCGACGCGACGATCCGCTCGGCGCACGGCCGCTCCTCGGCGATACCGTCCGGGGTGCAGGCGAAGATGGCCTTCCTGCTCGGTGTGTCGGCCGGCGCCCGCCCGTCGAACGGGCCCACCACCTCGATGCGCTCCACGGACGGCGCGTTCGGGTACAGGGTGAACGCGAAGCTCGTGATCGGGGGTGGCGCGGGGCGTCCGTCGACCGGCAGCGAGCGGCCGATCTCCTCGATGAAGGAGGCGCCGAGCAGTCGCGTGCCCGCCGCGACAGCGATCCGTACGGCCAGCGGGGTTCTGAGTCCCAGGTCGAAGGACGCGACGCGCTCGCGATCCAGACGCACCTCGAGCCGGTGTCCGGCGCGCGCCCGGCCCCGCAGGGCCACCCGGAGCTCGTACTCCGCGTCGAGGGGAAAGTGATGGCGTGCCGCGAGCCCGCCGCGGGAGCCGAACGGCAGGTCCTCGCTGACCCGGCCGTCCTGGGCGAGCAGCGGCGACGTCTTGTAGACGGCGGTGTCCGGCCGGAGCGTCGGGTCACCGACCGCCCGGCGGCTGATCTTCGCGGCGGCCAGCAGGTAGCGTTCGAGCAGCCCCGGG
The DNA here is from genome assembly GCA_958296065.1 of Vicinamibacterales bacterium. Classification (GTDB taxonomy): domain Bacteria; phylum Acidobacteriota; class Vicinamibacteria; order Vicinamibacterales; family UBA8438; genus WTFV01. Next base: position 41,756 of record CATQHX010000077.1, on the reverse strand, counting down.
GAGACGGACAGCACGTCGCCGATGTTGTCGAAGCCGTAGCCCGATTCGTCCGCGGGCAGCAGGGTCCGGCCGTCGACCTCCAGCGCCAGCAGATCGCGAATGGCGTTGGCATACTCCGTGCGGTTGAGTCGCTGCACCGCCGGCCGGCCCGGATCGGGGCTGGCGTCGGCGGCGCGGTCGAGGGCGGTCTCGAGGTAGCCGACGATTCCGGCATAGGTGGCTGCGTCCGGGCGCGGCCGCGGTGCCGGCGGCATCATCCCGGTGCGGAGCTTTCGCACCACCTTCTCCCAGATGTCCGGGGCGTCGGAGACCTGTCCGGGATCGACCGTATCCAGTGCCAGACCGGCCGTGCGGAGCCGATCGTTGTGGCAGGTGACGCAGTAGCGGTCGAGCAGGGTGCGGGCCTCGGCGGCGGTTGTCGAGGCATCCGCGCCGTGCTGAGCCCGCGCGGGGCTCGTGATTGCCAGGCCCAGGATGCCGGCAACGCCTGCGGCGACCACCGCCCGCCCCTTCAATCGCGTCGTCTTCATCATCCCGTCCCGTCTCAGGGACGCGGCGCGTGCGGAGCGCCTTCGTCACCGTAGTTCGTCAGCCCGAAGGTCAGTTGAATGCCCGCTTCCGGGTCGGCCCCCAGCTCCCGCAGCCGGGCGGCCGCCTCCGCGTGCCGCACGAAGGTGGTGCAACAGATGAGGTGCCCCTCGGCGAGGCGCAACGGCGTCTGCTCGGCGGCGTTGAGCGCGTCGATGTGCGCCCCGTTGGCGACGAGAAAGTCGATGACGGGATTCGCGTTGTGGTAGGCGGCCGCGTGTAGCGCGGTCTCGCCATGCGCGTTGGCCGCGTTGACGTCGAGGCCAAGCTCCAGCCCGGCCGCGAGCGCCTCGACCGCCTTCTGTTCGGTCCAGTCGTAGTAGGTGATGTCGGTCGCGGCGCGCTTGCCGAGCCCCGCCGCCAGCATCAGGGCGGTCGTCCCGTCGTCGGTCGTCAGATACGGGTCGGCCCCGGCCGCGGCCAGGAGCCGCATCATCCGCGCGTCGGCCGACTTGGCCGCGACGATGAACGGCGTGGAGCCGATCTGGGTCAGGCGACCCGAGCCGGGCGACGTGAAGACGCCGATCTCGAAGGAGTTCGTAAGCCGTTGCGGCCGTTCGAGGCGGGCGTTCGGATCCGCCCCCCGGGCCAGCAGCGCCTCGGCCACGGCCGGGCTGCCGGTGGCGCTCGCCAGATGCAGCGCGGTGAATCCGGCTTCGGACGGATTCGGGTTGGCGCCCGCCTTGAGCAGGAGGAGGGCTATTTCCTCGTGGCGCTTGATCAGCGCGAGCATCAGGGCGGTGACCCCGTCGGGTCCGGCGTCGTCGACGTCGGCGCCGGCGGCCAGCAGCACGCTTGCGATCCGCGGCTCGCCGGCCAGGACCGCGTAGAGCAGCGGCGTGAATCCACCCTCGGCCCGGGGCGGGTCCCGATCTCCATCCCGCGGCAGCGCGGCCGGATTGACCGCTTCGAAGCGGCTCAGCACCTTCGCGTCGCGTACGATGGTCCGCCCAGGCGGCGTGTGCACGGCGGTGCGTGTGTGCAGGTCCGCCCCGATTTCCGCGAAGAGGTTCACCGCCCGTACGTGGCGCTCCGCGACCGCCCACATCAGAGCCGTATGCCCGCCGCCGGTTGCCGCGTCGACGTCGGCTCCCGCCGCGATCAGACGTCGCAGCACGGTCGGGTTGCCCGAGCGAGCGGCCATCATGAGCGCGGTTCCGCCTGCCGGACGGACGGCGTTCGGATCTGCGCCGGCCTGCAGGAGCAGCTCCACCATCGGCGCGCTGCCGTTCCGGCTGGCGAGCATCAGCGGCGTCACGCCCAGGTCGTTGGCGATGTTCACATCGGCGCCGGCGCCCAGCAGCAGGTCGGCCATCGCGAGGTCGTCCCAGTGAACCGCCCACGCCAGAGCCGTCGCGCCGTCCGCCTGCGGCGCATCGATATCAAGGCTCCCTTCGATCAGCGCTCGCACCGTCTCGATGTCCCGGTGTTGCGCCGCGTCGGCGAGCCGCGGGTCGGCTCGCACGGTCTCGCCGCCGGCAGCCCGAGCCTCGGCGGTCCCGGCCGCACGCGACCCGTGCGGCGAACCGGCAATCCCCAGGTAATTGCCCGCTGCCGGCGAGGGACCGGCTGCCGCCAGAGCCAAGGCGCAAACCACCGGCGCCGAGCGGGAGAATTGGATCATCATGGTACGTCTGGCATGCTACCGTAGCGGCGATACAAGTTCCAGCCGGTTTGGGCGTGCCGCACCCCGCCGCGGGCCGCCGGCCGGGCGTGCGGTATACTGAAAATTGTCCTTGTCCCGCGAACACGAGTGAGGATTCGTACCATGACGACTTCGAAGCTGGTTGGTTTCTGCGGCCTTGCCGCGCTCGTCGCGCTCGCCGCACCTCTCCCCGCGAGTGCCGGCGCTGTTCCCGACGACCCGACGTTCAGCCGGGATATCGCACCGATCCTGCAGCGGAGCTGCCAGACGTGCCACCGCCCGAGCTCCCTCGCACCGATGTCGCTCATCTCGTACGAAGAGGTGCGGCCCTGGGCGCGCGCCATCAAGTACCGCACAGGGTTGCGCGACAAGCCGGGCGTCATGCCGCCGTGGTACATCGAGAAGAACATCGGTATCCAGCACTTCAAGGACGACTGGTCGCTGAGCGACGACGAGGTCGCGACGATTGCCCGCTGGGCCGACAACGGCGCTCCGCAAGGCGATCCGGCCGACATGCCGGAGCCGCCGCCGTTCATCGATGTGGACGAGTGGGAGATCGGCGAGCCCGATCTGGTCGTCTCGTCGCCCGCCTTCGAGATCGAGGGCAACGCGCCGGACTGGTGGGGCAGCCTGGGGACATCGGAGACGGGACTGACCGAGGACCGCTACGTGGCGGCCATCGAGTACAAGGAGCGCAACGACCTGCAGCGCGGCGTGCGGTCCGACACCGTCGGCGGGCTCTTCATCGTGCACCACTCGGCCCTGTACAGCCTCGTGACGGGCGAGGACGGCGATCCGCAGGGTCCGCCGCGCACCTGGCCGGTCCACGAGGTCGGCCGCAACGCGGACGTGTTCGACGAGAAAGCGGGCCGGCTGCTCGAAGCGGGGTCCACCCTGCTCTTCCCGACCACGCACCTGCATGCGAACGGCACCGACACCCGCGCCCACATCGATGTCGCCTTCAAGTTCCACCCGAAAGGGTACGAGCCCGAGAAGGAGATGCAGTTGCTCTTCTTCGGCAACGGCCCGGACCTCGACATCCGTCCGATGGAGGCCGACCAGCGCGCAGACGCCTACTTCACGCTGCCGGAGAACGCCAAGATCAGCGTCTTCGAGCCGCATATGCATGCGCCCGGCATCCGGATGTGCCTGGAGGCCGTCTGGGGCACCTCGGTGCAGACTCTCAACTGCGCCGGCTACGACCACAACTGGGTGCGCGTCTACAAGTACGCCGACGAGGCCGCCCCGCTGCTGCCGAAGGGGACGATCCTGCACCTGACCGGGTACTTCGACAACTCGCCCACCAACCCGAACGTGGTCGATCCACGCAACTGGTCCGGTTCCGGGCATAGGTCGGTGGACAACATGTTCATCAACCTGATGCAGGCCATCTATCTGGACGACGAGGAGTTCGCCCAGGAGGTCGCCCTGCGGGAGGCGGTGATCGAGGCCGGCGGCGAGCCCGATATCGGCTGTCTGACCTGCGGGGTGCCGGATGAGGCAGCCGAGGTCGGCGACGACGGCGACAACTGAGGTCTTTTCCGATGAGCCGTACGTTCCGTTTCGGGTCAGCGGCGACGGTGGCCGCGGCCTTGGCAATCGTGCCGTCGAGCGGGCTCGCGCAGCAGTCGTTTGCGACGGGTCAGCCAATCGCGCCCGCCTACGAGGGCTGGGAGCGCAACGACGACGGGTCCTTCAACCTGGTGTTCGGTTACATGAACCGGAACTGGGAAGAAGTGATCGACGTACCCGTCGGCCCGGACAACAGCATTGAGCCGGACGGGCCGGATCAGGGGCAGCCGACGCACTTCTATCCGCGTCGGAACCGCTTCGTCTTCCGCATCCGGGTTCCGGCCGACTTCGGCGACAAGGAACTGATCTGGACCCTCACGACGCACGGGCAGACCGGGCGTGCGTACGCCAGCCTGAGGCGAGACTACTTCATCGACGATCTCGTCATCCAGGCCAACTACGGGGCGGGCGGTGCCGCCGCGACGACGCCCGAGCTGGCCGACAATCAGGCGCCCAGGCTCGAGATCGAAGGGGCCGCCGAGCGCACGACGAAGGTTGGAGAACCGGTGACTCTGGTCGCCGTCTCCACCGACGACGGCAAGCCGCGCGCCCGTGCGATGCCGCCGTCGAACCCGCGCGACCCCGGCCGTATAACCACCGACACCGCGACGGGTCACCGCTTCTCGTGGTTCGTCTATCGCGGCGCGGGAGCCGTGACGTTCGATCCGCCTCAGACGAAAGTCTGGGAGGACACTCGAGACACCGGCGGCTCACCCTGGTCGCCGGGTTGGGAGACGCCGGAGGCGCCGGAGGACGGCCGCTGGATCGCCAAGGCGACCTTCGCCGAGCCGGGCACCTACGTGCTGCGCGGCATCGCCCACGACGGAGGGCTGGCCACGATGACCGCTGTCACCGTTACCGTCACGCCGTGAGCGCAACGGTCACCCATGAATCCCGGTGCGCCGGCCTCGTCGCTGCCCGTTCCGGGCCAACGGTGGCTCGCCGCCGGCACGCGCCTCGTCTGGGTAGTCGACCTGAAGCGAGTGGTGGTCGAGATCCATGAGCCGGACGGCGCGCCGCGACGACTCGAGAGATCCGACATGCTGGATGGCGAGCCGTTGTTTCCAGGTTTCCGTCTCCCCGTTACCGACATCTTCGGGCTCATGCCGTAAGCGGTCGGCCTGCCGGGGGGCATCTCGGGCTCACGCCATGATGTCGGCCTGCGGATGACCTCGCGCAATGACGGAAGACACTGCCACTCACTCCGTCCGCCGTCACCTCCGCGTCGCCGTTGACGCCTACGACGCGACGATTCGCCAGTTCATTCCCGGTTACGAGGCGATGCTCGGCGTCGTCGCGCTCGAGCTGGCGCCGGTGGCCTCGGGTCTGATGATTGACCTGGGCGGAGGGTCCGGTGCCCTCGCCGAAGCGATTCTCCGGTCTGGAGATAGCGGGACGGTCGAGCTCATCGACGTGGACCGGGAGATGCTCGCGCAGGCCCGGACACGGCTGGGACGGTTTGGCGGCCGCGTACGCTTCACTGAAGGGTCTTTCCTTGGGGCGTTGCCGCGTTGCAGCGGTGCCGCGGCGTCGCTGGCGCTGCACCACGTGCCGACGCTGGAGGCCAAGCGGGCGCTGTACCGGCGGATCCACGACGCGCTCGAGCCGGGCGGCGTCTTCGTCAACGCCGACGCGATCATGCCGGCCGAACCGGCCGCGAGCGAGGCGATCTGGAGCGCCTGGGCCGACCACATGGTCAGCCAAGGCATCGCCCGGGAGCGGGCGTTCCAGCACTTCGAGGAGTGGGCGGAGGAGGACACCTACTTCCCGCTGGAGCAAGAGCTGGCGGCCGTCGCGTCGGCCGGCTTCGGCACCGAGTGCGTGTGGCGCGAGGTGGGAATGACGGTCGTGGTGGGGCGGAAGGCCGGCTGACAGGCGGACATCCGTTCAGCAGTCCGCACACCTGGACGCGGGAGGAGCGGTAGGATGCCGATCCACCATTTCACGTTGATCGTCGACGGACCGGACGTGCAGGAAGATGGGCTGATCGACGCGCTTTTTGAGGCGGGGTGTGACGATGGTCTGGTTGGTCGCTCGGAGGGAGTCCAGTACGTTGAATTCGACGATGCTGCGCGAGCTCGCAGGTCTGTAGGGCTTTCGGGGGAAATCCTCCAGGGTGCTCGAGGTATCTCGTCGAGAGAGCTTCTTGGCCCGTGCGCCGCGATTGAACTCAGTTGGCCGGCGCGAACTTCTGGACGCGGCGGCCGTCGAGGGTCTCGCCGACGAACAGGTTGCCCCGCGAGTCGACGGCCAGACTGTGGGGCGATTCGAACTGCCCGGCCCACCGCCCGCGGCGGCCGAAAGTGGCTACCACTTCGAGCGTCGAGCGCGACAGCGTGTGGACGGCGTGGTTGCCGCCGTCCGCTACCAGGATGAAACTCTGCTCCGGATCGCGTGAGAACGCCAGGTCCCACGGCGTGCCGCCGACGGTTCCGTTGCGCAACTCCGCCCCGATCAGCGCTTCTCTCGCGAATGTGCCGTCCGGCTCGAACACCTGCAGCCGCTGATTTCCGCGGTCGCAGACGTAGACCCGGCCGTCCGCGGCGCGGCCGACGCAGTGCGGCGTGTTGAACTGCTGCGGCGGCGGTCCATCCCGTGTGAAGCGGGGCTGCGGCCCGTCGTCGGGCGGATTACCGTAGGCGCTCCAGTGCCGCCTGTACGCTCCCGTGTTTGCGTCGAAGACGATCACCCGCCGGTTCGTGTAGCCGTCGCTGATGTAGACCTCGTGGCTAGCGGGGTCGACGAAGACGTCGGTCGGTTGACCGAGGAACTCGGTGCTGCCGCTGCCTTCGGTGCCCCGCCCGAAGTCGCCGATCTGCAGCAGGAACTCGCCCTCCGGGGTGAACTTCAGGACGTGTGCGTTGTCGGTCGTGGCGTGGCTCGACAGGTCGTAGGGGAGCCCGCCGCCGAAGCCGACCCAGACGTTGTCCTGGTGATCGACGTGGATGCCGTGCGTCTGGGTCCCCCAGTCGTAGCCCTCGCCGGGGCCGCCCCAGGCATGGACGACGGCGCCGGCGGGGTCGAAGGCGATCACCGGCGGGGTGTTCTCCGCCCCTCGCTGGCTGTTCGGCCGGTGGATGATCCAGACGTTGTCGCTCGAATCGGTGGCGACGCCGACGACGTTGCCAAGGAGCCAGTCGCCGGGGAGCTCCTGCGGCCAGAAGGGGTCGACCTGGAACGCCGGTATCGAAGCCGGCTGGGAGGCGCTCGCCGTCGACGGCGCGACGGTGCCGTCGACGGGCGGCTGGCCCGCGGCGATGAGCAGGAAGACGCACGTTGCGAGCAGCGAACGCAAGCGGATGACGGTCATCGGCATCTCGGCGGGCTCCTGCCTGCGAAGCGACTCTCGCCGTCGAAGGCGCCGGCCTGCTACTCGTCGTTGTTTGTCGCCGCGGTCCGCTCCGCGATGATCTGCTCGTAGTCGTCGTCGGTGAGGTACACCACGTTCACGTGCGCGTGGTACATGTCGTCGTAGCTGCGTTGGCCCCAGCCGACCCACTGCGTCGGGTCCGGATTCGCGCGGTTGCCCGCCGTGTTGTCGTGCCACGCGGTGATCTTGATGACCGTGCCGGCCGGCAGGACCGGGGCGGAGTGGTCGGCGTAGACGTAGTTGACGTGCCAGTTGAAGTCGAACTTGTCGACGTAACTGAGCATCTCGGTCCGGCCGTTCGGGTAGATCGCTTCCATCGCCAGCGACTTGCCGCGGATGTGCATGTGCGGCTGGAAGTTCTCGAGCCGCGCCGGGAACCGCAGCGGGACGAATGCCTCGTGCTCGGTCACCTGGCCGGGCGGGATGTCGAGGGTCTGCATCGCCTGCCGCACGCCCATCGCCTGCGCGTAGACGCGGTACTTCGGCACGTAGCCCTTCGGGTACAGCCAGATGCCGAGCTCGGTAGAGTCCGTGATCTCCTCGCCCACCGAGTGGTAGTGCAGGTCGTAGCGGATTTTCGAGCCGGCCTTGAGCAGCTTGCCGGTGTTCTCGCGGAAGACGTCGCCGATCTTTCCGACCGCGAACTCGGTGAAGTAGGAGCCGGTGCCCGGCACGTCGACGGCCGCTTCGAAGTCCTCGGGGCTCTCCTCCTGCATCAGGTAGGTCACGGCATGGTGCACGATGGGACGGCCCTGCAGCGACGGTCGGACCTCGAGCGCCTTGACCCAGCGATCCTCGGTCAGCCCGGTCTCGACGACCGGCTGGTACCACTGGTCCTGGCCCTCCGCCGGCTGCGTCCACGGGGTCGAGTGGACCACGAGGTCCGGTTCGCCGAGCTCCTCGTACTTGTCGGCGAGGCGCCAGATGTCGTCGGCCGGCCACGCGATGGGCGGCGGCATGTCGGCCGGGTTGCCGAGCGGCGCGCCTGCGTCGACCCAGCGCACCACCGCGTCGACCTCGGCGTCGCTCAGGGAGATGTCGTTGGCGAAGTCGCGGATGCCGACCGTCTTGTCGATGTGCCACGGCGGCATGCTGCGCTCGGCCACCTTCTCGCGGATGGCGCGCGCCCAGGGCCGCACCTCCTGGTAGGTCACCAGCGACATCGGCGCCATGCTGCCACTGCGATGGCACGCCTGACAGCTTCGCTGGAGGATCGGCGCGACGTCACGGGCGAACGTCACGTCGTCCGTGTCGGTCGTCTGCGCCGTCGCCGGCAGGGCGCCGCCGGCCAGCATCCACATAATCGCCGCGAGCACGAGCCTGTGCGTCTTCATGACTGTCTCTCCGCTTGTCACGTCTCGCTATGGCCGCGTCCGCGGCCGGTCGTGGCCGCACCCGCCGCCGGTCGTGGCCGCACCCGCGGCCGGAATCGCTCACTCTACACGAACGTCGACGTATGCGTTGGTCCAGCAGCACTGGAAGCCGCCGGCCATGATCGCTCCCGGCCCGCCCGAGTCGTCCCAGGCCAGCGCACGCAGAACGTAGGTCCCCGGCTCGCTGAAGGTGACGCTGGTCGTCGCAAGCCCGTGCTCCGGGATGGCGGGCGTCGAATCTGCGATCTGTAGCGCTCCCGGACCGCGGTACTTGCTCCAGACGAGGCCCATGCGGGTCGGACGTCCCTGCAGACTTTGCTTCTGGACCCGATCGTCCCGCACCCGGATCGCGAGCGTCATCGGCGTCCCGGCCGTCGCGGTCAGCGACCGTCTGACGCCGCCGGGACCCTGGCCGATCCGAGGTTCGCCTTCGTCGACGTCGAAGGAGAGCTCCGGTGGCCGATTGCCGCTGGTGACTTCTTCCAGCGCATCGATCCGCCACTCCGGCCGCAGGTGGCCGGGGACGGCGAACGTCTCGCCGCCGGCGGTCAGCGACCAGGTCCGCGTCCGGTCGCCGAAATCGGCGGGAACCACCACCGTGAACACGCCGGTCTGCCGTCGCGGCAGCAGGTGCGTCGGCTGTCCGCTGTCTGCCGGTCCCGGTGCGAAGTGGTTGTCCGGGCCGATGGGGATGTCGAGCGTTTGCTCGTAGTTGCGGTTGAAGTAGCCGAACGACAGCGAGAACGTGCCGTCGTCGTTGGGATACCAGCCCTCGAACGACGGGCTCGCGCTTTGTCCGACATCGTGCGGGATTGGGGCGTCGCGTGACTGCCCGGCGGCGACGAGCGGCATCGCGAGCAGAGCGGCCGGCAGGCCGACGGCAATTGCGGTGAGCACACGCATTTGCAGCCGATTATAGTCCGCCGTCGTCCGGCCGCTCAATCGCAAGACACGCTGGACGGACGTTCGTGTTCGACCGGAGCGAGTGGGTTGCCGACGGTCGTGCGGCCGCCCTTCGCGTGCGCCGGCTCGGATGTCGGCGGGGGCGTTCTCCGGGGGCGGCGGTTCCTGCTAGGCTGTTCTCTGAAGCAGCGGGATCGTGGTGGCGAAAGGGGAGTTCCAGATGAACGTTCGAATGGCTGTTGTGGTGCGATTCGTCCTCGTGGTGGTCGCGTCGGGGGCGCTGGCGCCGGCATTCGTCGCCGCGCAGCCGGCAGCGTCCGCCGAGGAGTCCGTGCCGCGGACCCCGGACGGTCGGCCCGACCTGCAGGGGGTGTGGGACTTCAGCTCCCTGACGCCGCTTCAACGACCCGCCGAGCTGGCGGACAGGGAGTTCCTGACCGACGAGGACGTGTCGGCGCTCGAGGCGCGGGCCGCCACCCGGGTGGACAGTGCGCCGCCCCCCGGCAACCCCGGCAGCTACAACCGGTTCTGGTTCGCGGACGGCACCAGGGTCGTCGGGACCCGCCGCACGTCGCTCATCGTCGACCCGCCGGACGGGCGCCTGCCTTCCTACATGCCCGAAGGCAGGGCGCGGATGGCCGCCCGCGAGGAGGCGCGCGGCCGGAACGCCGGTCCGGAGGACCGCGACGTGGACGAGCGGTGCATCCTCGGCTTCAATTCCGGGCCGCCGATGCTGCCCGGCGCGTACAACAACTTCGTGCAGTTGTTCCAGACGCTGGGACACGTCGCGATTCTCAACGAGATGGTGAACGACGTGCGGCTCGTCCCGCTGGATGGGCAGCCGGTCCTGTCCGGCGAGGTGCGCCAGTGGCGGGGCGACTCGCGAGGCCGCTGGGAAGGCGACACGCTCGTCGTCGAGACCCGGAACTTCAGGGATCTCGGTACCGCGCACCCAGCGCCCAACATGGAGCTGCTCGAGTCTCTGGGGCCGGATCTCCATCTGGTCGAACGTTTCAGCCTGCTCGACGCCGACACGCTGCTCTATCGCTTCACGATCGACGATCGGACCGCGTTCACCCGCACCTGGAGCGTCGAGATGACGATGACGAGGTCCGACGGCCGGCTGTTCGAGTATGCGTGCCACGAGGGCAACTACGGCCTGTACAACATCCTCGCCGGTGCGCAGGCCGAGGCTTCTGCCCGCTAGTGAGAGTCCGGGTTCGGGGCCCCATCGGGCTTGCAGCGACGGGGCCCCGGCGGGGCGGCCGTGGGACGCACGCTGCTGAACCGGCAGCGAGGACCAGCGCGCGTCGCAGACTCCTAGCCTTCCTGGCCCGACAATCGTCGCCTGCGGCTCCGCTTGCCGCCCAACCGGGCCTGACCAGGAGTCTGCCCCGCTTCTGCGGCGCAGACTCCTAGTTCGGAGGAACGGTGATCCGGAACCGTTCCCAGGCGCCGGCGGTGTCACGGTCGGCGTTTACGGCGCCGCCGCCCCCCGTCTCCGCCACGATGTAGTGGCCGCTCGGCGCCTGGAGCGTTACGTAGTCGCCGCTGCGGACCGCACCCCCGCCGCCATGGCGGCGCAGGGTGAATCGCTCCCACGGCCCGGCCTGTGCTCCGGTCGCATCCAGCGTGGACCCGCCGCCGCCTTCGGCCCGCAGGTAGAAGTTGTCCGAGGTATGGATGTACACCGTGTCGTCCGCCTCCACGCAGCCGCCGTCCGTATCCACCAGTTGGAAATGCTCCCAGGCGCCCGCCTCTGTCCTGTTCGCGTTCACAGCGCCGCCCCCGTTTCGCTCCGCGGTGACGAACTGGCCGTTGCTGGCCTGGAGCCGGATGCGCGGCGATCCGCCGGCGCCCAGGCAGGGCGCCGTCCGGAAGTTCGCCACGATCGTACGCGTCTCGTTGAGGGTGCGACGGGCGTCCGCCGGCCCCGCGACATCCGTCGACGGCTCGCTGCCCGGCACGCCCAGCGGATCTCCGTTGCGGGTCTGGTCCGGATTGGAGAAGCGGAACAGACTCTGGCAACGGAAGTGGTCACCCTGGTCGCCGCACTGCGTGCCGTAGGCCATGATCGTGCGCCAGCGGCTGGCCAGCGGCGCGTCCGGCTCGAACGCGCGCTGGTTCACGTAGCCGAAGCTGTACGGATACGGCTTGTATTGGCTCAGGTCTCTGTCCTGTATTTCCTCGCACCACGAGCAGACGCGTTCCTCGTACCGGTCGTGGTGCAGCCCCATGATGTGGCCCAGCTCGTGCGCGACAGTGCTGGCGCCGGCTTCGTGATCGACGTAGAGGGCAGCCAACGCCTCGAAGTCGTCCGATGGATCCGACATCTGGTATGCGCGGCCTCCGTACTGGTTGTCGCCGGCGGTGACCAGGCCCACGATGTCCGCCGAGTGGCGGTCGCGCAGCGTGTGGGCCTCGTCGAGGTGGCCGTCGTCCGGATCCTGGAGGCGGTGCAGGTCGTCGAGTCCGTCCCCCGCCACCTCGACGTAGTCCAGCTCTCTTGCCAGTGCCACGTAGACGCGCTGGATCACGCCGCTGTCGAAGTAGGACCTGTTCGTCTCGGCGGCATAGAGTTCGAGCAGCGCCCGGATCTGGGCATCTCCGCCCTCGGCCTCCCGCGCGGCCGGGGTGTAGACGAAGAGCAGGCCGATCTGCGACCCGTCCTCGGCGTCGCTCGTGGATGGGGCGGCGTCGGGCCGCCGCGCGTCGGGAATCGGCGCCATGATCGGTGAGTTCCGCGCGGGTGGCTGCGGCGCCTGCGGCGAGAGCGGCGACTGCGGCTGGCCGCCCGGCGGAATCGTCGACGGATCGATGGCCGAAATCGCCAGCACGCCGTCGTCGGCAGTCCGAATCCTGTAGATGAACGCGGGAGTCCGCACGGTGCCCGCGATCACGTCTCCGTTCACCACCAGGGTCACGGAGCCGGACGGGGCTCCCTCGATGCGACCCGACAGCGAATAGCCGGCCGAGGTCGGCGCGGTATGGTCGACGATCGCGTCGAGCACGACGTCGTCGAACAGGTTCAGCCGCAGCACCGGCGTCGCGCCCGCTCGCCCGGCTTCCACGCGGGCCGTCTCGAGGAGGTCAGGATCGATCCCCACGAACCGCTCGCGGGCGCCCGTCTCCGTTCCGGCCGTCGCCGCCGCGGGCGCCGGCTCGACGTCGATGAAGAGGCCCCGCACCTGGGTGCCCTGGGCGTTGCCGCCGAGCGCACCCGCCAGCACGCAGGCGAGCAAGGGGGCGCCGCATCGGTTCGCCCGGCGAACGCGGATGAGAGTCGTCGTCGTGCGTCGTGCGTCGCCGCCGCATTCGGCTTGCCGGTGCTGGGCCGCACCTGACCTGCCGGCGCTTGTGCCGGCATCCGAGTCGCGCTCGGCAAGTCCCTTGCTCGTAGTCGAATTGCGCATGGAAGCTCCTCCACGGTGCTCGTCGCGACGATGGCAGCATACCGCTTTCCTGGTCAGCTGTAGGCTGGGCAATCGCGGCCTGCCTCGGGAGGCTGCCGCGGCGGGCCAGTCGACTGTCGCACGGCCGGGTGCACATCTTGACACCGGCGGTGGGCGATCCGGATAATGCACGGATAGCTTGGGGCTGATCCCGCCGCCATCCGGAGAGTGAGGCGTCCAGTGTTGGCGATATTCCGACGTTTGTGCGCATCGGCGGCAGTATTCGCTCTGGCGGCTTTGCTCGTTGCGCCGACGCCGGCTCACGCGGCCGGCCAGGGGCCCGAGGCCGTCCCCGTGCCGTCCAACACGGCCGGTACGGCCCCGGCAGCGACCGCCGAGAGCGCCGAGTACCGGGCCGTTCTGGACCGCTACTGCGCCACCTGCCACAACGACCGTCTGCAGACGGCCGGGCTGACGCTCGAGTCGCTCGACATGGGGCACATGGGGGCAGCCGCCGAGACCTGGGAGAAGGTGATCCGCAAGCTGCGCGCGCGCGAGATGCCGCCGCCGCGCCGTCCGCGTCCCGACGACGCGACCTACGTGGCGTTCGTCGAGTGGATCGAGACCGAGCTCGACCACGCCGCCGCCGCCGACGTGAACCCGGGGACGGAGACGGTGCACCGGCTCAACCGGACGGAGTACACCAACGCCATCCGGGACCTGCTGGCCCTGGAGATCGACGGCCGCGAGCTGCTGCCGGCCGACGACCTGAGCTACGGCTTCGACAACATTGCGGACGTCCTGTCGCTGTCGCCGTCCCTGCTCGAACGCTACATGCTCGCGGCGGGGAAGATCGCGGAGACGGCGGTCGGCGACCCGTCGATCCGGTCCACGACCGCGGCCTACACCACTTCACCGGTGCTGATGCAGCACGCGCGGATGAGCGAGCTGCAACCGTTCGGCAGCCGCGGCGGGTTCGCGACCCGGCACTACTTTCCGGTCGACGGGGAGTACGAGTTCAGGGTGACGCTGGAGCGGACGCACGGCGACGCCATCAAGGGGTTGCAGCGCCGGAACACGCTGGAGGTGCGGCTCGACCGTGCCCGCGTCGCACGCTTCGAGATCGGCGCCGATGGACAGCGAGAGGCCTGGAACGCCGTCTTCAACCTCACGCCCTACGAGCGCAACGCCGATGCCGACCTGCGCTTCCGCATGCCGGTGCAGGCGGGGATGCGCGAGGTCGCGTTGTCGTTCCTGCGCCGGAGCGCGTTGCCCGAAGGCGTGCTCGAGCCGATCAGTGCGGCCGAGACCTACCACTACGCGGGCGATCGGGACGCGCCGATGGCGGTCTGGATCGTCGAGGTCGAGGGGCCGTTCAACGGCGCCACGGCGACGGCGGACGCCGCCACACCAAGCCGCGAGCGGATCTTCACCTGTCTGCCGGACGGCCCGGCGGCGGAGCCGGCCTGCGCGGAGGAGATACTGGGCACGCTCGCCCGGCGCGCGTTCCGGCGCCCGGTCACCGACGACGACGTGGCTGCCCTGATGGCGTTCTACGACGTGGGGCACGCGAAGGGCGGCTTCGAGTCGGGCGTCGAGTTCGCGTTGCGCGCCATCCTGGTCGATCCGGAGTTCCTGTTCCGCATCGAGCAGGATCCGGTCGCTGCCGCGCCGGGTGAGTCGTACCGCATCGCCGATCTGGAGCTGGCGTCGCGCCTGTCGTTCTTCCTCTGGAGCAGCATTCCGGACGACGATCTGCTGGACGTGGCCGCGAGCGGGTCGTTGCGCGACGAAGGCGTGCTCGGCGCCCAGGTGCGGCGGATGCTGGCCGATCCGAAGGCGGAGGCCCTGGTCGACAACTTCGCCGGCCAATGGCTCTTCCTGCGCAACATGCGGTCGGTAAAGCCCGACCCGGTCGCGTTCCCGGAGTTCGACGGCAACCTGCGCGAGGCGTTCACGCGCGAGACCGAGCTCTGGTTCGAGAGCCAGATCAAGGAAGACCGCAGCGTCATCGAGGTGCTGACCTCCGACTATACCTACGCCAACGAGCGGCTCGCGAAGCACTACGGCATCTCCGGCGTCGCGGGCAATCACTTCCGGCGCGTGATGCTGCCGGACGAGCGGCGCCGCGGCATCCTGGGCCAGGGGAGCGTGCTGACCGCGACCTCCTACGCCAACCGGACCTCGCCGGTGAAGCGGGGCGTCTGGGTGCTGGAGAACCTGCTCGGGGCACCGCCGCCGCCGCCGCCGGCCGACGTGCCGGGACTTGAGGATTCGGATTCGGTGGCCGATCCGTCGAATCCCGAGAGCCGCCCGCGCTCGGTCCGCGAGCGCATGGAAAGGCACCGGACCGACCCGGTCTGCGCGAGCTGCCACGTCCGCATGGATCCGCTCGGCTTCGCGCTCGAGAGTTTCGACGCCATTGGCGGCTACCGGGAGCTGCCGGTGGAGCAGACCTCCGGCACCCTGCCCAGCGGGCGGGAGCTGAACGGACCGGCGAGCGTGCGTGAGATGCTGCTCGCCAACCGCGAGGAGTTCGTCGGCACCGTCACCGAAAAGCTGCTGACTTACGGGCTCGGCCGCGGGGTGGAGTACTACGACCTCCCGTGGATTCGGCGCATCGTGCGGCAGGCCGAGGCGGACGACTACCGCTGGTCGTCGCTGATCCTCGGCATCGTCGAGAGCACGCCGTTTCAGATGAGGAAGGCGCGAGAGCAATGATCATCACCAAGACGCATTTGTCACGACGGACGTTCCTGCGCGGCGTCGGCGCGACGCTGGCGCTGCCGTTGCTCGACGGCATGGTCCCGGCGTTCACGCCGTTGCGCCTGTCGGCCGCCGCCCCGGTCAAGCGGCTCGGGGTGGTCTACGTGCCGAACGGCATCGTCATGGAGCAGTGGACGCCCGACGCGACCGGCAAGGGGTTCGAGTTCAAGCCGGCGATGCAGCCGCTCGCGCCGTACCGCGACCGCATGACCGTCTTGAGCGGCCTCGCCAACAAGCACGGCGACGCGCTGCCGGGCGAGGGAGCCGGCGACCACGCCCGCGCGGCCGGAGCTTTCCTGACCGGCGTCCATCCGAAAAAGACTGCGGGGGCCGACATCCGCGCCGGCATCTCGATGGATCAGATCGCCGCGCGCGTGCTCGAGAAGGAGACGCAGCTCGCCTCGCTCGAGCTGTCGCTCGACTCGAAGGAGCCGCTCGGAGCCTGCGACCCCGGCTACAGTTGCGTCTACGCCAACACCCTGAACTGGCTGGGCGAGACCACCCCGCTGCCGATGGAGAACAACCCGCGGGTGGTCTTCGAGCGGCTGTTCGGCGGCAGCGGCACGACCGACGCCGCGGCGCGGCTGGCGCGGATGGAGGAGGACGGCACCATCCTCGACGCGGTCGCCGACAAGCTCGCTCGCCTGCGCAGCTCTCTGGGCGCGCGGGACCGCGGCAAGCTCGACGAGTACACGGAAGCGATCCGCGACGTCGAGCGCCGCATCCGGATGGCCGAGCAGCAGGGGCTGACCGACCTGACGGTGGCGATGGAACAGCCGGCCGGCGTTCCCGGAGCGTTCAGCGAGCACGCGAAGCTGATGTACGACCTGCAGGTGCTGGCCTACCAGGCCGACCTGACCCGGATCATCACCTTCATGGTGGCCCACGAGACGAGCAACCGGGCCTACCCGGAGATCGACGTCTCGGACGCCCACCACCCGCTGTCGCACCACGGCGGCGACCAGGAGAAGGTCGAGAAGCTGATCAGGGTCAACACCTATCACGTCGAGCAGTTCGCGTACTACCTCGAACGCCTCGACGCGACCGAGGACGGCGACGGCTCGCTGCTCGACCACGCGATGGTCATGTACGGCGCCGGGATGAGCAACGGCAACGTGCACAACCACCACAAGCTCCCGATTGTCGTCGCGGGCGGCGGCTCGGGGACGCTCAAGGGCGACCGGCACTTCAGCTACGACGACGATCCGCCGGTGACGAACCTGTTCATGAGCCTGCTCGGCAAGCTGGGCGTCCATCCGGAGACGATCGGCGACAGCACCGGGGAGCTGAAGGAGCTGTCGGGCGTCTAGGAGTCTGCGCCGCAGAACGCAACGAAGTGGGTTCTGCGGCGTAGGAACCTAGGGCGGTGGGGGCTGGGGCCAAACACGGAGCCCTGCGACGGGTTTGGCGGCGCTAGGTCCCGAATCGTCGCGTGTCTCTTGGCGCTGCTCGTGGTGCTGGCCCTCGAAGACATCACGACCGGCGTCGAGCCGAGCTTCGTGCTGGAGTGGCTGATGGTCGCGTTCGCGTCCGTCTGGCTCCTGGTCGTGGGGGCTCGTACGTGGAAACGGAGACAAGTCTGATGCGCAGCCACCTCGGGGCCGGATTCCTGGCCATCCTCTTCCTTCTTGCGGCCTCCGGCGGGCCGGCAACCGCAGCCGGTGCCGACGACGACCAACGGGTCGTCGAGGCGGCCGAGCGCCAGGACTGGGAGGCGGTGCGCGCGCTGGTCCACGAGAGTGCGGACGTCACGGCGACGCAGCCGGACGGGGCCACGGCGCTGCACTGGGCCGCGCACTGGAACGACGGCGAGACGGCCGGCCGACTGATCGCTGCCGGTGCCGATGTGGACGCCGTCAACGATTTGGGCGTCCCACCCCTCTGGATCGCGCTCGACAGCGCGAACGTCGACGTCGCGCTGCGGCTGATCGAGGCCGGCGCCGATCCGAACGCGCGGCTGACTACCGGCGAGACGATGCTCATGACCGCGGCGCAGCACGGGCTGGCGACGATCGTCGCCCGGCTGCTGGAGCGTGGCGCCGACGCGCGGCTCGCCGAGCACGAGCGAGGCCAGACCGCGCTGATGTGGGCCGCCGCGGGCGGTCATGCCGACGTGGCGCGCCGGTTGCTGGAATCCGGCGGCGGTGTTCGCGCCCGTACCGCCGGCCGGTTCACGGCGCTGATGTTCGCGGCGCGCGCCGGTGGCCTCGAGACCGTGCAGCTCCTACTCGAGGCGGGCGCCGATCTCGAAGCGCGGGCCATCGACGGCAGCACGCCGCTGCTCGTCGCCAGCCGCAGCACGGATGCGCTGGCCGGCATCGACTGGCGCATCATCCCCTACGCCAGCGGCCACGAGGAAACGGCGTTCTACCTCATCGAGCGGGGAGCGGATGTGAACGCGGCGGACCGGCTCGGCCGCACCGCGCTGCACGCGGCGGTCGAGACCAATCGGCCGAGTCTGGCGACCGCCCTGATCGAGGCGGGCGCCGACATCGACGCGCGGTTCTCCAATCCCGTGGCGGCGCTGCGCGGAGACTACATCTCGCGCAGACCCTACAAGGGAGCCACCCCGTTCTGGCTCGCCGCCCGCGCCGCCAACCTGGAGATGATGCGCCTGCTGCTCGACGCCGGAGCGGATCCGTTTCTCCCGAACGCGTTCGGCACCACGCCGCTCATGGTCTCTTCGGGCCTTGGGGAGAACGACGCGCGCCGTCCGGCCGACCACCGGGTCGTCGAGGCCGTGTCGCTGCTGATCGAGCTGGGCGCTGACGTTGCGGCCACGACGCCGGCCGGCAGCACCGCGCTGCACGGGGCGGCCGCGATGTGGGAGGACGGGGTCATCCAGGTCCTCGTCGACCACGGCGCAGACGTCAACGCCGAGGACAACCGCGGGCGCACGCCGCTCTACCTGGTCGAGTACGGCAACGCCAACGCACCCTCCGAGAGCACGGCGGAGCTGCTGCGCGCCCTCGGCGCCCGGGAGCCGGTGGTCGAGCAGTAGCCGGTCACGGCCTGGGCGTGGATGTTGTCCGCGCGTGCCCGGGGCGCGGGCGAGCCAAGCACCGCGATCCTGCTGTTCACATCGAACATGCGGCCTGTCGGGATGGGCGTCGACCCGCGCCTGCCCGAAGGATGTGTCCGTGTCGGTTGATCACGACAGGGTGGCTCGCCGAGGCCAATCGCCAGTCGCTGGGAAGGCTCTGGCGAAGAGCCGACCCTGGCAGAAAAAAGGAGCCATCATGACCACGAAGGACGCAGTGCCGCGCAGCACTATGGTTCCCACGAGTGACGCCACACTGATCGAGGACATCCGGGAGAGCGTCTTCGCGCGAGCGCGCGAGGCCGTTCGGGAGATTCGGGCGCGCGCGGCCGAGACCGGCGCCGCCGATCTGACGAGCGCGGACATCGATCGCAAGATCAAGGCGGCGAGACGCGCCCGCGCTTCGTTGCAGTGAGTCTTCGGCGCCGCGCTCATGCGGGCTTCGTCAATCGAACGATCCCCATTCTCCGGTTCGCTCGGCGACGCGCTGTGATCTGATGCCCCGCCGCATTTCGGGGTGGCCAACGCGAGACATCCGCTTCCCAACGAGATGCCTGACACTTTCGCCTGCTGGTCGACCAGGTAATCGTGATTGAAGGACAATACCTCCAGACGGTCGTCATGGATCACGTGCAGGTGGTTCTCGTAGTGTCGGGATCGTGGAAAGACTCTCCATGACACCGGTTCGTCGCAGACGTCGAGCATCGACTCGTCGCTGCAGATGACGATCAGGCCGGAGTCCAGCTCGACGACGGTGCCGAACAACGCGACTTTCGCGGATACGACTGCTTCGCCGTGACGGGCGAGCGGCAGGACTCCGAGTCGCCTGAGAGGATTCTTCTCGTTCCAGGGTTCGTACTTTGTCACCCGTATCGAACCGTTGGCCACCTGACAGATCTTGTCCTGGGCCGCCCAGGAGTACTCGTCGTCGGGTTGCTCGAAGTCTGCGAATATCTCGCTGTCCTGGATCACGCGATCGAGAGTTCTGCGCCACTCCTCGCGTTCTGCCCATTCGGCTTGCTCCCTGCGCTTCAAATAGGACGCCAGGACACCGGCTCCCGTAGACGAGGAACCGTAGATGCTGTGGAAAGCCCATTGGCATTCGCTGCAATGCTGGCTCGCAACGCGCTCGGTCCGGGAACCATCCCGGAAATCGTCGAGGTCGTACTGCCACAGGCCTTCCTCACCAGCGGCCAGAGCCAACGAGCGGTAGGAAGCGCGCACGGCGGATACGGGCATCTCGGAGAGCGGCGCGATGCGGGTGCTGACAGCATGTTTCGTCGTGCCTCCGCAGTTTGCCGCGAATACTCCGGCTCTCGATGAGACGTACAGTCGGCGATTGTAGATTTCCGAATCTGCGTGGGGAAACGGAAATAGGTTGTCCTGTTGTCCCACTGCGGTCCGGTTCATTTCCTGTCGGCTCAGTTCGAGCGGTGCCTGTGAGAGGTCGTGGAAGCGGTGGCTGATGATCTCCCTGATTTCCGCGTCATGGAAAATTCCCGTTGCCGCCACGCCATAGAAAAAGTCACTGCGTCGGAAGGCGCTCCGTACCGCGATCCGCAGTTCATCGCGAACCCGCAGATCCTCGATCAGCCTGTCCCAGTCCAGCGTCAGAATGTCGCCGTCCATCCCGAACAGGTGGAGTTTGCCCCTGTAGATCTGCGAGTCCCAGTACCGGCCTGGAATGATCAACTTCAGAGGCGGCACGGCTGTCCTCGAGTGAGCTTGCGAATCTTCGCGGGAGTCAACAATCCGTCGCGCATCCAGCCGTCGAGAACGGGTTCGGCGGAATGTCTCCGTGCTTTCGGCGGTGATCGGCCGGGTAGCCGTGCCAGACGTCTTGATCTTCGGTGAACTTGGCCACAAAGATACTGGTTTCGTGATCCTGGGCCACTCCGAGGTAGTGGGGTTTGCCGGCGGGCAGGTGAAGCCCCCAGCCGACGCCGCCGTCGAACCAGCCGTGGGTGCATGCGCTACTGAAACACGTGATCTCGCCCGCAAGCGGGATTCGCCATTGGGATTTCTGCGCTGCACCGTTCCGGTGAAGAGGGTTCGGTTTGTAGTTCACGGCACGGTGTCACGAACTCGGCAATTCACTCCGCGGTGCTTCATGACCATGGCCCTACGGCAGGGCCAGCGCGACCCACTCGCCGGGGTGCCGCAGCGACCCGATCGGCAGCACGATGTACTGCTTGCCCTCGTGCATGTACGTGAGGGGCGAGCCGTTGGTGCCCGCCGGGAACTCCGTCTCCCAGACCACGTCGCCCGATTCCTTGTCGAACGCCCGGAACTTGCGCCCCGCGTCGGGACCGGCGCCCGGCGGTGTGCGGACCATGATGGGGTCGCCCTCGCTGACGAAGAGCAGGGTCTTGGTCAGCAGGGTCATCGAGCGGCCCGGCTGGCCGAGCGGCGGCAGATCGAGGTGCGCGATGGCCGGATGGTTCCGCGGCCCGTCGCCGTTGGGGACCATCCAGACGTGTTCGCCGGTGTTCATGTCGATGGCGGTGATCCGGCCGTAGGGAGGCCTGGTGAGCGGCAGCCCCTGCGGCCCGTTGGGGAAGGCGCGGGTGCCGCGCGTGTACCGCACGTTCATGCGGTC
This sequence comes from Vicinamibacterales bacterium, assembly GCA_958296065.1. GTDB lineage: Bacteria > Acidobacteriota > Vicinamibacteria > Vicinamibacterales > UBA8438 > WTFV01. Next base: position 20,508 of record CATQHX010000077.1, on the reverse strand, counting down.
GGGGTTGCCGGGCGTCAGATCGGCCGCGAACGCGCCGGTCACCGACGGCACGTAGAGCATGCCGGTCTCGGGGTCGAAGCCGGCCCCGCCCCACTCGGCCCCGCCCACGGAGCCGGGTAGCTGCAGCGTCCCCTTCGTGTCGGTCGCATCGTCGCCGCGGATCGACGGCGGCGTGAAGATCTCGCCCAGGATGTACGGCTCGACGATCTCGACGGCCTCGGCGCGCAGCTCCGGCGTGAAGTCGATCAGGTCGTCGATACCGATGCCGTGTCGGTCGAACGGGAGCGGTTTCGTCGGGAACGGCTGCGTCGGCGAGATCCACTCGCCCGGCGTATTCGAGCCGGGCACCTCGCGCTCGACGATCGGCCAGACCGGCTCGCCGGTGACCCGATCGAACGTGTAGGCCATCGCCTGCTTGGTGAGCTGGACCACCGCCTTGATCTCGCGGCCGTCGACGGTGATGTCCATCAGGATCGGCGCGACGTTGTTGTCGTAGTCCCAGAGGTCGTGGTGAACCATCTGGAAGTGCCAGACCCGCTCGCCGGTCTCGGCGTCGACGCAGACCAGACTGTTGGCGTAGAGGTTGTTGCCCGGCCGATGCCCGCCGTACATGTCGTTGGTGGGTGCGCCGGTGGGCAGATAGACGTAGCCGAGATCGAGGTCGGCGCTGAACATCGTCCAGACGTTCGACATCCCGGAGTATTCCCAGGAATCGTCGAGCCACGTCTCGACGCCCGGCTCCCCGGCCCGCGGGATGGGGCTCCACGTCCAGCGCAGCGCGCCGGTGCGCACGTCGTAGGCGCGGACGTCGCCCGGGTGCTGCTCCATCGTGAACGGATGGTCCGCCATCGCGCTGCCGAGGATCACGACGTCCTTGACCACCATCGGCGGCGAGGTGCCCGAGTAGCCCGTCTCGGCGTCGTAGCTCAGGTCGACCAGGCCCGCGTCGCCGAAGGAGTCGATGAGCCGTCCCGTCCCGGCGTCGACCGCCATCAGGTAGGGCGGGCGAATCGCGAAGATCCGTCGTTCATTGTCCGATTCCCACCAGGCGACGCCCCGGTTCGGCGCGCCGCGCGGCGTCTCGTCGCCCAGGAAGGCCGCGTCCTGCACCCAGAGGGTCTCGCCCGTGCCCGGGTCGAAGGCCTCCACCAGGCCGATGCCGTTCGAGGCATAGAGCACGCCGTCGACCATGATCGGCGTCGAGCGGAGCTGGTTCGAGTAGCGCAGCTCGGGCCAGCGCTCGCGGAGCGACGCATCGACCGCTTCGCGCCGCCACACGATCTGCAGGTCGCCCACCGTCTCCGCGTCGATCTGGTCCAGCGCCGCGTAGCGCGTGTAGCCGGCGTCGCCGCCGTGGACGCGCCACTCGCCGTCGACGCCCTGCTGGGCCGCCGCCGTACAGGCGCTGGCCAGCATCGTTACCAATACGAGAGCATCGACGTGCCGCCGGTGAGACATGCGTTCCATCCTGCTGTCTGCCATTACCTTCGTCTCCGAGTTCATGGGCCCCGTTCAGGCCGGCGTGCCTGCGATGGGATTCGTCACGCTCCACAGCACGACGGCGGCGGCCGCCACGTGCTGCGCCATCAGGGTCACCACGGCGGGAACCGTGGCGCCCGGAAACGCCGCGCTGCCGCCGTCGGTGAGCATCCAGAGATCCGGGACGAGCGAGAGCAGCAGGGCGACGAGAACGATTCGCCGGAACAGGGGGACCGGATTCTCGGATCGCTTGTCGGCGACGAGGGCGACGCCCAGTCCGGCGCCCACGCCCACCACCGTCAGGAACACGGTCGGCCCTGCGACCGCCAGCGGCTCGAATTCGGGTGGAATGTCGAAGACGGCCAGCGCCGCCGCGCGCAGGACGAGGTTGGCCGCCACCGCTCCGAGGATCGTCCGGAGCCACACCACCCAGGCCCGCGATCCGGTCACCGCCAGTCGCTCCGCGCCCATCGCCCACCTCCACCCAACGCGCAGGCAGCGCCGCACCGGGTTGGTGCAGCGAGCCGCCCAACGGAAGGTTTCACATTATAGGCGCCCTCTTTTCGCGAGTGCCGCCTGGAGACTTGCCGCACGGTGCGGTCAGCGAGTAGCCTAGTCATCATATATAGGCATCAGACGCTATGCGAGCCATCATAGAGCTACCCGAGGAACAAGTGCGCCAACTGGCTGACGTCTGTCGGCGCGAAAACGTGTCGCGCGCCGAGGTCATCCGGCGCGCGATCGCGAGCTACCTGGATGAACGGCATCTGAGCGACCGGGAAGACGCGTTCGGGATCTGGCGGGATCGCAACGTGGACGGCCTGCGGTACGAGCGCGGTCTCCGGCGCGAGTGGTCGTGAAATGCGCGCCCTCTTCGACACGAACATCCTGATCGACTATCTCGCCGGCATCGATGCGGCTCGGTACGAGCTCTCGCGGCACGACGACGCGGCGATAAGCGCCATCACGTGGATGGAGGCAATGGTCGGCGCCGCGGACGAAAAGGAGGCGACCCGCCTTCGGTGGTTCCTCTCGGGCTTTACGCGCGTGGCTATCGACGACGAGGTGAGCGAGCTGGCCGTTGCAATCCGGCGTGAGCACCGGATCCGGCTGCCCGATGCCATCATCTGGGCCAGCGCCCGCCGCATCGGCGGGGTTCTGGTCACCCGCAACACGAAGGACTTTCCGGCCGACGACCCGGGCGTTCGCGTACCGTATTCGATCACCGGCCGACGGACGGGCGCCTGACCAACGGACGACCGCCGGACGCAGACCCCCCGGATGCGGGACGCGTTCGATGGGTCGGACCCGGCTACTTCAGCGCGGAGTACGACGTCGGCTCCAGGATCCGCGCGTCGATGTTGTCGACCAGTGCGCGGCTCTCGTCCCGCTCGGCGGCGATGATGATCTCCTGGAAGTCCTCGAAGGTGGCGAGCTCCTGCCACATCTCGTCGCGCGCCTCGCGCGACGGATACGCGAGCATGTAGATGAACGTGTCCTCGACGTCGTCGCCGGTCACCGCGTTCCAGTAGCCGACGTTCGTCATGCCGGCCCGCTCGAACATTGCCGCCGTGTGGTCGCGGAAGCGGTTCGCCAGCGCCTCCCGGTTGCCCGGCGTCGTCTTGTAGACGCGCAGCTCGTAGACCTGGGATGCCGCGCGCTGCTGCTCGGCGATCGCCCAGCCGCTGCCGACGATCCCGAACGTGAATCCGACGAACGCGAGAATCTGCCACTTGCGCATCGTTGCCTCCGGTGGATGTTCCTGATTGCGTGCGTGAGCGGATGCCGATTATAGGCCGGCGGGTGCTGGCGGCGGATGCGGATGGCAGACGCCCAGCCACGAGAGTGTCGGAAGCCACGTCGTGGTCGGCGCCGGCTTGGCGCTCGCGTTCGCCCGCTTCGTCGAGCCGCACCGAGCGATCCGGCAACGCTCGTCGCGGCGACGACGGCAATCGTGCTCGTCACTCTCCTCGCCGACCTGGTTCCCGCCTTGCGTGCTGCGCGCATCGCGTCGGCCGCTGTCCCGGCCGAGGAGTAGTTCGAATCGTCAAGCGCCGGAGTCTTCTGATACCGGTCGCGCGGCGCTGGTGAGTTCGGACAGCGTCACACTGCGCCCTGCACGCCTCGCGTCCAGCCAGCGTTTGAGAGAACGTTGGCTCTCTCCCGACGGACGGCCTGCAATCAGTCCCTCTACGCTGAGGTCTTCGTCCAGAGCTGCCCATCGAATTCCCTGTCCCTCACCGATCAATTCCCAGGCATCCCGCTCCTCCTGGGCAGCGTGGACGAGCCGCGGATACCATGCGAGTGGCGCGGAGATGGTCCGTCCGTCGGAGAGCTCGACCCTCAGCGTGTCCTCGGTAACCGTCACGTCCGCGGCTTCAGTCGAACCTATCTTCTGCAGAACATTGCTCTTCAGGCGGCTGTGAACAGTCGTGGCTTCAGAGGTTCGAGCGTGTCGAGCGACGCAATCGTCGAGCCTTCGCCGAGCTCGTACTTGAGTTCCAGCACGCCGCCGCTCTGCGACTCGGAAGTGGCCAGCCGTCTTGCTAGAAGGTCGGCCAGGGATCGATCCTCGACCGCGCACAGAATCTGCCGGCCGCTTCTTCTGATCGAACCGAGCACCTCCGCAAGGTGAAGCGCCCGGTAGTCATCGACGTGTTGCATCGGATCGTCCAGAATGAGCGTGTTCCAGCGGCTCCACGTCGTAGACAGGTGCACTGAAAGAAGGAACGCAAGACCGAGCGCTCTTCGCTGGCCGCTGCTGAACATGAACCGCGGGTTGAGTTCGCTTTCGCCGACCGTGAGGCGCATGAACCGCCTGACGTCGCCGCGGACTCTGTAGCCGACGGTCGACCATTGGACGTGGGGTCGAAGGCGTTCGTACAGCTCGACCAGCAGAGGTTCCAGTTGCGCCAGTCGCTCGTCCACAAGCTCTCCGGCCACCCTTCTCACCGCCCGACTGGCTTCGGCTTGATGTGAACTGGCGCGCTGCGCCGCCTCCAGCAAGTTCTGTACGGAAACGAGCCGCTCGCGTTCCTGCGCAAGGGCTCTCTCTTGCTCCACTAAGCGCCCATATGCGGCAGATACCTCTAGTCCGGCCAGCGCAGATTCCAGGGGTTCGAGAGATAATCTGATGGCTCTGAGAGCGTCTTCCAAAGCCGTGGCGTTCACGCTCACCGGCAGCTCCAAATCCTCTACCTTCCCGATCTCGCGAATGATCTCGTCGAACTCCACGTGCAGATCGTCTCCTGCCCGCCTGTGTTCCCGAAAGGCAGCCTCCGCCTGTCGCTTCTGTGACTCGGCGTCGCTCTCGGCGTTCAGTGCCTCCTCTCTTCGAGCCAGCGCTTCTGCCAGCCCTGCGGACTCGCGCTCTACTCTCGCCGCGGTCTCCTGCAGATGGGACACGAATGCCTCTTCCGTTACGTCCGAACCGCACAGTGGGCACCCGCCATCCTCCAGTCCAACTCGCTTGCCGTGCTCGACAAGTTCCGCGAGGGAGCGGACATGCGGCCGCCGTTCCTCGAAACGGCCGGCCGCTGTCTCCGCCACGTATCGAGCTTGCTGCGCACGACTGCGAGCTTTGGTGGCTTGTTCAAGAGTCGCGTTGAGTTCACGCGTTCTGGCGTGGTGTGCTTCTGTTTCGATCTCGGCGCGTCGGTTCTCGATCTCCTGCAACTGCGGAATACAGCGTGACAGCGTCGAAACGTGGCTGCGCAATCTACCAATCCGGCCGCGAGCCTGACGCACGAGAGAATCGGTCTTGTTGTCTTCGACGATGCCAAGGGCGGTCGCTAATTCTCGCCGCGCTGCTTCCGAGTCCGGCTCCGCTTCGAATTCGGACCGCGATTCGCTGATCTGCGCAACCATTCGATTCACGTCGGCGCGCGCCGCGTCGTACGCAGTTTGCAGTCGTCTGACGCGATCATCGAGCACACCCTTCGCATTATCGAGGCGTTTCTGGATATCCGGAAGCTGCGTGGATCCCAGCGTGTCGAGAACCAGCGCAAAACGTGACCTTTCGTCCGCATCGACGCTGAGGTTGGTAATCTGCTCGTCTCGAATAATGGTCGAACCGCAAAGTGTGGTGAGCAACCGAACTTGCGGAGCCGACTCGTTCGCGAAATACGAATGCAACTCGGTCTCAGTCAGACCGCGCGCGCGGCTGGATTGACCGAGTACGCGAAAGGTCGCTCCTTCCGGCCGCCGAACCACCTCGAGATCAATTCCGTCGTCCAGCTCGAATACGAGCCGCACCAATTGATCGCACGGCTCAGCCGCCCCTCGCCACCAGACATAGTTGCCGAGATCTTCTCGATTCTCGGAAGTCAGAGCCGGCCTCGAGATCTGGCCGGTCAGGCCGAACTCGACGGCGTCGAGGAGCGTGCTCTTGCCGCTTCCGTTCCGCCCCGTGACGATCAGAAAGCCGTTGGGGACAGGTACGGACATCGTGGATCGAATACCGCGGAAACCTGCCGCCTGTATGTGGCTGAGTTTCACTCCGTATCCTCCTCACGGACCAACGCATCCGCAAAGTCCTCGCCATTGCCGCGGACGAGCAGAGAGCGAACAGCAGCGGTCGGCAGTACCGAAAGCCGGTTGCGCACAAGGTCCAGGGCATTCTCGCTGCTCAGACTCACACGGTGACGGATTGGCAACAGGACACCGAGGGCGGTCTCGATGTCGCGGTCGATGGCGATCCCCGCTCGGGCGATCTTTCTGGTCGCCTCGAAATTCTCTTCGACCGCCACCAGATGCTTCGTCTGTTCGGCGGACGCTCGTTCATGCGTCAGGAGAATCGAATAGACATTCCATGCCTTTCGGCGGTCTCGCCGCAACTCGGCGGCATGATCACGCAGGAAGCTCTCCTCGGTATGCTTCCACTGGTTGAGCAGCGCGGCCACCGACACGAACTCGGCGACGAATCCCAGAACGCTCGCGTCCTCGAAGCACAGGTGGCCGGCGATCGACGTGACGTCATACCCCGCGGTCGCTAGCCGTTTGGAAGCCATGTCGAGGATACTCATAGGCCCAAACGCTCCCTCGCGGAATCGTGGGTCATCCACTCAACATCCCGCCCTTGCCTCACAATCGTTCGATTCTCATTCTCTCGCACGAGGTCCGAAGGAACGCCGTCGTCAGTTGCGCCGACACATATCACGGCGTCGCAATCGCGCGATGCCCGGAGGTCATCGTCGAATTCGGTCTTGACTCGTGAAAGAAGTTGATTCGGGCAGTTGATTACGCGTATGCCTCGATCCTGCAGGCGAAGGTGTGCGCCTTCGAGAACGCCGCCTGCTGCCATGATGGCAAGAATGAACGCGCCAACCATGGACATCGTGTCATCCGGTTCCCGGTTCCTCGATGGACGCGTGCCGGAACAACCGGACAAGTCCTTCCGCATCAGGTACAGATCATCGCTGTTCAGAGGATCGACGAAGTCTGTGCCTCCAGCTTCTCGTTGCGGGAAGAGTGCGGCGAAATGGCGAGTGCCGCCGGCGATGGCGCGCTTGACGAAACCGCGAGAAAACACGACTCGCAGTTCGTCGAGGAACGCGTCTGCCGGCTCGGGGACGTGGCGGAAATCATGACGGTTTGCCCAATCCCACAACTCAGGCGCCTTCCGCTGCAAGACTTGGCGATCTGCGGGATTTACGACCACGACCGTCCTTGGCGTCGAATCTTGCAGTGCACGCGACAGCACGTTGTTGAGGTAGTCCCAATCTGTCCAGAAGCCGACAATCACCAAGTCCCTGCCAACGAGCTGCCCCGTCAGCCATGTCGTGCTCCTGGCGAGTCGCGTCTGAATCTCGCCGTTTCGGTCGATTTGCGACTGCGCCCAAAGCGTGTTGGACGAATCTCGCTTGTGGCATCCGTGCAGCTTGAGGAGCGGACGGTGCCTGTCGGGCAGTCCCGCCGCTTCGACACCGTCGAGGGCTGATCGAAAATTACGTTCGCCAAGCTCAAACGCGGCGTCCTCGATGTGAGTGTCGAAGTTCGTGGTTGCGGCAAGAGTCAACGCACCACAGCACAGGAAATCCGCGATCGCCGCGTGCCCGCGATTTGGATTCCGGGAGAAGGTCTTCCAGGGCACGAAGTCCAGAAACTCCCGGAATCTGTTCAGCTCCAGGAAATAGTCCGCTAGGCGCTCGAGGTCAAGTCGAACGTCATCCGGAAGGTGCGTCTGCGTGACCTGCGAATAGCGGTCCCCACATGCCTGGGCGAGTTCCGCTGCGGAAGGAACAGCGGTTGGAGGAGACATCGACAGGCCAGCCCCACACATCACCGCCAAGTGGCCGCCCTGGACCGAAAGCAAGAGGCTGTCGCGAAGTTGAGGGTCCAATGGTCGGGCTCCCGTAGTCGCCTTCTGTCGCTCTCTGCGATGTGGGGTGTCACCTTGGGCGACGGACTCGACCGTCCGTCCCGATTTCGGACGGCCGAGCGTCGATCCGAGGTGCGGACCGCGGCAGCCGTCTCAGTGCGCCAGCGGGTCCGGCCGGATCTGGAACTTCACCAGGTTCCCCGGCTCCACCGGGCCGCCCTCGACGTGCCACGCCGCGTCGGCCCCGTAGGTGGCGTAGACGCCGCGGCCCTTCCAGCCGGCGTCGGGATCGTCGATGCGGCCGTCGAGCCCGCGGCTGTGGAAGCCCTGCGGGTACGGGACGCGAAGGATGGTCCACTCGCCGGTCTCCGGATCGAGGGCCAGCAGCGAATCCGAGCTCGACCCGTTGGCGATGGGGATATTCTCGCCGAGGCCGAGCGTGTTGAACTGGTCGACCCAGTTGTAATAGTGGAAGTCGGTCCCGATGTCGGTGTTCCGGAAGTTCGGGCCGGGCGCCTTGTAGAAGGACCAACCTTCGTCGCACTGTCGGCCGTCGCGAGCCTCGGGTCCGCCGAAGACGGTGCACTCGCCGCGGTCGAACGAGGCGAAGTGGCTGCTGCCGGCCAGCGCGGTCCAGAGGACGCCGTTGCGGTCGACGTCGAGGCCGCGGGTGCGGTAGCCCTTCTCCACCGGCACGGTGTAGAGCTCGCTGATGCAGGTCTCCGGCGGGTTGTCGCCGCGCTCCAGGCGCAGCATCCGGCCGGGGAAGTCGTCCGAGACGATCCAGACCGCGTCGTCGACGGGGTTGGCGATGACGCCGTAGGCGCCGACCCTCACGCGCGTGTCCAGCGCCGGGTCGAACGGCGGCTCCTCGCGGCTGCCGCGCGCGGCAGGCTCGTTCCACGGCTTCGTGATGACGCCGTCGCCGTTGGTGTCGATGACGGTCGGGCACCAGCCCTGGGCAAGTTGCTCGTCGCCGGTCTCGTCGTAGAGCTTCGTGTCGAGCCAGCCGATGACGGGGCCGCCGCCGCTGAAGTACAGCGTGTCGTTGGCGTCCTCGGCGAACTGCAGGTGGTGCGTGCCGTAGCAGGTGCCGATGAGGACGAAGTCCTCGGTCTCGGGATCGTAGTAGCCGGTGTGGCGGCCGGCCCGGTCGATGGGGAAGTACCGCGCGTAGGCGTTGTCCGACCCTTCACGGCACCAGTCGGGGTTGTTGGGATGCCGGACCCGCGTGGTCAGCCAGACGCGTCCCTCGGCGTCGATCATCGGGTTGTGCGGGTTGGCGGGGTCGTTCCAGACCGCCTCCGCGCCGAAGTCGCGCCACGGCTTGAAGCCCTCGGTCTGGAACATCGACGGGACCGGCGGGTCGTTCTCGCGCAGCGGGATCTTGATCATCTTCGAGCTGTGCTCGACCGTGTCGGTCACCAGCAGGAAGTCGTTACCGATGTCGACGCCGTAGAGCGGGCCGTTGGCGTTGACGCGCGGGTTGCGCTTGTCGGTGGCGATTTCGTCGTGGACGAAGGCGACGTTGTCGCCCCAGTTCCACATCGTCAGCACGACGTTGCGCTCGATGCCCTGCGGCCGGGGCGGGGCCGGCGGCGCCTCGCCGGCGGCGATGCGGTCGGTCCAGTCGACCAGCATGTCGAGTCCGGCGTGGGTACCGAAGCGCGTGACGAAGCTGTTCATCAGCGAGCCGCGCTGCCCGCGCTGCACCCGGTCCGCCCAGGCCGAGCGGGCCGAGTCGAAGTCATCGAGGTCGGGGATCTCGCGCGTGCGCTTGCTGCCCACCTGGTGGCAGCGCTGGCAGCCCTTCAGGTTGTTGATCCACTCGCTCTGGCTGCCCATCAGCGGATTGATGCCGTTGCCCTCGGGACCGGTGCCCGGGAACTCGTGCGTGCCGGGCAAGTCGATCAGCGACAGCCAGTAGGTGGAGGGGTAGACCTGCGCCGCTTCCTGCGGCGTCGCCGCCACCACCGCGGTCAGATCCAGCTCCTGGTCCGGCCGTCCGGTGACCGGCTCGGAGTCGACGAGGCCGTAGCCGCGAACCCAGACGTCGAAGGTCGCGTCGGGGAGCTCCGGCAGCACGTACTGCCCGTCGTCGCCGGTGACGACGATCTTGCGGAACACCGTCTCGAGGTCGTCGGTCTCGGCAATCACCCACACGCCCGCCTCGGGGCCGTTGGCGCTGGTGACCGTGCCGCGAACCATGCCGTCGTTGTCCGCCGCCACCACCGCGACCGTTCCCGGCACCGCGGCGGCGACGAGCGCCGCGCAGGCGAGCGCGGCCGTCAGGCTTCCCAGTCTTGTCATGGTCATCGTCGTTCCACCGTTTCTCCGCCGAGTTCACGCAGCAGCGCCACCGTGTCCGGCCACGCCTTCTCGGTGTTCGCCACGAAGACGCCCTCGGCCACCATCCGGGGCGTCCAGCCGATCGCGTTGCGGGCGTTGACGTCCGCGCCCTGGTCGATCAGGTACTGCACGATCAGGTTCGAGCCCATCATCGCGGCGCCGTGCAACGCCGTGCAGCCGCCCCAGCGCATGTCGCCGCGGTCGCGCTGGGCGTCCAGCTCCAGCAGGTTGAGCGGGTGGCGCAGCAGCAGATCCACCCCGTCTCCCTCGATCTGCGTGTCGCCGAAGTCGGAGACCGCGTGCAGGTCGTTGCCGAGGGCCAGGGTCATCTTCACCGCCTCGAGCCGCACCTGCTCGGGGGTGCCGTTGAGCGGGCCGGGGCTCTCGCCGTCCCAGAATCCGAGGCCGGCCGCCGCCATCAGCGGGGTCACGCCCTGGCCGGTCGGCGTCAGCGGGTCGGCACCGTAGTCGACCAGCAGCTTCATCAGGTCGAGGTCCGCGTGCTTGGCGGCCAGGTAGAAGGGCGTCGCGCCGACGAAGCTGATGAAGTTCCGGCCGACCGAGATGTTCGGCGGGGGCTTGACGATGCCCAGGTCGACCTCGAACGGGATCTCCCGCCAGACGATCCGCACGTTCGGATTGGCGCCCTGCGCAAGCAGGCGCCGGGCCAGGTCGAGGCTGTCGAGATTGCCGGTCTGCGCCGGCGGCCGGCCGGAGCCGGGTCGGCGGATCCAGGCCAGCGCGTGGAGCAGCGAGCCGCGGGCGTCGTAGGCGTTCGGATCGGCTCCCGCATCGAGCAGCGTTGCGGCCAGCTCGTAGTGCGCGTTGATGACGGCGAGCGCGAGCGGCGATGTATGGCCGGTCGCGGCGGGCGTGTACGAGCCGGTGCCGGCGGTCGTGTTGTTGATGCCGGCATTGACGTCGGCGCCGCCGAGCAGCAGTACCCGCGTTGCGTCGATCCCCCCTTCTCGCACGGCGAACAGGAGCGGCGTGAGGCCGCCGCTCGAGCGCGCCTCGACGTCCGCGCCGGCTGCGAGCAGCCGCGCGACCGCGTCGGCGTTGTTCTCGGCTGCCGCCCACATCAGCGCGGTCTGGCCCCGCCAGCTCTCGGTGGCGTCGACCGTCGCACCTGCCGCCAGGAGCTGGTCGAGGACCGGAACACGCCCGGTACGAGCGGCCACCATCAGGACCGTCTCGCCCGCGGGAGTGGCGTTGTTGGGGTCGGCTCCGGCCGCGAGCAAGGCGCGGACGACCGCCGGTTCCCCGCTCTCCGCCGCGAGCGACAGCGGAGTGATGCCGTAGCGATTCGCGCTTTCCGCATCCGCTCCGGCCGCGAGCAGGTGCTCGACGGCTTCTGTCGACGCGGCCCGTGCGGCCCAGTGCAGCGCCGTGGTGCCGTCCGGGGACGCCGCCTCCGCGCGCGCTCCCTCCGCGAGCAGGGCCGCTACGCGAGCGGCGTCGCCCGACCTGGCGGCTTCGAGCAGAGGCGCATCGGCCGCCGCGGCGGTCCAGGGCAGGGTGATCGTGCCGGCAACGAGTGCGGCCGCGATGAGCGTCGACCGCCGGCGGCACCGTTCTTCGCGCATGAGACGTCCCTTTCCAAGCATGTTCGAGGACCGGACAGGAGCAATTGCGGATGCTATCGCGTGGCGTCTGCGTTGACAACACCCGGCGAGAAGCGTACAAAGGGCGGGGTACCGACGGGAAGCGGGAGGGGTAGTTGGATGCGCGCCCGCGCACGGCTCCCTGGCCGCCCGCCGATCGGCAACGGGCGTTCCGACCGCCGTGGAAGCCCTGGAAGTAGAAGAAGATGCCCAGAGGTGACGTAGTTTCGACGCGGTGCGAGGAGCCGGGTCCGCGTGGGTACGGAGCCGCCGCTTTCGTGGTGACGAGCGGCTTTCTCCTGCTCGCCGCGGCATCGCCTGCGGCGTCCGCGCCCGCCGGCGCGGGCGGCGAGGCGACCGCCGCGTCCGTGGAGGCGACGCTCGATCGCTACTGCGTGACGTGTCACAACGAGCGCATCGTCAAGGGCCGCGGGACCGCGCCGTCGATGCTGGTCTCGCAGTTGCGCACTGCCGGGATAGCGCTCGACGCGCTCGACGTGAACCACGTGGCAGGCGATTCGGATGCGTGGGAGCGCGTCATCCGAAAGCTCGAGGCGCGGACGATGCCGCCGGTCGGGCGGCCCCGCCCGGACGAAGCCACCTACGGCGAGGTCGTCGGCTGGCTGGAGACCGAGCTGGACCGCGCCGCGGCCGCCGCGCCGAACCCGGGGCGCCGCCCCGCGCTGCATCGCCTCAGCCGCACCGAGTACCAGAACGCGGTGCGCGACCTGCTGGCGCTCGACCATCTCCCGAAGGAGTTCGACGTCTCGACCCTGCTGCCGGCGGACAACGTCACCAGCGGCTTCGACAACCTCGCCGAGCTGCTGTTCGTCTCGCCGTCGACGCTGGAGCGGTACCTCGCCGCGGCGCGCAAGATCAGCCGCCTGGCCGTCGGGGACACGAGCATGCCGCCGATCGTCGATCGCTACCAGCTCGACCGCGATCTCATTCAGGACCGCCACCTGGAAGGCCTGCCGCTCGGCACGCGTGGCGGGACGTTGATTCGCAGCCATCTGCCGGCTGACGGCGAGTACGTCCTGACCATCGAGTTCGCCCAGGCCGCGCGGGAGGAGCACCAGGTCGAGGTGACCGTCGACGGCGGCCGGGTCGGCCTGTTCAGCATTGGCGGCCGGCCGCTGGTGCGGGGAGCGAGCGGCGTGTTCGCGTTCGAGGCCGAGCCGGCCGTGGACGTTCGGGTTCCGCTCGGAGCCGGTCCGCGCGAGATTGCGGTGGCGTTCCTGCAGAAGACCGGCGCGCCGCATGAAAGCCTCGTGCGGGCCTCCCGGCGCGGACAGCGGCGCGAGCCGGCCATCGCGACGGTGACCCTCAGCGGTCCCTACGGGGTCGACGGGGCCGGCGACACCCCGAGCCGGGAGCGCATCTTCACCTGCCGGCCGGACAGCAGTATCGCGGCGGCCGAGCCTTGCGCACGCGAGATTCTGTCGACCCTGGCCCGCCGCGCGTATCGCCGTCCGGCGACCGGCGCCGACCTCGACCTGCTCCTGCCGTTCTACGAGGAGGGCCGCGCCCAGGGAGGCTTCGACCGCGGCATTCAACGAGCCCTGGAGCGGTTGCTCGTCAGCCCCGAGTTCCTCTACCGCATCGAGCGCGATCCGGAGGGCGTCGATCCCGGCGCGCCGTACCGTGTCGGCGACCTGGAGCTGGCCTCGCGCCTGTCGTTCTTCCTCTGGAGCAGCATCCCCGATGACGAGCTCCTCGGCCGCGCCCTCGACGGCACGCTCGGTGACCCGGCGGTGCTCGAGGCGCAGGTGCAACGGATGCTCGCCGACCGCCGCTCGCGCGCCCTCGTCGACAACTTCGCCGAGCAGTGGCTCTATCTGCGGGACGTGGAGGCGAAGGAGCCTGACCCCGGCTTCTTCCCCGGCTTCGACGAGAACCTGCGGCAGGGATTCCAGCGCGAAACCGAGCTCTTCATCGACAGCGTGCTGCGCGAGGACCGCAGCGTCAGCGATCTGCTGACCGCCGACTACACGTTCATCAACGAGCGTCTCGCGAAGCACTACGGGATTCCCCACGTCTACGGCAGCCACTACCGGCGCGTATCGCTGGACGGCACCGCACGGCGCGGGTTGCTGGGGCAGGGCGGCATCTTGACCCTGACGTCGTACGCCACGCGCACGTCGCCCGTGCTGCGCGGCAAGTGGATCCTGGAGAACCTGCTGGCGTCGCCCCCGCCGCCTCCGCCGCCCGACATTCCGGCCCTGGCCGAGAGGACCGACGACGGTGCGGCGCTGTCGATGCGCGCGGCGATGGAGCGGCATCGCGCGAACCCGGCTTGCGCAAGCTGCCACGCCCAGATGGATCCGCTCGGCTTCGCCCTGGAGAACTTCGACGCGGTGGGCCGCTGGCGCGCCCGAGGCGAATCGAACGACGCCATCGACGCGTCCGGCGTCCTGCCCGACGGCACGTCCTTCGAGGGCCCGGAAGGCATGCGGGCGGCGCTGCTGCGCGAGCCGGAACGGTTCGTCGCCACCGTCACCGAGAAGCTGCTGACCTATGCGCTCGGCCGCAACGTCGAGTCGTACGACATGCCCGCCGTGCGCGCCATCGTGCGCGACGCGGAGCGGAACGACTATCGCTTTTCGTCCATCGTCCTGGGCATCGTTCGGAGCACGCCGTTTCAGATGAGGATGTCGCAATCATGATCATCACGCAGAAAGCACTGCCCCGGCGGACGTTCCTGCGCGGCGTCGGCGCCACGCTGGCGCTGCCGTTCCTCGACGCCATGGTGCCGGCCGCGTCCACCGCGGCGCGGGCCGCGACGGCCCCGGCCCGGCGGCTCGGCTTCATCTACATCCCGAACGGCGTCATCCAGGAGCAGTGGGTGCCCGCCCAGACCGGAAGCGGGTTCGAGTTCTCGAGGATTCTGAGCCCTCTCGAGCCGTTCCGCGACCAGTTGCTGGTCCTGAGCGGGCTCGCCCACCGGCAGGCCGACTCGTTCGGCGACGGGAACGGCGACCATCCTCGGGCGACCGCCGCGTGGCTGAGCGGCGTCCATGCCTGGGAGCGGCGCGGGCGCCAGGGGCCGACCGAGATCAAGCTCGGCGTCACTGCCGACCAGATCGCGGCGCGCGAGTTCGGCAAGCAGACGCCGCTGCCGTCGCTGGAGCTGGCCCTGGAGCAGCCGACCGCCATCGCCTGCGACACCGGCGACTGCTTCTACTCGAACACCATCTCGTGGCGCAACGAGACGACCCCGCTCGACATGGAGGGGCATCCGCGCATCGTCTTCGAGCGGCTGTTCGGCGAGGGGGGCACCGCCGCCGAGCGGCAGGCGATGATGCGGCAGACCGGGAGCATTCTCGACTCGGTGACCGCGGAAGTAGCGCGCCTCGGCGGGACGCTCGGACCGAGCGACCGGAACAAGCTGGACGAGTATCTCGACGCGGTGCGCGACGTCGAGCAGCGCGTGCAGCGGTCCGAGTCGCGCGGTGACGAGGCGTTCGTCGAGCTGCCGGAGCGGCCGGTCGACATTCCCGAGGAGTTCGACGACCACGCCAGGCTGATGTTCGACCTCCAGGTGCTGGCGTTCCAGGCCGACGTCACGCGGGTCTTCACGCTGATGATGGCGCGCGAGGCCAGCCCGCGGCCCTACCCGCAGATCGGGGTGCCGGATCAGCACCACACCGTGTCGCATCACCGCAACGATCCGGAATACATCGCCAAGAAGGCGAAGATAGACACGTATCACGTCCAGGTGCTGTCGTACCTGCTCGGCAAGCTGCGCGAGACGCCGGACGGCGACGGCAACCTGCTCGATCACTCGATGATCGTCTACGGCGGGGGCATCGGGAACGGAAACCTCCACGAGCACACCAATCTGCCGTGCCTCGTGGCGGGCGGCGGCGGCGGGCGGCTGCACGGCGGACGGCACCGTGCCTATGCGGCGGACACGCCCTATACGAACCTGCTGTTGACGGTGCTCGACAAGGCCGGCGTGCCGGCCGAGAAGCTCGGCGACAGTACGGGACTGCTCAACACGGCGCCGCTCATTTTGTGAGTGGCGCCACTCCGCACGGCGTCCCGGGGGGAGGGCGGGGCGCTTGCAGAAAGGCAAAGGATCGATTTCATGTCGCGGAGCAACCGCACCTGCTTTCTCTTCATTTTCTGCATCGTGTTGGTGGCCGCTGCGTGCGGCGGCGACGACGGCCCGACCGAGCCTACTCCCGTGGAGCCGCCGCCGCCACCGGCGGTGACGCTCACGGGAACGTGGTCGGGAAGGGCGGAAGGGGCGTTCGTTACCGGCGACGCGATGGCGACGCTTACGCAGACAGGAACCGACGTGACGGGCGACTGGTCGATGCAGATGCCCGCGGCGCTCGTTGCTTTCGGTGCGCCGGCGGAGCTCGATCTGGAGGGGCCGGTTTCGGGAACGGTCATGGACATGACGGCCGAGCTCTCGTTCGGGTTCCTCGAGATCGAGGCGTTCGCGGAATACGTGGACACCTCAGAGTGCGCGATCGATGTGTCGGTCTCGTCATTTGACGCGACCATGCTGGAGGCGACCTGGGCGACCAACGCCATGTGCCAGCCGCCGGTCGTGGATGAGGGCACCCTGAGCTTCACACGCCAGTAGGTACCGCGCTCGAGACGGCCTGGCTTCGGGGTGAAGTCCGGCCTTTCTCCTACCGTCGCCGCACGCTGTACCGGCGCGAGCGCCTCAGTTCCGGCCGGCGCGGGCGCTGCGCCAGCGCGCAGTTCAGCCTTTCGCCTCTTTCCAGTTCCGGCCGATCCCGACGTCGACGGTCAGCGGCACGGCCAGCTCGACGGCGGACTCCATCCGTGTCCGGACCAGCTCGGCGACCTCCCGGGCCTGCGATTCCGGGGCCTCGAAGAGCAGCTCGTCGTGGACGGTCAGGATCATCCGCGTGCCCGGCGGCAGGGCCGCGTGCACGTCCAGCATCGCGCGCTTCAGGATGTCGGCCGCGCTTCCCTGGATCGGCATGTTGACTGCCACCCGCTCGGCCGCGCTGCGCAGTTGGCCGTTGCGGCTCGCAATCTCGGGCACGCGTCGCCGCCGGTCGAACATGGTGGTCACGACGCCGGTCTCGCGGGCGGTCTCGAGGGTCTTCTCCAGATAGGCGCGGACGGCGGGGAAGCCCTCGAAGTAGGCGTCGATGAAGCTTTGGGCGGCTTTGGGGGCGACCCCGATGTCCTTCGACAGCGTGAAGGCCGTCTTGCCGTAGAGCAGCGCGTAGTTGATGATCTTCGCCCTGCGCCGCAGCTCGTGCGGATCGAGTCCGCTGTCGGCCCCGAACACCTTGAACGCGGTCTGGTCGTGGATGTCCTCGCTCCGCTCGAAGGCGCCGCGCAGGTTCGGGTCGTCCGACAGGTGGGCCAGCACCCGCAGCTCGATCTGCGAGTAGTCGGCAGAGATCAGCACCGACCCCGGCGGTGCGGTGAACGCCGCGCGGATCTCGCGTCCGACGGCGGTCCGGATCGGGATGTTCTGCAGGTTCGGGTCGCTGCTGCTCAGCCGTCCGGTTGCCGCCACCGCCTGGTTGAACGACGTGTGCAGGCGTCCCGTCTCGGGATTGACGAGCTGCGGTAGCGCGTCGATGTAGGTTCCCTTGAGCTTCGCCAGACTGCGCCACTCCAGCACCTTGCGCGGCAGGTCGTGCGCCAGGGCCAGCTCCTCGAGCACGTCCACCGACGTGGAGGCCGCCTTCGTCTTGCCGGTGCGCTTGCGCGACGGGAGCTGCAGCTTCTCGAAGAGGATGGTCGAGAGCTGCCGCGGCGAGTTGATGTTGAACGCCTCCCCGGCCAGGGTGTGAATCTCGGCCTGCAGCGTCGACAACTGCGCGTCCATCGCGGCCGACTGCGCGGCCAGCGAATCGACGTCGAGGCGGACCCCTGCGCGTTCCAGGTCCGCGAGCACCGGCAGGAGCGGCAACTCCAGGTCACGGTAGAGCGGCTCCAGCCCGTCGCTGGCGAGTTGTGCGCAGAGCCGGTCGGCCACCTGCAGCGCGAGGTCGCTCCGTTCTCCTGCGTACTCGACCACCGCGTCGATCGGTACGTCCGCGGGACTGACCGCCTTCGCCCCCTTGCCGACGACCTCCTCGAACGCGATCGCCTTGTAGCCCACCCGTTCGAGGGCGAGGTCGCCGAGGTCGTGACCCGATCGGGTGGCGTCGACGAGATAGCTGGCGAGCAGGGTGTCGATATCGAGGCCGTCCACGGGTATTCCATGCCGGCCGAGCACTAACGCCGCCTGCTTGAGATCGTGTCCCACCTTCGCCACGCCGGCATCCGCCAGGGGTCCGGCCAGTGCGCCAAGCGCCGCGTCGCGCGCGAGCCCGGTGTTCGCCCCGAGCGTCCGGTGTCCGAGCGGCACGTAGCGCGCGTGACGCGGACCGACCGAGAGGGCGATTCCCACGAGGTCGGCGCGCATCGCGTCCGGACCGTCCGCCACCAGCGCCAGGCCGACCCGTCCGGCGCGGCGGATCGCGTCGACGACCCCGGCGAGGTCGGCGTCGGACTCCACCACGCCGTAGTCCTTCGCGACGGTCGTGGCCGTCGGCGCGTACTCGGCGACGAGGGTCCGGAAACCGAGCCCGGAGAAGAGCGCGAAGCAGCGCTCGTGTGAGGGCCCGCGGTAGCGCAACGTCTCGGGCTCGAACTCGACCGGTACGTCCGTGCGGATGGTGACCAGCTCGCGGCTCGCGCGCGCCTCGTCCGCGTGCTGCTCCAGCGCCGCCCGTTGCCGTTTCTTCTTGACGTGCGCCGTGTGCTCCAGCAACGCATCCAGGGTGCCGTGTGCCGCGATCAACTCGCGGGCGCCCTTCTCGCCGATGCCCGGCACGCCCTTCACGTTGTCGACCGCGTCTCCCATCAGGGCCAGCACGTCGATTACCTGCCCGGGCCCGACCCCGAACTTGTCCCGCACGCCGTCCGCGTCGTACCAGGTGCCGGGGTCGCGCGGGTTGTAGACGGACACCCCGTCGCCCACGAGCTGGAAGAAGTCCTTGTCGCCGGTGACGATGGCAACCTCGAATCCGGCCGCCCTCGCCCGTACGGCCAGGGTGCCGATGACGTCGTCCGCCTCGAACGTCTCGCATGTGAGCACCGGCACGCCGAGCGCGGCGCACGCCTCGTGCACGTGCGGCACCTGTTCGCGCAGGTCGGGCGGCATCGGCGCCCGATTCGCCTTGTAATCGGCCGCGAGCTCGTTCCGGAAGGTCGGCCCGCGGACGTCGAAGGCGGCGGCAACGAGCGCCGGCCGGTGGTCCGCGATGAGCTTCCGCAACATGTTGACGAAGCCGAAGACCGCGTTCGTTGGCCTGCCGTCCGGCGCGGTCAGCCCGCGTATCGCGTGAAACGCGCGGTACATCTGGGAGCTGCCGTCGATGAGGAAGACGGTGTTGCTGGCGTCCATCGAGGGGTTGGAGTGTACCACCCGGTTCCGAGCGTGCGGCGCCCGCATCGAGCGCCGGTGGTTGCCGTTCGACGCTACGGTCGGACCGGAGCGGCTGCGCCTATGGTGTGGCGATGTAGCCCCGGCGCGCCCGGACGCGAAGCCGCGGATCGCGCAGCTCGACCTCGATTTCGTGCCACTGACCGTCGGCGTGGCCCGGCGCGGGGTAGGCCAGGAAGTACTGCCGGCTCAGCTCGTCGGCGATTCCCGCGGTGGCGGCATCGAGGTCGCCGGCGTCCCGGATCACCTCCGTCCGGCCGCCGCTGTCGTCGGTCAGGTCGCGGAGCGCGGACGCGTTGACGCGATCACCGGCGCCAAACACCGCTCCGCCCCCGGGCACGCGGGTGTTCGGCGGGAACGGCAGACGCCCCCCGCCGCCGCCCCCGGGAATCGGGAAGGGGACGCGCACCGGCGGGCGGGATCGCGGCGCCGGCGCGCGGCTGCCGCCGTAGCGCGACGGTCCCGGGCCGTCGATGCCGATCGCGTAGACCATGACCTCGGTCTCGCGAATCAACCGCTGCAGGTCGCGGACGCGGATCTCGCTGTTGGTGTCGTTGCCGTCCGAGATCACCACCACCGCCTTCTTGCGGTGCCGGCCCTGCTCGGCCGTCACCACGGCGTCGGCCACCGCGTCGTACAGCGCGGTCCCTCCCCGGGGACGGATACCGCCCAGGGCGCGGCTCACCCTGTCGGGGTCGTTGGTCCAGTCGTGCACGAGGCGCGGCGCGTAGTTGAACCGATAGAGGAAGAACTCGTCGTCCGGGCCGAGCAGGTCGAAGAGAAACCGGTCGAGCGCGCTCCGCGCCGCCGCCATCCGCTCGCCCTCCATGCTGCCGCTCGTGTCGAGCGCGATGCCGAGGCTCACCGGCACGCGCTCGCGACTGAAGTAGGTGAGGGTCTGCGGCACGCCGTCCTCGTAGACGAGGAAGTCGTCCTTGTCGAGGCCGGACACGAACCGCCCCCGCCGGTCGGTGACCGTTGCGCTGACGTTGATCAGGTCGACGCCGGTGCGGAACCGGAACGCGGGCCGATCGGGGTCCTGCGCGGCGGGTTGGGCGGGCGCTGCCACCAGGAGCGCGATGAACAGAGCCGGAACGGGTCGGAAGCCGGCGCATGCGTGTGTCATGACGAGTCTCCCGTGAGCGGCGGTTGTTCGGCCGGACGGCGATCGACGTGCGGAATGGTCGCACCGTCGAAGAGAAAGCTGATCCGATACCGGTTGACGCCGGCGGCGAGCAGGCGAACGATGAACGCCGAGTCCGCTCCGGCCGCGAGCGCGGGATTCTCGACCGGGGTCCGGCGGGTGGCGATCAGCGTCCCCG
>CATQHX010000076.1 GCA_958296065.1 Vicinamibacterales bacterium | reverse complement strand
CCGCTACGGTCTGGCCGACGTCGACGAGGCGAGAGGTGACGATGCCGTCTATCGGGGCCCGGATGACGGTGTGCTCCAGGTTGACCTCGTTCATGCTCAGCGAGGCCTGCGACTGGCGGATCTGGGCCTGGGCCGACTTGAGCTGGGCCTCGGCGGACCGCAGCGCCACCTCGGCGGCTTCGAGCTCCGTCTCGGAGATGAGATCTCCCGCCGCCAGCTCGCGCGAGCGCCTGAGCTGCGTCGCGGCGTCGTCGACGGCGACGGAAAGCCGCTCGGCCTCCGCTTCGGAGCGCAGCAGGTTGGCGCGCGCCTGCTCGAGCTGCGTCTCGAACAGCGAGGGATCCAGCCGCATGATGACATCCCCCTCGCGGACGATCGAGTTGAAGTCGACGTGGAGCTCCTGAATGATGCCGGAGACCTGACTGCCGACCTGGACCGTGGTCACCGCCTCGAGTGCCCCGGTCGCCCCCACGGTGTCGACGATGTCTCCCTCCGTCACCGTGACGGTGCTGACGTCCGGCACGAATTCCACGGTTCGTACGCTGTAGTAGCCGTAGGCGGTGATCGCACCGCCGAGGATGAGGAGGGCGAGGAAGATTCGTCTCATGATGTCCCTCGTCGGACGACTATGGCGCGCCGCCTCCACCGCCGCCGATGACGGTGACTCCGGCGTTGCCGAGTGAAGTGCGCTGGGCGCGTTCGAACTCGATCAGCGCGCGCTGGTAGTCGAGTATCGCGCGCAGCTCGGTATCCTGTGCGGTCGCCAGATCGCGCTGCGCCTGCACGACGAAGAAGTTGGTGGACAGTCCCACCTCGAACTTGCTCTCCTCGGCCCGAAGCTGCTCTTCCGCGAGCTCGCGCGAGGCCGTCGCCGCCTCGATCTGCTGCTGGATTGCGTCGATCTGCAGCGCCGCGTTCGTGACCTCGACGGCGATCTGCAGCTCGATCTGGCGGATCTGGGCCTGCGCCTGCTGGAGCTGCAGGCGCGCCCGTTCATAGGCCGCCTTGTCCGCGCTCTGGCCGAGCGGATAGGTCATCCGCAACTCGACGCTCCAGAACGGGTAGTCCGCGTCGACGATGTTGTTGATGGCATCCCCGTAGCCGCCCGGGATAACGCCGCCCGCGCCACCGAAGATAGCCTCGAAGGAACTTCCGGCGGGTACGAGCCGCGATCCGCCCTGGCCGGCCAACTGGTAGCTGCCGATCAGATCGAGCTGGGGGAGGGTGCTGTTGCGAAAGTTCTCGATCTGGGCGTCGTTGATGTCGAGCTCGCGTCGGACCCGGGAGACGTCCGTCCGCCGGTCGAGTGCGCCGCGAATCGCTTCCTCCAGGTTGATCGGCGGAGCCTCGATCCGAGGCTGGTCGGTCGGGTTGATCTCCGCGTCCCACAGCTCGTCCGAGGTGCCGCCCACGATGAGCTGCTTCAGCGTCAATTCGTTCGTGCGCAGCGTCCGTACCGCCTGCGCCAGCAACTGCCGCCGCGCAGCGGCCTCCGACTGTGCCTGCACGACGTCGATAGGGGCCAGGGTGCCGATTTCGACGCGCGCCCGGTTGTCGCGCACGAGCTGCTCGGCCAGTTCCAGTGCCTGTTGCTGCACGGCGACGGCGGCGCGCGCGTAGACCAGCTCCCAGTACGCCAGACGCACGTTGGCAAGCGTGTTGATGACGGTCTGCTCCAACCCGATGTCGGAGATGTCGCGGTTGATGCGGGAGACGACGAGCTGCGTGCGCTGCGGATCGGTACGGAAGCCGCGCAGCAGCGGCTGCGTGTACCCCACGGTCATGTTGGCGCCGAAGCTCGGGTTGAAGGTGGTGAAGATGTTGTTCGACTCCACGCGGTTGCTGTTCCAGGTGACGTCGTACTGGCCTCCGCCCCACTTCATCCGCTGGTTCATCCCGAGGTCGTAGTTGCCCTGCTCGTTGACGATGTTGGTACCGCGGAGACCGCCGCCGTCGAACAGCGTGCGGTTGGGGCTCGTACGCTCGTTCATGCCGA
Organism: Vicinamibacterales bacterium; assembly: GCA_958296065.1. Taxonomy (GTDB): domain Bacteria; phylum Acidobacteriota; class Vicinamibacteria; order Vicinamibacterales; family UBA8438; genus WTFV01. The sequence goes on along the minus strand of CATQHX010000076.1, from coordinate 115,848 downwards.
AACCGGACGATGCGAGCGGCAGGAACGCGGCGTTGGCGGTCGCAACGGCCATGTCCTGTACCAGGGGGTTGATACGCTGCACCGCAATATCGAGATTGCGATCGAGTGCGCGCGCGACCGCATCGTCCAGCGTCAGGTCGAAGCGGCGCGCCGCCTGGGCGTTCCGGTCGGCCTGGAGCGCCGCTTGGGTCACAAGGCCGCCGACACCGGTCCCGAAAGTCTGGGCGTGCGTGGGGCAGGGCGCCAGCAGGAGCCAGCCGGCGGCGAGCAGCGGGGCGACGGGCAGAACACGTGGGTGGCTCATCAAGGCGTTCCTCCAGATTCGGGGTACGTAGACCCGCACCGCTGCGGGATTCTTCCCCGGCCACCGTACAGACGCAAGACGCAGGCGGCCGGTTCGATGCGGGTGGGTTCCGATGGCATCGCTACGGGCCGGCCGGGGACCCGAACCAGCCCGACGACGGTGGCCTGCGGGTCCGATTGCCGCCCTACCGGACGTGACCTGGCAAGGTCTGCGCCGCTTCTACGGCGCGGGCTGCTAGTCGGGATCGCGGGACGACGATTTTCCATCGGAGCGGCGTCGTTCCCACATCGCGTGCAGGGCCTCCAACTGCTCCGCGCCCAGCGTCTTGTGCATCCGGTACAGCATCAGGGTGCGCGTCTTGCTGAGTGCGCTACGAGCCGCCTCGACCCTGTCGATCTGCAGCGCGACCTCCCATTCCTCGGCCCGCATGGCATGCATGATCGCGGTCAGCTCGTCCTCCTCGCGATGCAGGCGGCGCGCAAACTCCCGGAGTTTCGGCCTGAGTGCCTGGAAAATCCCCTCGATCGCGGTAGCCTGCGCGACGGTCAGGCCGATCTCGGACGCGACCTCGTCGGACTGCCACCATTTGAAGCGCTGGCGGGCCTCCGAAGTGACCGCAAGCGAGAAAACCGCCGCGAGGAGGACGATCACCGTGCATCCGCGCGTCTTGTTCATCGCAGATTCCCCGTCAACTCCGTGCAGGCTCGCATGCCCACCGTCAGAACACCTGGACGCTTCCGCCTTCAGAGGGGAAGACGGACGCGCGCCGCGGACCGTTTACGGACATGACCCTTGTGCCTCGGCACTTCGCTTCGCTGCGTTCTGCGACGCAAGCTCCTAGGCCGCCAGCCTGCCCAGCCGCTCGATGACCTCGCCGACGATGTTATCCGGCGTTGACGCCCCTGCCGTCACGGCCAGCGTGAACGGACCGTGGGCGGGCAGCCAGCCGCGCGTCACTGTTTCGGTGCCCGGTCCCGCGCCGGTCTGCAGGTGCCGGATGGACTCCGCCTCCAGGCAGGCAGGGTGCGCGATATGGTACGTCGCCACCCGCTCCGCGCAGAGCCGCGCCAGGTTGCGCGTGTTGCTGCTGTTGTACCCGCCGATCACTATCGCCACGTCGAAACGCTGCTCGTCGAGCAGCTCGAGCACGGCGTCCTGCCGGTCCTGGGTGGCGCTGCAGATTGTGTCGAAGGCCCGGTAGTGTTCGGGAAGCGCGGCTTCACCGTAACGGTCGATCATCGCGCGCCGCACCATGTTGCCGATCTCCAACGACTCCGCCATCAGCATGGTCGTCTGGTTGGCCAGGCCGACCCGCACGAGATGGCGGGGTGGATGGAAGCCGGGAGAGCAGCCGTGCCCGAGTCGGTCGAGGAACCCCGCCGAGTCCACGTGTCCGCGGATGAAGTCGCAGAGCACGCCGGTCTCGCGGGCATCGAGGACCACGACGTAGTGGCCGCCGGATGCGGTGCCGACCTGCGACGCCGTCGCCTGCGTTTCCTCGTGCCGCACCTTGCCGTGGATGATCGCGGTGTAATCGTCGCGGGCGTATCGCCGGACGTTCTTCCACACGTTGAGCACGGATCCGCAGGTCGTGTCGACGAGAGTGCAACCGCATGCGACGAGTCGCTCCAGCTCGGCGATGGTGACGCCGAAGGCCGGCAGAATCACTACGTCGTCGGCCGTTACCGCGGCGATGTCCTCGTCCGGGTCGCTCAGGAAGCGGATCCCGGCGCTGCGCAGCCGGCCATTGACATGCGGGTTGTGGATAATCTCGCCGGTCAGGAACACCGTGCGGTTCGGAAACTTCCGCCGGGTCTGGTACGCGTAGTCCACGGCGCGGTCGACGCCGTAGCAGAAGCCGAACTCTTTGGCGAGGTGCAGCGTGAGGCGTCCGCTCCGCCACGTGAAGCCCGCTTCCCGAATCCCGTCGAGGAACAGGCTGTGGTAATCGCGTGCCAGGTCGCCCGCGACTTCGTGCTTGAGGTCCAGGCCCTTTCTGAAGATCGGCGCGGACATCCAGCTACCGGATATCGATCGCCGCGGCGCGCACGCGCGGCGTCATCTCGTCGAGCGCCACGAGCGGCCTGACGCGGGAGGAGTTCAGGGCCTCTTCGAGCTCGAGCATGAACTGCTCGTCGGCGACGGACTGCGCCTGCCCACCCGGCGGTCCGATGACCGGTTGGGACGGCTCGACGGCGGCGGTCGGTCGCGGACCCGCGTCCGGCGGTTGGTCGCGATCGACGAGCTGGCCGATGCCCACGGTGACGAGGAGACCCGCGGCGGCGGCGAGCGAGAGCCGCCGGCGCATCCGATAGGTGGCGGAGGGCACTGGAGCGCCGAGCGCGGGAAATCGCAGAATGCGTGCGGAACCCGGCCGACCCGCGGCGCGACGAATCCGTTCCAGGACGCGGCGTCGCTGACGCGCGAGCCGCCAGGGGGGCAGTGCGTCGTCGAACGCGGCCTCGGCGATTGTCGCAAGTCGGTCGAGTCCGGTCTGCAGGTCCCTGACGCGTCCCGCGCAGTGCTCGCAGGCGGCAAGATGGGCGCTGCCCGTCGTTGGCTCTCCACCTTCGGCGTCCACGAGGAAGGATGCCAGCTCGCGGTCGGTCAGGTGCACCGGCTCGCGTCCGCCCCACACGGACCTGAGCGCTCGCAGAGCCATTGCCCAATAGACGTGAGGCTTCATGCCTTGATCGCCTCTTCCTTCCGCGGGGAGGGCTTCTCCTTGAACCAATGCTCCGTGCCGAGAATTCGGCGCAGGGAGCGAATTGCCCGGAACAGGTGCACTCGAACCGTGGCTTCCGTCAGCTCCAGCATGGCGGCCACTTCCCGGGTCGCGTGCCCCTCGAACTGGCTCAGGACGACCACGGCACGCTGTCGGTTCGGAAGACGGTCTACCGCGGCGAGCAGCTCCGCACGGCGTTCGGCGTGGAGCAACGTTGCCTCAGGTGTCGGATCGAGGGCCGGCCGGCGTTCGAGTTCTTCCCTTGGCCCGTAGGCGTCGCTCCCGCCGGCCGGCACGATCCACCGGTTCCGGCGCGCGTGGGACTTCACCCGGTCGAGACAGCCGTTGACGAGAATCCGGGTGAGCCAAAGCTCGAAGTACATCCGCTCGCGAAAGGACCCGATGTTCAGGAAGGCCTTGAGAAAGGCATCCTGAACCGCTTCGTCCACCTCGGCAGGGTCGCGTAAGTAGTAGTAGGCGATGCGCGTCGCGCGCCGGTGATGGCGCTCGATCACCTCGGCGAAGCGTTCGCCGGCCGCGATCCGGTCCCCGCGCGCCAGCAGTGCGCTCACTTCGTCGGCGATCCGGGAATCGACGACGGCGCGCTCCTGGCGACCGGCGGAAGCGATGTCTGTGGCAGCCATTACCTGGGAGCCGACCCCTCACTTGAGGGAGACGAAAACCGCCGGCGCGACGTTTACCGAAACGCCGACCGCGACCATCCCACATGATACCCCGGAGCGTTTGACTTGGCGAACGTGGCGCGACTAATGTTTGGTCACCTATGCCGGAAGCAGCGTCGCAAGCGACCACGTCGTCGATTCTCGATATCGCGCAGCCACGCCAACTGCAGTGGAATCTCGGTACCGCGGCCCTCTACGAGGAGGCAGTGCGCAACGGGGAGGGTGTGGTCGCCGAGACCGGTCCGCTGGTCTGCCTGACCACCCCGCACACGGGGCGGTCGCCGAACGACAAGTTCCTGGTCGACGAGCCGTCGACGTCAGCCGACGTATGGTGGGGGAAGGTCAACCGTCCGATCGATGCGGCCCGGTTCGACGTGCTGCACGACGAGGTGGTACGCGCCCTCGACGACAGGGTCCTGTACGTGCAGGACTGCTTCGCCGGAGCCGATCCCGCGTACCGGCTGCCGGTTCGCATCATTACCGAGCGGGCGTGGCACAGCCTGTTCGCTCGCACCATGTTCCTCGAGCAGCCGCCGGGGACCCCCCCGGGCAGTCACGTGCCGGAGTTCACGGTGATCGACCTCCCGTCGCTGACCGCCGATCCGGCGCGCCACGGGACCAACTCGGGCACGTTCATCCTGCTCAATTTCGCACGGCGGCTCGTTCTCATCGGGGGCACGAGTTACGCGGGGGAGATCAAGAAGTCGATCTTCACCGTCATGAACTACCTCCTCCCGTTGCGGGACGTGATGCCGATGCACTGCTCGGCCAACATCGGCGCTGCCGGCGACACGGCGCTCTTTTTCGGACTCTCGGGAACCGGAAAGACGACGCTGTCGAGCGATCCGGAGCGCCGGCTCATCGGTGACGACGAGCATGGTTGGAGCGACCGGGGAATCTTCAACTTCGAGGGTGGTTGCTACGCGAAGATGATCCGGTTGTCGGAGGAGGCCGAGCCGCAGATTTACGGCACCACCCGCCGGTTCGGCACCGTGCTCGAGAACGTCGTGCTCGATCCGGCCACCCGTGCGATGGATCTCGACGACGACTCGTTGACGGAGAACACCCGCGGCGCGTATCCGATTTCGTTCATCGACAACTGGGTGCCGTCGGGGCAGGGCGGCCACCCGGCGAACATCGTGATGCTGACGTGCGACGCGTTCGGGGTGCTGCCCCCCATCTCGCGGCTGACCCCGGCCGCGGCCATGTACCACTTCCTGTCCGGCTATACCGCGAAGGTGGCGGGGACGGAAAAAGGGATCACGGAGCCGAAGGCGACCTTCAGCACGTGCTTCGGGGCGCCTTTCATGGTGCATCATCCGACCGTTTACGCGAAGCTGCTGGGCCGGCAAATCGCGGCGCACGGTTCCCGGGTATGGTTGGTCAACACGGGTTGGAGCGGCGGCGCCTATGGCGTGGGCAGCCGCATGAGGATCGGACATACACGCGCCATGATCGCAGCGGCGCTGTCCGGTGCGCTCGACGACGTTCCGTACGCGCCCGATCCGGTGTTCAACGTCGAAGTTCCCACCCGGGTTCCGGATGTTCCGGCCGAGAGCCTGCACCCCCGTGCGAGCTGGAGCGACGGCTCCGCGTATGATTCCCAGGCTGCGCGGCTGGCCGGGATGTTCGCGGAGAACTTCAAGGCTTTCGAGGCCGAGGCAGACGACGACGTGCGACGCGCCGGACCCAACGCCTGAGGCCAATCTGTCCCCGGAGCCCATGCCGTACGAACCGGTCATCGGGCTTGAGATTCACGCTCAGCTCCTGACCGAAACCAAGATCTTCTGCGGCTGCAGCACCGCGTTCGGTGCCCCGCCGAACAGTCACGTCTGTCCGGTTTGTCTCGGACTCCCCGGGGCGCTGCCAGTGCTGAACCAGCGGGCTGTGGAGCACGCTGTCCGGACCGCCTTGGCGCTGGACTGCACCGTGCACGAGGCTTCCATCTTCGCGCGGAAAAACTACTTTTATCCCGATCTGCCGAAGGGCTATCAGATCTCGCAGTACGAAGAGCCGCTGGCGACGGACGGCTGCGTGGAGTACCTGGACGACGGGGTGCTGCGGCGTGTGCGCATCATGCGCGTGCACATGGAGGAGGATGCAGGCAAGTCGGTCCACGACGGTTTTCCGGACTCCGGCCGGAAGACGTACCTCGACTTCAACCGCAGCGGCGTGCCCCTGGTCGAGATCGTCACCCAGCCCGATCTGCGCTCGCCGTCCGAGGCTTCCCGTTTCTTCCAGCGCCTGCGCGGGACGCTGCTCGCGGCCGGGGTCAACGACGGGAACATGGAGGAGGGCAGCCTGCGGTGCGACGCCAACGTCTCCGTGCGCCCGCGCGGGACCGCTGCACTCGGCATCAAGGTGGAGATCAAGAACCTCAACTCGTTCCGGTTCGTGGAACGGGCGCTCGACTACGAGGTGCGGCGCCAGTCGGCGGTGCTGGAGAACGGAGGCACGGTCTTGCAGGAGACGCGGCTGTGGGACGTCGCGGGTGGTCGCACGGTTTCCATGCGCAGCAAGGAGGAGGCGCACGACTACCGGTATTTTCCCGATCCCGATCTCCCCCCGCTGGTGCTCGCCCCCGACTGGATTGCGGGCGTACAGACGGCGCTGCCAGAGCTGCCGGAGGCGCGCAAGCGGCGCTTCATGGCCGATCACGGATTGCCGGAGCGCGACGCCGCGCTGCTTGCCGACGACCACGAGCTGGCCGGGTTCTTCGAGGAGACGGCGGCCGCGGCGAAGAACCCGCGGTCCGCGGCGAACTGGATCATGGGCCCGCTGGCCCATCGGAAGAAGTCGGACACGTCGCGGGTTGGCAGAGAACCCGTAACGCCGGCAGCGCTCGGCGCGCTGATCCGCCTGGTCGATTCGGGAACCATCAGCAACTCGGCGGCCAGGGACGTGTTCGAGCGGATGGCCGCCACCGGCGAGTCTCCCGATGCCATTGTCGAAGCCGAAGGACTGTCGCAGATCGGCGACGCCGACGAGCTGCAGGTCGTGGTGCGGCAGACCCTCGCGCAGAACCCGGCCGCGGTGACCAAGTACCGCGCCGGCAAGACCGGTACCCTCGGCTTCCTCGTAGGACGGGTGATGCGAGCGACGGATGGTCAGGCCAATCCGCGGCTGGTCAACGAGCTGCTGAAGTCGGCGCTCGAGGCCTCCGAAGGGGAGTGATGCGACCGACGTTCGCGTTTGACAGTACGGAACGGCGGTCGCTACACTGAACGAATAACGAATCCATGCCGGTGACGAACCGCGAGCCCTCAAACTCGCTGCATCCCGACAGTCGTTATCCTATTAGTGCCCCCTCTGTTCGCTCCGACTTCTACCGCGAGGAGTTGCGCAAGCATTGGCACTGCCTCGAACAGCAGCGCGAGCACTACTCGCAGAAGACGATGATCGACGTGGAAGCGGCGCTCCGGAAGCTGATGGAGCATGTCGATCGCCTGTGTACCCACGAGAACGGTGATGAGGTCGTCAGTCGCCTGTTGCGCAAGATCGACGGGGTAACCCAGTTGTCTGCCTCAGCGGACCGGCCACCGACGCACTGACAGGTCTGCTCCTGGCACTTGACACCCTCCGGCGTCACGCTCTGGACATAGTTCGCGACGGCATATCGGCCGCGGGAGCATCGCAGCTCGTCGGCCGCGCGTTGCGCAGCCGCGCCATCGAACGCGATATCGGCGGCCGTTCGCCCGTGGTGATTGCCGCCGGCAAGGCAGCCGCGGAGATGGCGTCGTCATTCGCGTCCGCGGTTTCCGGCGCTGGTGCGAGCGGACTCGTTGCCTCGCCGAACCCGGGAACTCCAACCCCGGACCTGGAGTGGTTCGGCGTGGGACATCCGGTGCCGACCGAGGGAAGCGTCGCGGCCGGACGTCGTGCTCTCGCGCTGGCCGCCGGCCTGTCCCCGGACGAGGTCATGGTCCTGCTGTTGTCGGGCGGGGCCTCGGCCGGCCTTGCGGCACCGCTGGCCGGGCTGACCCTCGCGGACAAGTCGGCTGCAACCTCGGTGCTGCTGCGGTCCGGCGTCGCGATCGACGGGCTCAACTGCGTGCGGAAACACCTGTCGGCGCTGAAGGGCGGGCGACTTGCGCTCGCCGCCCGGGGGCGCATCGTGACCCTCGCCATATCCGACGTCGTCGATCCGACGCCGGACGATCCGGCGGTTATCGGTTCGGGGCCGACGACGCCCGATCCGACGACGTTCGCCGAGGCGTTGGAAATCTGCCGGGCGGCATCCGAGGCCGGTAATCTGCCCCGGGCCGTGCTGGACACGCTCGAACGGGGTGCTCAAGGAGAACTCGAGGAGAGCCCCAAGCCGGACGACAACCGGCTCGCCGGTGTTGCTTTCCATCTGATCGGCAGTCGGCGGGACGCCATCGAGGGTGCTGCACAAAAGGCCCGGGAGCTCGGCTACTCCGTTTCGATCATCGATGAGCCGGTAACCGGCGAGGCGCGCAGGGCGGGCGAGGACTATGTGCGGACCATCGCCCGTCAGGCATACGAGCAGCCCAGGCCGCTGTGCATCGTCTCTGCGGGAGAAACCACGGTCCGGGTCACGGGCGAGGGACGCGGCGGGCGTAACCAGGAATTCGCTCTCGCCAGCGCGTTCCATCTGGTCCGGCGGTTCTCCGAGGCGGTAATCGCCAGCGTCGGTACCGACGGCATCGACGGACCGACTGATGCGGCCGGCGCGCTGGTGGACACCGATACCTCCGCCCGGGCGGCGGAGCATGGCCTCCACCGGCCGGAACACTACCTGGCCGCGAACGACTCCTACACCTTCTTCGAAGCGCTTGACGACCTGATCCTCACGGGGCCGACCGACACCAACGTGGGTGACCTGCAGGTCGCGCTGGTCGGATAGCCGGCGCCGTCAATGCTCACCCCGGACGAGCTGCTCGACGCGATACGGCGGACGATGGACCGTCCGGCTACCGTCAGGGATCTGATGGGGCGGCTCGGATGGCCTCCGGGCAGGCGGGCGACCCTGCGGCGCCGTCTTGCGGCGCTCGTCGAGCGTGGCGATCTCATTCTGATCCGCGGTCACCGCTACGGCCTGCCCGATCGGATGCACCTGGTGACCGGCCGCGTGCACGTCCACCCGCGCGGCTTCGGGTTCGTCACTCCGGACCACCCGGTCGATGGCCTTGCCGGCGACGTGTATATCGCGGGCACCAACCTGAACCAGGCGATGCACGGCGACCGGGTGGCCGTGCGCGTGGAACGCCGCGCGGATCCGGACCGGGCGGAAGGGCGCATCCTGCGCATCATCGAGCGGGCCGCGACGCAGCTCGTGGGCAGGTTCGAGACGGATGTCGCGGGGACCGGGTATGTCGTACCGCTCGATCGCCGACTGCCGATGGATGTGCAGGTGCCGTCCGGGGAGCAGTCCGGTGCGCGGGTCGGAGACATGGTAGTTGTCGAGCTGACGCGCTTTCCGACACCGACCCGGGGCCCGCTCGGCCGGGTGGTCGAGGTGCTGGGCAGCCTCGACACGCCTGGCGTGGACGTACGGGTCGTTCTACGGGCCCATGGCGTGCCCGACGCACACGATCCCGAGGCCGTGGCCGAGGCGCAACGGCTCGGCGACACGGTGCGGCCCCGCGACCGACGGGGACGCACGGACTTCCGCCACCTGAGCACCGTCACCATCGACGGCGAGACGGCCCGCGACTTCGACGATGCCATCACGCTCGAGCCTCTCGCCGACGGCAACGTTCGTCTCGGGGTGCACATCGCCGACGTGGCTCACTACGTTGCCGAGGGCAGCGCCCTCGACCGGAATGCCTGCGAGCGGGGCACCTCGGTCTATTTCCCGGATCGTGCCGTGCACATGTTCCCGCCGGAGCTCTCCACCGGGTTGTGCAGTCTCAAGCCCAACGTCGATCGCCTCGTGCAATCGTGTCTCATGGAGATCGACGCTACGGGCCACACGGTCCGCTACGAGATCCACGACGGCATCATTCACAGCGACGCGCGCCTGACCTATACGGATGTGGACGCGTTGCTGAACGAGCCCGCGTCCCCGGCTGGCGAGAGGTACCCCGTCCTGGTGCCGCTCATCGAGGCATTGGGTTCTCTGTCGGCCGTGCTCACGGAGCGCCGGCGGCGGCGGGGAGCCATCGACTTCGACGTGCCGGTTGCGCGTTTTCGGCGCGACGACGCCGGCCGGGTCGAGGCGATCGTCGCCGACGAGCGCACGACCGCCCATCGGATCATCGAGGAGTTCATGCTCCTGGCGAACGAGACGGTGGCGGAGCATCTCGCACGCGAGGAAATGCCGGCGCTGTTCCGCGTCCACGAGCGTCCCGATCCGGTCAAGGTCGAAGCGTTCGAGGAGTTCGCCTCCACGCTCGGGTACAGCCTCGGGGCGCCTCCCGATGCCGTCGGACCGAGCCACTTCCAGCGGCTCATCGAGCGGGTGCGTGGAACGCCGGAAGAACGTCCGGTCGCTCGCCTGATGCTGCGCACGATGCGTCTGGCGCGATACGAGCCGGAGAACCTCGGCCACTTCGGACTGGCGTCGACGTCCTACGCGCATTTCACGTCGCCCATTCGGCGGTATCCGGACCTGGTCGTGCATCGGGCGTTGCGGGCGAGCCGCCGGCGCTCATCAACGGAGCGGATGCGCCGCTGGAAAGAAGAACTGCCGGAGATCGCACGGCGGACCTCGGAGTTGGAGCGCAGGGCCGAGGAAGCCGAGCGCGAGCTCGTGCACTGGCAGATGGTTCGGTTCATGGCGGACAAGGTGGGCAACGAGTTCAGCGGCTACGTCGTCGGCGTTACCGCGTTCGGCCTCTTCGTGCAGTTGGTCGAGCAGTTCGTCGAGGGACTCGTGCACGTATCGAGCATGGCTGACGACTATTACCGCTACGTCGAACGCCATCACCTGTGGCAGGGCGAGAGCAGCGGCAGGATCTATCGGCTCGGCGACCGCGTGCGGGTGCAGCTCGTGCGGGTCGACCTCGAGCACCGCCGGCTCGATCTGGCGCTGACGGAGATTGTCGAGGCGGTGCGGCAAGCCCCCGGGGGGCGATCGTCACGCACGGGCCGCTCGACCAGGGGCGATCGACGTCCGCGGCGGCGCGCGGGGCGGGCCCGCCGGTGATGCTCCGGCGCCGTCCACGCCCGGGGACCCGACCATGCGATGATTTGTCCCGTGAAGCACCTGGTAGTCGGCACGGCGGGGCATATCGACCACGGCAAGAGCACTCTGGTCGAGGCATTGACGGGGATCGATCCGGACCGGCTGCAGGAGGAAAAGGCGAGAGGGATCACCATCGATCTCGGATTCGCGCCGTACCGGCAGGGGGACACGCAACTTGCCTTCGTCGACGTGCCGGGCCACGAGCGTTTCGTGCGCAACATGCTGGCGGGGGCGAGCGGAATCGACTTCGTGCTGCTGGTCATCGCGGCCGACGAATCCGTCATGCCGCAGACGCGCGAGCACTTCGACATCTGTCGGCTCCTGGGGGTGGGCGGCGGTCTCGTGGCTCTGACCAAGGCCGATCTGGTGGACGAGGAGACACTGGAGCTCGTGCGTCTCGAGACCCGTGAGCTGATTGCCGGCTCGTTCCTCGACGGCGCGCCGCTGGTCGCGGTGTCGGCGCGTACGGGCGCGGGGCTCGACGACATCCGGCGCGAGCTCGCGGCGCTTGCGGACGGCGTCACCGGGCGACGCGATGGTGGGATTGCGCGGCTGCCCATCGATCGTGCATTCACCGTGAGAGGATTCGGGACCGTGGTCACCGGCACGCAGGTTTCCGGCGTCATCGAGGGCGAGGGCGAGCTTGCGTTGTTGCCAGCCGGCCGGCGAGTGAAGGTACGTGGTCTGCAGGTGCACGGTGAACCTCGGGCGCGTTCAGTCGGCGGGCAGCGGGTGGCTGTCAATCTGGCGGGAATCGGGGTGGACGATCTGCAGCGCGGAGACACCCTTACCGTGGCGCCGGGTCTGCGCGCGACGCGCCGGTTCGACGGGCACGTGACGCTGCTCGATGGCGCGCGACCGTTGAAGTACGGTGCGCGGGTTCGGTTTCACCAGGGGACCAGCGAGGTCATGGGCCGGCTTGCGATCGGTGCGGCACGGCCCGCGCCGCGCAGGGGGGCGGACGCCGCCCGAGATGGCCCCCCCGTGTTCCCGAGCGTGCTGAAGCCCGGTGGCTCGGCGTTCGTTCGCCTGCATCTCGAACAGTCGGTTGCCCTGACCCGGGGGGATCGCTTCGTGCTGCGAGCCTACTCGCCGATGATCACGATTGGCGGCGGCATCGTGCTCGATCCGGATCCTGCGTCCGGGCGGCTGCGTTCCGCGGCGGGCTTCGAACGCCTGCGGCGCCTGGACACGCTCGACGATGACCGCGCGGCCGTGCTGACCATGGTCGACGATGCGGCCGGCGCGGGACTGACTCTCGATGCGCTTGCGCCTCGTGTCGGTCGCGAACTCACCGCAGTCAGGCGCGTCGCGGCGGCGCTCGCCAAGAGGGGCGCGGTGGTCGTGGTGGGGGAGCGCCTCATCGCGGCAGCGCCGGTCGCGGCGGCCCGCGAGGCCCTGCTCGCAATGGTTGGCGCCTACCACGAGGAGCATCCTCTCGAGCCCGGCCTCCCCCGAGAGGAAGCGCGCGAGCGCCTGGCGAAGCGGGGCGGCCAGGCTCTGTTCGACCACCTCGTGAGTGCCCTGGCTGCCGAGGGGGAGCTGGGTGGCGGCCGTCATCTGACCCTGTCGACGCACCGCATCGTGCTGACGGATGACGAGGCACGCGTCAAGGCCGCGCTCGCCGACCTCCTTCAGCGGGAGGGGCTCTCGCCGCCGGATCCGCTCGCATGGGCGCAGGGGCAGGGGATTGACGAGGGGCTCGCCGACCGGATGCTCAAGCTGCTGCTGCGCGACGGCCTCGTGGAGCGTCTGGATACCCTGGTGTTTCATCGCGACGCGCTCGAGCGTCTCAGGACGGATGTCGTGCAGTTGAAGGGGGCGGCGGGTGAGCCGGTCCGTATCGACGTGGCGTGGTTCAAGCAACGCTTCGGCATCACGAGAAAGTTCGCCATCCCGCTTCTCGAGTACCTGGATCGGGTACGCGTCACCCGCCGGGTGGGACGGGACCGAATCGTCATCTAGCGCCCCGAAACGCCTCGCTGGTTCGGCGTTTCGGCCCAAGCACGCTGCCGAACGGTGCTACAATTCGGCGGCGCCGCTGAATCAGGCGCCCGGAGGGCAGCCGACGACGTATGGCGAGCTATCAGGACGGACCGTGCTTCACGGTGGGCGTGTTTCAGGACACGGCATGGGCATCGCGCGGGCTCGACGCGCTCGCCGGCGAAGGCTTCCCGCCAGCCGCGCTTTCGATTGTCGCCAAGCAGGCGCCGGAAGTCAGCGAGCTGGCGGAGAAGACGTTCGGCGCCGGGACGGGGCAGGCGGTGGTCGACGTGCGGGGCCTCGGCGCCGCGGTCGCTCATGGCCCCCTCGTTGAGGCGCTGCAGGGCGAGGACAATGGCTTGGGCGCGATCGGAGTGGCGGCGACCATGCGTCGGGCGGGGTTTCAGGCCCACGACGGGTTCATTTTCGAGACGCTCACGGCCCGCGGGGGCATTCTGGTCGCGGTGGCGGGGGAACCTCGCGCCGCCGACGCCCTGGCGCTCATGCATGCCTACGGTGGTGGGAACGCAGCTATCGGAGCCTGGCGCGGGCGGGTCTGATCCGGCGCGCTCGTCTTTTCTTGCTGCAACGGTTGTGGTCGTCGGCGTCAAGCCGCCAGGTTGCCCATTTGCGGCAGGTCGGGCAAAATGGGGTGAGGAGGCGCACCCTTGAGCCAGGGTCTAGGGCTCGGTCAGATTCGATTTCCACCGTCGCATACGTCGTACACCCCGCCTGAACGCCGGCGTCGCCGCGTCGTGGCGCCGCGAGTCTCCGGTCCCTTGCGCTTGAAGCGTAGCCGTTCCGGTGGCGAAGAGGGAGCCGCGACCCCCGGTGTTCGGACCACCGACGGATCCCTCTCGATACTGCCGGCCGACGTGGCACCCGCGGATGTGCATTTCCTGCTGCGTGCCAGCCAGCAACGCATGGGCGGCTCGCTCGCGGCATCGCTCACGAGCCACGCTGTCGGGGTCGGGATCGTGTTGCTCCTGCTGAGTCTGGCACCGGAGCGCGTGTACGAGATCGTCGAGCAGCAGAACTACGTCGGCATCGTCTGGATCCCCGAGGAGGGGCCGGGCGGTGGTGGTGGCGGGGGCGGCAACGAGTCGCTGGAAATGCCGCGGCTGGCGCAGCTCGAGGGCCCCGAGGAAGCCGCATTGAGCGTGCCCATCGAGGAGCCCGTGCCGGTCGAGCCGGAACCGGAGCCCGAGCCGGAACCGGAACCGGAGCCCCTTGAGACGCAGGAGCTTTCGATTCCGGCCCTGCCGGTCGCGAGCGCGCTCGAGACGAGGCCCGGTGTGCTGGAGGGACTGCGTGCCGAGTCGGAGTCTTCGCAGGGGAGCGGGACCGGTGGCGGCGCCGGGAGCGGCGACGGTGGCGGCGCCGGACCGGGGCAGGGCAACGGGCTTGGTCCGGGGGAAGGCGGCGGCACCGGCGGCGGCGTCTATCGTCCGGGTACCGCGGGTCTCAGCATTCCGCGGCTGTTGCGGGAGGTGACGCCGCAGTACACCGCAGAGGCGATGCGGGCGCGGATTCAGGGCACGGTCTGGTTGGACGTCGTCGTCCTGCCCAGCGGCGAGGTCGGCGACGTCACGATCAGCAAGTCGCTGGACACGGTCTTCGGCCTCGACGAGCAGGCGATCTCGGCGGCGAAGCAGTGGCGCTTCGCGCCCGGCATGCGCTTCGGCGAACCGGTCGCGGTGCTGGTCAGCCTCGAGTTGTTCTTCAACCTGCGCTGACAGCCGACGCGGCGCGGACCGGTTGCAGACGTCCGCCGCGCCAACGCAGACGCTCTCGGCCGCACCAACGCAGACCTTCCACCGGGAATACAGGCCTCCGATCGAGCAGTCCGGTGCGCGCCTGACCGGCATGGCACCCGCCGGGCGGGCTTCCGGGGCTGGCACTCGGGTGGTGCGGTTGACAGCCGAGCGGTGCCTGCCTGCCGCGTTCCGGCCGCGGGTCCGCGGGCGGGGTCCGCGGGCGGGGTCCGCGGGCGGGGTCCGCGGGCGGGGAAAGAAAACGCCCGGACCGGCGTGTGACCGGCCCGGGCGTCGAATACGCTCCGTCGGAAGCAGGTTGTCCTAGTACATCCCGCCCATGCCGCCGTGGGGGCCGCCCATGCCGCCGGGGGCCGCTTCCTTCTTCTCGTCGGGGATCTCCGAGACCAGCGCCTCGGTGGTCAGCAGCAACGAGGCGATGGAACCCGAATTCTGGAGCGCCGTGCGCACGACCTTCGTCGGGTCGATGACGCCCGCCGCCACCAGGTTCTCGTACTTCTCGCTCTGCGCGTTGAAGCCCTCTTCGTCCTGGTCGGACTCGCGGACCTTCTGGACGACGATCGACCCCTCGAATCCGGCGTTCTGCGAGATCCAGCGCATCGGCTCTTCGAGCGCCCGCCGGATGATGTTGACGCCGATCTGCTGGTCCCCGTCGAGACTGACGTCTTCGAGGGCACCGGAGGCGCGGAGCAACGCGACGCCGCCGCCCGGCACGATGCCTTCCTCGACCGCCGCCTTCGTGGCGTGCATCGCGTCCTCGACGCGGGCCTTCTTCTCCTTCATCTCGGTCTCGGTGGCCGCGCCGACCTTGATGACCGCCACGCCGCCTACGAGCTTCGCGAGCCGCTCCTGAAGCTTCTCGCGGTCGTAGTCGGAGGTCGTCTCCTCGATCTGCGCCCGGATCTGCTTGACGCGACCCTCGATGGCGGCCTGCGTGCCGTCGCCCTCGACGATCGTCGTGTTGTCCTTGTCGATGGTGACCTTCTTGGCCTTCCCGAGGTCCTCGACGCGGAGGTTCTCGAGCTTCAGGCCGAGATCCTCGGTGATTGCCTTGCCGTTGGTCAGGATGGCGATGTCCTCGAGCATCGCCTTGCGGCGGTCGCCGAAGCCGGGAGCCTTGACCGCGGCGCCCTGCAGCGTGCCGCGCAGCTTGTTGACGACGAGGGTGGCGAGCGCCTCGCCCTCGATGTCCTCGGCGATGATGAGCAGCGGCCGGCTCAGGCGCGCCACCTGCTCGAGCAGCGGCAGCAGGTCCTTCATCGAGCTGATCTTCTTCTCGTGGATGAGGATGATCGGGTTCTCGAGGACGCACTCCATCCGCTCGGCGTCGGTCACGAAGTAGGGCGACAGGTAGCCGCGGTCGAACTGCATGCCCTCGACGACATCGAGCGAGGTCTCGAGCGTCCGGGCCTCCTCGACGGTGATGACACCGTCCTTGCCCACCTTGTCCATCGCCTGGGCGATGATGGTGCCGATCGTCGAGTCGTTGTTGGCCGAGATGGTGCCGACCTGCGCGATCATGTTGCCGCTGACGCTCTTGGACATCACCCGCAGCTTGCCGACGACGGTGTCCACCGCGGTCTCGATGCCGCGCTTGATCTCCATCGGGTTGGCGCCGGCCACGACGTTCTTCGCGCCTTCGCGGTAGATTGCCTGCGCGAGCACGGTTGCCGTGGTGGTGCCGTCACCCGCGATGTCCGAGGTCTTGCTCGCGACCTCGCGGACCATCTGCGCACCCATGTTCTCGAACGAGTCCTTGAGGTCGATCTCCTTGGCGACGGTGACGCCGTCCTTGGTGATGGTGGGCGACCCGAACTTCTTGTCGAGCACGACGTTGCGGCCCTTCGGGCCGAGGGTTACCTTGACGGCGTTGGCGAGCTGGTTGACGCCCTCGATGATCTTCTGGCGCGATTCCTGTCCGTAGACGATCTGCTTGGCCATTATTCTGGAACTCCAATCACTGAATTGCGGGTGGTCGCCGCTAGTCGCTTTCGATGACGCCGAGGATCTCGTCCTCGCGCATGATCAGGAACTCGTCGCCCTCCAGCTTGATCTCCTGGCCGGAGTACTTGCCGAACAGCACCGTGTCGCCCGCCTTGACGTCGAGCGGCGTCACCGTGCCGTCGTCCTTGATCTTGCCGTTGCCGGCCGCGATCACCTTGCCCTGCTGCGGCTTCTCCTTGGCCGTGTCCGGGATGATGATGCCGCCGACCTGCTGCTCGCCTTCCTCGATACGCTCGACGATGATGCGGTCATGAAGTGGTCGTACCTTGACAGCCATGAACTCTGCAACTCCCTTCGTGAGAACTCCGCCAAGCCGCGCGATTCGCCTGCCGCGCGGCCCTGCTACATGGTGACGTTAGCAGTCACCGACCGAGTCTGCTATTGTAGCGGCCGAGTTCGAACAGCGTCAAGAACAGCGTCAAGAAGGGGGCGGGAGCCCGGGGCGTCAGCCGATGCGCTTCAATCGGTGCGCGGCGATTTTCCGGGTGAGCGTGTTGCGGTGGATGCCGAGGAGCCTCGCGGCAGCGCCCAGCCGGCCGTTGGACTTTTCCAGGGCGCGGCTGATGAACCGCTTCTCGATTTCGCGTTGCGCATCCTCGTAGCGGATGCCCTTGGTCAACATCTCGTCGACCAGCCTGTCGAGTTCCTCGCGCACGGGGTCAGGTCCTATCCGTGGACGTTCAGGTCGCGGCCTGACAGCAGGCGGTAGGCCTCGACGTACTTCAGACGCGTGTTGGCGACCACGTCATCGGGAAGCGTCGGCGCCGGCGGCTGTCGATCCCATTCGATGCGGTCCAGGTAGTCGCGGACGTACTGCTTGTCGAAGCTCGGCTGCGGACCGCCCGCCTCGTAGCGCTCCGCCGGCCAGAACCGCGACGAGTCGGGGGTCAGCACTTCGTCGATCAGGATGACGTCCTCGCCGCCCTCTTCGTTTACTATCCCGAACTCGAACTTGGTATCCGCGACGATGATCCCGTGCCCCGCGGCGTGGGCCGCGCCGTGCTCGTAGAGCGCCAGGGTCAGCGCGCGCAGCCGGGACACGAGATCCGGACCGACGAGGCGGCCGGCCTCGGCTTCGCTGATGTTGATGTCGTGCCCGGTCTCCGCCTTGGTGGCCGGGGTGAAGATCGGCTCGGGCAGGCGGTCCGACTCGCGCAGGCCCGCGGGAAGCTGGACGCCACAGACCTGTCCGTTGCGTTGATACTCCTTCCAGCCGGAGCCGGAGAGGTATCCGCGGGCGACGCACTCGATCGGTATGGGTCGGGTGCGGCGCACCAGCATCGAGCGGCCGGCGAGCAGCGCCCCGTGGTCGCGGAGCGGCTGCGGATACTCGCCGGGCTCGGTCGAGACCATGTGATTGCCGACGATGTGTCCGGTGCGACCGAACCAGAACGCCGACAGTTGCGTCAGGACCCGCCCCTTGTCCGGCACGGCGGACCCGAGCACCACGTCGTACGCGGAGATGCGGTCGGTGGCGACCATGAGCAGGTGCTCGCCGACCTCGTACATGTCGCGGACCTTGCCGCGGCGGTGAATGGCGACGCCGTCGATGGATGTTTCGAAAACTGATGCGCTGGATGACAACAGGAACCTCGTGCGGGATGAAGAATCATAGCTTACCGGCACAATCCCGCGACGGCAAAACGAAATGTTGTACGGTCGGGTCCGCATGCGAAAACACATCCGGACGATCGTGGTCGCGCTGATCGGCGCGGGCCTGATGGGCTACGTCTTGCGCAGCGCCGATCTGGGGCGGGTCGGCGATGCGGTTGCGAGTGCTCGGTTCGACCTGATTGGGCTCGCCGTGATGGCGATGGTGGCTACCTATCTGGCGCGGGCGGTGCGCTGGTGCTATCTGCTGGAGCCCCTGGGCAGGGTGCGTCTGGGGGTGGCGCTGCGGGCGACGATAATGGGCTTCGCGGCGACCGCCATCCTGCCCGGGCGTGTCGGAGAGGTCCTTCGACCGTACCTGCTCGCTCGCCGGGAGGAGTTGAGCGTCAGTGCGGCGATCGGGACGGTGGTGCTGGAAAGACTGCTCGACCTCGCGGTGATCCTGGCCATCTTCGGGCTCGCGGTCGTCGTGTTCGAGCCGCATGGCGGTGTCGGGGAGAGCGGGCTGCTTCCCGCCCTTTACGCCGGGGCCGCCGTGGCAGCCGGATTCGCGCTGGGCACCCTGGGCCTGGCGTGCGTGGCGGCCATGAGTCCCGCGTCGGTCGGCCGCGGAGTGGCGCGCGTGACAGCGGTTCTGCCGGCGGGGCTCTCGCAGCGGCTGGCGCAGCTCTCGCATAGTTTCTCGGAGGGATTCGGTGTGATGCGGCGGCCCGGCCCGCTCGTGTGGGCGATGGTGTGGACGGTGATCATCTGGGTGTCGATCACCGCCGGCCTGTGGTTCGTGTCCGTCGCCTTCGGCATCTCCATGTCGCCGGCCGGCGCCGGTATCGTGCTGGTGCTGATCGTGATGGGAGTGGCCGTGCCGACCCCGGCCGGCGTCGGCGGCTATCACGCGGCGTTCCAGGTGGGGGCGACGACGCTCTTCGCGGCGAGTGCGGAGAGTGCGGTCGGGGCGGGACTCGTGGCGCATGCCATCTCGTTCGTGCCGGTCACGATTGCGGGCGTGATCCTGATGGCCTGCGAAGGGGTGCGGCTGTCCGGCATCGGCCACCTCGTCGGTGGGGCGGCGGACGCGCCGGCGCCCGACGCGCAAGGGGGAACGAGCGCATGAAGTGTCCGTTCTGCGGTCATCTCGACGACCGGGTGGTCGACTCGCGCGAGAGCCGCGAGGGGGACGCCATCCGCCGCCGCCGCGAGTGCGCGCGCTGCGAGCGGCGATTCACCAGCTACGAGCGGATCGACGAGATCCCCTACATGGTCGTCAAGAAGGACGGCACGCGGGAGCGATTCGATCGCCAGAAGTTGATCGCGGGAATGCTCAAGGCGTGCGAGAAGCGTCCGGTGAGCGTGGCGGTGCTCGAATCGGTGGCGAATCGGGTGGAAGCGGCGCTGCACGAGCGGCCCGAGAAGGAGCTGTCCGCCGAGGCGGTCGGCGCCCTGGTGATGGACGAGCTCAAGACGCTCGACAAGGTGGCCTATGTGCGGTTCGCGTCCGTCTACCGGGACTTCCGCGACATCGGCGAGTTCATGGAGGAGCTCAAGGGGCTGCTCGACGGCCAGGAGGACAAGGAGGGCAACGTTCGAGCCGCGCCTCGATCGTCCGGTCCGGGCGAATGACGTCGAACATCGGGCGCCCGCCCGCCGAGCCGTCGATCGCCTCGCGCGGAACGAGCCCGACGAGCTCGGTTCCGGCGATCTCGACCCCCTCGCGCACTGCTTCCCGGGTGATGCGGTCCAGGGCCGCGGACAACGGAGTGCGCCGGTAGTCGGTCAGGTTCAAGGAGACCTGAACTCGATTCCGCCGCGGCGACGAGAGGCGCACGCCGATGGCCTTGACGTGCGGCAGCCCGCCGCCGCTCTCCCTGACCGTCCGGGCGATTCGCCGGGCGACGTCGAGATCGTCCGCAGCCAGGTCGACGTTGAACGCCACGAGCGGCCCTCGCGCCCCGATGGCCGATGCACCCGCCGAAGGATGGGGCTGCGGCGGACCGTAGTCGGGCTTCCAGGCGGGTTCGACCAGCTTCGCTTCCAGACCCTCGAACTGGCCGCGTCGCAACTGCTCCAGCCGGTGGCGGGCTCGGTCTGTGGCGGCAGCCTCGTACAGCAGGACGGGCACCTGCAGGCGCTCGGCCACGTCGCGGGCGGTCGCGTGCGCGAGTTCGACGCAGCTCTCCATCCGCGTGCCGCCGAGGGGCACGAACGGCACGACGTCGACCGCGCCGATGCGGGGGTGCACGCCGTGGTGCCGGCGCAGGTCGATTCGCTCCACCGCGACGTCGAACAGCCGCAGGACCGATTCGTGCAGAGGAGCCGCCTCGCCCACCATCGTGATGACCGATCGGTTGTGAGAGGGGTCGGAAGAGCAGTCGAGAACCCGGATGTCCGGGACTCGTTCCATCGCTTCGACCGCGGCCCGCACGACCTCGAGCCGGCGGCCTTCGCTGATGTTGGGAATGGCCTCGATCATTGCGGGCGACTCTTTGACGACCCTCCGATTCTCCCCCATAATCGCACCACTTCCCGGCGTGGCGCATCCTCCTTCTCGACGCTGCGCCGGGGAAGCGAGACGCCGCACCCCGGAATGCATGTCCGCACGCTCGTCCGCACGCCTGGATTCGAACCGCACTGCCGGAGTACGGCCGGGGCGTGATGATGAGCCGGTTGGCGCTGGTGTGCGCGTCGGCGGGCTACATCGGGATGGCACCCGTGGCGCCCGGGACGTGGGGGACGGCGGTCGGCGTCTGCCTGCTGCTGCTGGTGCGCCTCGCTGCCGATCCGTTTCTCGAGGTGCTGCTGCTGGCGGCGGTGCTTGCCTGCGGCGTCTGGTCGGCGACACTGACGGAGCAGCACTGGGGCCGTCCCGATCCCGGGGTTATCGTCATCGATGAAGTCGCCGGCGTGCTGATCGCGCTGTTCTGGTTACCGCTCTCCTGGGCCGGCCTGCTCGTAGGATTCCTGGCGTTCAGGGCCTTCGACATCGTCAAGCCGTTTCCCGTCCGGGCGGCTGAGCGCCTGCCCGAGGGTTGGGGAGTGATGGCGGACGATGTAGTTGCCGGCATCTACGCCTATGTGACGATCCGCGCGCTGGCTGCGGTGGCGCCCGGGTTGATGCTGGAATGACGCAGGAGCGCGGCAGGGGCCGTTCGTCCGCCGTCATCGTCGCCGTCGGGTCGGAGCTGCTGACACCGCACAAGATCGATACGAACTCCCTGTTTCTCACGGAGCGGCTGAACGGCGTCGGCTTCGCCGTGATCCAGAAGCTCGTGGTGGGCGACGATCCGTCCGGGCTTTCCCGGGCCCTGGGCTACGCGCTGCGTCTGGCCGATGTCGTGATCGTTACCGGGGGCCTTGGGCCGACGGCGGACGACGTGACGCGCGACGTGGTGGCCGAGCTGCTCGGTGCACCTCTCGAGGAGTCGCCTGCCATCGTCGAGGCGATTCGCGCCCGGTTCACGGCGCGCGGCCTGGAGATGCCCGAGATCAACCGGCGGCAGGCGGCGGTTCCGCGCGGCGCGCAGATTCTGGAGAATCCAAGGGGAACGGCACCGGGGCTCTGGCTCTCCGCCGGCGAGGCCTGCCTGGCACTCCTGCCCGGACCGCCGCGGGAGCTGCGGCCGATGTTCGAACGGCTGGTGCAGGATCGCCTGGCCCCCGTGTCCGACGGCCGGCGCGTCGAGCGCCGGATGATTCGCACGACGGGACGCACGGAGTCGCATATCGACGAGCTGGCCAGGCCGATCTACGAGCCGTTGGCCGCGCGGCAGCCGCCGGTGGAAACGACGATACTCGCGTCCCTGGGGCAGATCGATCTGCACCTGTCGACCGTCGGCCCCGAACCCGAGGCCGGAGCGCGCGTTCTCGATGCAGCCGTGGCGGACTTGGCCGGCGTGCTCGGGAATTCGGTCGTCAGCACGGACGGACGTTCCTTGCCGGAGGTCGTGGGGGAGCTGTTGCGGCGGCGGGGTGCCCGCGTCGCGCTTGCGGAATCCTGCACGGGCGGGTTGATTGCTTCCAGGCTGACGGACGTCCCGGGCAGCTCCGCTTACGTCCACGGCGGGTGGGTGCTCTACAGTAACGAGGCCAAGGTGGCCCTGGGCGTCTCGCGGGAGCTCATCGAGTCCCATGGCGCGGTGAGCGAGCCGGTGGCCGAAGCGATGGCGGTTGCGGCCCGTGATGCGGCGAACGTCGAGTTCGGACTCGCCGTCACCGGCATCGCCGGCCCGGGCGGCGCCACCCCGTCCAAGCCGGTCGGCACGGTGTGTCTGGCTCTCGCGGGAACGGCGGGACCCCCGCGGGTCAGGCGGGTTCAGCTTCCCGGCGATCGCGAACGGGTGAAGTTCCAGGCGTCGCAGGCCGGTCTCGATCTTCTCCGGCGCGCGTTGCTGCGTGCGACTGATGCGGGGCCCTGATGCGTCTGTTCTTCGCCATCGATCTCGACGAGGCCGCCCGCGCGGTCGCGGAGAGAGCCGGTGCCTTGCTGGCGAGGCGTACGGCGGAGCTCGGCGCGTCGATCAGGTGGGTGAGGCCGGCAGGGTTCCACGTGACCCTGGCGTTTCTGGGCGAGGTGCCGGACGAGGAAGGCGCCGCTCTCGATGCTGTTGTCGCCGCGCCGTTCTCGCAGCCCCCGTTCGTGCTCTCCCTGTCGGTGGCGGGAGTCTTTCCGCCTTCGGGCGCGCCGCGCGTGATCTGGATGGGACCGGGGCGGGGAGGGGACGAGGTTGCCGGGGTGGCGCGCCTTCTGTGGCAACGTCTCGATGACGCCGGTTACGGTCCGGGGCCGACTCGCTTCGAGACGCACGTTACGCTGGGCCGCGTGCGGCGGGCACGAGCAGGAGCGGCCCGCCGTTTGCGCGCCCTGCTGGCCGAGGAGGCGGTGCTTCCCGAGGTTGCATGGACCGTGGATTGTGTCTCCCTGTACGAAAGCCGTCCAGGGCCGGGCGGCTCGACGTACCGTCGTTTGGCCACGGCGGCGCTCCGGGGCGCTGCCGCGTGACTCATTCGACTCCTGAGATAGGGCATACTCGGTACGCGTCCCGGGTCGATCCGTAATCGCCCGGGTAGTCTCCGGCGCGGCCTGCGGTCGACCGGATCTCCACACGATGTGCAGCAGGAGGACGTGCGCGTGACGGTGACCGGACCGGTGGCCGTGGTCGGCTGCGGCAGTTGGGGCACGGCGCTGGCCATCCATCTCGGTCGTTGCGGGCGACAAGTGCGGCTCTGGGGCCGGGATGCGGACCTCGTCGGTCAGATGGCCGCCCGCCACAGCAACGACGTGTATTTGCCGGGCGTCGAGCTGGCGCAGTCGGTGCATCCCACCGTGGCACTGGAGCAGGCCGTCGATGGTGCCGTGTACGTCGTTGCCGCGGTACCGTCGCACGGCGCCCGACAGGTGCTCCGGCGCGCGGCGCCGTACTTGCGAACCGATGCGACGGTGATCAGCGCGGCGAAGGGTATCGAGGACGGCACGCTCTTGCGGATGTCCGAGGTGATGGAGCAGGAAGTCGGCGATGGGCACGCGGTGACGGTACTGTCGGGGCCGAGCTTCGCGGCAGAGGTTGCGCGCGGCGTTCCCACCGCCGTCGTGGTGGCCGGCGGGCGCGCCGAAGCGGTAGCGGCGGTACAGCAGGACTTCCGGTCGGATCGCTTGCGGCTGTACGCGAGCGACGACGTGGTCGGCGTGGAGATCGGCGGCGCGATGAAGAACGTCATCGCCATCGCAGCCGGCGGCATCGAGTCTCTGGGTCTGGGGCACAACGCGATCGCCGCACTGGTCACGCGTGGTCTGGCGGAGATGTCACGTCTGGCGTACGCCCTCGGGGGTCGCCGTGACACGCTGGCCGGCCTGAGCGGTCTCGGTGACCTGGTCCTGACATGCACGGGTGGGCTCAGTCGGAACCGGCAGCTTGGCATCGAACTAGGAGAGGGGCGTTCGCTCGACGAGGTGCTGGGCGGCATGCGGATGGTGGCCGAGGGGGTCCGTACGACCCGGGCGGCGCTCGATCTCGGCGCGCGACACGGGGTGGAGCTGCCCATCACCTCGCAGATGGCAGAGGTGATTGCGGGCCGCAAGACCCCGCGCGCCGCCGTCGAGGAGCTCATGCTGCGGCGACAGCGGCCGGAACTCGACGAATGAGCATCGTCAGTCGGTTGCGGGAGGGGTTGCGACGCACCGCCGAACGATGGACGGGGGGACTCGACCGTCTGTCGCGAGGTTCCTCGACCGCTGCCGGCACTCCGAGCGGCGAGACGCTCGAGGTGCTGGAGGAGTTGCTGATCGAGGCGGACGTCGGGGTGGAGACGGCGGGGCGCGTCGTCGCCCGTGTAGGTGAAGACGATACCGCCGTCGACCTGCGGGAACGTGTCAAGGCGGAGATGCTCGGTGTCCTGGCCGGCGCCGAGACCCCCGCGGTCGAGGTTCCGGCGCCACGGGTGGTGCTCGTGGTGGGTGTCAACGGCACGGGCAAGACCACCACGGTTGGCAAGCTCGCCCACCGCAGCCGCGTCGACGGTCTGGCACCCCTCATCTGCGCCGCAGATACGTTTCGGGCCGCGGCGGTCGAGCAGATTGCGGTGTGGGCGGAACGCGCGTCGGTGGACATCGTTCGCGCGGGCGCCGGCGCCGATCCCGCCGCGGTGGTCTTCGACGCGATCTCGGCGGCGCGGGCGCGCGGGCGTGACGTCGTGTTCGTGGATACCGCCGGCCGTCTCCATACCCGCTCCGATCTGATGGCAGAGCTGGGCAAGATACGCCGCGTCGCCGGAAAGGCGGCGGCCGGGGCGCCGCACGAAGTGCTCCTGGTGGTCGATGCGAGCGTGGGGCAGAACGGCATCGCGCAGGCCAGGCAATTTCTGGAGACCGCCGGCGTCACGGGCATCGTCCTGACCAAGCTCGACGGCACCGCGAAGGGGGGCGTCGCCGTGGCCATCGCAGCAGAGCTCGGAGTGCCGATTCGCTACGTCGGGGTGGGTGAGGGGATCGACGATCTGTTGCCATTTTCGGCCGCGGAGTACGTGAACGCGCTGTTCGACCCGACGTGATCCGGTTTCCCGCTGCGTACGATTTCATGATCTCCTCGAGCCCGGTGTCATGTGCAGCCGCGAATCTCTCGAAGAACGGAGTAGGTGCTCCCACGAAGTGGAGTCCGTCGTGATGGGCGAACCCCGGCTGCCGGGTGGGGGCGATTCCCTCGGTCCGGTCCGCCGGGTTCTTTCCGGTGCGGCCTCGGATGCGCACCGGGCGTGTTGCTTTCAGTTGGATGGCTGGATCCGGACCTGCAGCTGGTGCCACGCGACCTGGCCGCTTTCGATCAGGTTCAGCAGGCGGTCGTTGTTGCGGGCGCTGGCGATGACTGCGCGGCAGGGTTTGTTCGTGAGGCGCTGCATCAGTGCCGCGTGGCTTCGCGCCCGGTTGGCGTCGTGCAGGTCGCCGGTGTAGGACGCTTCGACGGCGAGGTAGGTCGTGTTTCCCTCCGTGTCTACGGCCTCCGCGATGATGTCGCTGGCGACGAAGCTCTTGATCTTGTCGTCCCGCAGGTCAGCTCCGTTGTTTCTGGCGACGCGCCTGAGTTCGACTCCCGGAACGATCCGTCGGTACTCGAGATCGAGTTCGTCGGCGATGACCGCGATGTTGGCGCGGGCCTTCGTTTCGGCGTGGGCGCCTTTCAGGGTGCCCACGTCGTTCTTCAGGGTGCCCACGTCGGCGGCCAGACGGTCGAGTCGCTTGTTCGTCGCTGCCAGCTCCTGCGTCAGGAGGTCTAGTCGCCTGGTCGTCTCGGCGGCGAACTTCGCGAACAGGGCGGGCAGTTCGAGCAGCTCCTCTCCGAGGAGCTCTTGCCGCAGCGCGGTGCGCCATTCCGGGTGCCGCTGGAGTGCGGTCAGGATGTCCTGCAAGCTCCGCACCGGGACGTCGGGTGGTGCTGTCGTGGCCATCGTCTCTCCCTCATTCTACGCGGCGTACGCGCTTGTTGGGAATCCGTGCTCGCTGGGATTTTCCGTGCATTGTTCGGAGCTCGATGCCACGGTCCGTGCCGCGCTGGGCCTACGCGTCGGTGCGCATCCCGGTTTCGTCCTCCGGCCGGGTGGGGCGGACGTGACCCCGAACTGGATGCGCAGGGCGATCAGGTTTTACGGCGCGCGTGGACGCCGAGTGGCGCCCGAGTCCTGAACGGTTCCTGGAAACGCAACGGTTCGTGCTGCACTCGATGAACCTGCGCGCGGTCATCGCCCTCTTGAGCGAGCGCGCCGTCGTGTCGCGAGAATGGGCGGAGGGTCGGCTTGGATCGGGAGAAGGGTCGGTGACGCAGCAACCTGTGCTCGCGCGCGAATGGTTCATTTCGGCACTGGATAGCGAAAACACGACTGGCGAGCGGCGTTTCGAAGAGCCGGGATACTCGCCGTTTCGACCTGCCCAGCCTCGACGCCTACCTGCGCGGTCGCCGGCTTCGTCGAATGGCGGATGGCCCGTCGCCCGGTATGCTGATGCCATCGGGTCAAGGGCCGGCAAGGCCGGCGCAACGTACCGACGCACAAATCCAATCAACGCCTGCGGGCGTATATCATGGTTGTCGAGGTTGACGCGCCGGGCGGCGGAGCGCCCGTGCGTGAAGGCGTTGCGGTGTCACGTACCAAGCACGACGACGTGCATATGCGCGAGGCCCTGCGACTCGCGGAGTTGGGCCGCGGGCGCACAAGCCCCAATCCGATGGTGGGTGCGGTCATCGT
Source organism: Vicinamibacterales bacterium (assembly GCA_958296065.1). Lineage (GTDB taxonomy): Bacteria > Acidobacteriota > Vicinamibacteria > Vicinamibacterales > UBA8438 > WTFV01. Next base: position 88,892 of record CATQHX010000076.1, on the reverse strand, counting down.
CGACGGCCGCGGCGCCGTCGTGGGGATCGGCTACCACGAGCGGGCGGGCGGCGATCATGCGGAGGTGCGGGCACTGGCCGAGGCAGGGGCCGCCGCGGAGGGTGCAACGCTCTACTGCACGCTCGAGCCGTGCTGCCACCGCGGCAGAACCGGGCCATGCGTCGACCGGATTGTCGAGGCCGGGTTGAGGCGGGTCGTCGTGGCGATGCCGGATCCGAATCCTGCCGTGAACGGCAAGGGCATCGAGTCGCTTCGCCGGCGGGGGCTCACCGTCGACGTCGGTCTCCGCGGGCGCGAGGCGGCGCGGTTGAACGCGGCGTTCGTCACCTGGGTGTCCGAGCGGCGGCCGTTCGTGACGCTGAAGGTCGCCGCCAGTCTGGATGGGTGCATCGCGGAGCGGCCGGGAGCGCGGACGCCGCTGACGTCGCGCAAGGCGAATCTGGTCGTTCACGCTCTGCGCGCCGAGATCGACGCCATCGGTGTCGGATCGACGACCGTGCTGGTAGATGATCCGCTGCTGACTGCGCGCGAGACGCCGCGATCTCTGCCGTTGGCGCGTGTCATCTTCGATCGGCGGCTGCGTACGCCGCCGACGGCCCGCATCTTCGGCACCCGGGAGAGTGGACCGATCATCGTGCTCACCGAGGATTGGGCATCCCCGCGGCATCATGAGCGGCAGGCGCGGCTGGCGGATGCCGGGGCCGAGATCGAGCGTCTCGCTGCCGGCCGGTTTCTCCGCGACGCCTTCGAGCGCCTTGCCCGGCGCGGGGTGACCAGCCTCGTGCTGGAGGGCGGACGCCAACTGCACGAGGCGGTGTGGGATGCCGATCTGGTGGACCGCGTTCAGATCTTCGTCGCCCCGGTCGACCTGGGGCCGGCGGGCGTTGCCTGGATGGACCGCGGCAAGGTCTTCGGCGGTATCGGTACCCTGTCTGTCCGGGCCTGCGGGCCGGACGCGTTGATGGAGGCTGATGTTCACAGGACTCATTGAGGCGCTGGGCGCGGTCGGCGAGACACGGGAGCTTCCGTCCGGGCGGCGGTTGCGGATCGCGACCCGCGTCGCCGGCCAGCTCGCCCAGGGCGACAGCATCGCCGTCAACGGCGTTTGCCTCACGGTCGTGGCGTTCGACGCTTCGGGCTTCGAAGCGGAGGTTTCGCCGGAGACGCTGCGGGTCACCAACCTGGCGGAGCTGCGGGACGGATCCACAGTCAACCTGGAGCGGCCCCTGCTGCCCTCCGACAGGTTGGGAGGCCACTTCGTCCAGGGACACGTCGACGGCGTGGGCCGCATTGCGGACATCCGGCAGGAGGCCGACTTCTGGTGGGTGAGCGTCGGGTTTCCAGCGGATCTCGCGCGCTACTTCGTGACCAAGGGGTCCGTTGCCGTCGACGGCATCAGTCTCACGGTGGCGGGTCTCGATCGGAACAGCTTGACGGTCCAGATCATCCCCCACACCTGGCGGCACACCAACCTCCACGCCCGCAGCGTCGGGGAGGCCGTCAACATCGAGTGCGATATCATCGGAAAGTACGTCGTTCGCGGTGTCGAAGCCTTTGGAGGCGTTCTGAAGGGCTGACCTGGAAGTCTGCGCCGTAGAACGGCGGGGCGTTTCGGGGCGCTGGAGGATCATGGCCGACAAGAAGATTGAAGAGCCGTCCGGCGCGTCCGGCGACGCCGCGCGCGCGCGCTTCGCGACCATCGACCAGGCGGTGGAGGCGTTCCGTGACGGCCGCATGGTCATCGTCGTCGACGACGAGGATCGCGAGAACGAAGGCGACCTGACCGTCGCCGCCGAGAAGGTCACCCCGGACGCGATCAACTTCATGGCGCGCTACGGCCGCGGCCTGATCTGCCTCTCCATGACCGGGCAGCGCCTCGACCAGCTCGACATCCCGATGATCGTGAGCGAGAACACGTCCCGGTTCGAGACCGCGTTCGCGGTGCCGATCGACGCGAAGCACGTCACCACGACCGGCATATCCGCCGCCGACCGCGCGGCAACCATTCGGGTGGCGATCGATCCGGCGACCCGGCCGGCCGATCTCGCCAAGCCCGGCCACGTGTCTCCGCTGCGCGCCCGCGACGGCGGTGTCCTGGTGCGCGCCGGTCAGACGGAGGCGGCGGTGGATCTCGCCCGGCTCGCCGGCCTCTACCCGGCGGGAGTCATCTGCGAAATCATGAACGACGACGGCACCATGGCCCGCGTGCCGGACCTCGATCGCTTCGCCCGGCAACACGGTCTGCTCATGATCACGGTGGCGGACCTCATCAAGCACCGGATGCGTCATGACCGCCTCGTGAAGCGGCTGGCCACGGCGGAGCTGCCGACGGCGTACGGTCCCTTCACCGTGATCGCCTATGACAGCCTCATCGACGGGCGGACCCACGTCGCGCTCGTACGGGGGGAGGTGGGTGACGGCAAGAGGGTACTCGTGCGGGTCCATTCGCAGTGCCTGACCGGCGACGTGCTCGGATCCACTCGTTGCGACTGTGGCGCGCAGTTGTCGCGGGCCATGGAACGGATTGCTTCCGAAGGCCGCGGCGTGCTCCTGTACCTGAACCAGGAAGGGCGCGGCATCGGCCTGGCGAACAAGATCCGCGCTTACGAGTTGCAGGATCAGGGGCTGGACACGGTCGAGGCGAACGAGCACCTCGGCTTCAAGGCGGACCAGCGCGACTACGGGATCGGTGCCCAGATATTGGGCGAACTCGGCGTTCAGACGATGCGCCTGCTCACCAACAACCCGCGGAAGTTCGTCGGCCTCGACGGTTACGGGCTCGCGGTGGAGGAGTCGGTTCCGCTGGAGATCGAGCCCACCGAGTTCACCGAGCGCTATCTCCGCACCAAGAAGGAGAAGCTCGGTCACCGTCTCTCGTCCGTCTGAGTTCGGGCCGCGCGCGGCGACCCGCTCCGGTTGACGTCGCCGGTCGCCGCGGCCTAGAATAACCAGTTTCCTGAGAGTCATTTACGGCTTCCGGCCAAGTGGCCCGGGCAGGAGCGGGCCCTTCCGATGTTCCAGGTACTCGGCTCACGCTTGCAGGATGTCTTCGGGACGTTGCGCCGCGAGGTGCGGTTGACGCCCGAGACGGTCGAACGCACGCTGCGCGAGATCCGGCTGGCCCTGCTCGAGGCGGACGTCAACTTCAAGGTCGTCAAGGCGTTCATCGACCGGGTCCGGGATCGGGCGACCGAGCAGGAGGTGCTCGACAGCCTCACCCCGTCCCAGCAGGTGGTTGCCATCGTGCGCGACGAGCTGCTGAAGCTCTTCGGCGAGTCCCCCGCGGGGCTCTCGACCACCACCGACCGGCCGCAGGTCGTCCTGCTCGTCGGCCTGCAGGGTTCGGGCAAGACCACCACGACCGCGAAGCTGGGACGTTGGCTTACCGGCCAGGGCCGGCATCCGCTGCTGGTCTCCACCGACGTGCGACGGCCGGCCGCCATCGAGCAGCTCGCCGTGCTCGGGAGGGACGCCGGGCTCCGCGTGCACGAAGCGGGCGCCGCCGATCCCGTGCGTCGCGCCGTCTCCGCCGTGTCCGAGGCGCGGGGGCTCGGCTTCGACGTCGTGCTCGTCGATACGGCGGGCCGTCTGCACGTGGACGACGCATTGATGCAGGAGGTCGCTACCATCCGTGATTCGGTGTCGCCCTCCGACCTGCTGTTCGTGGCCGACGCGATGACCGGCCAGGACGCGGTGCGCAGCGCCGGCGAGTTCCACCATCGGCTCGGCGTGACCGGTGTCGTGCTTACCAAGCTCGACGGCGACGCGCGCGGCGGAGCGGCGCTGTCGGTGGTCTCGGTGGTCGGCGTACCGGTCACGTTTGCCGCGACCGGAGAACGGGTGGACGATCTGGAGCCGTTCCGGCCGGACCGGCTGGTGTCGCGCCTGCTCGGCATGGGCGACGTGCTGAGCCTCGTCGAGCGGGCCGAGCAGGCGATTTCCCACGACGACGCGGTGTCGATGGCGACGCGCATTCGGCGGAACGAGCTCACGCTCGACGATCTGAAGCAGCAGATGCGCGCGGTCACCCGGATGGGCCCGCTCAACCAGGTCCTCGGCATGATTCCGGGGCTCGGTTCACGGATCCCGGAGGCGGACATCGATTCGAGCGGAGTGACGCGCATGGTGGCCATCATCGACTCGATGACGGCGCAGGAGAGGCGCAACCCGTCCGTCATGAACGGCGGCCGGCGGCGTCGTGTCGCGCGCGGCAGCGGCACGACCGTGCAGGATGTGAACCGGCTGCTCAGGCAGTTCGCGGAGATGCGGAAGATGTTGAAGACCGTCGGCGGATTGAGCCGGCGAAAAGGGAAACGGCGGCGCATGGCGTTGCCGACCATGCGATGATGCCGCGGACCCCTTCGCGCACGGTTTCGCGTCGGCGGGGCGAGAGGTGAAGGAGAGAGGATGCTGACGATTCGACTGCGGCGGCAGGGTGCGAAGAAGAGCCCGTTCTATCGGCTCGTGGTGATCGATTCCCGCAGCGCGCGCGACGGACGCGCGATCGAGGTCGTGGGGCACTACGACCCGACGGCGCAGCCCGAGGCATTGACCGTCAAGCGCGATCGGATCGACCACTGGATGGCGCGTGGCGCCCAGATGAGCGACACGGTGCGGACGTTGATTGCACGCAATCCGGGCGCCGCGGTTGCGAGCGAGGAACCTGCGCCGGCGGAGTCGGCAGCGTCGTGAGCCGTGCGCGGGACGTGGTCGAGGTAATCGCCAAGGCGCTCGTCGACGATCCGCAGGCGGTTCGGGTCGAAGAGCGGGTCGACGACGGCGATGTTTGCGTGGAGCTGACGTCGCGCCCGGGAGATCTCGGTCGGCTGATCGGACGCCGCGGGCGCACTGCGTCGGCGGTTCGGACGCTGGCTGAAATCGCCTCGGAGCGCGACGGATTGCGGGTGACGGTCGACTTCCTCGATGACGAGGGGTGACGAGCGCATGGACCACGGATCCTGGCAGGAGATGGCGGTCGTCGGTGTCGTGGCCCGAACGCGCGGCAGGCACGGCGAGGTCGTCGTCAATGCCGAGACCGACTTTCCGGAAGAGCGTTTCCGGGCTGGCGGAACTCTGTTCATGGAGCGAGCCGGCGAGCCGGTTGCGGTGCGGATCCGCGACGCCTGGTTCCACGGTGGGCGGCCGGTGGTCGCGTTCGACTCCATCGAGACCCCCGAGGAGGCGGAGAGGCTGCGCGGCGCGGAGCTGCGGGTGCCGGAGGACGCGCTGCACCCGTTGCCTGCGAATACGTGGTACGAGCACGAGCTGGTCGGTTGTGCAGTGCGGACGGTGAGCGGCGAGCAGGTCGGCACGGTCGCTCGCATAGAGGGGCCGGCCGGCGCGAAGCGGCTGATTGTTGGACACGCGGGGGGCGAGGTCGACGTTCCGCTGGTCGCTGAAATCTGCGTGTCTATCGATGCGCGGTCCGGTTCCATCGTCATCGAGCCGCCGGATGGGCTGCTCGAGGTGAATCGGCCGAGCACCCGTACGGGACGCAGGAACCGTGCCGGTAGTTTCCCGCGGTCACCGGTCGCAATGGGGATACGTGGATGAAGTTCGATGTCGTCACCGTCTTTCCGGATCTGGTCGAGCAGGTGACGAGCGTCGGCGTGGTGGGCCGCGCGCGAGAGAGGGAGCTGCTGGACGTGACGGTGCACGACCTGCGGGACTTCACGACGGATCGCCATCGGACGGTCGACGATGCGCCGTTCGGCGGGGGACCGGGCATGGTGCTCAAGGTGGAGCCCTTCGTGCGTGCGGCGGCTCTGGTGAAGCAGCGGCGCGGTCAGCCGGACGCGGTGATTCTCATGTCGCCGCAGGGCGAGACCTTCACGCACGAGGCGGCGGTTCGGTTGAGTCGGCTCGACCACGTCGTGCTGTTGTGCGGGCGCTATCAGGGCGTCGACGAGCGCGTGCGCGAGCAGGTGGCCACCGAGGAGATTTCGATCGGCGACTACGTGCTGAGCGGTGGCGAGCTGGCCGCCGGCGTCGTGATCGATGCCGTGGCACGACAGGTGCCGGGCGTCGTAGGCAACTCCGAGTCGGTGGCGACCGACTCGTTCGTGCGGCAGATTCTGGACTACCCGACGTACACGCGCCCGGCCAGGCTGAACGGGCACGCGGTACCGGAGGTGCTGGTATCGGGAGACCACGGAGAGATCCGGCGGTGGCGGAAACGTGAGGCCGTGCGGCGGACGCTCCGCCGGCGACCCGATCTGTTGAGGCGTGCGTGTTTGGACGACGAGGAGCGAAGTTGCCTACGCGAGCTTCAGGCGGGCGAAACCAACCAGGAGTCTGCGCCGCACGACGGACGCAGGCAATGATGTTTCCAGGAGTACAGGGGCATGAAGGCCATCGAAGCGGTGGAACAGAACCAGCTCGTCGAGCGGCCGGACATCCGGTCGGGCGATACCGTACGCGTGCACGTGCGGGTGACCGAAGGCGAGAAGGAACGGATTCAGGTGTTCGAGGGGATCGTGATTGGCCAGCACCGGCGTGGCGCCGGTTCGACGCTCACGGTTCGCAAGGTGTCGTTCGGTCAGGGCGTCGAGCGGATCTTTCCCCTGCACTCCCCGATGATCGACCGGATCGAGGTGGTGCGATCCGCGCGCGTGCGGCGTGCGAAGCTCTACTTCCTGCGCAAGCTGCGGGGTAAAGCGGCGCGCATGCGGGAGCGTCGGCGCCGCTAGGAGCTTGCGCAGCAGAACGGAGCGAAGCGAAGTGCTGAGGCGCAGGGTCATGGAGCGGGGGGGATGGGCCGAAACGCGGAGCCAACTCGGCGTTTCGGGGCGCTAGAGCCGGAACCATGCGGCGCCAGTCGGCGCGGCGGACCATCGAGAACGCGCTGCGGCGGCGCGGCTTCGCGGATGTGGCAGGGGTCGATGAAGTCGGTTGCGGCGCTTTGGCGGGCCCCGTGATCGCAGCGGCGGTGGTGCTCGACCCCTGCAAGCACGTTGCAGGGCTCCGCGATTCAAAGCTGCTGACGGCTTCGCAACGCGAACGGCTCTACGTGGAAATCACGGCGGCCACCCGCTGGGCGGTTGCCGTGGCATCCTCGGAAGACGTCGATAGGCTCAACGTGCATCGCGCTTCCCTCGACGCTCTCCGGCGGGCGGTGGAGGCGCTGGATCCACTGCCCGCATTCGCCCTGATCGACGGTTTCACGGTTCCCGACCTGAATCTCCCGCAGCGTGGGCTCGTGGGCGGCGACCGGCGCTGCGCGGCAATCGCCGCGGCATCCATCGTCGCGAAGGTGACCCGGGACCGGGAGATGGTCCGCTTGCATCGTGTCGATCCCCGTTACGGGTTCGATCGGCACAAGGGATACGCGACGCGGGCGCATGTAGCCGCCGTTGCCCGGTTCGGGTACTCGCGCGTGCACCGGCGTTCATTCCGACCGCGCGCCTTGTAAGACGTCGATGGACCGCGTCCGGACAGCGCTGAAGTCGCGCTCGCTAATCTGTCTCGTGACCGACCGTCGCGTGCTCACGGAAGCCGCGGGCGACGAGGCCGGGGTCGAGCGGCAGCTTCTGGACGTGATCTCCGACTGCGCGGACGCCGGCCTGGACCTGGTGCAGATCAGGGAGTCGGGACTCTCGGATCGCTGTCTCCTCGGCCTCGTGCGCGCCGCGGTGCACCGTACACGGGCAACGCGTACGCACGTTCTCGTCAATGATCGACCCGACGTCGCGCTGGCGGCCGGTGCCGCCGGCGTACACCTCAAGGATGACGGGCGGTCCGCTGCACGTGTCCGCATGCTCGGGCCGCGCGACTGGATCGTCGGGCGGTCGGTGCACGACGTAGCCGCGGCACGGCGGGCAGAGGAGTCCGGGGCGGTCGACTATGTGCTGGCCGGCACGGTGTTCCGGTCGGTGTCGAAACCGGGGCGCCAGCCGCTCGGACTCGAGGCGCTGCGCGATATCGTGCAGGCGTGCCGCCGGCCCGTTCTGGCGATCGGCGGGGTGGCGGTGGCCGACGGGGTGGCGGTGGCGGCAACCGGCGCGGCAGGCGTGGCCGGGATACGGCTCTTTCGGTTCGATTCGAGCTTGGAACGACGTCTCCGGCTCGCAACGCGCGTACAGGCACTGCGGGCGGCGTTTGACAGGCGCGGAACGCTCGACTAACGTGCCGACTCGTGGCTGATCCTTCCTCGGAGCTGTTCGGCAAGTTGCTCGTCGATGCGCGTGCGTCCAGTGGAATGACCCTTCAGCAGGTCTCGGCCTCCACGAAGATCCCGGTCTCCAAGCTGCGGGCGATCGAGCGTGACGAGATCGAGAATCTTCCCGGCGGCATCTTCACCCGGGGTTTCGTACGCTCGTACGCCGAGGCTGTCGGGCTCGATCCGCAAGAGACGTTGGCGCAGTTCGAAGCGAGGTTTCCCGAGGAATCCTCCGTCGCGAGTCTGCACGCGACCATCGAGGGGCGCGCGAACGAGGAGTTCGTCAAGCGGCAGAAGACAGCGAAGGGACTGATCTGGTTCGCGTTGCTGTTGATGCCGCTGGTCGTCTGGCTGGTGAGCGTCGTCGTTCCGGATGACCGGCAGCCGCCGGTGCCGCCGGAGGTCTCCGACGAGGCGCGGCGCTCCGAAGAGTCGGGAGGCCAGCCGGAGTCGCTTGCCGCGGGGTTATCGGAGGAAGCGCCTCCGGCGGAGTCCGCAACAGGTGCGGATGCGCTTCCCGTCGTGTCGGCCGACGCGGCGGAGCTCACGATGCAGATAAGCGCGACGGGAGACTGCTGGGTGCAGGCTTCCGCGGACGGCGACACGGTAGTCTCGCGGATCCTGCGGGCGGGCGAACAGGACGTGATCGTCGCGCAGCAAGCCATCGAACTGCGGATTGGCGACGCCGGGGTGTTTGCGTACACGATCAATCAGCGGCCGGGCAGATCGCTCGGCGCGTCGGGTGAGGTCGTGAACGTACGGGTCACGCCGTCGAATTATCTGAGCTTCGTTGCCGATTGATCGCGCGCAGAACCAGCTCTTCGCGTTTTGCTCCGAGCCCCGGCATGGTACGAATCCGGCCGGCTCGCGCCGCCGCTTCCAACTCGTCGAGGGAGGTTACTCCCAATTCGTGAAGGAACCGGGCGACCGTCTTGGGGCCGAGGCCCGGCAGTGCGAGCAGGTCGAGGAGGGATGGCGGAAACTCCCGCAGCAGCTCCTCGTGGTACGCGAGCCTGCCCCGGTCTGCCAGCTCACGCGTCTTCGCGGCGAGGTCCCTGCCGATGCCTGGAATTTCCAGCAGCTCCTCCTCCGAGAAACCGGCTATCGATTCGGGAGTCGTGGCGATGATGTCGGCCGCGTTCCGATAGGCGCGAATCTTGAACGGGTTCGCGCCCTTGATCTCGAGCAGGTCGGCGATCTCCTTGAATACCCGCGCGATGGACCCGTTATCCGGCATGGGATGCCGTCCGCATCAGTCGACGCTGACCTGGAGTCCGCGGGTGTCTATGCGGCAGTCGAGCACGCGTGCTCCGGCTTCCGCCAGCGCGGCGCGCACCGAGCCCGCGCGGTCGGGCGGGGTCAGAAAGACGAGACAGCCACCGCCACCCGCCCCGCAGACCTTGGCGGCGTCGGCGCCCGCCTGCCGTCCGCATCGGATCAGCGCATCCAGGCGCGCGGTCGTGACTCCCGGCGCCAGGCGCTTGCGCAGGTCCCATTCCAGCGCGAGGTACCGAGCGACGTCGTCCCAACGTGCAGCCTCGAGGGCTTCGCGCATGCCGAGCGCGACGTCGCGGATCTCATCGAACAGCGAGATGATCCCCGGATCGCCGTCGATGCGTCGCTTCGTGACTTCCCAGTTGTTGATGCCGGAGTCGCGCGACTGTTCCGTGTACACGAGCACGATCCGGCTCGCGAGGGCCTCGGCGTCCACGTTCAACGGAGCTCGGGTAACGCCGCCCGGACCCATTTCCAGCGCCGCGATTCCTCCGTAGGTCGCCGGTCGGTAGTCCTGTGCGCCGGTGGGGACGCCGAGCACCTGGGCTTCGAGATTGAGGGCCAGCTCGATCAGGGAGTCGCCGCCAAGATCCCGGTCGTGCCAGCGCGCGAGCGCCGCGCAGACAGCGATGTTCAGGGCCGAGGAGCCGGCCAGTCCGGCCCCGACGGGAGCCGCGGAGCGTGTGGAGACGGTGAGCCCTTCGGCGCGGAAGAAACGGAGCACGCGAGCTACGAGCCGCGAAGCCTGACTCTCGCCCAGCTCCGACCAGCGGGACACCTCGACCCTCGCGCCGGTGTCCTCCGCCACGATGCGCAGCCGGCCGTCGGCGTTGGGCGTCAGCCGGCACTCGGCGCGGATCGTGATGGCCGCGTTCAGAGTCTGGGCGTTCTCATGTAGAAGATAGAGGGGCCAGATATCGAGCGTTCCGCCTGCCAGGTCGACTCGGGTGGGAGCCGACGCGTGAACCTGCACGCACGAATTATAATGAGCGGCGACGGTGCCTCGCCGGTGTCGGCGCCCGCCTGCACGTCCGGGCCGACTCATATCCCGGTCGTTCGGGACCGCCGCGCGCGCAATTTGCAGTCCAGGACCTTGAGCCGCAGGGCGCAGCGAAGCGAAGTGCTGCGGCGCAAGGTCCCGGAGCGGGGGGATGGGCCGAAACGCCGAGCCAGCGAGGCGTTTCGGGCGCTACTGGATGCCTACAGGCCTACAGCGACAGATCGGACAGTTGGTCGTAGCGGGTTTTGCTGGTGTCACCCTTCCGGAGGAGTTGCGCGCGATTGCTCGGGCGTTCGATCTGGGTGGCGTGATTCTGTTTGCGCGGAATGTCGAGGCGCCTCTGCAGGTCGCCGAGGTGGCGTACGACGTCAAGCAGCTCTCGCCTGTCCCGCCGTGGGTAAGCGTCGACCAGGAGGGGGGCCGGGTGCAGCGCCTGCGGGCGCCGTTCACGGAGTGGCCGCCGCTGGCGTCGCTGGGACGACGCGGGAACGCGGAACTGACCGAGCGCTTCGGGCGGGCCCTCGCGCGCGAGTTGCGGAGCGTCGGCATCACGTTGGACTACGCCCCGGTGCTGGACGTGCACACCAACGCCGCCAACCCGGTCATCGGCGATCGGGCGCTGTCGGAGGACCCCGTCGAGGTGGCTCGTCTCGGTGCCGTCCTCATCGGCGCCCTGCAGGCGGAAGGCGTGGCTGCGTGCGGGAAGCACTTTCCGGGCCATGGGGACACGAGCCGCGATTCCCATCTGGAGCTGCCGGTCGTCGAACACGAGCCGGACCGTCTGAGGGAGGTCGAGCTGCGGCCGTTTCGTGCCGCGGTCGAAGCTGGCGCCGCCGCGATCATGACCGCCCACGTTCGGTATCCGGCGCTGGATGAAACAGCACCGGCGACTCTGTCGCGGGCCGTGGTTACCGATCTGCTGCGGGAAGAGATGGGGTACGACGGGCTGGTGGTGACCGACGACATGGCGATGGGGGCCATCGCCAGGCAACAGGCTCCGGCACCGGCGGCCGTCGAGGCTGTTGGCGCCGGCTGCGATCTGGTCTTGCTTTGCGAACCGGATCCGGCCACGCAGGTGGAGGTGATCGAGGCCTTGATTCACGCGGTCGAGGACGGTTCGCTGCCCCTCCGTCGCGTCGAGGAGGCCCTGGGGAGGCAGCAGCGTGCCCGGGAGAGGTTTCTGCGCGGCGACGACCAGTGGCGCCCGCCGGCGCAGGTGCGGCTGAACGGCATCGTCGGTTGTGCGGAGCACCAGGATATCGGCGGCCTGATGCGGGAATCCCTGTAGGAGCCGACCCTGGTGAAGCGCCGTGTGTGCCGCGAGCGGCGTAGCGGCCGCAAGGGTGCAAGGCGCAAGGCGCAGGGCGCAAGGCGCAAAGAGGAACGATAGTGGGCATGTTCGACCGGGGACCAGCGCAGTCCGGGCGGGATGTGGCACAGCTCCAATGCGGCGCGTCTGTTGCCGGGGGCTTCTGAGGGATGCGCAGGCCTCGGGCGTTGCGCGCGGGTGATCGCATTGCGCTGGTCGCGCCGGCGAGTCCGTTCGACCGGGCGACGTTCGACCGTGGCGTCGAGCAAGTGCGCGCGCTCGGATTCACTCCGGTATTCGAGCCTTCCGTTTTCGCGCGCCGCCGGTACGTGGCCGGTTCGGTGGAGGAGCGAGCGAGCGCGTTCGCGTCGGCGTGGCGTGATCCGGCCATCGCGGGAGTGTTCGCCGTCCGCGGCGGTTACGGGAGCGCGCAGTTGCTTCCGCGGCTCGATACGGACGAGATGGCTGCAGGCGGCAAGGTGTTGCTGGGTTCCAGCGACGTGACGGCAATGCTGAGCCATCTGACGATCCATTGCGGCCTGGTCGCCTTTCACGGGCCGATGCTGGTGCACCTGGCGGCTGGAAACGCCGGCTACGACCGCGAGCCCCTGCTCGGCCAGTTGATGTGTTCTCGACCTTACGGAGAGGTCGCGGCGGGTGGGGTAGAGGTGCTCAAGCCCGGACGGGCTCGCGGGCCCCTGCTCGGAGGGGCCCTCACCCAGCTCGCGGCATCGCTCGGAACGCCGTTTCGCTTCGATCCGCCGCGCGGATTCGTGCTCCTCCTGGACGACGTCGACGAGCGACCGTACCGCCTGGATCGCATGCTGGAGCAGCTTCGACAGGCAGGGGTCCTGTCGCGCGCCGCCGCCGTCGTCTGCGCGGAATTTCCCGGGTGCGACGAACCCGAGGCGGGACTGACCGCCCGGTCGGTGCTGGCCGACGTGCTCGGAGACCTGCCGGGCCCCGTGCTGTTCGGGCTGCCTACGGGACATGCGGCCGGGCCGCTGTTGACGGTACCGCTCGGGGTCGACGTGACCGTGGACGCCACCGGCAAGGGGCGGTTGGTCGTCGAGGAGGCGGCGGTCGCATGACCTGCGTCCATCTCATCGGGATCTGCGGGACCGCGATGGCCAGCCTGGCTGCCATGCTGAAGCACCAGGGACTGGACGTCCGCGGGTCGGACGCCCATGCCTATCCGCCGATGGACAGCTTCCTGGCCGGCCAGGGGATCACGCCAATGCTGGGCTACGACGCCGCTCACCTGACCGACGACGTCGACGTTGTCGTGATCGGCAACGCGGTGTCCCGCGGCAACCCGGAGGTCGAGGCCGTGCTGTCGCGGCGTATGCGCTACGTCTCGTTGCCGGAGATGGTACGCGAGCGATTTCTTTGGCCGGCGCGGCCGATCGTCGTGGCGGGAACCCACGGCAAGACCACCACGACATCGATGGTTGCCTGGGCGTTGGTTCAATCCGGCTTGGACCCGAGCTTCCTCGTGGGCGGCATCCCGCGCAACTTCGACGCGAGCTACCGTCTGGGCGGTGGCGACCTGTTCGTGATCGAGGGGGACGAATACGACAGCGCGTTCTTCGACAAGACAGCCAAGTTCCTCAAGTACCTGCCGTTCGTCGCGGTCGTCGGTAACCTGGAGTTCGACCACGCCGACATCTATCCCGACCTGGCGGCGCTTCGTCTCGCCTTTCGCCGGCTTCTGGCCCTCGTACCGGAGAACGGCCGGGTTCTGCTCGGGCACGACGACGCGGGCGCGCGGGCGCTGCGCGACGCGGCGCACTGCGCCGTCGAGACGTTCGGCATCGACCCCGGTGCCGACTGGCGCGCGGTCGGCGTCGAGCACGGTTCGGGTCGTACGCGCTTCGACGTGGTGCATCGGGACAGGGCGGTGGCCCGGGTCGACCTGCCCCTGATCGGCGCCTTCAATGTGCGGAACGCGCTGGCAACGGTTGCGGCCGGGGCCGCCGTGGGGGTGAGCCCGGAGGCGTCGGCAGCGGCGTTGGGCGGTTTCGCCGGCGTGCGCCGGCGGCTGGAGCTGCGCGGGGTAGGGCGGGGTGTCGCCGTCTACGACGACTTCGCGCACCACCCGACGGCCGTGCGTGAGACCGTGGCTGCGCTGCGGTCGGCGTCGGAGGGCGGCCGTGTGTGGGCGGTGTTCGAGCCACGGTCGGCGACTTCGTGCCGCCGTGTCTTTCAGGCCGCCTATGCTCGGGCTTTCCGAGCGGCGGACGAGGTGCTGGTAGCCCCCGTCTTTCGGTCGACCTTGCCTGCCGAGGAGAGGCTGTCGGAAACGCGGCTTGTCGCGGATCTGACGGCGGCCGGGACGCGCGCGAGGCACCTGGAGACGATGGAGGCGATCGAGGAGACCATCGTCGACGAGGTCCGTTCGGGGGATCGAGTCGTTCTGATGTCCAACGGCGATTTCGGTGGGTTGCGGGAGACCCTGTGCCGGCGACTGGGTGCGTCGCCGCCGGGCGCGGAGGCCTAGGAGCTTGCGCCGCAGGACGCAGATGGCGGGAACTACCCAGAGGGAATGGGAGGTCTCCCGGGACGGAGACTCCGCTCTGGTGCTGACATATCCGGCACGCCTGGACCCCGACATCAATGCGCGCTGCGTCGCGGTGGCCGAGGCACTTCGCGCGCGGTCGCTATCGGGTGTGCGCGATGTGGTCGAGGCGTTTGCGACCGTCACCGTCCATTTCGATCCGCTGTCCGGCGACAGCGACGGTATTGCCGCCGTGCTGCGCGAGCTCGCCGCCGAGACCGGCGCGGCGGTCGCACGGGAGGCGGAACGGGCGGGGCGCGAGATCGGCCTGCCCGTGCGTTACGGCGGCGCACGCGGACCGGACCTCGCCGACGTAGCGCGGTTTGCCGGCTGCAGCGAGGCGGAGGTGATAGAGCGGCATTGCGGTGCGGCCTATCGCGTCTACATGCTCGGGTTTCAGCCGGGTTTCGCCTACATGGGTGCGGTGGATCCACTGATCGCAGCGCCGCGGCGGGCCGTGCCGCGGGTCCACGTGCCGGCCGGCTCCGTCGGCATCGCGGCCCGGCAGACCGGCGTCTACCCGGTCGCGTCGCCGGGTGGCTGGCAGTTGATCGGCCAGACTCCGGTGCGGATCTTCGACATGGCTCGCAGCGACCCGTTTCTCCTCGCGGCCGGAGACCTGGTGCGCTTCGAGCCGATTGACGAAGCGTCGTACGACCGGCTGGAGACCGGTCTCCGTTGACCGGCGGGCGGCGGGGGCTGGTGGTCGAGGATGCGGGCCTGCTGACGACCGTTCAGGACACGGGTCGGTGGGGATATCAGCACTACGGCGTGTCCGTGTCGGGCGCGATGGACTTGACCGCTCATCGCCGTGCGAACCGGTTGGTCGGCAATTCGCCGGACGTGGCCACGCTCGAGATCACACTGGTCGGTCCGGTGCTTCGGTTCGAGACCTCCATGCGAATCGGGGTCGCGGGTGCGTGGTTCGGACTGCTGCTCGATGACCGTGCGGTATCGACGGAGACGGTGCTTCGCGTCGAGCCCGGCCAAACCCTGGCATTCGGCCGGCGCACTGCGGGGGCACGGGCGTACTTCGCGGCAGCGGGAGGCTTCGCCGTGCCACCCGTGCTCGGCAGCCGGTCGACGCATCTGCGTAGCGGCATGGGCGGGATGGAGGGGCGGGCCCTCAGGGCCGGGGACCGGCTGGTCGTCGGCCTGTCGCGGGGCGTGCCGCGGAGAGAGTCGGCCGCAACGAAGTGGAAGCGTTGCACACCGTTGGGAGGGGCACGCGTACGGGTATTGCCCGGTCCGCACGCCGGTCTGTTCGATCCTGCCGTGCTGCGGCGGCTGGAGACCGCGCGCTACACGATTCGACCGGAGTCCGATCGGATGGGGTATCGTCTGGACGGTGCACCGATTGTCGGGCCCGAAGGCCTGAGCCTGCTGTCGCAGGGATTTCCCATCGGTGCGGTTCAGGTCGTGCCGTCCGGGGACGTCATCGTAGCCATGGCGGATCGCCAGACCGCGGGAGGGTACCCGCGCGTGGCGACCGTCATCGCGGCGGACATTCCCTTGCTCGGGCAACTGGCCCCATGCGATTGGGTCGAGTTCGAGCGATGCGGTCATCGAGCGGCGCGGGAAGCCTTGCTGGAGTCCGAGTCCGACTACGACCGTGAGATCACCTGAGTCCACTTCAGCGGCGGGACGGCGAAGTGCGGTGTCGTCATGGGGTGGGAGACGGCAGGAAGATGTCGACAGGCATCTGAGAGCCCGGCTCGGTGCCGGTGTCGACCCGGGACGTCTCCGTTGTGACGAACCGCTCGCGCCGCTCACGACGCTGCGCGTAGGGGGGCGGGCCGATTGGTTTCTGGATTCCCGCTCCGCGCGCGAGGTCGCGGACGTGGTCGGTGCGGCCCGCATGCTCGGTCTGCCGGTCACCCTGCTTGGGGGCGGCTCGAACGTGCTCGTCAGCGATACCGGGGTGCGCGGCGTTGTGGTTCGGTACCGCCATGGCGAGATTGCCGAGACGTCGCCGGGCCTGGTGCGCGCGGCGGGCGGCGTCACGCTCAACGGGTTGGTTCGCTGGACGATAAGCCGCGGATTCGCCGGGCTGGAGGCGTGGGCAGGCACGCCGGGCACGGTCGGGGGGGCGATCTGCGGAAACGCGCATTTCCGTGGTCGGTTGATGAGCGAGATGGTGGCGGCAGTCGGCCTGCTCGATGAGGACGGCGAGACGCGTCGTGTCACGCCGGATCGGATGGGTTTCGGCTACGACCGCAGCCGGGTGCAGGAGACGGGCGAGGTGGTGGTCTGGGCGGAGTTTGCCGTGGCGCATGCCAGGGTGACCGACCTGCGAGCGGAAGCACGGTCCTCGTTGCGTTTCCGCAAGCGCACGCAGCCACTCGGTGTGCCGAGCGCGGGTTGCGCGTTTCGCAATCCGGATCCCGGCCGCGTGCGTCTCCCGGCCGGCGTGCAGTGCGCCGCGGGAGCGCTGATCGACGCCGCCGGCCTGAAGGGGTGCGTAGTTGGCGGGGCGCGGGTGTCCCACCAGCACGCGAATTTCATCGTCACCGAGCCCGGAGCCCGAGCGCGGGACGTCCGGGCTCTGATAGATCGGTGTCGGGCGGATGTCGCCGCGAAGTACGGTGTGACGTTGGCCCCGGAAGTCATGTTTCTCGGAGAGTTCGACGAATCAACCTGAGCGAGAACGGCGAAGCGACGGCATGGCCACACTCATCGTTGAAGGCGGCCATCGACTCGGTGGGTCGGTGAACGTCGAAGGAAACAAGAACGCGGCGTTGCCGCTCCTGGCCGCCTGCCTGCTGACGGACGAGCCGTGCACGTTGTCGAACGTGCCGCGGATCGGAGACGTCCGGGTGATGGCGGACCTGCTGCGCGGACTCGGCGCCGAGGTGGAGGGCATCGGTACCACCACACTCCGGGTCCGGTGCGCCGATGTCGGCAGCGACGAGCCGGACCCGCGTCTGGTCGGCCGGCTGCGCGGCTCCGTGCTGCTGGTGGGTCCGCTGCTGGCGCGGCTGGGGCGCGCCACGCTGGCCCCGCCGGGCGGGGATTTCCCCGGCCGGCGTACGTTGGCCGCGCACCTGCAGGCGTTGCGCGCCATGGGCGTGCGGGACCGGGCGGGGGAGCGGCACCGTTTCGAGGCGCCGGACGGGTTGGTCGCCGCCTCGTTCTACCTGGAGGAAGCGTCGGTCACCGGTACGGAGACCGCTATTCTGGCCGCCGCCGCGGCGCCCGGCGTGACCGAGATTCGCCACGCCGCTTGCGAGCCGCACGTCGTCGAACTGTGCACCTGCCTGCGGGGCATGGGCGTCGAGATCGAGGGAGCAGGTACGCCGACGGTCCGGGTCGCCGGCGAGGCCCGCCTGCGCGGAACCTCGCACCGGCTGCGCGGGGACTATATCGAGGCCGGCAGTTGGGCGGTGGTCGCCGCGATCACCGGCGGCGAGATCGAACTGGGCGGCGTTGACGGCCTGGACCTCGAGCCCCTGACCGCGGTGCTGACACGGATGGATGTCCGTTGCGAGGTCGACGGCGGACGTCTCGTGGTCCGCCCGTCGCGGCCGCGGGCCGTGCGTCAAATCACCACCGCGCCGTGGCCGGGTTTTCCCAGCGACATGGTGAGCCTCGTCACCGTGCTGGCCACGCAGGCCGCGGGACGAACCCTCATTCACGACTGGATGTACGAATTGCGCCTGTTCGCGCTCGAGCAGTTGAGCGGTATGGGCGCCAACCTCTTCCTGTGCGATCCCCACCGGATCATCGTCGAGGGAGGCCGCGCGCTGAACGGACGGACCCTGGACACGCGTGACCTGCGTTCGGGAATGGCGCTGATCGCGGCCGCTTTGGCCGCGAACGGAGAGAGCCGCATCAGTCCGTTGGAGACGGTCGAGCGCGGTTATGCCAGCGTCGTCGACCGCTTGCTTTCGCTCGGGGCGCGGGTCGCGGTAGAGGACTGAAGCCAGGAGCTGGCGCTGCAGAACGCAGCGAAGCGAAGTGCCGAGGCGCAAGCTCCTGGAGTGGGGGTGATGGGCCGAAACGCCGAGCCAGCGAGGCGTTTCGGGGCGCCGGGCGGCAAGGTCGGTGTTCAGCGGTCGGGCGCAGGCGCGGGCGCGGATATTGGCCGCTGCGTTTCCGCTGATCCGGGCAGCGTGCGTCCGGGGCGCGGCTGCGGCTGCGCTCGGGAAGAGTTCGACTGCGCGCCTCCCGCTCCGGCGGTCGGCGCGGTGGCCCCCACGCGGAAGGGTCGCAGGTCGTTCTCGTCCAGCGCGAGGGGCCGAATGATGTGTGGCCTCAGCGTGAGCACGATGTCCGTCTCCTGGGTGTTGGTTCGGGTGCGGCCGAAGAGACGTCCGAGAACAGGGATGCGGCTGAGACCCGGAATGCCCTCCTGTGTCTCTCGTTCTTCATCGCGGATAAGGCCGGCGAGGATATTGGTTTCCCCGTCTCGCAACCGGATCCGCGTCGTGATCGAACGGTTCCCGAACTGCGGCAGGTCGCCGAAGCCGGTCCCCGCGATGTTGCTGATCTCGACCTCGAGCGACAGCGAGACCTCGTCGTTGTGGTGCACGCGCGGCGTGATGAGAATGTTGACGCCGATCTCCTCGTAGTTGAAGGAGGTAATCGGCTGCTGGCTGATGCCGCCGGCTGCAAAGGGCGTGAAGGTCGTGACCGGGACCGGGACGCGCTCCCCGAAGTGCGCCTCGGCGGCGACGCCGTCCGACGTCCTGAGTTGCGGGTTGGCGAGGATCCGCGTGTTCCCGTTCGTCTGGAGCAGGCGCAGCAGCATGCTGGATGGATTGGCGACGAACAGGTTCGAGCCGCTCACGCGTCGCAGGTCGTCGACGGACAGCCCCAGGCCGGTGGCGGGGGCATCCGTGTCGATGTCCCTGGTGGCCGATTCGCCGGCGCCGATCTCCGAGTTCTCGCCGCTCGATATGAAGCGCAGACCGTAGTCCCGCAGAATCTGCCGGTCGACCTCGAGCAACTGCACCTCGATGACCACCTCGGCGCGTGCCTTGTCGATGGCCTGGATGAGCCTCGCCGCGGCGTCGATGCGCTCGGGCGTGTCCTTGATGGAGATCGCGTTCGTGGCGGTCACCGGCGCCAGCCTGCGGAGGTCGACCACCAGGCGCAGCAGGTCTATGGTCTCGGCGACGTCCGCGTTGCTGAGGTAGAAGGTCCGGATGATCTCCTCCTCGTATTCGCGGCGCTTGGCCGGCGTGTCCGGGATGACGGTGACGGTGCCGGGTGCGGTGACCCGGAAGAAGTTGCCGGTGCTGGCGGCAACGACCGCGAGTGCGGTGTCGAACGTCATGTCCCGCAGATCGCCGGAGAAGGGCGTATCGCGGAACTGTGCATCGAAGACGATGCTGAAGCCGGTGAGCTGGCCCAGGGCGGCGAAGACCGCGCGCGAGCTCTCGCTGCTGAAGACGACCGAGTCGGGGAGGGTGATGTCCCGCGGCAGGTCGAGCCCGGGAGGCGCGGCGTCGAACGAGTTGTCGATGAGCGCCTCGAGCGCCGTCAGGCCTTCCGGCGCGGCCGCCAGATCGGCACGCATGGCCTCCTGCGCCCCGCGCAGGGCGCGCTCGATGTCGGCCATGCCCGGGTTCAGGTCGTACGCGATCTGGTACTCGGCCAGCGCCTCCGCCCACCGCGCATCCCGCTCGAGTCGCCTTCCTTCCGCATAGTGCATCTGGGCAGCGCGCAATCGGGCGCGCTCGAGGGCGAGCTGGAGGTTTCGGTCGCGCGGCCGTTCCTGCAGAGCGCGCGTATAGATGACGACCGCCTGGTCGTAGTTGCGTTCGCGTTCGGCGCGCTCCCCGTTGCGCAGGGCGCCGGCGGTCGCGCAGGCCGAGACCATGAGGGTCAGCAGGACCAGCAGCACGCGGGAGGCGCCGCGGGACGAGGGTCTACCGGGCGAAGATGTCATCGGTGATGACCTCGACGCCTTCGGGGGCGTTGAACACGAAGAGGGTATCGGACAGACCCTGGTCGCGCTTGATGTTGGAGAACACGTAGGTGGACACGCCACCCTGAAAATCGGTGGAGGCCATCTCGAGAATGTCCATCGTGGCCTCATCGACGGTCAGGAGCAGAGACTCGTAGTCCGCACCGCTGCGAAGGGGCGTCAGCTCGATGGACCGGGCTCCGTTCGGCGCCTGCCGGGCGGCGTAGCGAGCCGCGAAGTCGCGCTGCAGGTCACCCTCCCCGGCCAGGAAGG
Organism: Vicinamibacterales bacterium; assembly: GCA_958296065.1. Classification (GTDB taxonomy): domain Bacteria; phylum Acidobacteriota; class Vicinamibacteria; order Vicinamibacterales; family UBA8438; genus WTFV01. The sequence continues at coordinate 68,409 of CATQHX010000076.1, read as the reverse complement.
AGGCCGGCGTCGACGCGCCCGTGGCCGGCGTCAACGGGCTCACGACGACCTGCCTGTCGGAGGGAAAGTAGGAGTAGATGGTCGTGCCGTCGCAGACGAAGAGCTTGGGCTCGGGGCTGACGTAGTCGAATCGCCATTCACCTGGTTTCCGGACGTGGACCGTGCCGCGCTCGATGTCGGTCGCCTGGAGCACCCCGCCGGCGTAACGGTGCTCGAAGTCCGCCGAGAAGTCGGCGAGACGGTCGTAGTGCGCCTGCAAACGGGCCACGAACTCGTCGATGGGTGGCGCGGAAGGAGGCTGGCCGGCTGTTGGTCCCCCCGCCAGAGTGCAGGTACACAGCAGAACGGCCGCCCCGGCGATCCGACGCACGAACGCCATGGACCGGTGCGGCGTCGCCCGGATGCCGGCCAGGAGCCTGCGCCGCAGGACGCGGCGCAGCGAAGTGCTGAGGCCCAAGGTCATGGAGCGGGCGGACGGGCCGAAAAGCCGAGCCCGGGAGGCGTTTCGGGGCGCTGGCGCCGGCGAACCCGTCGCCAGAGCTCCGTGTGCGGCCCCGGCCCCCACCGCCCCAGGATTCCGCGCTACAGAACTCACCCCGTTGCGTTCTGCGGCGTAGACGCCTAGCCCTTGAGAGAGCCGGCTTGCGGCGGCTTCTGTTTGGGAGCGTCCTTGCTCTCGGTTGGGAGCTTGGCGGCCAGCCAATCGACGATGCCTCCCTGCAGCACGCTCGCGCGCTGGCCCTGACGGATCAACTCGGCGGCGACGCGCGCGCCGACGAGTTCCTCCGGGTCGGAGTCGTAGGTCACTATGTCGCGGTCGCGGGGTAGTGACGACGTATCGAAGTCCGGCGGAGCGAGGCGGATGGCGCCGGGCAGACGGATGGTACTGTGCTCGTACGGGTACTTGAGACGTACGTCGACGAGCATCGGTGCGGTGGCGTCGCCGCCTTCGATACGCTGGTGCAACTCTTCCTTGGTGATGCGCGGAACGGCCATGGGCTATTGTCGATGGCGCCTGCCGACAGTGTCAAGGACGGCGGCCGGTCAGTCTTCGGTTACGCGCGCCACGGCCCGGCGCACGGCGTCGTAGTCGTTCGGCAGTTCGATCGGCGCGTTGGCGAGACGCGGTTGCAGCGCGTCGACCGCCGCGCGGTGGTAGTCGAGCTTGAAATCGGTGAACTTCAGTCCGTTCGCGGTGGAGATCACCACGACCCGATCGCTCGCCGCGATGTCGCCGCGGGCACGCAGCTTGGTCAGCACCGCGAGAGCGACTCCCGTATGGGGGCAGTTGTACATGCCGGTGCGATCCGCGCGGGCGGACGCGTCGGCCAGCTCGGCTTCGGTCGCCTGCTCGACGATGCCGTCGTATCGGCGTAGCGTGCGGATCGCCTTGTCGATAGAGACCGGGTTGCCGATCTGGATGGCTGACGCCTGTGTCGTGGCGGCCTTGATCGGCTCGAACTTCCAGTCGTTGTTGTACGCTCGATACAAGGGGTTGGCGGCGGCGGCCTGGGCCACGACGATGCGCGGGCGGCGGGCGGTCACGCCCAGCGCCTCCATCATGTCGAAGCCAGCGCCGAGAGCGCTCACGTTGCCGAGATTGCCCCCCGGGATGATGATGACGTCGGGCACCTCCCAGTCGAACTGCTGGACGATCTCGATCCCGACCGTCTTCTGTCCTTCCAGACGGATGCTGTTCATCGAGTTCGCCAGATAGATGCCCTCCTCGGTCGAGAGTCGCTTGACGATCGCCATGCAGCCGTCGAAGTCCGTGTCGAGCGCAAGCACGGTGGCGCCGTTGGAGAGGGGCTGGACGAGTTGCGCCGTCGAGACCTTGCCGCGCGGCAGAATCACGATCGCGGGAACGCCGCCCGCGGCGGCGTACGCCGCGAGCGATGCCGATGTATCGCCGGTCGAGGCGCAGGCAACCGCGCGAATCGCGACTCCCTGCCGCATCATCTGCCGGACCAGCGAGACCAGCACGGTCATGCCGAGGTCCTTGAAGGAGCCCGTATGGGAGTTGCCGCAGAGCTTCACCCACAGGTCGCTGATGCCGAGCTCCCGACCGAAGCGCTCCGCCCAGAAGAGATTGGTCCCCCCCTCGTCCATCGATACGATGCTGTCGGCGTCCACGTCGGGGCAGACCCATTCCTTCTTGCCCCAGACAGACGAACCGTACGGCCAGGTGGTACGCTTGTAGCGCTCGTCGAACAGCCTCATCCAGGAGCCCGCCGAGCGGTCCCGGAGGGCGTTCAGGTCGTGAGAGACTTCCAGCAGGTCGTTGCAGGTGGGGCACCGGTAGATCGGCTCCAGCAGGGAATGCTCGCCGCCGCAGCCCTGAATGCAGCGCAGCACGGCGCGGTACGGTGCGTTGGTCGTGATCATGACCGGCCCGGATGGTGGCTGGTGGACCGCATGGGACTCGAACCCACGACCTCCGCGTTGCGAACGCGGCGCTCTCCCAACTGAGCTAGCGGCCCGTTCCTGTCTCGTAGTGGCAGGACGCGTGGTCGTGGACGATTCCAACAACCACAATCTTTCATTATATACCCAGCAGATCCAGGTATTTCAGCGCACCGCCGGTGTTGAACAGCACGACCCGGTCCGCCGGCGCGATCGTGCCGCGGTCGAGGAGAGCGCGCAGCGCTACGAGCGTCGCTCCACCCTCCGGTGCCGCGCTGATGCCCTCGGCGGCCCCAATCTCGCGCATCGCCGCGATCATGTCGGCGTCGCTCACGGCCACGGCCGTGCCGCCGCTATCGCGCAGCGCGCGCAGGATGAGGAAGTCGCCGATGGCTCGCGGCACGCGCAGCCCGTCCGCACTGGTGCGGGCGTTCTCCCACGGCGTCGCGCGCTCGTCGCCGTCACGGAAGGCCCGGACGATGGGCGCGCAGCCTTCCGCCTGCACGGAGACCATGCGCGGTCGCCGTGTCCCTGCCGGCATCCACCCGAGCGCTTCGAGCTCGGCGCAGGCCTTCCACATGCCGACGATGCCGGTACCGCCGCCGGTCGGGTAGATCATCCAGTCCGGCCACTCCCAGCCGAGCTGCTCGGCAATCTCGTAGGCCATCGTCTTCTTGCCTTCGACGCGGTACGGCTCCTTCAGCGTCGAGACGTCGTACCATCCCCGTGGGGCGCCGGCCTCGGCGGCGGCTCGACCCGCATCGGTGATCAAGCCGTCAACCAGCGTTACCTCCGCTCCGTAGAGCTCGCATTCGCGGATGAAGGGGGTCTTGACATCACGGGGCATGAAGACCTTGGCCGCCAACCCCGCGTGGGCGGCGTAGGCGGCGGCCGCGTTGGCCGCGTTCCCCGCGGATGGGACGGAAACCGTGGTTGCTCCGAGTCTGCGGGCCACGGTCACGGCCGCGGACATGCCGCGGGCCTTGAAGGAGTTGGTCGGATTGTCAGATTCGTCCTTGATGTAGAGCCGGTCCATGCCCACCGCGGCCCCGAGGCGCCGCGCGTGGGCCAGCGGCGTGAATCCCTCGCCCAGAGTCACGGGTCCGGCTCCGTCGAAGGGAGGCAGCGCCTCTCGATAGCGCCACATCGTCGGGGGGCGATCGCGAAGCGACTCGCGCGTCCAGCGGTTGGCTGCGGCCGCGAGGTCGTACCGTGCCAGCAGCGGCGCGCCGCAGGAGCAGAGATGCTGGACCCGGTCGGGGTCGAGGAGCGGCGCGCCGCAGGCGGCCGAGCATTCGAGGTGGGTGAGCGTTGACATGGCGGAGTACCTCGCCCGGGCCCCGGGGCGGTGAGAACGGCTCGACGACGGTAGTCCTAGCGGTCCAACAGCTCCGCGTCCTTCGCCTTCTGCAGATTGTCGATCGCGTGAATGTGAGTATCCGTGAGCTTCTGGATGTCCTCGAGCGCGCGTCGCTCGTCGTCCTCGGACAGCTCGTGGTTCTTCAGCAATCGCTTGAGGGCGTCATTGGTATCACGCCGGACCTGTCGCACGCTGGTCCGACCCTCCTCGGACAACTTGTGCACGAGGCGCGACATCTCCTTGCGGCGCTCGTCGGTGAGGGTGGGCACGGGAATTCGGATTACCTTGCCGTCGTTGCTCGGGTTCAATCCAAGGTTGGCGTTCCGTATCGCATTCTCGATGGCCGTTATCTGCGACGGATCGAATGGCGCGGCGACGATCAGCGTCGATTCGGGCACCGACAGGCTGGCCACCTGGTTCAGCGGCATCTGGGTGCCGTAGGCTTCCACGCGCACGCTGTCGAGGAGGTTTATCGAGGCCCGTCCGGTGCGTACGCCGGCGAGCTCCCGCCGTACATGCTCCACGGCGCCGTCCATGCGCCGTTCAGCGTCCGCGTGGGCAGATTCGGGATCGGTCACGGTCATGATGTGGCTACCTCCGAACGGTCGCCGGGAGCGCTGCGGTAACGAGCGAACCGACCGGTTCGCCCAGCACAGCACGCCGAATGTTGCCTGACGTGCGCAGATTGAAGACCACGATCGGCATGCCGTTGTCCATGCACAGCGAGATCGCCGTCGCGTCCATCACCTTGAGTCCCTGCTCGATCACCTGCCGGTGCGAGATCCGATCGAGGCGCGTGGCCGTCGGATCGGTCATTGGGTCCGACGTGAAGATGCCATCGACCTTCGTGCCCTTGAGCAGGACATCGGCCCGAACCTCCATCGCCCGTAACGCGGCCGCGGTGTCGGTGGTGAAATAGGGGTTGCCCGTCCCCGCCGCGAAGAGCACGATGCGACCCTTCTCGAGATGCCGGACGGCGCGTCGCCGCACGTAGGGTTCCGCAACCTCGCGCATCTCTATCGCCGTGACGACACGCGTGGAGGCCCCGTTCCGCTCGAGGGCATCGGAGAGCGCGAGCGCGTTCATCACCGTGGCCAGCATCCCCATGTAGTCGGCGGTGGCGCGGTCCATTCCGCGGGCGCTCGCGGCCAGGCCCCGGAAAATGTTGCCTCCACCGATCACGATGGCGATCTCGACATCGAGTGCCTGTACCGCCGCGATTTCACGGGCGAGCCGGTCGGCGACGGTGGAGTCGATACCGGAGGACTGCTCCCCGACGAGCGCTTCGCCTGAGAGCTTGAGGAGGACACGCCGACAGGCTCGTCCGGTCATCGGGAAACGAGCCGGCTCCGTTCCGTCTGGTGCGAAAGCGGGAATCCCCGGAGACGACGGTGCGCGGCCGGTTGCGATTATAGCGCAGCACCCTCCCCGAAGGGGCGCACTGCGCTACTCGCCCGCCTCGCCCACCTTGAACCTCGCGAAACGGGCCACCGTGATGTTCTCGCCGAGCTTGGCAATGGCAGCGGTGACCATCGCCCCGATCGTCGTCTTCGGGTCACGGATCGACGGCTGATCGACCAGCACGATCTGTTCGTAGTAGCTGTTGAGCTTGCCTTCGACGATCTTCTCGACGATAGCCGGCGGCTTGTTCGAGCCTTCGAACTGCGCACGGTAGATGGCGCGCTCGCGGTCCAGTTCGGCGGCTGGCACCTCGTCACGACTGGCGTACTGCGGATCGGCGGCAGCAATATGCATGGCGATCTCGCGGACGAGAGTCTGGAAGTCGTCGGTGCGCGCCACGAAATCCGACTCGCAGTCGACCTCGACGAGAACGCCGACCTGGCCGCCCTGATGGATGTAGTGGCCGATGATTCCCTGCGAGGTCGTGCGGCCCGCCCGCTTGGCAGCCTTGGCCTGGCCCCGTGTCCGCAGAATCGTCACCGCCTGCTCGATGTCGCCGTCGGCCTCGGCGAGTGCCGCCTTGCACTCCATGAAGCCGACGCCGGTCCGGTCCCGAAGTTCCTTTACTTGCGCCGCACTGATTGCCATCGCTCGGATCTCTTGAGTTGTAGGGAGGGCCGGGCCCGCCGGGACGACGGACCGCAAACTGTTCAATGTCAGACGGATGCCGGCGCGGGCGCAGGCTCGGTAGCGGACGCAGACGCGGCCTGCGGGGCCTCGTCGGCTCTCTCCGCCGCCTCCTTGAGCCCCCGTCCGCTGAGGACGGCGTCCGCGATCCGCGTCACGAAGAGCCGGATCGCTCGGAGCGCGTCGTCATTGCCCGGGATGACGTAGTCGACGTCCTCGGGATCGCAGTTGGTGTCGACGAGGCCGATGACCGGGATTCTGAGCTTGCGGGCCTCGTCGACGGCGATCTTCTCGCGGCGGGTGTCGATCACGAACACGGCGTCCGGAAGCCTGGACATCCGGCGGATGCCGTCCAGGTTGCGGTGCAACTTTCGTTTTTCCTTCTCGAGCCGCGCCACTTCCTTCTTCGAAAGGCTCTCGTAACGACCATCTTCCGCCATCGATTCCAGCTCGCGCAGGCGGTCGAGACTTCGCTGAATGGTGGTGAAGTTCGTCAGGAGGCCGCCGAGCCAGCGCTCGTTGACGAAGTACATGCCGCAGCGCTGCGCTTCCTCGACGATCAGATCCTGGGCCTGCCGCTTGGTACCGACGAAAAGGATGGTGCGGTTTTCCGCGGCGAGGCGCATCACGAATTCCTCCGCCTGCCGGAGGCACTCGGCCGTCTTGCTCAGGTCGATCAGGTAGATCCCGTTGCGCTGGCCGAAGATGTACTGCTTCATCTTCGGATTCCAACGCTTGGTCTGGTGGCCGAAATGGACACCGGCCTCCAATAGCTCTTGCATGTTTAACGGCGTCAAGCTTCCTCCATACCGGCGCGCGGGACTCGGTTGCGGGCCGCTCCGGGTTTCTATCGCTTGCTGAACTGGAATCGCTTGCGCGCGCCAGCCAGTCCGTACTTCTTGCGTTCCTTGCCGCGCGGGTCGCGCGTCAGCATCCCGGCCTTCTTGAGTGAAGCCCGCAGCTCCGGAGACGCTTCGACCAGGGCGCGGGCGATTCCGAGGCGCAACGCGCCGGCTTGGCCCGAGACTCCGCCACCGGCGGCCGTCGCGAAGATGTCGTACCTGTCGGTCGACTCCGTAAGCACGAGCGGCTCGGTAATTCGCGTCCGAAGCGACGCCGTCGGGAAACGCTCTTCGAGCGACGTCGTGTTGACCCTGAAGGCCCCCGTGCCGGGCCGCAGGAATACGCGTGCTGTCGATGTCTTGCGTCGTCCCGTTCCGTAAAAGGCAGGTTCTGCGCTCACGATACCTCGCAGGTGGTCGGCTTCTGGGCCGCATGGGGATGCTCGGGTCCGGCGTACACCTTCAACTTGCGGTACATGGCCTTGCCGAGCTTCGTCTTCGGCAGCATCCCGCGGACCGCGGACTCTATGAGCCGCTCCGGATGGGTGCGCCGCACCGTGCCGGCGCGCTCGGATCGCAGGCCCCCAAGGTAGCCGCTGTGGGCGCGGTACAACTTGCGGGTCTCCTTCCGCCCGGTCATGCGGACTCGCGCCGCGTTGACGATGACGACGTGGTCGCCGGTGTCGAGATAGGGCGCGTACTGCGGGCGATGCTTTCCTTGCAGGAGACGAGCCGCCATGGTCGCGATTCGCCCGAGCACTTGGGAGTCGGCATCGATTACGCGCCAGTCGCGCGTGATCTGTTTTCCGCTGGGAGCATAGGTTGACACGTATTCACACCAGTTCTTGTTGGTACAGCCCTGAATCTTACAAACCCGGGGCGTCTTGTGTCAAGGCGGCACCCCTGCGATCAGCGGAGCGGCGAAGCGGCGCCCGGACCTCTGGCAGGGTGGAGACCATGCAGTCCCGGCGCTTCGCGAGACTGGGCGCGGAAAACGGCATGGTGCTTGCTTTAGGGGTGTCCGTGGTCTCTCGGATGGGCATCCTCTCCCGTTTCCTGCCGCGACCGGCGTCGCTCGTCGGCCTGGACATTGGTTCCAGCAGTGTCAAGGCAGTGGAGGTGACACGCTCGGCGACCGGCGGGCTGGTGGCCAGGGCCGGCGTGCAGCCGATGCCGTCGGAGAGTCTCGCCAAGGGTGCGATCGTCAATGGTCCCGTGGTGACGGACGCGATCCGCAACGTCCTGGAAGCAGCCGGCATTCGCGGCCGTGATGTGGCGCTGTGCTTGCCGGGCAGTGCTGTGGTCGCCAGGGAAATCTCGATGCCGCGCATGAGCCCGGCCGAGCTCGCCGGCTCGATCGCCTGGGAAGCGGAGGGGCACATCCCGTTCGAGCTGCGTGACGTCAACCTGGATTACCAGGTGGTCGGACGCGGGGCGGATTCCGAGGGTCCCACCATCGTCGTTCTGCTGGCAGCGGCGAAGAAGAGCACTATCGCGGACTACGCGGCCGTGGTCGCTCAGGCCGGCTGCGTGCCGATCGTCGTGGACGTAGCCGCATTCGCCCTGCAGAACGCGTACGCGACGTATGGCGGCTTGGACGGTGGTGGTTCCCTGGCTCTGCTCAATGCGGGAGCAAGCACGATCAACGTCAACATCGTTCTCGGGGGGCGCTCGGTATTCACCCGGGACATAGCAGCCGGAGGCAACGCGTATACCGACGCGCTACGGGCGGCGCACTCGCTCACGTTCGGGGAGGCCGAGAAGCTCAAGAAGGGCGGTGGTCGCGGCCAGGACGCGGACACCCCCGAACCTGCGGTGCGGGAGGTCACCGAGAGGCTGTTGCTGGAGGTCGAGAAGACCTTCGATTTCTTCGCAGCGAAGCCGGCCTCCGCCCGCCTCGATCGCATCGTGCTCAGTGGCGGTGCCTCGCGGGGACGGGAATTCGCCGCGGCAATCGAGGAGCGCTTCGACGCATCGGTCGAACGATTCGATCCCTTCCGGGCGATGACCATGGACGTTGTGAGCGCCGCGGGTGGGGAGTTGGCGGACGTGGCGGCGGCGGCAGGGGTGGCCGCCGGTCTCGCGCTCCGCCAGGTGGGGGACCGATGATCCGAATCAACCTGCTCGCTTCGCAGGATGACCGTATCGCGCACGGCAACGCCGGTTGGCCGGCCGGGAGCGCAGTCGTCGGCGGGACCGCCGCCATGGCCGCCGTGCTGGTCCTGACGGTGTGGTGGATCTGGGCGCTGGAAGCGGAGAGGGCGGAGGTTGCGACGGCAATGGCAGGCGCGGGCGCAACCCTTCGGAGCCTGGCGCCGGCTGTGGACCAGGTGCGCGCCGCGGAGGCGCTGCAGGCTGATCTCCAGGGACTGGTAGACCTCATCGAAGACCTTCACGTCCGGCGGAAGACAGCGGCGCGAATGCTGGACCGCCTGAGCGGTGTGCTTCCGGACGACCTCTGGTTCAGCGAGGTGCGAGAGGACGGCGCGGGCGTTCTGGTGCTTGGCCACGCGGCGACTCTCGAAGGTGTTTCAGGGTATGTCGCGGCGCTGGAGGCTGCCGATGCACTCGACTTGCTGGTCGAGCTCGTCGATTCGCAGCGCGGCGAGTGGTTCGATGGTCGGGACATCGTCAGCTTCGAGTTGCGGGTGTCGTTGCCGGCGCCGGGGGCGCGGCCGTGATGGCCGGGCTGTCGGAAGAAACCGGGAAGCGCCTGTTGGTCGCGGGCGTTCTGGCGTCGCTGGCGGCAGTGCCGGCCCTTCGCATCCTGTGGATGGGGCCGCAGCGCGACCTGCTGGCGATGCGCCGGGTGGAGCTGGGGCAGAGTCGCGCCGAGGTCGTTCGTGCCCGGCGCGAGGCCGGCCGGTTGCCGGGCCTGGAGGCCGAGATCGAGCGGCTGCGACGTCGTCGCGAGGTGCTGGGTCGAACCCTGCCGGAGCCGCGCGAAGCTTCGGCCCTCCTGCGGAGTCTGCAAGAGCTCGCGTCCCGATCGGGTCTGACGATGGATGCCTTCACCCTGTCCGCGGTGCGACCGCGGGAGTACTTCGACGAGTGGCCGGTTCGGTTGGAGCTGACCGGTGAATTTCGCGGTCTCACTACGTTTCTGGACGAGGTGAGCCGGTTGCGGAGGGTCGTCACGGTCAGCGAGATGTCGATCCGCGCTCTCGTCCCCGCGACCCGCGCGGCGACGATCTCGGTGACATGCACGGCGACGACCTATGTGCTGCGCACGTCGGACCTGGATGAGGGTGCAAGCGGATGAGGCGGAGAGGCTGAGTCGATGAGGCGTACGGCGACAACTGCGTTGCTACTGGCTGGAGCGCTGGCGGGTCACTCACGACCGGCGGTCGGGCAGGACGAGGGGCAACGTGACCCCTTCGTGAGTCCCTTGCGACAAGACGGCGCGCCGGAGCATACGGTGCGGCCTCGCGGCCTCGCTGGCATCGACGTCGACGCGCTGACCCTGCAGGGCCTTGTGCGTATCGGGGGCAGCTATGTCGCGGTCCTGGAGTCCGGCAACGGCAGGAGTCACCTGTTGCGGGGCGGCGAGAGGCTGTTCGACGGATCGGTGCGGTCGGTGACCGCCGACGGTGTGGTGATCGTGCGGCGTGAACGAGGCGGCCCGCTGGCCGCCACCCGGCGCATCGTGCACCTGTCGCTGAGCGCGGCGCTGACAGAGGACCGATGAGCAGGATCTGTGCGTTTCGGCCGCGGCTCGTGTCTCGCCTGTTGGTGTTGCTGGCGATCGGTGGAAGTCAGGTGCCGATGGAGGGGCACCGGGGACTTTTCCCGGTTGGTACGGTGCGCGCGCAGGCGTCTCCGGAGCCGGCGATCGATCCCTCCGGGGGCTACGTGGGTGAACCGGTCTCCATGGAGTTCCAGAACGCGGAGCTCCGGTCGGTACTTCGGACCTTCGCCGAGATCAGTGGCTTCAATCTCGTGATCGATCCGCAAGTGGCGGGCACCGTCGACGTAGCTCTGGTCGACATTCCCTGGGATCAGGCCTTGGCCGTCATCCTGCGCGCGAATGGGCTGGGGTACGAGGTCGACGGGACCGTCGTGCGTATCGCGCCACTGTCTACGCTGGCCGCGGAGCGCGAGGAACGGCGCGTGCGTGAGGAGCAGCAGGCGCTGGCAGGGGAGCTGGTGGTCGTGACTCGCACCCTGGGATACGCGCGTGCTGCGGATCTGGGGGATCTCGTTACGCGGACCGTGCTGTCGCCGCGTGGGCAAGTACAGATCGACAACCGCACGAACACGCTCATAATCGCCGACTTGCAGGAACGTGTCGGGCCCGCGCAGGCATTGATCGATGAGCTGGATCGCCCGGAACCGCAGGTGCAGATTCAGGCGCGGATCGTGCAGGCGAGCCAGGACTATCTGCGCGAGCTTGGCGTGCGATGGGGGATTGCCGGGAGAGTTGCGCCGGAGATCGGCAACACCACCGCTCTGGCCTTCCCGAATCGCGGCGGAATCAGCGGCCGTGCGGGAGCCGTGCAGGGGCCCGCGACGACGAGCGCCGATCCGCGGGCGGTGGAGACGGAAAACAGCGGAACCGCGGTCGACCTCGGCGCGGCATCGCCGACCGCCGCGCTCGGGTTGGCCCTCGGCGCGATAGACGGCTCCTTGAATCTGGACGTCGTGCTCTCCGCCGCGGAGAGCGACGGGCAGGTGAGGATTCTGTCGAATCCGCGGATCACGACCCAGAACAACGTGCAGGCCATCATTACCCAGGGCGATCAGATTCCGATCCAGACCGTGGCAAACAACACGGTGACGGTGACCTTTCGCGATGCCGCGTTGCGTCTTGCCGTGACGCCGCAAGTCACCACCGGAGACACCGTGATCATGCGCATCGAGATAGGCAACGACTTCGCCGACTTTGCGCGCGAGGTAAACGGCGTGCCGCCGATCGTCACCCAGAGCGCCAGCACGACCGTACAGGTCGCGGATGGCGCGACGACGGTCCTCGGAGGCATTTACGAGAGCGCCCGGACACGGGCGAATCGCCGCGTGCCGGGAATTCACCGGGTTCCGATTCTGGGCTGGTTCTTCCGGAACCGGGCCGAGCGGCGCCGAACCGATGAGCTCCTGATCTTTCTCACGCCCCGCATCGTGCGTTGACGGGGCGATCGCACAGCGAGGGGCTGGGTAGCGAATGCAGCGGAACCGTGTGCACAGGGCGGAGGAGCGGGTCCGGAAAGGGAAGGTGAGTCGCCACGCCCCGGTTGCGTGCCTCGCCGTCGCCTTGGCGATGGCCGCGTGCGCCGCCAACCCGACCTCGTCACGCTCGACCGTCGAGCTGGTGGTCGAGAGGATCGAAGCGCCGCCGGCTGGTGCGACCGGGGACGCACGCCGCATGTTCGTGGAGTCCGACGTCCTGACGGACGGGACAGTGGACCAGGATACGGTGCAGGTGACGCTGCGGTTGGTCGCAAGGGACTCATCCGCGACGGTGAGCCCGGCCGCTCCCACCGGGGCTGTCTTCGCAACCATAGACCGCTACCGCGTGCGATACGCGCGCACCGACGGGCGCAACACGCCGGGCATCGACGTGCCGCACCCGTGGGACGGCGCGCTGAGCCTGGCGGTCTCCTTCGACGGCGAGACCGGCGACTTCGTCCTCGTGCGTGCCTCCGCAAAGCTCGAGCCTCCGCTCGTCAGGCTCCGGGATGGAGGTGGAGACGTCGTCATCAACACGTTGGCCCACATCACCTTCTACGGACGCGACCACGCCGGCGTCCGGATCGAGGCTGCTGGCGCGATCACGGTGGGGTTTGCCGACTGGTCCGACTCGGGACCGATGGAATGAATCGAGGCAATGCAGGATCGATGCTCCGCTGAGTTCGTCCGAGGCACAGGCGCGGCGTACCGCTGGGCGGCGGGTGTTGCGCTTTCCGCCTGCCTGTCCGGATGTCTCCAGGATGGCCTGGGGCCGGGGACGCTTGCCGGGCCGTCCACCCTCGCGCTGTCCATCCGACTGAGCGCCACCCCCGACGTGCTGCCCGCCGATGGCCTGTCCGAGGCGCTCGTCGCTGTTACCGCTACAGGTCCCGATGGAGAGCCCATCGCTGACCTGCGGCTCACGGCGCGGATCGTGGAGGGCTCCACTGCTCACGATCTGGGGCGACTCTCGCGCAGATCAGTAGTGACCGATGCCGCCGGCAACGCTGCGTTCTCGTACCGTGCCCCCGCGCCGTCGCGGAACGCGGCCGGGGAAGCGGATCTCGGTCGCGTCGTCACGCTGATGGTCACACCGGTGGCCGACGATTTCTCGGGGGCGGTCGAGCGCAGGGTACGGATTCGTCTCCTGCCGGCCGGCGCGGTTATCCCTCCGTTCGCAGTGCGGCCCGGTTTCGAAGTCACACCGCCGGCTCCGAGCGTGTTCGATCAGGTGCGATTCAGCGCCGCCGACTGCCCGGTCGGAGCGCCGGCCACGGCCGGGTGCACCCATGATCCGTCGGGACTGGTGGCCGCCTACCAATGGGACTTCGGTGACGGAGGGCGTGCTTCGGGGCAGCAGCTCGCACATGTCTATTCGACCGCGGGCACGTATCTGGTGCGATTGACCGTGACCGATTCGTTCGAGCGTTCGGCGGAAGCGACGGGAACTGTGACGATCGCGGCCGGAAGGCCCCCGGACGCTTCGTTTTCCGTCTCCCCGATTCCGGCCAGCGCCGGCGCCGAAGTGTACTTCGATGCGAGCCTGTCGACCGCGGCTGCGGGGCGGCGCATCGTGTCCCATGCCTGGAACTTCGGGGACGGAAGCACGGGGAGCGGTATCACGGCGAGCCACGTGTACCGGTCGGCCAACACGTATACCGTCGTCCTCAACGTGACCGACGACGCGGGAAACGTCGGCTCGGCTTCTGCGACCGTCGATATCGTCGATGCCCGTCCGGTCGCCGTCGTCACCGTCTCTCCACCGGTGCCGGCTGCGGGACAGAGGGTCGTCTTCGGCGCACAGGAATCCACGGCACCCGCCGGGAGAGAAATTGTGCAATATCGCTGGGAATTCGGCGACGGCAGCGAGGCTGCCGATGGTTCCACTGCGAGCCATGTCTATGCGGCGCCGGGCGAGTTCATCGTTCGCCTTACGGTCGTCGACAGCGCGAATCGCACCGGCCAGACCACCATTCGGGTCGTCGTAGAATGACCCGGCATGCGTTTCGCACCGCGGGAACGGCTGGCCGCTCGAACGTCGGCGCTCCGGCGGGAGCTGGGAGATCGTGGTCTGGATGCGTTGGTCGTCACGGCACTTCCGCACCTCTTCTATTTGTTGAATCTGCGTGCGAGCGCCGGGGTCGCGGTCGTCGCACGCGATCCCCCGGCTCTGCAACTCGTCATCGACTTCCGGTACGTCGAGGCTGTCGATCGCCTCTTGCGGGACGGGGTCGCGCCGCCGGAACTGGAAGTGGTCCGGGTGGAGAGCACCTACGACGAGGCCCTGTGCGACCTTCTGCGGCGCCGGCCGGCGGGGCGGGTCGCGATCGAGGCCGACCATCTCAGCGTGCGACGGTGGACTTGGCTGCAGCGGGCCTTGGCAGCGGATTTGACGCCGGCCGTCGAGCTCGTCGAGCGCGCACGCGTGATCAAGGACCGGCATGAGACGCAGGTGTTGCGAGAGGCCGGTGAGATGCTCGCCGCCGTCATCGTGCCCGCCTGCGGCCGTGCGCGGCGCGGTTGCAGCGAGATCGAGGTTGCGAAGGACATAGAGCGGCTGATCGAAGAGGCGGGTTTCGAGCGGCAGGCCTTCGATGCCATTGTCGCTTCCGGTCCCAATGGTGCCTTGCCGCATGCCCATCCGACGGAACGGAGGCTGAGCGAGGGGGATCTCGTCATCCTCGACTTCGGCGGGGTCCATCAGGGGTATTGCGTCGACGTCTCGCGCACGGTGTCGGTCGGCGCACCCACCGCGGAGGCGTCTCGGCTGCATCGGGCGGTGCGGGAAGCGCAGGTGGCGGCGATGGCTGCAAGCGCTCCGGGTGTACCCGCGAGCGAGGTCGACGCGGCCGCCAGAACGGTGCTGGAGCGCTACGGGCTCGGGGACCGTTTCGGCCACGGTACGGGTCACGGACTCGGGATCGACGTGCACGAGTTGCCGCGGGTGGGGAAGCGCCGCGCGGGCCCCGACGAGCCGGACGACCTGACGCTGGCAGCGGGGATGGTGTTCACCGTCGAGCCCGGCGTCTATGTTCCCGGGTTCGGCGGGGTGCGGATCGAGGATGATGTGTTGATGACCGAGGCGGGAATCGAGGTGCTCACTCCCGCGTGCCGGCGCCTCATCGATACGGACGGACTGGTGTCCGCCGGCGCATGATGGGTGCCGGTTTCCCGCCGTTGTACGCCATCGTCGACGCCGGCCTGGCCGCTCGGCATGGCTGGACGGTTCCTGACCTCGCCGCGGCGTACCTAGACGGTGGCGCTCGGTTCCTGCAACTGAGAGCGCCCGGGGTCGGCAGCGGCGTGCTGGAGGGATGGTGCGATGCCGTCGTCGCACGGGCATCGGGCTACGGAGCGGCGATCGTCGTCAACGATCGTGCCGACGTTGCCCGTGTGTGCGGAGCGGCCGGCGTGCATCTGGGGCAGGACGACTTGCCGGTTCGGGATGCCCGCCACGTTGTGGGGGAGCACGCGATCGTCGGGCTGTCGACGCACACGGCCGACCAGCTCGGGGATGCTCTGGCAGGCCCGGTGACCTACGTGGCTGTCGGTCCGGTCTACGCAACGTCCACCAAAAACACCGGCTATCGGCCCGTGGGATTGCCACCGGTGCGCCATGCGGTGGCCTCGGCGGACGCGATCCCTGTTGTGGCCATCGGTGGAATCACGCTGGAGCGAGCGCCCGAGGTGCTGGAGGCGGGCGCCGCTTCCGTCGCAGTGATCGGTGACCTGCTGGCCGGGGAGGCGCCCGTCGCCCGGGTGCGGGCCTATGTCGACCGCTTGGCGAAGTAGTCCAGCGTGAGCGACCGTACGGTTCCCACCAGGAACGCGATCCCTATCAGGTTGGGAAAGGCCATGAGACCGTTGAGAAGTGTGCCTATGGCCCACACCAGCGGCACGGAGACGACCGCGCCGACGAGGACCATGATCGTGAACACCACGCGATACGGCTTGATGACGCTCGATCCGAACAGGAACTCGATGCACTTCTCGCCGTAGTACGACCAGCCGATGAGGGTGGAGAAGCCGAACAGTAACGAGCAGAGAGCCACTATCAGCGAGGCGAAGGGCACGGAGGTGCCCAGCGCGGCGGCCGTCAGGTCTCCGCTGGCTCCCTGATACGCCGGATCGGTCCAGAGTCCTGACGTCAGGATGATGAACGCGGTCATCGAACACACGACGATGGTGTCCACGAAGACCTCGAAGATGCCGATCAACCCCTGTTCCGACGGGTGCTCGACCCTCGCGATTCCATGCGCGATGGGGGCGCTGCCCATGCCTGCCTCGTTCGACAGGACCCCCCGGCTGACGCCGGCGGCGATGACCTGTGCCACCGACGCGCCGACGAAACCGCCGAACGCGGCCGCCGGCTGCAGCGCATTCGCGACGATCTGGCTGAGCACGGCCGGGATCTGCCCCGCGTTGAGCAGGATGTAAACGACCGCGGCACCGACGTACAGCACCAGCATGGACGGCACGAGGCGTTCGGCTACCGCCGCGATGCGGCGAATTCCCCCGAGCAGGACGAGGCCTACCGCCGTGCTGATGAGGAGCCCGGGCACCAGCAGCGGCACGTCGAGTCCCGTCAGGTCGCGGGCTGCCTCCGCGAAGGTGCGCGCGATGGTGTTCGACTGCGCCATGTTGCCGGTGCCGAACAGTGCCGTGGCGGCGCCGAAGAAGGCGAACATGCACGCCAGGGCCTTGCCGGTTGCAGCGTGCGGCACGCCGCGGGTGATGTAGTACATCGGTCCGCTGGCCATCTCGCCGCTCTCGCGCGTGACCCGGTACCGTACACCGAGGACCGCCTCGGCGTACTTGGTTGCCATCCCGACGGCCGCCGTGACCCACATCCAGAAGATCGCTCCGGGACCTCCGATGAGGATGGCGGTGGCAACCCCCCCGATATTGCCGTTGCCCACGGTCGACGCCAATGCCGTGGACAGCGCCTGAAACGACGTGATGGCGCCTTCGCCACGTGCCGACCCCGGCTTCGCCGTGGCGCTGCCCAGTGTGCGCCGCACGGCGAGGGGGAATTGCCGCACCTGGACGAACCCGGTCCGGATCGTGATGAGAATGCCGACGACCACGAGCACGAGCGGCATCGCGAGCGGTTGCCACACCAGTCCATCGAGGGCGGTCACCTGGTCGGTCAGGGTCTGCACGTCACGCTCCAATCGAGTGTCGGCGACGAATCACAGCATCGACGCCAGGGTGGCGATGAGAATCGAGGCGATTGCGGCGGGGCAGATCCAACGGATCAAGAAGGCCCAGAGTTCCGGGACGGGGAACCAGGCCCCTTCCGCCCTGAGCTCCTCGAGCGCGCGCCCGACTCCCCAGACCCGGCCGATGAAGATCGCCGTGAGGCAGCCGCCGATCGGCAGGGCGAACTCGTTCCAGGCGTTCACCATAAGGTCGAGGAATCCGATGCCGAGTCCCGGCAGGCTGGTGAAGAGGCCCACCGCGCCGTTACCCAGCGCCGACGGGATAGCCATTACGGAGACGGCGGCGGTGACCGCGCCGATCGCCTTCGTCCGCGACCACCCGAGCGCGTCGACGCAGTGCGACACCGGAACCTCCAACAACGAGATGGTCGAGGTGAGCGCCGCGACGCTGAGCAGAAGGAAGAACGCGGTGCCGAACAGATGCCCACCCGGCATGTCGGCGAAGAGACGTGGAAGCACCGTGAAAATCAGTCCCGGTCCGCTGCTGGTCGGATCGAATCCGGCGATGGAGAATCCGACCGGGAAGATGATGAAACCGGCGAGCAGCGCGATCGAAGTGTCGAGCAGCACGATCCAGAGAGCCGAGGCAGCGATTCCGTCCTGACGGCTGAAGTAGCTGCCGTAGGTGAGAATGCACCCCATGCCGAGGCTGAGCGAGAAGAACGCCTGTCCAAGCGCGGAGGTGAAGACCTCCACATCGGCTATTCGCGAGAGGTCCGGACTCAGGTAGTACGCGAGACCGGCTCCCGCGCCGGGCAGCGTAACCGCCCGCAGTGCGAGCGCAATCAGGAGCAGGACAAGGAGCGGCATGAGCGCCTTGGTCACCCGTTCGATGCCGGTGCGGACCCCGCCGAGCAGAACCGCCGCGGTCGTTCCGATCACGAGCAGGGCCAGCAGGGAGCTGACGAGACCGTTGCCGGTGAATTCGCCAAAAAAACGGCCGATGTCGTCCGGCGTGCCGCTCACCGCGCCGGTCGCGGTGAACCAGACGTAGGCGACGGCCCAGCCGGCGATCACGGAATAGAAGGAGAGGATGCCGACGCCGGCCAGCACGCCGAGCGCGCCCACGAGCCACCAGCGGCCGCCTGGCGCGAGCAATGCGAACGAGCCGACCGGACTCAGTCGCGTCCGCCGTCCGAGTGCGATCTCGCCCGCCATGATCGGCGCGCAGATCAGGAGGATGCAGGCGAGGTAGACGACCACGAACGCGGCACCGCCTCCCTGTCCGACCTGAGTCGGAAATCCCCAGATGTTGCCGAGGCCGACGGCCGATCCCGCCGCTGCCAGAATAAAGCCGGCTCGGGAACTCCACATGCCGCGCGAGGTGTTGGCGCTCACTTCGGTTGTGCCTCCATAGTGGATGCGGGGCGTCCGGTGACTGGTTCGCATTGTAACGATCCCGCTGTACACTCGGAAGCACATGCCTGACCAATCGACTGCCACGAGGGGAGCTTGAACTCCGCCGGACCGTCCGCGCGCGCTCTGGACGGTGCGGCCGTCGCCGCCGAGATCCGGGATGCGTTGCGTCCGCGCATCGAGGCCTTCCACCGCGCCGCCGGCCGTTCGCCGGTACTCGGACTCCTGTTGGCCGGCAGTGATCCGGGCTCCGAGGTGTACGTGCGCAACAAGATCCGCCAGAGCGAGGGGCTCGGGATCGGGACCGCGCTCGAGCGCTTGCCGGAATCGGCCGCGTTCGCCGAGGCGCTCGCCGTCGTCGAGGCATTCAACGCCGACCCGGGAATAGACGGCATTCTGGTGCAATCGCCGCTGCCGGCGGGGATGGGGAAGAACGCCGAGCGGCGGATCTTCGAGGCGATCGATCCGTCGAAGGACGTCGACGGATTCCATCCGGTAAACGTGGGCCGCCTTGTACAGCAGACGCCGGCACTTGCCCCGTGCACGCCTTCCGGCGTGATGGAGTTGCTCGACCGAAGCGGCGTCGAGTTGGAGGGACGACAGGCGGTCGTCATCGGCCGTAGCGACATCGTCGGCAAGCCGATGTCGATGTTGCTGCTGCACCGCCACGCCACGGTCACGATCTGCCATTCGCGGACCGTCGACCTCGCGCGGGTAGCGGCGCGGGCGGACGTGCTGGTGGCGGCGGTGGGTCGTCCGGCGATGGTGACGACCGATTTCGTCAAGCCCGGGGCAACGGTGGTCGATGTCGGCACCAATGCTCTGACGGATCGGAATCAGGTGGTGTCCATCTTCGGCGCCGGCTCGAGGAAGCTCGCGGCGTTCGACAAGAGAGGCCGGGTTCTGTGCGGCGACGTGCATCCAGGCGTTGCAGCCGTTGCGGGCGCGGTCTCGCCGGTGCCGGGAGGAGTCGGTCCGCTCACGATCGCAATGCTGTTGTCGAATTCGGTGCGAGCGGCCGAGCAGCGGCTGCGCCGGTGATCCCGGGCGCTGGGGCGCACCGTCGCTGCGGCCCGCCTGCTTCACGAGCCGCCGCCTGCGGCGAGGGACCGGCAGAGGGATGCGACCTGGCGATCGGTCTCCGCGAACGATCCACCGGTTCTCACCAGTGCGTCGGCGAGCGCGATCTTCTCGCCGATTGGAAGCTGCGCCGCCAGGCGGCGGTGAACCTCGGGCTCCGCGAGTTGGTCCCGGGCCATGACCCGCTGGAGCTGGAGCGCAGGGTCGCAGGCGACGACCACCACATGATCGAAGGCGCTGGCGCGGCCGGTCTCGAAGAGCAGGGGAATGTCCGCGACCGCGAACCGTGACCTCGTGGAGGTGCGGCAGCGCCGGAACCACGCGTCTATCGCCTCCCTGACGGGGGGGTGGACGATGGCCTCGAGCGCGGCTCGGGCGATCGGGTCCGCGAATGCCAGGAGCCCGAGACGCGCCCGGTCCAGGGTGCCGTCAGCGGCGATGACATCGGTTCCGAACCGTTCGCGCAGCAAGGCGAGAGCCGGCTGGCCGGGCTGGACCGCGGCCCGCGCGAGCTGGTCCGCATCGATCGTCGGCACTGCGTGGCCGCGGAGCCGTCGGACCACGTACGACTTTCCCGTGCCGATCCCGCCCGTGAGCGCCACCCGCAGCATGAGTCGGAGCCTGCGTCAGGCCGGAGCGTCCTCGACTTCTTCCGCCGGTGCGATGCGCTCCTCCACGAACGTGTTCCACTCGTGGCACTGCGGGCACTGCCAGAGCAGCTCGGTGCTGCGGTAGTGGCAGCGCATGCAGACGTGCGGATCCAGGTAGAAGACCGCGTCGCGGGTCAACTCGACGTAGCGGCGCACCAGGATCGGATCGAAATCGAGCGTGGTCAACGTTCTCCATATCGCCTGGTGAACCGCCAGGGCGTGGGGATTGTGCACGAGCGAATCGAAGAAGAGGTCGAGTGCCCGCGTCGGGTTTCCTTGATTCGCGAAATGTTGCCCGAGCGTCAAGCGCGCTCGCCAGTCCTGGGGGTTCGCGTCTATGAGGCGCCGGCAGAGATTGGTGAAGCGCTCCGGACCGTCCAGTTGTCCGTAGGCCTCTTCGAGTCGGGCGAAGGCGAGGTACGACCGTTCCGGGGCCGTACGGCTGATCTGTTCCCACATCGCGATTGCATCGGTGATGCGTCCCTGAGCCATGTAGACGTCGCCCAGATTGAGTGACGCCGGTACGGTGCGGCTGTCGAGATCGAGCGCCGTCTCGAAGTGCCGGATAGCCTGCTCGGGGACTCCGTCGCGAACGGATTGCAGACCGAGCTCGTTCTCGAGAAATGCGAGGATGGCCTGGTCGCGCGGCTTCTCTCCGGCCGGGGCGCTGTTCGTGAGGCGTTGCCGGATTGCGCGGGCCTCCTGCCACTCCTGTTGTTCCTCGTGGATCTTCTCGAGATTGAGCAGAGCGTACTGGTTTCCGGGATCGAGTCGGATCACCTCGGAGAACGACTGGAACGCGCGGTCGACGAAGCCGCCGCGCTTGTAGTCGAGGCCCAGGCAGAGCTGCACGTACGCCTGCTCCATGGTGCTCAGCTTCGGGCGCTGCAACAGCCGCTGATGCAGCCGGATCGCCTTGCTGACCTGGCCGCGCTCGCGGTAGAGGTTTCCCAGAATCAGGTTGATTTCGAGTGCCGTCGAGTCGAGCCCCATGGCCTTGGTCAGCTCCTCGATGGCGAGATCGATCTGGTTCGACACGAGAAAGTTCAACCCGAGGATGTAGTGTGGCGACTCGCGGACCTTGCGGCGGTCGATCCAGCGACCATCCTGCAGCTTGTAGCGCTCCCAGGCCTTGCCGATGGCGAGACCGACGAGCAGGGTAACGAGCGCGGCCAGCAATGCCAGCGTATCGGTCATCCGTCTCCGTCAGAAGAGCTCGGTGCGCCAGAGGTCGTGCAGGTGGATCACGCCCAGGGGGTGCCGGTCGTCGTCGACGACGATGAGCGAAGTGATTCGCCGGCTTTCCATCCGGTTCAGGGCCTCGACGGCCAGTGTTGTCGGACCGATGGTGACGGGGTTGTCTGTCATCAGATCGCGCGCCCGCTTCCCCGTCAAACCCGCCGCCCCGGCCAGGTGTCGCCGCAGGTCGCCGTCGGTGATGATCCCGGCGAGGCGTCCGTCGTCGTCGACCACGCAAGCCATGCCGAAGCCGCCGGAGCCGATCGTCGCGATGACGTCCTTGTCGTTGGCCAGGGGTGTCACGGTCGGCAGCTCGGTTCCGCGGTGCATGAGCCGCTCCACGCGCAGCAGGCGCTTGCCGAGCTGCCCGCCGGGATGCAAGTGGGCGAAGTCCTCCTCGCGGAACCCCCTGCTGACGAGCAGGGCCATGGCCAGCGCGTCGCCGAGCGCAAGCGCGGCGGTCGTGCTGGCCGTCGGCGCCAGGTTCAGCGGACAGGCTTCCGTGGACACGCCGCAGTCGAGCGTCGCGTCGGAAGCCTCGCCCAGGGTGCTGGGGAGAACCCCGGTCAGCGCAATCAGACGCGCACCCAGCCGGCGAATGGTCTCGAGCAACCGGAGTATTTCCGGGGTTTCGCCGCTCTGCGAGATGATTATGACCACGTCGCTCGGCTGTATGGCGCCGAGATCGCCGTGGACGGCTTCCGCGGGATGGATGAAGTACGACGGCGTGCCGGTGCTCGACAGTGTCGCGGCGAGCTTGCGGGCAATGATGCCCGACTTGCCCATGCCCGTGACGATGACTCGTCCTCTGCACGACAACAGCAGTTCGAGGGCGGTATCGAAGCGGTGGTCCAGGCGGTCGGCCAGGGCGCCCACCGCCTGGGCCTCGATACGGAGCACGCGGCGGGCCAGTTCGAGGGTCGCCTCATCCGGGCTTCCGGGCCGGACCGGGACCGGTTGTGGACCGGCTTCCATCTAGGTAGCCTCCGCTTCAGCGACGGAAGGGTACGCCGCGCGGTGAATGGCGACGAGCCGGCGCAGCAAGGGCTCCAGCCGTGCAAGCGGCAACGCGTTCTGGGCGTCGCTCCGGGCCGCGGCCGGTCGCTCGTGCACCTCGAAGAACAAGCCGTCGACGCCGGCCGCCACCCCGGCCGCGGCGAGCGGCTCGATGAACTCGGCCTGTCCGGCGGAGACGCCGTCGCCCGCACCCGGTAGCTGCAGGCTGTGGGTGACGTCGTAGATGACCGGATAGTCGAACGACTTCAACAGGGGGAACGCGCGCATGTCGACGACCAGGTTGCGATAGCCGAAGGCCGTGCCCCGTTCGGTCACGAGCACCCGGTGATTGCCACTGGCAGTTGCCTTGGCGATTACGTGCCGCATGTCCTGGGGCGCCAGGAACTGTCCCTTCTTCAGGTTGACCGCGCGCCCGGTGGCGGCGGCAGAGACGATGAGGTCGGTCTGCCGACAGAGGAATGCCGGAATCTGGAGCACGTCGGCGACCTCGGCGACCGGGGCCGCCTGCGCGGGTTCGTGGATGTCGGTGAGTATCGGACAGCCCACGCGATGTTTGACCGACGCGAGAGCGTCGAGCCCGCGGGTCAGGCCGGGACCTCGAAACGACGACAGGGAAGTGCGGTTTGCCTTGTCGAACGATGCCTTGAACACGAACGGCACCTGGACCCGAGCCGAGATCTCGCCGATGGCCGCGGCCAGCTCCTCTACGTGGCCGGCACTCTCGATGACGCACGGGCCGGCTATGATTCCCAGCGGGTGGCCGCCTCCGAAACGCACGCCGCCGACGGAGACCGTTCGCACCCGTTGATTATAGGAGGCCGCGATGGCGGTCGGCGCTCCGCACAGCCAGGCGGCCGGTGCGAGCGTTGGGGGAGGTGTCCTGGTTGCGATCGAGTCAGGCGAGCGACTCGGCCGCGGCCTTCGCAGAGAGACGATGCCGGTAGGCCGCTTCGACGAACCTGGTGAAGAGAGGATGCGGCGCCAGGGGTTTCGACCGGAACTCCGGATGGAACTGCACGGCGACGAACCACGGATGGTCCGGAATCTCGATCGCCTCGACGAACTTCCCGTCGGGCGACCGGCCGGAGATCACCAGCCCTTCCTCTGTCAATGCGGACTCGTAGGCCCGGTTGAACTCGTAGCGGTGGCGGTGGCGCTCGGAAATCGAGGTCTGCCCGTAGGCCTCGTACATCTCTGTGCCGGGCACCAGTTCGCACGGGTAGCTCCCGAGCCGCATAGTGCCTCCGAGGTCGTTTACCCCGAGGAGATCACGAAGCTTGTAGATGATCTTGTGCGGCGCGTCGGGATTGCATTCCGTCGAATCGGCATCCTCAAGGCCGCAGGCATGCCGCGCGAACTCTACGGCGGCCCACTGGAATCCGTAGCAGATTCCGAGGTACGGAATACCGCGCCGGCGGGCCACCTCGGCGGCCCGGAGCATGCCGCGGCTGCCGCGGTCTCCGAAACCGCCCGGCACGAGAATGCCGTCCGCGCGAGCAAGCGGGTCGTCTTCCCCCGACTCCAGCGCCTCGGCTTCGACCCATTCGATTCGCACCTTCAACTGATGCGCGAACCCGGCGTGGAACAAGGCTTCGTTGAGGCTCTTGTAGGAGTCCTCGTAGCCCACGTACTTGCCGACGACGTGAACCGTGACCTCGTCGGTGGGGTTCCGGATGCGCTCGACCAGCCCCTCCCAGGACTCCATCCGCCGTCGCGTGGTGGACGGCAGGCCGAGCCGCTTGAGGACGATGCGGTCGACGCCTTCGCCCGAGAGCGCGAGGGGTACCTCGTAGATGCTGTCGACATCCCTGGCCGTGATGACGGCTTCCTCGTCGACGTCGCAGAAGAGAGCGATCTTGCGGCGCAGATCCTGCGGCAGCACGCGGTCCGTGCGGCACAGCAGGATGTCGGGCTGGATGCCGACCGAGCGCAGGTCCCGGACGCTGTGCTGGGTCGGTTTGGTCTTCAACTCGCCGGCGGCGCCGATGAAGGGGACCAGGGTCAGGTGCACGTACAGGGTGTTCTCGCGCCCCAGGTCCTGGCGCAACTGCCGAATGGCCTCCAGGTACGGCTGGCTCTCGATGTCGCCGACCGTGCCACCCACCTCGATCAGCACGATGTCGATGCCGCCCTGCCGGGCGACGATCTGCATGCTGTCCTTGATTTCGTTGGTGATGTGGGGAATGACCTGCACCGTGCGGCCGAGGTAGTCGCCCCGGCGTTCCTTCTGAATGACCGACAGGTAGATCTTGCCGGTCGTCCAGTTGTGGTTGCGGGTCGTCACCGTATTGGTGAAACGCTCGTAGTGGCCCAGGTCGAGATCCGTTTCGGCCCCGTCGGCGGTGACGTACACCTCCCCGTGCTGGTAGGGGCTCATCGTGCCCGGATCCACGTTCACGTAGGGGTCGAACTTCTGCAGCGTGACGCGGTACCCGTGTCCCTCGAGCAGTGCCCCGATGGACGCGGCGGCCAGTCCCTTGCCGAGCGAGGAGACGACGCCGCCGGTGATGAAGATGTACTTGACTGGGTGTGGGGTCGAGTCTGCGCGATCGTTCATTCGCGTGCTCTGGCGGCGACCAGATGGCGAACCCGCTCGAGGTCGGCGGGCGTGTCGACGCCGATTGGGGCCTCGTCGGTGGCGATGGTTCCGATCCGGTAGCCCGATTCGAGGGCGCGGAGTTGCTCGAGTTGTTCGATCCGTTCGAGAGGTGTCGGCGGAATCTCCGCCAGCTCGAGGAGACACGTGCGACGATATGCGTACAGGCCGATGTGGCGGTCGCCGAACTCCCGGCGTCCGGGCATCGCCTCGCGGGAGTGCGGTACGGGCGCGCGGGAGAAGTACAGGGCGTCTCCCTTGGTGTCGACGACGACCTTGACCACATGCGGGTCAGCCCACATGCCGGCGTCGGTGATTGGACAGCGCACCGTGGCGATCCCGAGCGTCGGGTCGCCGGAGAGCGCCGCCGCGACCCTCTGGATGAGAGATGGAGGCATGAGCGGCTCGTCGCCCTGGACGTTGACGATGATATCGCTGGTCAGGCGGCGGGCGACCTCGGCCAACCGATCGCTGCCCGTCGGGTGATCGCGGCGGGTGAGCCATGCCTCTCCGCCGAACGCGGAGACGGCATCGGCGATGCGGATGTCGTCCGTGGCGACGAGTACGCGCTGCAGGCCGGGCACCTCGGTTGCGGAGCGGTGTACGTGCTCAATCATCGGCCGGCCGCCAATGTCGAGCAGTGGCTTGCCGGGAAGGCGGGTCGAGCCGTAGCGTGCCGGGATGACGACCGTCGTGGTGGGGGGAGTGGCGCGCGCATGCGCCATGACTTGCACGGCAGGGTGCACAGCGAATGTTACCACGGCGGGCGGCAATGCGTTTCGGTCGTGCCCCGCGACGCAGCGCCGCTACCGCATTGCGCGAGGAGTCCGCGCAAGAAAACGGCGTAGACTCTGAAAGGGTCGTTTGGGACGGGACACGGAGCCGTCAGGCGACGATTCCCGGGCCGGGAGCTTGCGCCGCCGAAACGCAACGGAACACGGAGCCTTGCGACGGGGTTTGGCGGCGCCGGACTCGATGAGCGGCAGGATGTCCATTTCTCCATTGCGCGTCGCGCTGGCAGCCGGCGGGGGCGCACTGCTGGCGGCGTGGCTCGCGGCGGCGACCACCACCCCCGGCCAGGGCGTTCCCGTCTCCACGCCCACCGTTCCGGTCGTTTCCCCCCCGCAACCGAGAGAGCCGGGATCGACGGTCGCCGCCGACCTGGCCGCCGATCTCGAGCGTTTGCGATCGCGGGTCGCGGACGCACCGGCGCTCCGGGTGGGAGCCAGAAACCCGTTTTCGCTCGCTCCGGCGCCGCCACCGCTCCGTGCGACCGCACCCGACGCTTCCCGGGAGCCTGTGAGTCGGCGGACCCTCGCCAGGCCGCCGCGACGGGCCGGGCCGGAACTCGACCTGATCGGGGTCGCAAGCAATCGGGAGGAAGGCTCCGAGCGGACCGGCATACTGATTGCGCCGGACGGCGGTGTGCGGCTGGTTGGCGTCGGAGACAACGTTTCCGGCGGATACCTGGTCGACGCGGTCGATCCATCGAGCGTGACGCTGGTCGACGGTGGCGGAACGCGGTATCGGCTGACCCTCCCGCGGTAGACGTCGGGGCCGGCGGGAACGTCAGAGCCTGACCAGCCCGGCCGACTCGACCGCCGCAATCCCGCGAATCTCCTCCAGTACCTGGTGGGATACCTCGGGCTCGGGCTGGTCGGTCGCCGCGTCGGGATCGAGCGGTCCGACGCGTACCACGCCAACCGCCCCGCCGGTTCCGCGCCCGAGTGCGAATGTGGCGATGTTGATGCCGTGGCGACCCAGGACGGAGCCGACCTCCCCGATCACCCCCGGCTGGTCGCGGTTGCGGATCACGATCAGCGTGCCCGCGAGCGGGACCTCGACCTCGACGCCGTCCAGCCTTACCAGCCGGGGTTGTTCCGGCTCGAACAGTGCACCCTCGGCCCACAGCTCACCAGCGCTCGTGTGCAGCTTCAGGGACACCAGGCTGGTGAAATTTCGCGGGCGAGAGCTGCGCGACTCGACGATCTCCAGGCCGCGCTGCTCGGCCGCGGCGCGGGCATTGACGAGGGTGACCGACTGCGACAGCACCTGTTCGAAGAGACCGACGAGGGTGGCGCTGGCGAGCATCTCGTGCGGTTCGTCGGCGAGCCCGCCGTAATAGCGGAGGCCGAGGCCGACGATCGGACTCTGCGCAAGCTGCCCGAGCAGACTGCCCAGGCGTTCCGCCAGGACGAGGTAAGGGCGCAGTATTCTGAGCTGGTCTGGGGCGATCGAGGGATAGTTGACGGCGTTGCGGGCAAATCCCGACTGGAGATACTCACGAACGCCGGTGGCCGCTTCCAGGCTGACAAGGTGCTGGGCCTCGGCGGTCGCGCCGGCGATGTGCGGCGTCGCGACGACCTGCGGCAGCCCGGTCAGGACCGTATCGGGCGGTGGCTCCTGGCGGAACACGTCGAGTGCGGCGCCGGCTACCCGCCCCGCGTCGATCGCGTCCACGAGAGCCGCCTCGTCCAGCAGGTCGCCCCGGGCGGTATTGATGATGCGTACGCCGTTACGGCACCGCGACAACAGCTCGCGGTTCAGGAGTCCGCGGGTCGCCGCGGTCGACGGGAGGTGCAGGGTGATGAAGTCCACCCGTTCGACCAGAGCATCCAACGCGACCAGCTCGATGCCGAGGTCGTCCGCCATCTGAGTGGCGATAAAGGGATCGTGAGCGACGACCACCATGTCGAAGGCGAGCGCCCGACGAACGACCTCACGCCCGATTCGGCCCAAACCGACCACGCCGAGCGTCTTGCCCCGCAGCTCGGCGCCACGCAGGGTCTTCTTGCACCAGCGGCCTGCCTTCATCTGTGCGTCGGCGAGGGCGACGGAGCGGGCCGAGGCGAGCATCAGGGCAAAAACGTGCTCCGCGACGCTGACGCTGTTCGCGCCGGGTGCGTTGAGGACGACGATGCCCCGTTCGCTGGCGGCCGCAATGTCGACGTTGTCCACGCCGGCGCCGGCACGCGCGACCACCCGGAGGCGGGGCGCCGCGGCGAGCAGCTCGGCCGTGACCGCCGTGGCGCTCCGTATGATGAGGGCGTCGGCGTCGGTCAGGTCGCCGCGCAGCTCAGCGGGGGATCGGCCGGTGCGCGTATCGACCGTCCATCCTTCGGCTTCGAGGAGCGACACGGCGGCCGCCGGGAGCGGATCTGGGATAACGATTTTCATGAGTCTGGCGAGGGTGAGACAGGCTGCGCGACAACCTTACAGTATAATGGCCTCCAACAGCGCGGCGTGCGTCGAGCGCCGCGGGGGAGGGCATCCGCACCAGGATGGTGCAAGTCGCTGCAACGGACCGGAGGACGCGGGTCGCCCTCGCCCGATGACGGATTTCTTCCACAAGGTTTCCACGGTTTCTGTTGATTCTGTAACGGCCCCCAGGGAAATGACCTGAAGGCCCCGAGCCGTCTTCCCACGGGCAGGTCCCGTGGCCAGCGGCCAGGACTGCGCATCATGCCCGAATTCACGAATCTCGTTCCTCCCACCGCAGGTACGGCCATCACACGCGGGAGCGACGGCGCGCTCGTCGTACCCGACGATCCCATCATTCCGTTCATCGAGGGCGACGGTATCGGCCGCGACATCTGGCGCGCGTCGGTGCACGTTTTCGACGCCGCGGTGCGCAAGGCGTTCGGCGACCGGAAGCGCGTCGTCTGGTTCGAGGTTCTGGCCGGCGAAAAGGCGAAGGACCAGACCGGGGAGTGGCTCCCGGCGGATACCCTCGAAGCGGCGCGGGCCTACAAGGTCGCGATCAAGGGTCCGCTCACCACTCCCGTCGGCGGCGGCATCCGCAGCCTGAACGTGTCGATCCGGCAACTGCTCGACCTGTACGCGTGCGTGCGGCCGGTCCGGTACTTCGCCGGCACCCCCTCGCCGGTGCGCCGTCCGGAGCAGATGGACGTCGTCATCTTCCGGGAGAACACCGAGGATGTTTACGCGGGCATCGAGTGGGAGCAGGGGTCTGCGCAGGCCGCGCAGCTCCTCGACTACCTGTCGACATCCTTCGGCAAGCAGATCCGGCGCGATTCCGGCATCGGCATCAAGCCGATCTCGATCACGGGCAGCAAGCGGCTGGTTCGCATGGCGGTTCAGTACGCCATTGACAACGGTCGCAAGAGCGTGACGCTCGTCCACAAGGGGAACATCATGAAGTTCACCGAGGGGGCGTTCCGAGACTGGGGCTACGAGCTGGCGAAGGATGAGTTCGGCGACCGCACCATCGGCGAGTGGGACGGCGAGCCGAACGGACGGATCGTGATGAAGGACCGCATCGCCGACAGCATGCTGCAGCAGATCCTGACGCGGACGGCCGAGTACGACGTCATCGCCACGACAAACCTCAACGGCGACTACCTGTCGGATGCCTGTGCGGCACAGGTGGGAGGACTCGGGCTGGCGCCCGGTGCCAACATCGGCGACGATGTCGGGTTCTTCGAGGCGACCCACGGTACTGCGCCGAAGTACGCCGACAAGGACGTCATCAACCCCAGCTCGGTCATCCTGTCGGGCGCCATGATGTTTCGCTACATGGGATGGCGCGAGGTTGCGGCGAGCATCGAGGAAGGCATCGAGCGGACCATTCAGCAGAAGACGGTGACGTACGATCTGGAGCGTCTCATGGAGGGCGCCACCAAGCTGAAGACTTCGGAGTTCGCGGACGCCGTCATCGCGAACATGTAGACAGAGTTGGAGCAGGATCAGCATGAATCGCAAGGTTTCGGTCATCGGTTCGGGTAACGTCGGCGCCACCGCGGCGCGCAGCATCGCGGACAAGGAGCTCGCCGACGTGGTCATCCTCGACATCCTCGAGGGGGTGCCCCAGGGCAAGGGACTCGACATGCTTGAGGCGTGTCCTGTCGAAGGCTCGGACGCCCGCGTGCTCGGGACGAACGACTACGCCGATACGGCCGGGTCGGACATCGTCGTGATCACGGCGGGACTCGCGCGCAAGCCGGGCATGAGCCGCGACGACCTGCTGGCGAAGAACTGCGCGATCATTACGAGCGTGACCGAAGAGGTGATGAAGCACTCTCCGGACTGCATCATCATGCCTGTCACCAATCCCCTCGACGCGATGGCGCAGGTGGTGTACCGGAGGAGCGGACTGCCGCGCGAGAGGGTGATCGGAATGGCCGGGGTGCTCGATTCGGCGCGCATGCGTGCCTTCATCGCGCAGGAGCTCGATGTATCCGTGGAGAACACGCACGCGTTCGTGCTGGGTGGGCACGGCGACACGATGGTGCCCCTGCCGCGGTACTCCACCGTCGCCGGTATTCCGGTGACGGAACTGCTCGACAAGGAGACGGTCGACGCCATCGTACAGCGCACGGCGCACGGCGGAGCCGAGATCGTGAAGCTGCTCGGTACCGGCAGCGCCTATTACGCCCCCGGTTCGGCGGTGGTGGAGATGGTCGA
Organism: Vicinamibacterales bacterium; assembly: GCA_958296065.1. Classification (GTDB taxonomy): domain Bacteria; phylum Acidobacteriota; class Vicinamibacteria; order Vicinamibacterales; family UBA8438; genus WTFV01. The sequence continues at coordinate 37,969 of CATQHX010000076.1, read as the reverse complement.
GGCGGTGCTCAAGGACAAGAAGAAGATCCTGCCGTGCTCGGTCTTCCTCGAGGGTGAGTACGGCATTCACGGGCTCTTCGTGGGCGTGCCGTGCAAGCTGGGGGCGAACGGTCTGGAGCAGATCATCCAGATCGAGCTGACCGCCGATGAGAACGCGGCGCTGAAGAAGTCGGCAGCCGCCGTGCAGGAGCTCGTCCAGGTCATACATGTGTACTAGGAGTCCGGTGCGGCGCTGACGCAGACGACGCTGGACCACACCCTGCCGACGCTAGTGAAGATCCACGAATACCAGGCCAAGAACCTGCTGGCGAACGCAGGTGTGCCCGTCCCACGCGGCGAGCCGGCGCTCACGGCGCCAGATGCTCGTGCCGTCGCCGAGCGACTTGGCGGCCGCGTCGTCCTGAAGGCCCAGATCCACGCCGGTGGTCGCGGCAAGGGGGGCGGCGTCAAGGTGGTGTCCGACGCGGCCGAGGCCGAGCGCACCGCAGAGGCGATGCTCGGCATGACCCTCGTCACGGCACAGACCGGCCCGGCCGGGCGGAAGGTAGGGCGGCTGCTGATCGAGGAAGCGCTCGACCTCGATCGGGAGCTGTACGTCGGAATCGTTATCGACCGGGCGCTGGCATGTCCGGTGCTGATGGCAAGTCGGGCCGGCGGCATGGATATCGAACAGGTGGCGGCCGAAACGCCGGAGCTCCTCCTCAAGGAGGCGTTGGATCCGGTGGCGGGGCTGCGGTCGTTCCAGGCCCGCCGGCTGGCGTACGGTCTCGGTCTGGAGCGGCCCGTCGCGGGGCGGGCGGCTGCGGTGATGCTGGCCGCGGCGACCGCGTTTCGGGACCTCGACGCTTCGTTGTTGGAGATCAACCCGCTGGTGGTGACGGACGCGGGAGACGTGCTGGCACTCGACGCCAAGGTGAACCTCGACGACAACGCCCTGTTTCGGCATCCCGAGCTGAGGGAGCTGCGCGATATAGCGGAGGAAGAAGCACTGGAGGTCGAAGCGTCGAAGCACTCCTTGAGCTATGTCCGGCTCGACGGACGTATCGGGTGCATGGTCAACGGCGCGGGTCTGGCGATGGCCACGATGGACATCATTCACCTGGCGGGTGGGGAACCGGCGAATTTCCTGGACGTCGGCGGCGGCGCGAACGCCGACCAGATCCGGAACGCGTTCCGGATCCTCATGGCGGACCCCAACGTCACGGCGGTGCTCATCAATATCTTCGGCGGCATCCTGCGTTGCGACGTGCTGGCGGAGGGCGTCATCGCCGCGGTTCGCGAGCTGGATGTTCAGCTTCCGGTGGTCATCCGCATGGAGGGGACCAACGTAGACACGGGCAAGAAGATGCTGAGCGAGAGCGGCTTGAACTTCACCACCGCCGACACGATGAGCGAGGCGGCGGAGCGCGTCGTGGCGCTCGCCGGCGTATAGGAGCTTGCGCCGCAGGACGCAGCGCAGCGAAGTGCTGAGGCGCAAGGTCATGGAGCGGGGGGGGATGGGCCGCAACGCCGAGTTGGCGAGGCGTTGCGGGGCGCTAGGCGCCGGAGCGGAACCATGGCAGTGCTGATCGACGAGCGGACCCGCCTGCTGGTGCAGGGGCTTACCGGCCGGGAGGGTACGTTTCACGCGCAGCAGGCGGCGAGCTACGGCACCACCGTGGTCGGGGGCGTCAGCCCGGGCAAGGGGGGGACGACGCACGCGGGGTGGCCGATCTTCGACACCGTGAGAGAGGCCGTTGCCCTCACGGGTGCAAACGCATCGGTCATCTTTGTCCCGCCGCCCGCGGCGGCCGACGCCATCCTGGAAGCCGCGGACGCCGGCCTCGACGTGGTGGTCTGCATCACCGAAGGCATCCCGACGCGGGACATGCTGCCGGTCATTGCGTTTCTGAACGGTCGCCGGACACGTCTCGTCGGGCCGAACTGTCCCGGCGTGCTGTCCGCCGGCAAGGCGAAGGCGGGCATCATTCCGGGGCACATAGGCAGTCGGGGGAGCGTGGGCGTCGTTTCGAGGAGCGGCACGCTCACCTACGAGGCGATGCACCAACTGACCCGGCTTGGGCTCGGTCAGACCACTTGCATCGGTATCGGCGGGGATCCACTTGTCGGGACTACCTTCGTCGACGCGTTGCGGCTCTTTGCCGTGGACGACGCGACGGAGGCCGTTGTGCTCATCGGCGAGATCGGCGGTTCGGCCGAGGAAGATGCCGCCCGGTTCATCGCCGACGGCTTCCGCAAGCCGGTCGTCGGGTTCATTGCCGGGCAGACCGCGCCGCCCGGGCGGCGCATGGGGCACGCCGGCGCCATCATTGCCGGAGGCGCCGGAACGGCTGCCCAGAAGCAGGCGGCGCTCGATGCGGCCGGCGTGACCGTGGTGGACAGCCCCGCGGACATCGGTGCTGCGATGGCCCGCCGGCTAGGCGCCTGAGTCGCGGACTGACCGGAAGCGATTCGGTTCCACATGCGCCGAGGGGCCGACAAGACGGCGGTGGTGGTGATGGGGCGGGCCAGGTCCGTCGTGTTAGTATTCGGGGTTGAACTAACGAGGAACAGGGCAGTGCTTGGACAAGCCGCTGCCGCTCTCCAGAGCTGAGGATGCATGGCGCCTGCTGAAGTCGCGGTTCAAGAAGCTCCCGTCGTTCACGGTACCGGGCGGGTCGTCAACGATTTCAGCATTCAGGTGGCCACGGTCAACGGCTCGGGCAGCCAAACCGCCAACCTGGTGCTCTTGCGTTCCATCTTCCGCATGGGCGTCCCGGTCTCCGGCAAGAACCTGTTTCCGTCGAACATCGCCGGCCTGCCCACATGGTTCACGATTCGCGCCAACAAGGACGGCTACATCGCCCGCAAGAAGGAAATCGACTTCCTCGTGGCGATGAACCCGGAGACCGCGCGCGAGGATGCGCTGTCGCTGGAGTCGGGGGCCGCGGTCGTGTACGACGAAGGGCTGGCCCTGGATGCGGTGCGCGACGACCTGGTCTTCTATCCCGTGCCGTTCGACAAGCTCATCGCGGGCGTCTGCACCGACGTCAAGCTGCGTCGGCTCGTCCGCAACATGATCTACGACGGCGTCCTGGCCAAGCTGCTGGAGATCGATCTCCAGCAGATGGAATACGCCCTGCAGAAGCAGCTCGGGAGCAAGCCGAAGGCGGTCGCGCTCAACCAGCAGGCCCTCGAGGTGGGTTTCGCCTACGCCGATCAGCACTTCGAAAAGCGCGATCCGTACGTGATCGCGCCGATGAACGAGACGGCCGGCAAGATCCTCATCGAGGGCAACGCGGCAGCCGCCATAGGGGCGATGATGGCCGGGGTGACGGTGGTGGCATGGTACCCGATCACGCCATCGTCGTCGCTCTGCGAGACGCTCATCGACTACCTCCAGAAGCACCGCATCGACGAGCGGACGGGCAAGGCCACATTCGCCGTGGTGCAGGCGGAGGACGAGATCGCAGCGCTCGGCATGGCTGTCGGTGCCGGTTGGGCCGGCGCGCGCGCGATGACCTCGACGTCCGGCCCGGGTGTCTCGCTGATGGGCGAGTTCGCCGGTCTCGGCTACTACGGCGAGGTGCCGGCGGTGATCTTCGACGTGCAGCGGGTAGGTCCATCGACCGGGCTTCCGACGCGCACCGCGCAGGGCGATGTGCTATCCACCGCCTTCCTGTCGCACGGCGACACGCGGCACCTGATGCTCTTTCCATCGTCGGTCGGCGAGTGCTACTCGATGGCGGTGGAGGCCTTCGACCTGGCCGAGCGGTTCCAGACGCCGGTCTTCGTCATGACCGACCTGGACCTGGGCATGAACACCTGGATGTCCGATCCGTTCCCCTATCCCGAGAAGCCGCTCGACCGTGGCAAGGTTCTGGACGAGGAGACCCTCGAGCGGATCGGGCGGTTCGGGCGCTATCGGGATGTCGACGGAGACGGCGTGCCCTACCGCAGCGTGCCGGGCGACAAGATGCCGGCCTATTTTTGCCGCGGCTCGGGTCACAACGAGTGGGCGCAGTACAGCGAGCGGCCGGACGACTACCAGAACAACGTCGATCGCCTGGCGAGGAAGTTCGAGAACGCCAGGAACTGGATGCCGGCTCCGGTCGTGGAGATCAACCGACAGGCGTCGATCGGCATAATCGCCTACGGTACGACACACTGGGCGGTCGTGGAGAGCCGAGATCAACTCAAGGCCGAGGCCGAGCTGGAAACGTCGTACTACCGGGTCTGCGGTTATCCGTTCAGGCCCGCACTGGCGTCGTTCATCGAGCGCCACGAGCGGGTCTACGTGATAGAGCAGAACCGCGACGGTCAGATGCTCAGCCTGATGAAGCTGGACCTCGAGCCGGATCTCGTACGCCGGTTGAGGAGCGTGCTGCACTACTCGGGGCTGCCCATCGACGCACGGTCGATCACCGACAGCGTCCTGATTCAGGAAGGGTATCGCGTGCAGAAGACCGGCGCCGACACGTCGCGCGTTCCGCGCCAGGCCGGCGTGGGTGGAGAATAGCGGGTAGGGGCTGAACCTCGGTACGAACGGCAGGAACACTGGGAAGAGGGCACGTGGCTGTCGCAACATCGCCGGTACGGAAGAAGGTCAATCGGATCGGACTCGAATCCCGGGAGTATCGGGGCTCGAAGACGACGCTGTGCGCCGGGTGCGGGCACAACGCGATCTCGGAGCGGATCATCGGAGCCTGCTTCGAGATGGGCATTGAGCCCGAACGGGTCGTCAAGCTCTCCGGGATAGGCTGCTCCAGCAAGAGTCCGGCCTATTTCCTCGGCTCGGCGCACGGATTCAACGCGGTCCACGGCCGCATGCCGTCCGTCGGGACCGGCGCGATGCTCGCCAATCGCAATCTGGTGGCCATCGGCGTCAGCGGCGACGGCGACACCGGCGCCATAGGCATCGGCCAGTTCGTGCACTTGATGCGCCGGAACCTGCCGATCATCTACATCATCGAGGACAACGGCTGCTACGGCTTGACCAAGGGCCAGTTTTCGCCGACCGCCGACCTCGGGTCGAAGGCGAAGACCGGGGTCGTGAACGACCTGCCGCCGATCGATACCTGCGCGCTGGCCATCGAATTGGGCGCCTCATTCGTGGCGCGCTCGTTCTCGGGAGACAAGAAGCAACTGACCGCGATCCTGAAGGCCGCTCTGAGTCACCGCGGAACGGCGATGCTCGACGTGCTGTCTCCCTGCGTGACGTTCAACGATCACGAGGGGTCGACGAAGAGCTACGCGTACGCGAAGGCGCACGACGACCCGCTCGAGGAGATCGACTTCGTTCCTTTCTTCGAGGACATCAGCATCGACTACGAGCCCGGAACGACCCAGGAGGTCGTGATGCACGACGGGTCGAAGCTGTACCTGAAGAAGCTCGACGCCGACTATGATCCCTTGAACAAGGTCCAGGCGATGCGCGTGCTGCAGGAGACGCGCAGCCGTGGCGAGTTCGCTACCGGCCTGATCTACGTGGAGCCGGTCAAGCCCGATTTCCTCGACGTGCTGAATGTCGTCGACGAACCGCTGGCGACTCTGCCGCAGGAGCGTGTGCGGCCTCCGAAGACGGTGCTCGACGACATCATGGAGAGCCTCCGCTGATGGAACGCACGCTGGCCATCATCAAGCCGGACGCCGTCGCCGGCGGGCATGTCGGGGCCATCCTGCAGCGGGTCGAGAGCGGAGGTTTCGCCCTGCGCGGCATGCGTCTGGTTCGCTTGACGCGGGCGGAGGCGGAAGGCTTCTACGCGGTGCACCGGGACCGGCCGTTCTTCGACAGCTTGACCGCCTTCATGTCATCGGGGCCTGCCATCGTTCTGGCTCTGGAGGCCGATGACGCGATCCGGCGCTGGCGCGAGTTGATGGGGAGCACCGACCCGGCGAAGGCAGCGCCCGGGAGCCTGCGGCGGGAATTCGGCTCATCCATCGAGCGCAACGCCACGCACGGTTCCGACGCGCCGGAGACGGCGGCGACGGAGCTCGGTTACTTCTTCCGTGGCGTCGAGCTCGGGTGAGGGGGCGGGGGAACCCCGATGGGCAAGGCGCTCATCGCGACGGGCCTGCTGATCGCGGGCATCGGCGTGCTGATGACGGCGGGGTTGCCGCTCGGTCGGCTGCCCGGCGACCTCGCCTTCCGCCGCGGCACCGCGACCGTCTACATCCCGCTCGCGACATGCGTCGTTCTCAGTGTCGTTCTGACGCTCGTGCTGGCCTGGATTCGCCGGTGACGATGCGCTGCCGTTTCCGGCTAAATGACTGAAAACACGGAGTGTAAGGGCTGCATGGAGCGTCTCGGGCCTTGACCGCGCGGGCGCGTCGTAGTACCATTCGTCGCCTGACGGATGCAGCGTAGTTCGCGTGCGCAATAACGACCCGCCAGGCATTCCGTCTGTCTCACTCTTGCGATGCCGAAGCTGGTCGAGCGCGAAACCGCCCCTCGTCTGAGCCCCCTCACTGCGGCGCCAGCGCTCGCCGTCCAGTTTTTTCTCATTCCGCTCGCCGTCGTCGGTGTCATCGTGCTCGTGTATGGCGGCTTTCGCATGCTGCTCACCACCGAGCGCACTCCGGCGGAGTTGCTCTCGGACGTTCGATCGGGAGGTCGTGAACGGCGTTGGCCAGCCGCCTACGAACTCTCGCGTTTGCTGAGCGACTCGCGCACCGAACAGCAGAATCCGCTGCTCGGGGGCGCTATCGTGCAGGCTTTCGTCGACTCGGAGGGAGACGATCCGCGCGTGCGCCGCTATCTTGCCCTCGCGATCGGTCGGCTGGCAGCACCGCCTCCCGATGCCGTGGGGGAGTTGACGGCGGCGCTGAACGATGCGGACACGGAGACGCGCATCAGCGTCATTTGGGCCTTGGCATCGCTTGGCGACCAGTCGACGGTGGACGACATCGAGGCGATGTACCGCTCGGATGACCCGGGCGTTCGCAAGATGGCGGTCTACGCGCTCGGCTCTTTGGCCGGATCCGGTGACCACGCCACGCTGCGCAATGCGCTCGACGATCCGGTCGCCGACGTGCAGTGGAACGCCGCGGTGGCGTTGGCCCGGCACGGCCGTGACGAGGGGCTGACGGTGATTCGGCGCATGCTCGACCGCGAGTACGTGGCGCGCATGGTGACCCGACGGGCGGAATCCGACGATCTGCTGGATCCGGTCAGCGAGGTCATGGTCAGCGGATTGCAGGCGGCCGCGTCGCTGCGTGCGACCGAGTTGCGGCCGTCCATCGAAGCGTTGAGCGAGACGGACGAGAACCTGCGGGTGCGTGAGCTGGCGATCAAGACTCTCGACGCGCTGAGTCAGTCGACGAGGCGGGTCCGTTAGCGATGGCGCCCTGGATGAAACGGATGACCGTGAGATTTCGACGGAGGCACGACGCGTGAATCCACTGATAGCCGTCATCATCACCGGCGTGGCGATGTTCGTCGCGCACATCCTGGTGATCCTGCTGTTTCGCGAGAAGCCCGCGGCGCCCGAAGAGCCCGCGGCGGACGCGGAAGCGCCGGCCCGGGCGTCCGCTCCCGCGGCGATCGTCGGCGCCGCCACCAAGCTGGCCGATCGCGTGGTGCCGCGAACCGCGGACGATGCATCCCCGTTGATGGGGCGCCGTGGATGGATGGGTCTGGCGTGGGGGTCGTTCACCGCCGCGACGGCGGGTTGTCTGGCCGCCACCGGCCGCTTCATGTTTCCGAACGTGCTCAACGAGCCGCCGCAGCAGTTCACGATCGGCTTCCCGGACGAGTACGGCGAAGGGGTCGACGAGCGCTGGAAGGATCGGTTCGGCGTATGGGTGGTGCGCACGCCGTTCGATGACTATCACGAGACATCCGGTTTCTACGCGCTGCTCGTTACCTGTACGCACCTGGGCTGCACCCCGAACTGGCTGTCGGCGGAGAGCAAGTTCAAGTGTCCCTGCCACGGCAGCGGCTTCCGGCCGACGGGGATCAATTTCGAGGGGCCGGCGCCGCGTCCTCTCGAGCGGGCGCGGATCGTGCTGGCCGAGGACGGGCAGATCCAGGTCGACAAGGCGCGTAAGTTCCAGGAAGAGCTGGGACAGTGGACCGACCCCGAAGCATTTCTTGCCCTCTAGAAGAAATCCGAGCTGCTGAATCATGGCGAAGGCGAAATCGATCCAACCGCAGGCGGGCGCGCTGGAGCGTGCCTGGAACTGGCTCACCGAGACGCAGATCTGGACGTCGGTCTTCCGGCATGAGGCGCCGATCAGCGATCGCAACCGCGTGCTGGTCATGCTGTCGAACGTCTTCCTGCACCTGCATCCGGTGCGGCTGAAGAAGCACGGGGTGCGTCTCCGGTACACGTGGTGCATGGGGGGGTTGAGCTTCTTCCTGTTTCTCGTGCTCACCTTCACCGGCGTCCTGCTGATGTTCTACTACCGGCCGACGCTGGAGTACGCCTATTCGGACATCGTCGGGCTCCGCGAGCACGTGCCGTTGGGCATCATGCGCGAGATGCACCGTTGGGGCGCTCACGCAATGGTGATCACGGTCTGGCTGCACATGTTCCGCGTCTTCATGACCGGATCGTACAAGCCGCCGCGGGAGTTCAACTGGAACGTCGGCGTCATCATGCTGGTGCTGACCCTGCTGCTGTCGTTCACCGGCTACCTGTTGCCGTGGGACCAGCTCGCGATCTGGGCGATCACGGTCGGCTCGAACATGGCCCGTGCGACGCCGTTCCTCGGATACGAGGGTCCCGGCGCCTCGCTGCTCGCGATCGGCGACGTGCAGTTGATCCACGCGGCGGACGACGCACGTTTCGCCCTGCTGGGCGGCACGTTCGTGGGCGAGGGCGCGCTGCTGCGCTTCTACGTCCTGCACTGCGTCGCCCTGCCGCTGGTGATCGGGTTCCTGATGGCCGTGCATTTCTGGCGCGTGCGCAAGGACGGCGGCATCTCGGGGCCGCTCTAGAACGTTTGCGCTGCGGAATGTAGAGAGAAACCATGGAAGCGATAAAGGGATTCTTCAACCTGGTCGCCGACCCGCGGCTGTTCTTCCTGCTCTCGGTGGTCGGGCTCGTGCTGATCGTCTGGAAGCGCGAGGCCTTTGCCAGGCTCTCGGTCGGCTACGGCCTGATGGGTTTCCTCGCCGTCTTCTTCCTGTTCGGCATGACGGACGAGAACTTCGTACTGATCATCGCCAAGCCGGACAACGTGCCGATCGTCGCGCTGATCTTTCTGGTGGTCTTCTTTACCTGGTACTCGATGCGCGAGGCGGTGCTGAACGATCAGCGCGTGGCGGCGGGCGAGGATGTGATCGAGAAACAGGAGTCCGACCGGGTCTGGGTCTGGCCGGATCTGGTGTACACCGAGCTCATCGCGCTCGTGCTGTGCACCGCCGTCCTGGTCGTCTGGTCGATAGCGCTGGAGGCGCCGATAGAGCAGCCGGCCAATCCGGCCAACACGCCGAACCCCTCCAAGGCGCCGTGGTACTTCCTCGGGCTGCAGGAGATGCTCGTCTACTTCGATCCGTGGCTCGCGGGCGTCGTGCTGCCGAGCCTGATCATCGTGGGCCTGATGGCGATTCCGTACATCGACACGAACCCGAAGGGGAACGGCTACTACACCTTCAACGAGCGGAAGGCCGAGGTTACGCTCTTCCTGTTCGGCTTCGTGATTCTCTGGACGTCGCTCATCGTGCTCGGGACGTTCCTCCGCGGTCCCAACTGGAACTTCTTCGGGCCGTTCGAGTACTGGGACGTCCACAAGCTCGAGGCGCTGAACAACGTCCAGTTGTCCGAGTACCTCTGGGTCCGCGGCCTGGGCACCGCGCTCCCGGACAACATTCTCGTCCGGGAGGGGATCGGTATCCTGCTGTCCCTGGCGTACGTTACGGTTCTGCCGGTGATTCTCGCCCGGACGGTGCTGAAGGGGTACTACGAGAAGATGGGGCCGACGCGGTTCTACGTCGGCGCGTTCCTCTTCCTGATGATGCTGTCGCTGCCGATCAAGATGTTCAGCCGCTGGCTCGTGAACCTGAAGTACGTCGTCTCGATTCCGGAGTGGTTCTTCAACATCTAAGACCACCATGGCCAACAAGAAAAGCGTAGGACACGCCTACAACATCGATTTCCTCAACGTCGTCTTCGCGGCGTCGAGCCTCTTCCTGTTCTTCACGACCATCTGGATGGTCTTCGACGACTTCGATCGTGAATGGAAGGGCTACCAGCGGCAGTTCGTGCTGCTGGAGGGGTACGTCACCTCCCTGAATCTGCAGGCGGCGCAGGCGGGCATAGACCCGGTGAGGCTGCAGCAGTTGAACGCGGAGCGCGCGGCGGCCGAGGAGGAGCTTGCCGCCAACGCGGAGCGGGTCGCCCAGCTCGAGGACGCGCTGGCGGACATCGAGGCGGACTTCTATCTGACGAACCAGGAGTTCAACTTCCAGAAGGCCGACTACGATGTCGCGCGGTACGCGTACGAGGAGCTCCGGGAGGAGCACCCCGAGGAGGCCGAGGACGTGCGGCCGGAGATCGACGCCATGTACGACCGCTGGGTCGAGCTCGGCCTGCAGGTCGAGGAGCTGGTGGCGCGCCGCGACGATCTCCGCGCGGAGATCGGCGAGTACACCGGCGGCGTCGCGGACGCGGACGACCAGATCCGCGAGCTGACGGCGGAGGCGACTCGTCTGGCCGCACTCGTCGAGGATCTGCAGGTCGACTTCGTCGGTGACGTGTTGCTGAACGCGCCGCTGCTCGACTTCATGGCCCCGAGCCTGACCGTACAGCAGACGATCACGCCCAATGTCCACGACGAGCTGAACTTCATCCGGTTCCAGAAGATGGACCGCTGCCGGACGTGCCATATCGCGATCGACCGCGAGGGGTACGAGGAGTACCCGCAGCCGTACACGACCCATTCGAATCTGGAGACCTACGTCGGAAGCGCATCGCCGCATCCGCTGGCCACCACCGGCTGCACCGTCTGTCACGAGGGCATGGGGCAGTCGATCGGCTTCATTCACGCGTCGCATACGCCCGAGGACGAGGCGCAGATGCACGCGTGGGAGGAGCAGTACGGGTGGGAGGTGCCGCACCTGTGGGACTTCCCGATGCTGCCCACCGACATGACCGAGGCCTCCTGCGCGAAGTGCCACCAGGAGACCGTCCACGTGGCCGAAGCCGAGAACCTGAATCTGGCCTACGGGCTGTACGAGCGCGCCGGTTGCTACGCGTGCCATACGACCAGGGGCTTCGCGGACCTGCGGAAACCTGGACCCAACCTCACCCGGATCTCGGCCAAGCTCACCCCGGAGTGGGTGTCGGACTGGATTCGCGATCCCCGGGCAGTGAAGTCCAGCACGTGGATGCCGCGCGTCTGGTACAACTCGAATACGAGCGGCCCGGGGGACGCGGTCCGGAACGAGGTCGAGATCGACGCTACGGTGGCGTACCTGTTCGCGAATTCGGAAGACCACGAGTTCGCGGTGATGTTCCCGCCGCGCGGGAACGCGGAGCGCGGCCGCGAGCTGGTCGAGTCGGTCGGCTGCCTCGCCTGCCACATCACCGAGGATCAGGACCGTCTGGCCGCGGGTACCCGCCGCACGTTCGGACAGCCGCTCCAGAGCATCGGCAACAAGACGAGCTACGAGTGGCTCTTCGACTGGGTACGCGATCCGCAGCATTTCAGCAGCGAAACCTACATGCCGGATCTGCGGCTGACCAACCGCGAGGCCGCGGACGTGGCGACCTATCTGAGCACGCTCACGGGACCGGACGGGCGGAGCGCGGAGGCTACCTACGACGACGCCGAGATCACGGCGGTGCTGCTGGACTACGTGAAGTCGATTCTGCCCACCGCGGAGGCGGAGGAGCTCGTCGGCGGCATGTCCATCGAGGAGCAGCGGATCGACCTCGGTCAGCGGGTAATCGGCCGCTACGGTTGCTTCAGTTGTCACGAGATCGCGGGCTTCGAGGACGCTCAGCCGATCGGGATCGAGCTGTCGGAGGAGGGTTCCAAGCTGCTGCCGCGGCTCGACTTCGCCTTCGTGCACGACATTCCGCACACCAAGGTCGAGTGGTTCAAGCAGAAGATGCGCGATCCGCGCGCGTTCGACCGGAACCGGGTGCTGCAGCCGCTCGAGAAGCTGCGGATGCCGGATTTCGGGATGAGCGAGCAGGAAACGAAGCTCTTCGCCACCGCCATCGCGAGCTTCCAGAGCGACGTGCAGCCGCTGGCCGCCAAGGTGCCGAGTTCGGCCCGCAACGACGCGCTGCGCGAGGGCCGGAATCTGGTCCGGCGCCGCAACTGCATCGGTTGCCACGAGATCGAGGAGGATGGAGGCGACTACGTCCAGCTCGTGGACGACCCGTCCTTGGCGCCGCCGATGCTGACGCCGCAAGGCGCCAAGGTGAAGCCGGACTGGATGTACGCGTTCCTGCAGGGCCCGATTCCGATCCGGCCGTGGCTGGCGGTCCGCATGCCGTCGTTCGGCCTCGACGACGGACACTGGAACGACGTCATCGATTACTTCGGCGCCATTTCGGATACGGTCGGCGAGTTCCGGACGCACGAGACGCTGTCGGCGGGGGCGGTGCCGCGGGAAGGGGAGGAGCTGTTCGATTTGCTCAGGTGCCAGCAGTGCCACGTGCTGGATACCATCCCGGCCGATCAGCCGACGGACAATCTCGCTCCCGACCTGCGTATGGCCCGCGAACGGCTGCAGCCGGACTGGATCGTCGACTGGCTCCGTGCGCCACTGGAAATCCAGCCGGGTACTCGTATGCCGATGTTCTGGACGGACTTCCCGGCGTCTCCCTACCCGCAGCTCGACAGTGACGGACCGCGGCAACTGGAGGCGATTCGGGACTACATGCTGACGTTCGAGGGCGGTCCGTCGCCCATCCGGGGCAACTGACCCGGCGGCACGTCCGGCAGCCGGTCTTCACGGCGCGCCGTCTGCAGCGATGCGGGCGGCGCGCCTTTCTTCGTCTTGCAGCGGAGGCCTTCGGCGACGGGCCGCCTCAGCGGTGCCGGCGTCGACGCGCGGGTCCGCGCCGGTGAGGGGAACGCTCATGCGCCGGCGCCGACAAGAGCCAGCGCCTCGTCGAGGGAGACGAGGGCGGCGCCGGCAGCGCGCATCTCTTCGAGAGCCCCGGTTTCGTCCCCGGGCTTCAGGTTGACCGCGGCGATTGCTTCGCGCACCACGGAGACTCCCAGCCCGCCTGTCCGTGCATCGAGCACGGACGCTCGCACGCAGTAGTCGGTAGCGAGTCCGCAAACGGTCAGGTGATCCACGTTGCGCTGGTCGAGGGCGGCGGCGAGCGTCTCGCCCGCCGGCAGCGTCCCGTCGAAGGCCGAGTATCCGTCGCTGTCGAGAGCCTGTCCCTTGCTGACCACGGCGGTTGCGTCCGGCAGGCGCAGCAGCGGATGAAACGCGGCGCCGGGAGTATCCGCCACGCAGTGGACGGGCCATTGTCCGCCCCGGCCCATGAAGTGGGATGACCCGAGCGGATGCCAGTCGCGAGTGGCGAAGATGGCCACCCTCGCCGCGGCGGAGGCGGCGAGCAGGCGGTTGATCGGATCCACCACGCGATCGCCTTGCGGGACGGCCAGTGCACCACCGGCGCAGAAGTCGTTCTGCACGTCGACGACGAGCAGCGCGGTGCGGATGACCGACGACATTTGACTGTACATTACACCGGGATGCCGACCGCGCTGTCTACCGACCTGTACGAGCTGACGATGGCGGCCGGCTATTTCGAAGCGGGAACAGGCCGGTCGGCGACGTTCGAGCTGTCGGTGCGCGGGCTGCCGCGGGGTCGCGGATACCTGTTGGCGGCGGGGATCGAGCCGGCGCTTGCCTATCTGGAAGCGCTTCGCTTCACGGCGCCGGAGGTCGACTACCTGCGCCGGTTGCCGCAGTTGGGGCGTGTCCCGGTGCGGTTCTTCGACGACTATCTGCCCGGGTTTCGCTTCACCGGCGACGTCTGGGCGGTGGCGGAAGGGGAACCGGTGTTCGCACACGAGCCGCTGCTGCGGGTGACGGCGCCCGTCATCGAGGCGCAGCTTGTGGAGACGGCGCTGCTGTCCACGGTGTTGTTCCAGACCTCGGTGGCGAGCCGTGCATCGCGCATGGTCAGGGCGGCGTCCGGGCGCCCGGTGTACGAATTCGGCGCGCGTCGCGCGCATGGCGCCGAGGCGGGCGCCCTCGCCGGTCGGGCCGCGTTCATCGGCGGTTGCAGCGGGACCTCGGACGTCGAGGCGGGGCTTCTGTACGGTCTGCCATTGGCGGGCACGATGGCGCATTCGTGGGTGATGAGCCACGATAGCGAGACGGAGGCATTCGCCCGATTCCTGGAGATGTACGGCGATCGGACCGTGCTTCTCATCGACACTTACGACAGCCAGCGGGCCGTCGACCGCATCGCCGCCGCGCGCCTTGCGCCGTTCGGTGTACGTATCGACAGTGGTGATCTGCTGGTCGAGAGCCGAAGGGTGCGGGCAAGGCTGGACGCATCGGGACTGGACGGCACGAAGATCTTCGCGAGCGGCGATCTCGACGAGCGGCGGATCGCGGGGCTGGTGGAGCGGCGGGCGCCGATCGACGTCTTCGGGGTGGGTACGGCTCTGAGTACGTCGTCCGACGCCCCGGCGCTCGGGGGCGTCTACAAGCTGGTCGCGATGGAGCGCGCCGGATTGGCACGGCCGGTGTTCAAGCTGAGTCCGGGCAAGGAGACCTATCCCGGCGTGAAGCAGGTATGGCGGGTTGCCGAGGCCGGCAGGGCGACTCACGACGTTCTTGGCCGTGAAGACGAGTCGCCGCCGCGCCACGGTCGGGCACTGCTCGGCCGGGTCATGCGGGAGGGGCGGCGCGTGCGCCCGGCTCCAGCGATGCGGAAGATCCGGGAGCGTGCGCTCGAGGCGGTCGAGGAGTTGCCGGCGGAGGTGTTGCGGCTGGATGAGCCGGCCCGCTATCGAGTAGAGGTCAGCGAGGGGCTGGTGTGTCTGACGGCAGAGCTGAAACGCCGCATGGACGCGGTCGCGGGCTGACGGGCTGGACGTGGAGGAGGGGACGGCCGCGGTCCGTACGCGAGGCCCCCGGGGCTGCTGGCGGGAACGGGAATCGATGGAGGTGACTTGGCCGAATCGAACCTGATGGGAGATGTCCTCGCGCCGCCCGAACTACGGAGCGCGCTGGAGAGGGAGTCAGCGTCCTGGACAGCGGACGAACGCGTGGGACGGCTCTGGCAGCGGGATCCGGCGGTCTGGACGGGCGGTGACGAAGGACGCTGGCTGGGGTGGCTGGACGTGCCCGACCCGGAAGGCCCGGAGGTTCGGCGTCTGGAAGCGTTCGTGCACCAGGTCCACCGCGACGGCTTCGTGTCCGCGGCGCTGCTCGGCATGGGTGGCTCGAGCTTGTGTCCCGAGATGTTGCAGCGGATCTTCGGACCCGGGGGCGGGGTGGAGCTGCGGGTTCTCGACTCGACGGATCCGGCCCAGGTCCGGGCATTCGAGTCGACCCTGGACATAGACCGCACCCTGTTCGTGGTCTCCAGCAAGTCGGGCACCACGCTGGAGACGAGTCTGCTTCATGCGCACTTTTTCGAACGTGTCCGGGAGCGCACCGGCGGCGAGGGGGCCGGGGCCCGTTTCGTCGCCGTGACCGATCCGGGCTCGGCGCTCGATCGCCTGGCCACAGAGCGCGGTTTCCGGGCCGTGTTCCACGGCGAGGCGAGCATTGGCGGGCGCTACTCGGCCCTCTCGTACTTCGGGCTGGCGCCGGCCGCTCTGGTCGGCCTCGACGTGCGGCTGTTGCTCACCCGGGCGAGGGCCATGGCGGATGCCTGCGGTCCCGAATCGCCGCCGTCCGCCAACCCCGGGGTGCAGCTCGGCCTGCTGCTCGGGCTGGCCGCCCGCGCTGGTCGTGACAAGGCGACGCTCGTCACTTCCCCCGGGCTGGACGGATTCGGCGCCTGGGTCGAGCAACTGCTGGCCGAGTCTACGGGCAAGGACGGACGCGGAATCGTACCCGTGGATGGCGAGCGGCTGGACGATTCATCCGTTTACGGCGATGACCGTGTGTTTGCGGCCACCACGCTGTACGACGAGTCGGACGAAGGGCGCGAAGAGGCGCTCGATGCTCTGGCGCGCGCCGGCCATCCGGTGGTCCGGGTACGGGCAGGAGACCGGTACGATATCGCGGCCGAGTGTTTTCGCTGGGAATTCGCCACGGCGGTTGCGGGCGCCGTGCTTGGCGTGCATCCCTTCGACCAACCCGATGTGGAAGCGAGCAAGGTCGCGACCCGTGCCATCACGAGCCAGGGGGCAGCGGGCGGGCGTACGGCGCCGGCGCCTCCGGTAGCCGCGCTGGCCTACGATGCCGGCGTCGTCTCCGCGTACGTGGAACGGCCGTACTCCGCCGCGCTGCGCCGGTCGGTGGGTGCGGAAGCGCCGCTGCAGGATTGGGTCACGGCGCACCTGCGCCGGTTGCGTCCGCGGGGCTACTTCGCTGTTCTGGCGTACCTCGAAATGTGCGATCCCTATCGGCAGTTCCTCGACGAGCTGCGCCACCGGGTGCGCGCGGCGACGCGGGTGGCGACGACGGTCGGTTTCGGACCGCGCTTCCTCCATTCCACGGGGCAGGCCCACAAGGGCGGTCCGGCCGACGGGCTGTTTCTGATACTCACCTGCGGCCATGCCGTGGACGTGCCGGTGCCGCACCAGGAGCTCACCTTCGGGGCCGTCGAGGATGCGCAGGCCGCCGGAGATTGCGCGGTGCTTGCCGCACGCCGGCGGCGCTGGCTGCGGCTGCACATTGACGGCCACGTCGGGAGCGGGCTCGCCACGGTCGCCTCGCTCGTGTCGAATGCCCTCGCCGCGAGGGCGCGGCCCAGGAGAGGGACCCGGAAGGTACAGGAGTCGGCGCCTTAGAAGCGGCACAGACTCCCGGGCGACGTGGGCGGCAAGCGGAGCCGTCGGCGACGATTGTCGAGCGAGCGCCGCGCAGCGGGCGCCGTGCGCGGCGACAGGGCGGTCAACCGTTGGCCAACTGCAGCCCGATCTGAGTGAAGGCCCGAGCATAGCGGGCGATGCGGTCGACGTCGACCGCATCGGGCCAGCGATCCCAGGGATGGTGAAACAATCCGTTGTCGCCGATGATGGACAGGTACGTTCCGCTTCCGTCGTGAATGTGGCGGGCCTCTCCCGCGGGCGCCTCTCCGATCGGACGCCGTCGGGGGGGAGCCTCGCCGGCGCGGTCGAGCGCGTCCGTCGCGCGGTCCTGCAATTCGAGGTTCGATGCCTGCAGCAGGGGGGCACCGCCGACGGCCGTGCCGAAGTTCGCGCCCAGGTGAATCCAGGCGAAGGCGCTTCGGACGAGGCGCGACCGGGTGCGCAGGAACTCCTCGAGGCCGTAGTGCCCGAGCTCGTGACCGGTCGACGCCAGGAAGACCGTCGTGCGTCGCGGCGTCGGCGCCGCGGCCATGCCGCGAATCATCTCGATCCAGACCGCAATTCCACCGCCGCGTTCCGAGGCGCACGTCCACCATCCGCTCCGCGGCGTCATGACGAAGACGGGCGGCTGCGAGGGCTCCCTGCCTCGCAGCGTCGCAGTGACGTTGAATACCTCCTCCGGGCGCCTGGTCACTTGGGCGACGACGCGTGCCGTCGCTCCGGTTGCCGCGGCGTCGGCGAGCCAGGCGCGGTGCCGGCTCGCCACCTGCAGCACCGGCGGACCGAACGGATCCTTGAAGTCGGGTGCGTTGAGCAGGGCGAGCCCTTCCGGAACCCCGTTGGCCGGACCTCCCGTCACGGTCACGATCGCCTGCTGCGCGGTGTCCCGGCGATAGGAGCGGAATTCCGAACCGGCTCGGGGGCCGACGTGGCCGAGGCCTATCGCACCGTCGCCGTCGAGAGAGCTCAGGGTGCCCGTGACGCCGGCGGCATCCGTGAAGCCGCCGTCGAAGAGCGGCACGCCCTCGGCCCGGCGGTCACCCACCTCGACGTAGGCGGCCTGGATGTCGATGCGGGAGAACCCCATCCATTCGATTTCCGGGGCGAGGCCTGCATCGTCGGCGCGGTCGGCCAGCCAGCGGCCGCTCTCCGCATCCACGGCGGAGCCGGTTCGATGGTCGCCCTGGCTGTCGTATTCACGAACGAACCGGGCCACCCGCTCGCGGGCGTCCCGCGCCGGCACTGCCTGGGCGTGGGCGCGCGCGCCGGGCCACAGCGCGGCCATGGCGGCCGCGCCCGCCACTTCGAGAAACGCCTTTCGGGTCAGTCCGCCGCCGTTGCGCCGGTGTCCGGCAATTGAGCACGTCATCTCATCCCCTCACGGTAGAATCTCAGCGGCCCGTCCAGCGGGGCGGGCGCTTGTCGAGGAACGCCTGGACACCTTCGCGGAAGTCGGCGCTCGTGTAGCAGCTCACGATCAGGTCGCGGCCGAGCGATGCCTCGATCCGCCGATGGGCCTGTACGCGGCGAATCATCTCCTTGCTGGCGCGGATGGTCAGCGGGGCGTTGGCGGCCATGGTCTCCGCGTATTCTCCCACGACGGTGTCGAGTTCGTCCGGTTCCACGACGCGGTTCACCAAGCCGGCCGCGGCCGCCTCGGCGGCGCTCAGGAGGCGGCCGGTAAAGAGCATCTCCTTGAGGCGGGCAGGACCGACGAGATCGAGGAAGAGGGCATGTTTCGCGGCCGAGAGACAGTTCCCCACGGTGCGGGCGATGGGTACGCCGAAACGCGACCGGGTCGTGCACACGCGCAGGTCGCAGGCGGCGGCGATGGCGCAACCGCCACCCGTCGTGGCCCCGTCGATGGCGGCGATGGTCGGTTTGGCTACCTGTTCGAGCCGGTCCACGACAGCGTCGAGCCGGCGCTCGTACTCGAGGCCATCCTCCTCCGTGCGAAACGTCAGGAACTGCCCGATGTCCGTCCCGGCGACGAAGGCTTTCCCGCCGGCCCCGCGCAGTACGACGACCCTTACGGAGTCGTCGCCCTCCAGGGTATCGCACAGCTCCGCGAGGGCGTCGTACATCGGCCAGGTCATGGCGTTGCGCGCCTCCGGCCGGTTGAACGTGATGGTGGCGATGGGGCCGTCCCGATCGAGGACGACGTGCGGGGTCGACAAGGTGAGCACCTCCGTGGCCGCGGTGGAGCGCGGCGGATGATGGACCGATGACACGCGCGCTGCACGACATTCGCGTGCTCGACGTCACGCAGGTCATGGCCGGTCCGTTCTGCGCAATGCTACTGTGCGACATGGGTGCCGACGTGATCAAGGTCGAGTCGCCGGCGGGCGACTCCTCACGTCGGATGGCCGGTGCGCGCGGCAGCGACAGCGCGTCGTTCAACGCGGTCAATCGCGGGAAGCGCGGCATCGTCGTCGACCTGAAGGCCCCCGGGGGAGCCGACGTGCTGCGGCGGCTGGCGTCGCACGCGGACGTGTTCATCGAGAACTACCGCCCCGGCGTGCTGGGCCGGCTCGGCCTAGGCTACGACGCACTGCGCGAGCTCAATCCCCGTCTCGTCTATGCGTCGATCTCGGGCTACGGTCAGACCGGACCGGCGGCGCACAAGGGAGGATTCGACCTGGTCGCCCAGGGCGTGTCGGGGTTGATGTCGGTGACCGGAGAGCCGGATCGCCCGCCCGTGAAGGTAGGGGTGCCGCTGACCGATCTGGGAGCCGGGCTCTTCGCTGCCTGCGGCATCCTGGCCGCGCTCCACGCGCGGGCGCGGACGGGAGAGGGGCAGCACGTCGATACGTCGCTCGTCGATTCCGGCGTGGCACTGTCGGTATGGGAGGCGACGGAGCTGTTCTCGAAGGGCGTCGTGCCGGGACCGCTCGGTTCGGCACACCGCATGAGCGCCCCGTACCAGGCCGTGCGTTGCGCGGACGGTTACATCACCCTCGGCGCCGCCAACGACCGGATCTTTCGGCGTCTGGCGGAGCTGCTCGGCCATCCCGAATGGCTTCGCGACGAACGCTTCGAGAGCGATTCCGGGCGTGTCGAGAACCGGACGGCGCTCGCGAACCTCATCGAGCGGGTTACTTCGCAGCAGCCGCGGGACTACTGGCTGGAGCGACTGGAGGCGCACGACATCCCGTGTGGGCCCATCAACGACTACCGCGAGGTGATGCGGGACCCGCAGGTGCGGGCGCGGGAGATGGTCGTCGAGACGCGGCATCCCACGCTGGGCTCGCTGTCGACCCTGGGGACGCCGATCAAGCTCTCCGGCACGCCGCTGACACCGGGCCGTCCCGCGCCGCTGCTCGGCCAGCACACGGACGAGGTGCTGGCCGCGGCCGGCTTCGGAGAGGATGAGATCACGGCATTGCGCGCCGCCGAGGCGGTACGGTAGTGGTCCGGGAGGCTGCGCCGCAGAACGGTGCAGACTCCCGGTCGGGCTTGGGCGGCAATCGGAGCCGCCGGCCGATGGTCGATCGGGCCAGGGCATGAGAAGAGGGAAGAGGTCCTGATGGCGAGCTATTCGATTGCGGTCATTCCCGGCGACGGGATCGGGCAGGAGGTGGTGCCCGCGGCGATGCAGGTGGTTGACGCGGCCGGCCGCCGCTTCGGCTTCGACTGCCGGTGGACCCCCTTCGACTGGGGTTGCGAGCGCCACGCGCGCACCGGCCGGATGATGCCCGAGGACGGACTCGAGCAGTTGCGCCCGCACGATGCCATCTTCCTCGGCGCCGTCGGCTATCCCGGTGTGCCCGATCACGTCTCCTTGTGGGGGCTGCTGATTCCGATCCGTCGGACCTTCGGCCAGTACATCAACCTGCGGCCCGTCCGCCTGCTGCCCGGCGTCCGCTCGCCGCTGGCGGATCGCCGGCCCGAGGAGATCGACTTCGTCGTCGTCCGCGAGAACAACGAGGGGGAGTACTCGGAGATCGGCGGCCGTCTGTATCGCGGCATGGACGACGAGATGGCGGTCCAGCAGGCGGTGTTCACCCGCCGCGGCGTCGATCGGGTGCTGCGCTACGCGTTCGAGCTGGCCCGCCGCCGGCCGGCGCGGCATCTCACCTCCGCGACCAAGTCGAACGGCATCATTCACAGCATGCCGTTCTGGGACGAGCGCTTCGCCGCGCTGTCGCAGGAGTATCCGGACGTCACCACCGACCAGTTTCACATCGACATCCTGGCTGCGCACTTCGTGCAGCACCCCGACTGGTTCGACGTGGTCGTGGCCAGCAACCTGTTCGGCGACATCCTCTCGGATATCGGTCCCGCGATCGCGGGTTCCATCGGCCTCGCGCCGGGCGCCAACCTGAACCCGGAGCGGACCGCGCCGTCGATGTTCGAACCGGTGCACGGCTCCGCGCCCGACATCGCGGGGCAGGGCGTCGCCAACCCGATCGCGCAGGTGTGGACGGCGGCGATGATGCTCGAACACCTGGAAGAGGGGGAGGCGGCCGCCGCGCTTGTCGGGGCGATCGAGGCGCAACTTGCGGAGGGCACGGTCGTCACCCGCGATCTCGGTGGCGATGCGATGACCGCTGCCGTCGTCGAAGCGCTCGTCCGCCGCGTCGAGCAGAAGGGATGAGGCCGGCCACGGGGTTCCGACCCGGTGGCGGGAACCCCGTGCATCCAGACGGTCGGTGACCGCCAGGAGCCTGCTCCGCAGAACGGCGCAGACTCCTGGCCAGGACCGGTTGGGCGGCGCGGAGCCGCAGGCGGCCAGTGTCGGGCTACAGGTTGAAACCGGCCTCGTCGTGCAGGGAGATGTCGAGCCCCTCGGACTCCTCCGCCGCGGTGACACGCAGGCCCATCGTGGCGTCGATCGCCTTCGCCAGCACGAAGGTGAGCACGCCCGAGTAGGCGATGGTGGCCGCGGCCCCGACGAACTGCAGCCAGACCTGCGTGCCAATGCCGTTGTCCAGGCCGGCGCCGCCGAACGCTTCGGCGGTGAACACGCCCGTCAGCATGGCGCCGACGAAACCGCCCACGCCGTGCACGCCGAAGACGTCGAGAGAGTCGTCGTAGCCGAAGTACCGTTTCAAACTGCCGGCGCCGAGGTAGCAGAACACGCCGGCCGCGGCGCCGATGGCCAGGGCGCCGAGCGGGCCGACCGTCCCGGAGGCGGGCGTAATGGCCACGAGTCCGCCGACCGCGCCGGTGGCGATGCCAAGGACGCTCGGCTTGCCGTGAGTCCTCCACTCCACCATCATCCAGGTGAAGCCGGCGGTGGCCGTCGCGATGTGGGTGACCGCCATCGCCATGCCGGCGACACCGTCGGCGGCCAACTCGCTGCCGGCGTTGAACCCGAACCAGCCGACCCAGAGCATCGAGGCGCCGACGACGGTCAGCACGAGGCTGTTGGGCGGCATCGGCGTGCCGGGATGACCCTTGCGCCGGCCGATGACGAGGCACAGCACCAGGGCCGCGACGCCGGCGTTGATATGCACGACGGTGCCGCCCGCGAAGTCGAGCACGCCCAGGTCGCCGAGCCAGCCTCCGCCCCAGACCCAATGGGCCACCGGCGCGTAGACGACCGTCAGCCAGAGGGCCATGAACACCATCATGGCGGAGAACTTCATGCGCTCCGCGAACGCGCCGACGATCAGCGCCGGGGTGATGATGGCGAACGTCAACTGGAACATCTGGAACACGGACTCGGGAATCGAGCCCGACACCGTCTCGACGCCGACATCCAAGAGGAACAGCTTGCCGGCGCCGATGAAGGCGTTCAGGCCGCCCCCGTCGCCGAATGCCAGCCCGTAGGCGTAGGCGGTCCAGAGAATCGTGACCATGCAGGTGAGCGCGAAGCACTGCATCATCACCGACAGCACGTTCTTGGAACGGACCAGACCGGCGTAGAACAGTGACAGGCCGGGGATGGTCATGAAGAGCACGAGCACGCTCGCCGTCAGCATCCAGGCCGTGTCGCCGGAATCGATGCCGTTCTCCTGAGCCCCGGCGAGGCGCGGCACCAACACGACGATGGTGGCGACGATGAAGGCGATTCTCGACAGGTAGTGGGTCATGGTCTGGTCCTTCGGGGCTGGTCCGGAAACACGAACGTCACGGTCCACGCGGCCGCTCACCGGAACGGGACACCACGCCGGGCCGGCGTGGATGACGTCAGAGCGCGTCGGAACCCATCTCGCCGGTTCGAATGCGAACCGCCTGCTGGATGTCGCTCACGAAGATCTTGCCATCGCCGATCTGTCCGCTGCGGGCCGCCGACTTGACCGCGTCGACGACTGCGTCGAGCTTGTCGTCGTTGACGACCACCTCGATCTTCGCCTTGGGAACGAAATCGATCGAGTACTCCGCGCCGCGGTACATCTCGGTGTGTCCCTTCTGGCGTCCGAACCCCTTCACCTCGGTCGCGGTCAGACCGGTCACGCCGAGGCGGGACAACGTGTCGCGCACGTCGTCGACTACATGGGGCCTGATGATCGCGGTGACGAGCTTCATTCCCGGACTCCTTCCTCGAATCGAGACACCCGGCAGATGTTCGCCATGGACCAGTAGCGCGGGTCCAGGCAACGGAGCCCACTATAACACCAGAGCCAATGCACTACCCAGAATGGTCACGGGTCGCCGGCGACCCGTGCCGGAGGCGCCTGGACTCCTGCCGATGGCGCGGTGGAGAGGATTGCTAGACGGCGCGGTGTTCGACGGCCTGGCCGGCTCCCGGAGCGGCGCTGGTCCCGCCACGGCGATGGTACTCGTCCGCCGGGGGCTTTGCTTCAGGCTGCAGCGACCGGTTTCTTGCTGCGCAGTCAGGCTTCGGAGACGGATGCCGTCCAGAGAGAACGGAAGGCAAGGCCGTCAGGTTGGTAGCGGGGGGGGGATTTGAACCCCCGACCTTTGGGTTATGAGCCCAACGAGCTACCGGACTGCTCCACCCCGCGTCGTAACCTGAAGCGAAGACTGTACCACGGGGCCGCCGGCCGGTCAACGGTCCGGTCGGAAGCCTGTGCGCCCTGTGAGCAGAGGGGAGGCGCGACGGCGTCTGCGATATCGTGAGCGGATGCTGAACGACTCTGTTTCGGCGGTGGTGGCCTGGACGACGTGGCCGGAGGGTTCGGACGTGGGCGAGTTCGCCCGGACCCTGGTCGAGGAGCGCCTTGCAGCTTGCGTCACGACGCACCTGGCGGTGCGGTCCGTGTACCGCTGGCGTGGGGGGATCGAGGAGGACGACGAGCAGCTCGTGATGATCAAGACCACGGCAGACCGGATCGAGCGGCTACGGGAGCGGGTGCGAGAGTTGCATCCCGCCGAGGTGCCGGAACTGGTCGTTCTGCCGGTGGTGGACGGCAACCCGGAGTACCTCGCGTGGGTCGTGGAGTCGACCGGCGATGCGTGAGGTCGTCGGGCTCATGCGCCGCCTTCGAGTCGCGCGATCGTCCAGGAAACGACGAAGCCCGTTGCCGCCAGCGCCACACCGGCGCCGGCCTGTGGGGCCGAGGGAACGGTCGGGAACGGCCACAATCCAATTACGGAGCCCAGCAGCAGGCCCAGCAGGAAACCGAGAGTCGCGCGGCGGTACCTGGTGAGGAGCAGCTTTACGAGGTTGCTCACCCCCACCACTCCGAGCCCCACGCCGACAGCCACCGGCAGGAGGATCGGCAGGGTAGCCGCGACGGCGGCGGCGTCCCCCGCGCGCGCGCTTGCGACTACCGACGCGACTGCGTCGACGATGGCTCGGTACTGACCCAGAACGAGCAGCAGGTAGGCGCCGGAGACCCCCGGCAGGATCATGGCGGCGCCGCCGGCAAAACCGGCAATCGCGAGCATGGCGGAAGTCGCGCCGGCTGCCTCCGTGCCAGTCCCTGCACGCACCGGCTCGCCCGCCGCAAGCAGCCCCATGAGCGCGACGGCGACGGCGGCACTGCAGGCCACGGTGCGATCGGCGGGCCGGAGGAGCCGCCACAGCAGGGGGGCGCCGCCGAGCGTGAGTCCGATGAACAGGCAGTACATGGCCGCCGGATACCGATCGAGCAGTGCGCCGATCACCCCGGCCCCGACCGCAATGGCGCCGGCCGCGCCCAGGGCGACGCACGCCAGCAGAAACAGTACCGGGGCTCTGAAACGGAGTGTCGTGACTTCCGCTACGGCGCTGATGAACTGCGGGTACACGCCCGTGGCCAGCAGCATCGTTCCCCCGGATATGCCTGGTACCAGATTGGCCAGTCCCATGAATGCGCCTCCGGCGATTCCGCGCACGACAAGAGAGCTGCCTTGTAGCAGGGGCGTGACGGCGGGTTTCCGCTGGGAGGGGCCGTGTGACATGGAAGCCGGGCGAGCGCCGGGTCGGCGATCGGGTCCATTCTAGCAGTCGGCGGCGGCGATTCGTCGTTGTTCCGGCTGCCGGGCCGTTGGAGAGTCGCGCCCATCTGATACGATTTGAATAGAGCACGGATGGCTCGAGATCGGCTGCGAGCATTTCCTTCAACCCTTGCGCGGTCGTGGCCGGGGCGGTTGCTGCTGGCCGGCGCGGCCCTGAAGCTCCTCCTGTTTCCTTTCACGACGGGTGGCGAGACGGTACTCGCCTGGCTGGACGTATGCGCGTCTCTCGCCGTGGCCATCGGCCTGGGCCACCTGCTGTTGCGGTCCGTTGCGCGGCTCCGGCGGCGTTTGCTGTGGCGCGTCCGCCGGAAGCTGATCCTCTCGTACGTGTTCATCGGATTCGTGCCGGTCCTGCTGGTTGTGGCGTTCTTTACCGTGGCCGGTGCGATTTCGATGCTCTCCGCCAGTTCCGAGATCGTGCGGCGGGAACTCGATCGCGTGGTCGCCGATGCGAGAGTGGCCGCGACAGCTATCGGCGCGCGGCTGTCGAGCGGCATGGAGGCTTCCGCCGGGATCGAGCCGCTGCTTGCGACGATGCGGTCGGAGTATCCGGGTGTTTCGGCACTGGTGTTCGACGAGTCCGCCGGGAGCATCGCGGCCGACATCGGTTCGTGGAGCAATGGACTGCGGCCGGACCGAGCCCCCCAGTGGATTCGCGGGCAGGAATTCGCGGGACTCGTGACGCTCGGGCCGGGGTGGCCCCTCAGGATTCGGTCCGTGGTGCGAGTGGAAAGGCCGTCCGTCCGTACGGTTGTCGTTGATGTCCCTCTGGACGCGGCCGTGCGGGATCGCGTGGAGGCCGCCACCGGTGTCGAACTGGCGCCGTTGGGTGCGCTTGCGGCGGATGATGCACTCGATCCGTCCCGGCTCGCGTCGACGGAGGGGCTGGTGTGGGTCGTCTTTCTGGAGCCCGTCGTCTGGGCCACGGGCGCCATCGATCCGGGAAACCTGTTGATCAGGGTTCCGATGGCCGCGTTCTTCGACCAGTTTCTGGGGACCAGGGTAGGGACCGAGGAGCTGAGCGTGCGGTTCTTCTTCCTGGTTCTCCTGGCCGTCCTCGGCGTTCTGTTTCTGGTCATCGAGCTTGCCGCTTTCGTGATGGGCCTCGTGCTTGCGCGGTCGATTACCGGATCGATTCACGCCCTGTCCGTTGGCACCGACAGGATTCGACGTGGGGACTTCACCCAGCGGATCAGCGTCGTGTCCGGAGACCAGTTGGGCGATCTGGCCGAGTCGTTCAACGCGATGACCGCCAGCGTGGAAGGCCTCCTGCACCAGGCTGCGGAGAAGAAGCGTCTCGAGAACGAGTTGCGTCTCGCACGCCAGATCCAGATGTCGCTGTTGCCGCGCGATCCCACGTCCGTTCCGGGACTCTCGGTGACGGCCGTGTGTCGGCCGGCGCGCGAAGTGGGAGGGGACTACTACGACTTCGTCCGGCTCGGCGAGCGACGGTTGGGATTGCTGGTTGCCGACGTGTCGGGAAAGGGAACTTCGGCCGCGCTGTACATGGCAGAGCTGAAGGGGCTGATGCTCAGTCTGGGCCAGACCCACGAGTCGCCGCGGCAGTTGCTCATAGAAGCCAATCGTTTCCTGGCCGGGGCACTCGACAGTGCCAGCTTCATCACCATGCTGTACGCGGTGGTCGATCTCGATGCCGGGACCCTGACCTACGCGCGGGCGGGGCACACGCCGTTGATGTACGCCTCGCGGAACGGGGCACGACGCGTCGTTCGCGTCCTGGCGCCGGATGGCCTCGTGCTCGGCCTGCGCGGTTTCGAGCGGCAATTCACCGAGTTGCTCGAGGAACACCATCTCGCGGTGCGGCCGGGCGATGTCGCCGTGCTGTTTACGGACGGGGTAACCGAGGCCATGAACGAGAAGGACGAGATGTTCGGGGAGGCGAGGCTCGCACGCCTGTTGGAGGATGACGAGGCCGCCACCTCGGAGACGCTGCACGAGCGCATCGTGCGTGACGTCGACGCCTTTGTCGGGACGGCCGACCAGCATGACGACATGACGATGGTGTTGCTGCGCGTCGACGAGGTGGGATCGACCGGTGCGTCCCACCGGCCCGGGGCATTCACGGTGGAGCCGGGAGCGCAGTCTTGACCGGCCTGGAGGTGGTGCTGCGCACGCAATCGGATGTCGAGGCGAATGTTGCTCGAGCGCTGCTGGAGACGCACGGCATACGCGCCGTCCTGTCTTCGGACGTGTCCCATGCGGTGTTCCCGCTGGCCATCGACGGGCTCGGAGAGGTGCGCGTGTCGGTCCGTGCGGACGAGGCGGATCGCGCGGTGCGGCTGCTCGACGACTATCGTTCCGGCGCGCGGGCCGGCGCCGACGAACTGGAGAAGGAACGTCCGCTGCTCGAGCAGCGTCTGGACTACTCGTTCTCCGACCGCGGTCTGCTCGATCAGGCGCTGACGCACCGCTCGCGCGCCCACGAGGACGCAACCGGGGTTGTGGAAGACAACGAGTCGCTCGAGTTCCTCGGCGATGCCGTGCTCGGACTGGTGATGGCGGATCGCCTGTTTCGGGAGTTTCCGGACTACGACGAGGGTCGCAAGTCGAAGGCGCGCGCCCAGCTCGTGTCGGCCGCCACTCTCGCGGAGCTCGGTGACCACTTGTTGCTCGGTGACCACTTGCTGCTCGGCCGCGGGGAGGAGAAGACCGGTGGTCGGCGGAAGCGCTCGCTGATTGCGGATGCGTTCGAGGCGGTCATCGGCGCGATCTACCTCGACGGGGGGTATCCGGCGGCCGCGGCGTTCCTCGATCGGGCGTTTCGGCCCCTGCTCGAACGTCTGCGGCGGGACGGCGTGACTGCCGGCACGCGCGATCACAAATCGGCGCTGCAGGAATGGCTCCAGGCGCGCGCGCGACCGCTGCCGGAGTACCGTCTGGCGAACACCACCGGCCCGGATCACCGGAAGGAGTTCGCGGTGGAGGTGCTCGTCGGCGAGCGACTCGTCGCCACCGGGTCCGGACAAAGCAAGAAGGCGGCCGAGCGGGAGGCTGCCCGGCAGGCGTTGGCGGTGCTGGCGGCTGGCGCACCGCCGGAGACCGTGGACTTGAACACCGCGACGGCGGAGGAGCTGCCGACCCTGCCGGGGATCGGCGAGGGCACGGCCGAACGCATCGTCGAGTACCGGGAGGAACACGGAGGGTTCGAGAGGATCGAGGACTTGATGAACGTCCGTGGGATCGGCGGGAAGACCTTTCTGCGTCTGAGACCGCTCATTCGCGTGGACGCGCCGGCGAGCCGGAAGGTCGACGGGACAGACGTCGGTTGACTTCAGTCGATCTCGATGAGGTTGTGCGGCCGGCGGGGTGGCGGCACCTCAAGCCGGGGAGCGGGCGGTGCGGCCGGCTTCTCTCCGGATGCGAGACGCGCGGCTGCGTACTCCTGCACCGCCAGTACCCGTTCCCGGTCGCCGGGAGGGGTCGCCCGGCCGTGAAGCCGAACCCACAGGCGCAACAGCGGGTCGCTGAATCGATAGCGCTTTTCCTTCGGAGCGATCAGGTCGACGTCTTCGAGCCACGAGAGGTAGTCCTTCGTCGACCCCGGCGTGCGGCCGAGACGCCGGGCGATTTCCGTCAGCGTCAGCGGTTCGACGTCGGCGAGGATGCCCAGAATCGCCTTGAGGGCACCGTATCCACGTGCCCGATGCAACCGCAGCTCGTACGAAAAGCGACAGAGCCGACTCAGCGGTGTTCCCGCCTCCATCTGGGCCGCGAGCACACTGATGGGGTCTCCCCACCCACTCTTGCGGGAATAGAGGTCCGCGGCGAGCGCTCCCACGTAGCCCGGACGCCCCGCGGTCAGCGCATGCACGAGACGGCCGATCTCGGTCCGCCCGGGGTCGTCCGGGCCTTCCGGGCTCGTTGGCAGCGCCCCGGCCACCTCGCTCGGATTCAGTGGTGGCAGGCGCACGAGCTCGATGCGTGACGAAAAGCGGTCCAGCAGCCGCCGGGTGCGGTTTGCGAACCGACTGGCCAGGATGAACCGCTCCGGGCTCCGTGCGAGCGTCTCGGATATCTCACCCATGGCGCCCCGGAGTCCGGGAAAGCTCTCCAGGGTTCGGAGCTCCAGCCACTCGTCCAGCAGCAGAACCTGGACCTCGCGGCGTTCGAGGAACGCGAGCAGTGCGTCGAACGCCGCCCGCGGGGCCTGTCGTCCCGCCGGAAGCTGTATGGCGAGGTCGCCGACCGCGGACGGCGAGTCCCGGGTCAAGGCGGCCAGGATGCGCTCCGGCGTCGAAGAGATGCGCTCGACGTCGATGTATCGGCTGTGCCGGTCTCCGAGACGCGCGGCCAGGCGGGTGAGCAGCGACGTTCGTCCGCTGCCGCAACCGCCGACGATCACCGGTATGCGGGCGGGTTCGGCGTCGAGTACCGAGAGCACCCGGCGTTCGAGGGCGGGGCGTTCGTGAATCACGTTGCGTCTCGCGAGCAGCGGGAGTCCGCCAAGCAGGGTAGGCCAGCTACGCGTCGTCGATCGTCACGACCACGGCTCCGTCGGCCACCGAGATCGGGTACACGGTCACCCCGCGGTAGGCCGGTGGGCCGAGGCCCTTGCCGTCGCTCAATCGGAACTGCGCCCCGTGCCAGGCGCAGGTGACGACGCCGTTCTCGCACGGTCCTTCGGAGAGAGAACCACCGGAATGCGTGCAGGCGTCGTCGACCGCATGCAGCGTTCCAGCGTCGTTGAAGACTGCGATGCGCCGGTCGCCGGCGTAGACCTTTTTGCGAGCCCCCGGTCCGAAGCTCTCGGCCCTGGCCACCGTCACCACACGCGCCATGCGGCATCGTACCACGCGTCCGTCGGATCGCGTCGTTGTGTGATGATCCGTCTTCCGGTACCATAGGCCGCCTCTGAGGAGGACTCCCTCGATGCTGACGATTCTCTCGCTGTTGCCGATCATCACCGTCGCCGTCTTCCTCGTCGGGCTCCGGTGGCCGGCGAGTCGGGCGATGCCGCTCTCGTACCTGGTAGCCGCCGCACTCGCCTGGCTGGTCTGGCAGGTGCCGGGTCTGCAGGTCGCGGCGGCGACGATCAACGGGCTCGTGATCGCCTTCACGTTGCTCTACATCATCTTCGGCGCCATCCTGCTGCTCAACACGCTGCAGGAGAGCGGCGCCATCAAGACGATCCGGCAGGGATTCACGGATATCACGCCTGACCGGCGCGTGCAGGTGATCATCATCGCCTGGCTGTTCGGCGCCTTCATCGAAGGTTCGGCCGGCTTCGGCACTCCGGCGGCGGTTGCCGTGCCGCTGCTCGTCGGTCTCGGGTTTCCCGGCATGGCCGCGGTGACCGCGGGGATGATCATCCAGAGCACCCCGGTCAGCTTCGGGGCGCTCGGCACGCCCATTCTGGTCGGCGTCAACACCGGGCTGGGGCAGGGGGCCAATCCCGAGATCGTCGCCTTTGCCGCCGAGGCGGGGTATGCGGAGTGGACCGACTTTCTGGCGTTCATCGGGCTGAAGGTCGCCATCCTGCACGCCATCGCGGGCACGTTGATCCCGCTCATTCTCGTCTCGTTCATGACCCGCTTCTTCGGCAAGAGCCGCTCGCTCGCCGAGGGGCTCCAGGTATGGCCTTTCGCCATTTTCGCGGCCCTGGCCATGACCGTGCCGTACTTCGCCGCCGCCTACTTCCTCGGGCCGGAGTTCCCGGCACTGATGGGCAGCATGGCCGGCCTGATCATCGTCGTGAGCGCCGCCCGCGCCGGCTTCCTCATCCCCAAGCCGGACGAGGCGTGGGACTTCGACCGGAAGGAGAACTGGCCGGCCGAGTGGACAGGGTCGATCGAAGTAAGGGACGTGGCCCACGGCGGTTCGATGAGCCTGTTCAAGGCGTGGTTGCCGTACGCGGTCGTCGCGCTGCTGCTGCTCTCGTCGCGGCTTGTCGATCCGTTTCGCACCTTTCTGCAGGCCTGGGTGGTGAGCTGGCCCGAGATCTTCGGCACGGCGATCACCGCCAGCTTCCAGCCGCTCTACCTGCCGGGCACGCTCTTCATCGTCGCCTCGCTCATCACCATGGGGCTGCACCGGATCCCCGGCGATCGGTACGTCAAGGCCTGGTCGACCTCGCTCAAGGTGTCGGCGTCGGCCTCGGTCGCCCTGGTCTTCACCGTACCGATGGTGCAGGTGTTCCTGAACAGTGGTGGCGGAGGTGCCGGCTACGATCAGATGCCAATCGTTCTGGCGGACGGCGTAGCGGGTCTCGTCGGCGGCGTCTGGCCGATCTTCGCGCCGTTCATCGGCGGGATCGGGGCGGCCGTGGCCGGCAGCAATACCGTCAGCAACATGATGTTCTCGCTCTTCCAGTTCGGGATGGGTGAGCGGATCGGCGTGGATCCGACCTGGATCGTCGCACTGCAGGCCATCGGCGGCGCGGCCGGAAACATGATCTGCGTCCACAACGTCGTGGCGGCCTCCGCGGTCGTCGGCCTGCTCGGGCGTGAGGGCACCGTCATTCGCATGACGGTCATTCCCTTCGTGTACTACGCTCTGCTGCCCGGCTCCGTCGGCTATCTGGTGGTGTCGAGCGGTCTGATCAATCTGGGGACGCTCATCGTCGCGCTCATCGGGGCCGGAGCGGTCTACATGATCATGCGGCACGGCGGTCGCCCGGCGGCGGCGTCCTGAGCGAACCGATGCGGATTGCCCAGCTCGCGGCGCTCGCGTCCGAGGCATCCGATCCGAACACGTTCACCGGGCATGCGCGGATGACGCGCATGCCCGGTCTTTCGGATGCTCCCTCGGTCAAGGCCTTCCGTGTCGAGTTCGAGCCGGCTGCCCGGACCCACTGGCATATGCACAGCGGACCGCAGCTTCTCGTCGTGCTCGACGGCCGCTGCCGCCTGCAGTGCGACGGCGAGGAGGTGCGGGAGATCGAGAAGGGAGACGTCGCCTGCATCGCCGCCGGCGAGCGGCACTGGCACGGGGCGTCAGCGGAAGGCCCGATGACCCATCTGGCCGTGAACATCGAGTCGATCACGACCTGGTTCGAGGGGGTGACCGACGCGGAGTACGCCGGAAGCGGCTGAGCAGGCCGGGGCCCTACCAGCCGCAGGAGCGACCCGCGTTCTGCTCGTCCAGCCAGGCCGCCAGGGGCGCGAAGTAGTCCAGAAGGGCCGAGGTGTCAATCTGGCGCGCGCCGGTCACGACCTCGAGCGCGTCGGGCCAGGGGCGGCTTGCTCCCATTTCCATCATCGCCCACAACCGGGCGCCCGCCTCGGGACTTCCGAAGATCGAGCAGCGATGAAGCGGTCCGTCGTTGCCCGCCGCGGCGCAGAGCGCGCGGTGGAGCTGAAACCGCACGATCCCCGCCAGAAAGTCCGGGACGGCTGGCTGGTTGGACGGGACACGACGCGACGAGCCGGGGTGGAAGTCCGCTTCGTTCCGTGGCAAGGGGGCGCGGACACCCTGGTACGCGGCCCTGAGCTCCCACCAGGCCTGGTTATAGCTGTCCGGTCGCACTTCGCCGGCGAAGACCTGCCAGCGCCAGCGATCGACGAGCAGTGCGAACGGAAGAGCGGCAATCTCGTCGAGTGCCTTGCGAAGCAGGAAAGGGACGTCGTAGGAATCGGACGGAGCCCTGTCCAGCAGATCGAGCTCGACCAGGTACGCGGGCGTGACCGACAGCGCAACCGCGTCGCCGGCGGCCTCCAGAAAGGCGTCGTTGGCACCGGTTCGAAACAGAGGATCCCGCGACCGGTACGCCCACCGATAGTAGGCCCGCGCCAGCTCGCGATGGACCGCGGCGAAGTCGTCGCCGGTGACGCCGAGGCACATCGTCAGGCGGAGGTCGTTCTCGCCGTCGAGGTTCCAGGCCCCGGCGCGGCAAAGGGCGTCGCGGTCGGTCGGCCGCACAAAAAGGGAGCGCTCCCAGAAGGTGTCGGGTAACGGATCGAAGCCGAGTGAGCCGAGGAAGCGCTCGCCATGGCGCACCATGTCCGACGGGCTCACGCGGTTGCGCTCGAGCTGGCGAGTCGGTTCGTAGGAACGGCCGCGCGTTCGCGGTGCGGCCAGTCCGTAGACGGCGGACCAACGCCCGTCCCCGAGGTCGCCCAGCAGGTGGGCGGGGATCGCCTCTCCGGGCGGCGCGATTGCGGTTCCGTACTCTTCGCCCAGGACGCTGCGAACATGGCAATGCAGCGACTCGTAGAGCGGGCGAACCTGGTTCCAGAGCCGCTCCAGCTCGGTGGGTAGTACATCGGGAGGCAGGCCGTACACCGACCGCCACCTCTCGCCGGCGTCGGCATAGCCGAGCTCGACCGCTCCGGCGTTCGCAATCGCCACCAACCGCTCGTAGCGTGATTGCATGGTCGACGCGATCGCCCGGCCCTCGTGCCAGAGGTCGAGCAACTGGTCGGTGTCGCGCAGTTCCGCGACCGTTCGCTCCAGTCCATTGCGGTCCAGGCAGTCGTGGCCGGCCGCCGAACAGTACGCGCCGGCGCTGTACGTGAGCTCCAGCTCGGCGAGGATGTCGGCCAGCTCCGCCTCGAATCCGGCGTGGTCGGGTGCGACGGTCGGCGGCGTCGTCTTCAGGAGCGTGAGCTTGCGCGCCGTCGGTGCCGGCAGGTCCAGTCCATCGAACCGTGCGGCGCCGCGGGCGAGTTCCGCCGCAGCCGCCGTCAACGCCGCCGCCGCGGACGCTGCCGCCTCGCTGGTGACGCCGTCGAGGGAAGTCTCCCGGAACCACGCGGTGCGCGTCGCCTCCTCGCGCAATGCGAGCAGACGCGTTTCGGCCGCCGAGACGAAGGCTTCGGCCTCGGCCGGGGTCGGAGCCGGAGTTGCCGCCGGGGTGCAGGCGGCAAGCAGGGCCGTCAGCAGGCTCGCCGACAGCGCAGCTCGTGCTCTGTTCATCGCGTTCACCGCCGCACCCGCACGGGCCGCATCGGGGGCCATGGCGTCCTCGAGATCAGCGGTCGCGCTCATCCGCCGGCGCGCACGAGCCCAGCCAGCGGGCGGCGGGGGAGTCGCGGCGCACGATGGTGTCGCCCCGGTCCGAACCGGTCGAAATGATGGCGACCGGAGCACCGCTCAACTCCTCGAGCCGCTCCAGGTATGCTCTCGCCGCTGCCGGCAGATCCCGCTCGTCCCTGGCGCCGGCGGTCCGCCCGGAGCCGGACCACCCCGGCATGGTTTCGTACACCGGTTCGCACGAGGCGAGCTCCCCGATGGTTGCCGGCGGATCGGTCAGCATCTCGCCGCCACAGCGATAGCCGGTACAGATGCGGAGCTCGTCCAGGTTGTCGAGCACGTCCAGCTTCGTCATGGCCAACGCGGTCATTCCGTTCACTCGCACTGCATAACGCACACCGACGGCGTCGAACCAGCCGCAGCGCCGCGGGCGGCCGGTCGAGGCGCCGTACTCGCGGCCCCATGCGCGCAGGCGCTCCGCCTGAGGCTCGTCCAGCTCCGTCGGGAACGGACCCTCACCGACCCGCGTCGTATAGGCCTTGACGATGCCGAGCACACCGTCTATGACGCGCGGTCCGACCCCGAGGCCGGTGCACACGCCACCGATCGTTGCGTTCGACGACGTGACGTACGGGTATGTGCCGTGGTCTATGTCGAGCATGGTGCCCTGCGCGCCTTCGAAGAGCACCGGCCGCCGCGCGTCCAGCGCGTCGTTCAGATAGCGCGACGTGTCCGCAACCATGGGTTGCAGTCGCTCCCAGACGCGTGCGGCTTCCTCCAGAACCTGCCGCCAGTCCAGAGCGGGCCCGGTGACGGCTCGATTGCGCGCCGTGACGTTGCTCTCGATCTGTGCCGCCAGGCGTCCGCCGGGGCGCGCATCGGCCAGGTCGCCGATCCGTACGCCGCAGCGGGCGGCCTTGTGCTCGTAGCTCGGCCCAATGCCGCGCGAGGTGGTCCCGATGCGCTGCGCGCCGAGCCGGTCCTCGGACGCCGCCTCGAGATCGCGGTGATACGGCAGGATCACGTGCGCGCGGCTGCTGACGAGAAGGCGGCCTCCAGTGTCGATGCCCCGGGACTGCAACTGGTCGATTTCGGCGAACAGGGCTGCCGGATCGACGACGACGCCGTTGCCTATCACACAGGTGACCCCGGGATGCAGGATGCCCGAGGGGATCAGGTGCAGAATGAACTCGTCGCCGTCGACGATCACCGTGTGGCCCGCGTTGTGCCCACCCTGCGAGCGGGCGACGACGGCGAAGGCGGGGCTCAAGAGGTCTACGATCTTGCCCTTGCCTTCGTCGCCCCACTGCGCACCGAGGACGGCGAGGTTATCTGTTGCGGTCGGCGGCATCTGGCCAAACGTTTCATGATAACAGATGCTCTGCTTCTCGCCTGAACATGTCTCCGCCGGTTGCCGCGGTGCCGACGTGCCGGAACATGCCCCTCCGGTGCGTGTCTTCGGGCACTTCGCGCGCTGATCCGCCGGGTTCGTCGCGTCCCTGCCGTCCGTCCGTCCTGGCGACGGGCAACTCCGGGTGACGGTTGCGCGGCGTGCGTCCCCATGGGGTCGTGTCCCGCGCTCGATTCCGGAAGCACGGCTGCACCGGAGATCGGTGCTTCGAGGGACTGCTTGCGCTCGAATGGCGCGCATCTTGCTTCGGTGAGAGGCGGCTCCGACAAAGAATGGCCGGCGCGCCTCGATTTCTCTTCTTGTGTGCTGCTTCCGAGCGGGGCCGAGTGACGCTTGGCAGGCGGCTGCCGGCCGGCAGTACCAGACAACCGGGAGGTTGACCATGCAACGTGCGTTCGTGCTGACGGTGGTGTGCGCCGGATTCCTCGTTCTTGGCCTTCACGGTCAGGCACTCGCCGAGCCCGGGGTTCCATCGCTCCAGAATTCGGAGCCGACGGAGCGGGAGACCGTGGAGCTGAATACCGCTACGCCGGCGGAGTTGCGGACCCTGCCCGGGGTCGGCGAGCGGACGGCGCAGCGCATCATCGAGTACCGGGAGGAACATGGCGGGTTCGAGAGGATCGAGGACTTGATGAACGTGCGCGGGATTGGCGAGAGGACCTTCCTGCGTCTGAGGTCGCTCATTCGGGTGGACACACCCGCGGGCCGCAAGGAATCTGCGCCGTAGAACGCGGCAGACTCCTCGAGAGGGTTGGTTGGGCGGAAAGCGGAGCCGTGAGGTGACGGTTTCCGGGCCAGTTCCACGGGGCAAGGTTCCGGCGTCGGGACCTTGCCCCGCATCCGGACGGAGGCACTTCCGTGTTCGAACGCGGCGCAACGCTTGTCGAGACCGCTGTCGCAACTGGCATCGTCGTTGTCGCGGTCGGGATTTCGGTGCCACTGGTGACCGCGGGCAGGCACGAGCAGCGGGTCATCGATGCTGCCCGGTTCATGAGCGGGCGGTTCATGCTCGCGCGCGCCAGCGCGGCCCGGAGGGGCGCTTCGGTCGGCATAAGGTTCGTGGCCGACGCTGACGGCGTCCGATTCCGGACTTACGTGGATACGAACGGAAACGGCGTTCGGACATCGGACATAACCGGTGGCGTCGACCTGCCGATCGACGAGGAGACTCGCCTCGGCGACCACTTCGGCGGGGTGCGCTTCGAGCTGAGCGCGGCGACACCGGCCATCGGTGCCACGGCACCGGCAGGGACCGCCGCCGATCCGATTCGCCTGGGTGTGAGCGACATCCTGGCAGTGACCCCGCTGGGCACCGCAACCTCGGGCACCCTGTATCTCAGAAGTCGGGAAGGGCATCAGGCGGCGGTGAGAATTCTCGGTGCGACGGCTCGCGCGCGAATCCACCAGTTCGACTTCCAGACAGGAAGGTGGCGCACGCGATGATCGCGCCGGAGTAGCGAGTTCCCTTCCTGGCGGCCGCACCGGTCTGCATTCCGATTCCGGCAGAAAGCAGCTACCCGTCGGAGTGATCCGAGACTCGGGACATGGCATTCGACGGCGTCGATGTGCCGTGAAACGCAGTGTTCCCGACTTGGCACCGATGTTGATTGGTGCAGACCGGGGTCGAGTCTCGGAGGGATTGAGCGAACATGCAGGCATCTGATTCACCGTC
The DNA here is from genome assembly GCA_958296065.1 of Vicinamibacterales bacterium. Lineage (GTDB taxonomy): Bacteria > Acidobacteriota > Vicinamibacteria > Vicinamibacterales > UBA8438 > WTFV01. The sequence goes on along the minus strand of CATQHX010000076.1, from coordinate 704 downwards.
GCCGCTGATTGGTCGTGCTTCGCGGATGGCCAGACTGCGAGACCAGATCGCGCGGGTGGCGACTACCGACTTCGCGGTGTTGATAGAGGGCGAGAGCGGGTGCGGCAAGGAGCTTGTCGCCCGCCAGATTCACGAGCAGAGCGCGCGGAGCGAGGGTCCGTTCGTTGCAGTCAACTGTGCCGCCATCGTCGACACGCTGGTCGAGGCGGAACTGTTCGGTATCGAGGACCGGACGGCCACGGGAGTGAGAGGGCGGGCAGGGAAATTCGAGTTGGCGAACGAAGGGACGGTGTTTCTCGACGAGGTCGCCGACCTGTCCGCGGCGGCCCAGGCGAAGCTGTTGCGCGTCGTGCAGGAACTTGCCGTCGAACGCGTCGGATCACACTGCACCAGGACGCTCGATGTCCGTTTGATCGTGGCGACCAACCGGCGGTTGCGCAGCATGGTCGAGAAGCGCAGTTTCCGCTCGGACCTGTTCTATCGACTCAGCGGGGTCGAGATTCACGTGCCGCCCCTGCGCGAACGCCGGGGAGACATCCTCTTGCTGGCCGACCATTTCCTGCGACAGCACGAGGAGTCGTCCGGGCGCTCTCTGGCGCCGTGCGCCGTGGATGCGCTCATGTCCCACGACTGGCCGGGAAACGTTCGAGAGCTTCGCCGCGTCATCGAGCATGTGCTGGCCTTCTCCGGCAGCCGGCGCATTC